>CACXGN010000021.1 GCA_902767225.1 uncultured Eubacteriales bacterium | reverse complement strand
TACCGTCACGCAACTTATTTGAGTGATTATTGAAAAGTAATTAAATAGTCTTTTTGGGGATTTTTTGGGGACTGAAAAGTTAAAATCATAAGTATTTTATTGAATTTTTTAAAATCGTTTTTGTGGTTCGAATCCTCTCCTCTCCGCCAAAGAAAATAAAGGCAGATAGTCAAACGATTATCTGCCTTTATTCTTGCCACAAGTGGCAAGGGATTGCTCGGAGCAATTATTCTAATTGCGAGGTTCGACCGACTGTGCGTCGGGCGCACCCCCTTTGTCGTAAACGACATTTCCCCCGTTTTCGGGGGAATTTACCTCTCCTCTCCGCCATAAAAAAAGACAGGTGTTTAACCTGTCTTTTTTATGTTTTTACTTATTTCACTTATTTGGCGGATTTAAGAAAGTTCGTTATGGTTACGTAGTCATAATATTTTGACGCGTCGAATTCGTTTTTATCGTTAACGTTCGGGATATTAAGGTCTACCGCCACACCGCCGTCTATATTTTTCCACGACTTATTGCAAAGGCAATTAAACCCTGTTCGCGCATATTCAAGCCCGTCGGCGGTCGCTTCGCCCCGCCGAAGACAAGCATACGCTATGGTGCCAAACAATGTCTACTTAATTTATTTATTAAATAAATGTTTTAGAAAACTTTTTAATCTTATAGCTGCTTCTATCGTATCTTCGTGGCTGCCGAAAGTCGAAAATCTGAAAAACCCTTCTCCGCAACTACCGAATCCTTCACCCGGAGTGCCGACAACTTGTATTTCGTTAAGAAGCATATCGAAAAACGCCCAACTGTCAAGATTTTTCGGGCATTTAAGCCAGATATACGGCGCGTTTACCCCACCAGTATATTCTATATTAAACTCGTCTAAAACTCTCATTAAAATTTTTGCGTTTTCTTTATAATAAGCGATATTTTCTTTTATTTCTTTTTGACCTTGCTTGCTAAAAACCGCCGCCCCGCCTTTCTGGATAATATATGAAACGCCGTTAGTTTTTGTGGTTCTGTTTCTTACCCACATAGAGTTAAAATTCATACCTTGTCTTTCAAGTGCCTTGGGTATAACCGTATAGCCGAGTCTTGTTCCCGTGAACCCTGCGGTTTTGGAAAGCGAGCATATTTCTATTGCACAAGTACTTGCCCCGTCTATTTCAAAAATACTGTGCGGAATATTCTCGTCTTCGATAAACGCTTCATATGCGGCGTCAAATAAAATCACCGAACCGTTTTCATTTGCAAAATCTACCCACTTTTTAAGTTTCTCTTTTGTAAAAACCGCGCCCGTCGGATTGTTTGGCGAACAAATATAAATTATATCCGCTTTCTTTTCTTCGTCAGGGTCAGGCGTAAAGCCGTTTTCTATAGAAGACGCTAAATGAATATTTTTCCTTCCCGCGATGATATTTGCGTCAACGTAAGCGGGATAAGCGGGTTCAATTACGAGCGCGGAGTTTTCTTTATCAAACAAATCCAAAATATCGCCTAGTTCGTCGCTCGCCCCACTTGAAACAAACACCTCGTCATCGGAAATTTTAACACCCCTGTTTCTATAAAACTCACCTATGGTTTTTCTTAAAAATGGTGCACCACACTCCGGCATATAGCCGTGAAAAGAAGACTTTTCCGCTTGATCACTAACACCTTCCGCCAAAGCCGATATAACGGTTTTAGCAAGCGGCAAAGAAACGTCGCCTATACCTAAACGCAAAATCTTTTTATCGGGATTAAGTTCCGAATACTTTTTTACCCTTTGCGCTATGCCGAAAAACAGATAACTGTCCTTTAAATTTGCATAATTCATATTTGGTTTAGTCATAAGTTTCTCCTTCACAAACGAACTCCGCGCCACCCGTCATTGTTATATTGTCGTCCGTATATTTTACTTGTAAATCGCCACCGTCAAGTTTAACGGTCGTAAATTCGCCCGCCTTAACAAGTCCTTTTTTAACTGCGGAGGAAACAGTGGCGCACGCTCCCGTTCCGCAAGCGAGCGTTATTCCGCTACCGCGCTCCCAAACACGCATGCGAATATACCCGTCCTTAACTTCGGCAAATTCCACGTTTACTCCGTCGGGAAACTGCGGATGTTTTTCTAAAATTTTACCGTATTTTTCTATAGGAAAACATTCAACGTCATTTACGAAAATAACTATATGCGGATTGCCGACCGAAACGGGTGTGGCGGTAAAATCCTTATCCGCCACCGCCAAAACCAAATCGTCGGAAACGAAAACTTTTCCCATATCCACTGTAACGGTTTTAACCTTCCCGTAAACAACGGAAAGAATAAGCGTTTTTATCCCAGAAAGCGTTTCTACCGTCAGTTCGGTTTTGTCCGTATAACCTTTATCATAAACGTATTTACCGACGCACCTTATACCGTTACCGCACATCTTCGCTTCCGATCCGTCCGCGTTAAAAATACGCATTTTAAAGTCGGCGACCTTTGATGGCGAAATATAGATAAGCCCGTCCGAACCTACTCCAAAATGACGATCGGAATATTTAACGGCAAATTCTTTGACGTTTAACGGGACTTCGCCGTAGATATAAAGGTAATCGTTGCCAAGCCCCTGCATTTTTGTAAATTTCATATGATCACTCCACCGTAACGCTTTTTGCAAGATTGCGGGGTTTATCGGGGTTTATACCTTTCGATACCGAAGTATAATAGGCGATAAGTTGCCAAGGAATAATATTCTCTATTGCCTGTAGCCCGCTCCCGATATCCCTAACCTTAATAATAAATTCGCATTTGTTTTCAAAACTTTTATCGATATCGTCAAAACACGTAAACACAATAAGGCGTGCCCCACGCGAATAGGCTTCTTCGGCATTAGAAATAGTTTTCGCTAGCACTTCTTTTTCGGTTGCAAAAACGACCACGTATGTCATTTCGTCTATAAGCGCCAAAAAACCGTGCTTTAATTCTCCCGCAAAATAAGTATCGGAGTTTAAATAGCACGTTTCTTTTATTTTTAAGCTAGCCTCGTTAGCCGTGCAATAATCGGCGCCCCTGCCAATCATAAATATTTTTTGCTGGTAGCGTATGGTCTCCGAAACACGTTTAAAGAGTTCCGTATCTCCGAAGGAAAGGCCGTCTAAAAAAGCCTTAACTTGATCAAAATTCGGTTTTTCACGACGAGAAGAAGCTTCCAAAATAGATGCGGCCATATATAACGTTAATACCTGACAACTATACGCCTTAGTAGACGCGACCGCAATTTCAACGCCCGCCTTTATGGGCAAACAAACGTCGGCGGCTTTCGCAAGAGTGCTGTATTCCACGTTTACTACCGCAACGGTAACCGCCTTGTTTAACTTTGCAAGTTCGTGAGCGGCCAGGGTATCCGCGGTTTCACCGCTTTGACTGACGAGAATAACCAAAGACCTTTCGTTAAGTTTAGGGCGGGAATATCTGAACTCGCTTGCGACTTCGGTAAAACAGTCTACGTCGAATTTTTCCTTAAAAAATTTAGCGCCGACAAGACAGGCGTTAAACGCCGTTCCGCAACCTACGAAAACGACTTTATCAAAACAAGACACGTCAAGATCTGCAAGTTTTTTATAATTGCCGTTACTGTAATATTCGTAATTATTCAAAAGCGCGTTTTTCGTATCGTAAATTTCTTTTATCATATAATGATCGTAAACGTTTTCAACGTCGCCGAAGTCATAGTCAAGTTCAACGGGCGCTTTTCCCACTAAACCAAACTCGTTTTTTACAATTAAAGCGTTACCGTCTACCGAGCCATATTCGCCGTCTTCTATAACGTAATATTCTTCAGCAAAACCTTTAAAACAGATAACGTCGCTTGCAAGTAAGGCTTCGCCGTCTTTTATCGCTATATAAAGCGGACTTTTGTTTTTTGCAAAATAAATTTTATTGTCTTCGGCACGAAGTATCGCTAACGCAAAACTTCCCTTTAATGCCGAAATGGTCTTGCTTATCGTATCAAATCTGTCGCCTTTATCGTAATACTGTAAAAGTTTAACGACCGTTTCGCTATCTGTTTGACTATAAAAGGTCATACCCTGACCGACAAGTTTTTCTTTTATCTCGGAATAGTTTTCTATAATTCCGTTATGAACAAGTGTCCAGCGATTATCGGCAGAAACATGCGGATGAGCGTTTATTTCGTCGGGCTTTCCGTGCGTTGCCCAGCGGGTATGTCCTATGCCGACGGATGCCGTATCGGTCTTTTTGACTATTTTTTCAAGATTTTTTATCTCGCCCTTTGCTTTAAATACTGCAAACCCTGTCGGGGAATTGACGGCAATCCCTGCCGAATCATATCCGCGATATTCTAATTTTTTCAGTTTGTCTATTACTACGCTTTCAACGTTTTTACCTATATATCCAACTATTCCGCACATTTTTTTATATCTCCTTATTTTTGATTGCTGCTTTAATAAAACCCTTAAAAAGTGGGTGCGCCTTATTTGGTCTCGACTTAAATTCGGGGTGGAACTGTACACCGACGTAAAAAGGACGTTCGGAAAGTTCTACCGTTTCCACAAGTTTCCCGTCGGGAGAAATTCCGCCGATATTCAAACCGCTTTTAATAAGTTCTTCTTTATAATCGTTGTTAAATTCGTAGCGGTGACGGTGGCGTTCGGTTATTTCACTCTTACCGTATAATCGTTCCATCGTAGTCCCTTTTTTTATAATGCAAGGATATGCCCCAAGCCTTAAAGTGCCGCCTTTATCGATTTCATCACTCTGACCTAGCATAAAATCTATTACTTTATGCTTACAACTCTCGTCGAATTCGCCGGAGTTTGCATCTTTGTATCCTAAAACGTTCCTAGCATATTCGATAACCGCTATCTGCATACCAAGACATATCCCGAAAAACGGAATATTGTTTTCTCTTGCGTATTTTACTGCGGCTATCATACCTTCAATTCCCCTACCGCCGAAACCGCCGGGAACGATAATTCCGTCTGCATCTTTAAGTGTATCCGCCGCATTATCTTCCGTAAGCAATTCGGAATCTACCCAATTTATATTTATTCTCGTGCCGTAAACGTATCCCGCATGGCGAAGCGCTTCCGCAACGGATAAATAAGCATCGTGCAACTTAACGTATTTACCGACGAGTGCAATATTTACCGTTTTTGTTCTCGTTTTTATTCTGTCAACCAACTCTATCCAGTCGGCAAGATCAGGTTCTTTCGTTTTTAACCCTAGACTTCTGCAAACCACGGAAGAAAAGTTCTGTTTTTCAAGCATAAGCGGTGCTTCATAAAGGTTAGGAAGTGTCGTGTTTTCTATTACACAATCGGTGTGGACGTTGCAAAAAAGCGAAATTTTGTCAAATATCTCTTCTTCCAAAGGTTCGTCGGCACGCAGAACTATTATGTCTGGTTTAATGCCCATGCCTTGCAACTCTTTTACCGAGTGTTGCGTCGGTTTTGACTTATGTTCGTCAGAGCCCTTTATAAACGGCACGAGCGTCACGTGAATAAACAGACAGTTTTCACGCCCTACTTCCAAAGAGACCTGTCGTGCCGCCTCCAAAAACGGCTGGGACTCTATGTCGCCGATAGTGCCGCCTATCTCGGTTATAACAACGTCCGCATCGGTATGATTACCTACCGAATATACGAATTCTTTTATCTCGTTTGTGATATGCGGAATTACCTGAACGGTATGCCCCAAATACTCACCTTTCCTTTCTTTATTTAATACCGACCAATAAACTTTACCCGTGGTAAGATTGGAGTATTTATTTAAGTCTTCGTCAATAAATCGTTCGTAATGTCCTAAATCGAGGTCGGTTTCCGCCCCGTCTTCCGTCACGTAAACTTCTCCGTGCTGATACGGACTCATAGTTCCGGGATCAACGTTTATGTAAGGATCAAGTTTTTGAGCCGCAACCTTTAATCCGCGTGCTTTTAAAAGCCTGCCGAGTGACGCAGCCGTTATCCCTTTACCGAGACCCGAAACGACGCCTCCCGTAACAAAAATGTACTTTGCCATAATATTTCTCCTTTATTTTCCGCTTTCGCCGTAGTTTGATAAAACCCTTGCCGACGGGTCGTTAACGTCGCAACCTTGCCAAGACTTGTTCGGCATCCAAAAGTCCGCTATCATCTGACTTTGCCCCGCGTAATATTTCTCAAAAATATCTCGGTACAAAAGCGATTCTTTTGTAAAGGGTGTGGCGTGGGTGTATTTTTTGCGTTTTTCTTCATATTCTTCGTCGGTATATAAAGTTTCGGCATATTCTTTAAGGTAATCCACCATAGAGTGTCCTACTGCGTCCGAAAACGCCGCTTTTTCACGGTATAAGATATCGTGCGGTAGATAATCTCCTTCAAAGGCTTTTCTTAAAAGGTATTTACCTTTGTTATACTTATTGAGTTTAAGTTCGGGGTTTATTGACAGCACATATTTAACAAAGTCAAGATCTCCGAAAGGAACACGCGCTTCTAACGAGTTTACCGAAATACACCTGTCCGCACGAAGGACGTCATACATATGAAGTTCTTTAATTCGCTTTTCGCTCTCCGACTGAAACTCTTCGGCGTTTGGAGCAAAGTCCGTATACTTATAACCGAAAAGTTCGTCGGAAATTTCGCCCGTCAATAAAACCCTGATGTCGGTATTTTCGTGTATCGCCTTACAGAGCAAATACATCCCCATACTCGCGCGGATAGTCGTTATATCGAACGTGCCGAGAATATAGATAACTTCTTCAAGCGAAGATAAAACTTTCTCTTTTGTCATATAAAATTCCGTATGGTCGCTGCCTATGTAGTCGGCGACCTCTTTCGCATACTTTAAGTCGATAGCGTCGCCTACCATACCGATAGCAAAAGTCTTTATGGGCGCATTGCTTTCCTTTTGCGCTATAGCGCAAACTAACGAACTGTCAAGCCCGCCCGAAAGTAAAAAGCCTACTTTTGCATCGGCGACAAGACGCTTTTTAACGCCTTTAATGAGTTTATCTTTTATATTCTTACAAACTTCTTCGATTTTGTCCGAAGAATACTTTTGTCTTGCCGCTATATCGTTGTAGCAAATAAACTCACCGTCTTTATAATAATGCCCCGTAGGAAAAGGCAAAATTTTATCCGCTATTCCGACAAGATTTTTAGGCTCGCTTGCAAAAACTATAACGCCTTTATTATCATAGCCGTAATAAAGCGGACGAATACCGATAGGATCTCTTGCTGCGATATATTCGTCGGTTTTAGCGTCGTAAATAACGCAGGCAAATTCAGCGTCCAGCATAGAAAACATTTTTTCGCCGTACTCTCTGTA
>CACXGN010000020.1 GCA_902767225.1 uncultured Eubacteriales bacterium | reverse complement strand
ACACACTTGGTGTGAAGGATGGGACTTGAACCCACACGGATAACCATACGCCCCTCAAACGTACGCGTCTGCCAATTCCGCCACCCTCACGTAGCTTTTATATATTAACCAAATTATTTATTTTTGTCAAGAATATTACCATACAATTTATTATATTTTTTTTCGTTTTTTTCAATTTTTTTCAAATAGTTCTCCGTTTCGCGGTAAGGAATTCTATAAAGAGTTAGTCCGTTTTTACTGCAATTAGGATCTTTAAGCCATTTTTCCACCGTGCCTTCCCCTGCGTTATAGGCGGCGATCGCCGTATCTACGCTTTTGAATTTATTTATCAGATACCTTAAATAATAGCAACCGAAGTCGAGATTAGTAGAAACGTCTTTTATATCGAATACCGCAATATTTCGGAGTGCGGCTATATAATTTGCAGTATCGTCGGTTATTTGCATAAGCCCTTTTGCGCCCTTATTACTTTCGGCGTTTTTATTAAAACCGCTTTCCGTTTTGACCATGGCGAAGACTGTTTTTCTTTCCAACCCGTAAGTATCCGCAGACGAGATTATCTCTTCTTTATATTTTACGGGATAAAAGAAGGTCTTTTCGGTTGCCTGCCATAAAAAAATCCCGCCGACAAACGCTATAAAAGCGATTATCACCGAAAGTGCCGCTATATACAATATTTTTAAAACCCGATTATCTATAAATCTTATCACACAAAGAGTATATGCAAAAAGATAAAGAAAAATCAAAAAGACCCCGAAAGGTCTTTTTGACTAATGTTTACTTCAAATCCGCATAAAGCCCTATGCGATTGATGGTCAGCGACACGTCGAACGTTCCGGGAAGTTCCCAGCCCAAATTCGTGTATGAAAAATAGCAATCATTTAAAGTCGTTCCGACTCCGAACACGCCGTCCTTCGTCGCTTGCTCAATGCAAAACTTTAAGTCTTTATCGAGCGGAATAGCAAGTTTATAATTTTTGCCCGTGGTTACACCTTCTCTTCCGTAAACGTTATAAGGATCTATATGATACATAACCATATTCGTTCCCTTATCGAAGGAATAGCCGCCCCTGAAATTAAAGCCCGGCGCTTCGCCGCGTTTTGCGTCCATACGGTTATCGTAAACCATAATTCCAAACCAAATTACTCCGCCTTTAAGACTTGCAAGACTTAAATACCAAACAAATTGCGCGGCATGCTTATTTTTATCATAACTGCCGTCAAGATGCATATTATCCATCTTATCGATTTTATAGTCTATATACGCACTTATCGATTTAACGTCTCTAAAGTAATGCCGTTCAATATTCTGTTCCAAAAGAAGATGCGCCCAGTCGCCGATCGTTTTTGCGGTAGTGCCGTATTCCGCGCTGCAATTTACGTCCAAAGTAGCACTTCCTTTTTCGGGATTGAATTTTACCATCTTATAATCGTTACGGTATACGTATTCGCCCGTGGTTTCGTCATAATAATCGGTAGACGTATCACGATCAGTAATGTTTTGCTTACTATACCACTGGGTAAGTTCCCATGGTCTTAAGCGTGAATAATCCATACCGACAACGGAAGCGGTGCCGAAATAATCCAAATATCCCTTTATCGTTCTTCCTTCGCCTGCTGGACTTGTGCCTAAAACGTTTATCCCTTTTTTGAATTTTGCGTCTCTGAAAATATTTACGGCTGTATCGGGAATTTTGGTCTTAACGTTCTTTACATCCCAACCGACGTCGCCTGAGTTCTCTGTCTCTGTATATTGCACACCGTTTTCCTCTTTTTTTCCAAATTTATTCGAGCATGCAAAAAGCCCTGAAAAAACGAACACGGAAGATAATAAAATACATAAAACTTTAACCGTCTTTGTCATTTTTATTTCCCCCCTTTCTTTACTTTACGGATAAATATCATCGCAAAAGCAACAATGATCGCCATAGCGCAAGAATAACTTGCGGTTTCTATTCCCGAAAAACAACCGAAAGACTTTTTGTCTGGCTTTATCTCTTCGTCCTTTGGCGTTGTAGGATCTTCGGGATTTTCAGGTTCAGTAGGACCCGACGGGTTTTCGGGTTCGGTAGGCTCGACAATAAAACTCGGATCTGTCTTAACGAAAATCGTATGTCTGCCGCCTTCTACGCCCCAAATGCAAACATACGCTTCGTCCGGAATATAGTTTTTGGAAACATAGCAAACATTACTTTCAGCCGAGGCGAAGTTAGATATGCCGTTAGTAGTTATTTTATATACGTCGCCGAATTTTTCAAATTTAACGGAAAATTCAAACGAAGAATAATTTGTGAATTTATATCTTTGCGCGCCGTCAGCCCCGTAAGACGTGTCGGTAAGTTCGGGGTTTTTATACGCTATATGATGATACGGCGGAGAAATAGTTTCACCGCTATGGTCACTCTGATAATATAGATACGGAGTAGACGAAACGGGACGAATGGTTGCGTTGAACTTCCCTTCCAGCGGAGATAAAACCGTATCCGTCGTTGAAAGTCCGAAACCTATGGGGCAACCGTTATACCCAGTTACCTTATAATTTAAGGTAAGCCCGTCTATTTTTACTTTGTTTTTTGAATAAACGCCGTAATCCCAGTTATCGAGCTTTTCTATTTTTATATACCCGTTTTCAGCCAACGTAACTATGGGCTCGGGGAAAAAGTTATCGCCGGAAAGATCTTCGCCTTCGGCAGTTTGATCGTTAGGCGTATAACTGCCCGTTTCGGTATACTTTACCGATATATCCGCATTATTACCGTCGAGAGCCCAAACGCATAGATATGCGGTAGTCGGAACGTAATAATCGGAAACGTAGCACACGTTACTTGAATTTCTGTCTGAATATGCCGAACCGGACGTAGTAAGTTTATATACGCTGCCTTCCTTTTCAAATTTTATCGAAAAATCAAATTCAGTCGCTTTATTAAAACCGTATCTTCTATTGCCGTCTATACCGTAGCGGTAATTCCAAGTTGAATCCGAAAGGTTTGAGTTATAAAAGGCTATATCGTGCGTTGGAGATCCGAATTCCCCCGTATGGTCGTATTGATAATAAAGTAAATTCCAGTCCGCACTAGTCCTTAGCGTTGCGTTGAACATATCGGATACGGGCGAATATCCGTCCGCCGTATTAGTAAACCCGAAGCCTAAGGGCATATTATCGTATCCGCTCACCTTTATGCTTACGGTAAGTCCGTCTGTAATAAGTTTCCTATCCGAATTGACGCTCGATCGCCAAAACTTCAAATTTTCTATCTTATAGTATCCGTCGGCATCTGCAGTAACGCTTGGCGTGTTACCCGTGTCGCCGGTTAAAACGCACCAGTTATCTTCTTCCGCAGCGAAAGAAACTTTGTGCGAAAAGCCGAAACACGCAAAGGAAAGTGCAATTGCGAAAAAAGAAATGAAAACTATTAAAAATTTATTTCTTATCTTCACCGTATTATCCCTCCAACCGTTAAAAAAAATTTATTTAAACTAAGTTCATTATAATTTTAACATATCTATTTTCATAATGCAATAATAGACTTTAAAATATTTCGGCGCAAAAACAGTTGTTTTTTCATAAAATAAATTATGTTCGACAGAGCCGCCGCCATAAAATACGCTGAAAAATGGGCTTTTTCTTTTAACCCTATCTATTACAATTTTTCAAACCTTGGCGGAGACTGTACCAACTTTGTTTCTCAATGCCTATATGCCGGAAATATCCCTATGAATTTTTTAATAAACGGCTGGTATTATTTAGGACTAAACGACCGCGCGCCCGCCTGGACGGGAGTTGACGAATTTGCAAATTTCGGACTTAACAATAAAAGCATCGGATTTAAACTTTTTGAGTGCGACAAGAAAGAAATTGAAGTCGCAGACGTTATTCAACTTGGGAACGAAAGAAGGTTTTACCACACGGTTTTAGTAAACCGCGTGGTAAAGGTTAACGGCGAAACAAAAATTTACGTTACCGCGCACGATAACGCCGTGTTTGATTTCCCGATAGAAAACTATGGGGCTAAAATAATTAAATACTATAAAGTTTCGGAATAAATTTAAAAATAAAAAGGCAGAATACTCTGCCCTTTGTTTTTGCTTTAAGATCAGTTCTGCGGAGCACCCTTCCCCGTTTCGTCATTTTCGGAAATAATTCCGAACACGCCGCCAAGCAGATAGAATATATCGCCGAAAATTCCTATAACTATCATAATGATATGCGGCAAAGCGTCTACCCTTCCGTTATCGATAGATCTTCTTGCATAACTTGCAATGCACAAAACCACGGTTACTATCAAAAATGATATTATCATCGCGACCATAAACGCGATACCTATGCGGTAAATTTCCTCAGACGTTCTTGAAACATCCGCCCTTGCCGCAATTTCTTTTGCATATATCGCGACAAGTATGCCAAAGATGATTCCTATAACGGTCATACAAATCTCTATTATGCTGAAAATTTTGCCTATCGTATACATAATTTTTGCTGCACTTTTCATAGTTTTTCTCCTTTTTTATAATATTAGTATACCGAAATTATTTTTGCAATGTTTTTAGATATAATCAGCATCTGCTTTCTTTTTTGCTTGAAAAATAAATGCCGTTGTGTTATTATAAAACAAAATGATTACAAAAATAAAAGATCTTCGGGTAAAAATTATTCTGTTTTTAAAGGATAAAGGCGTAAGCAGAGAACTTGCCGTCACAATAAACGTTCAGGCAAACAAAAAACGCCCGACTTTTTGTCGGGCGTTTTTAAACTTAATTTGGCCATTTATCGTTAAATACGACGTCTATTCCGGAATTATTGCCGCCTGGCGATTTACCGCCGCTCTCGCCGCAAGCGGCAAAACAGGATAAGATGCCGCAAACGATAGTTAAAACTAAAAATAAAGGCATTAAACGTTTTTTCATATTCCCTCCGTTCCGAATATATTCTATATTGCCTTTATAAATTTGTCAATACCAAAAGTGAAAAAAGATGAAAACGGATATAACTACTTTTAAACATATCGCATACGTTATAAGCGATTTTAAGGAAAAATTCGGTATTCCCCGCCAAAGCGGAAAAGTCAAGTCCGCCCGCGCAAAAATCGTTTTTTATCCCGAATACCGCAGTAAAGACGCCATAAGAGGGCTAAAAGATTTTGAATATATTTGGCTTCTTTTCGATTTTTCTAAATCGCACGTAAATAAATTCACCGCTACCGTTCGCCCGCCAAGGCTGGGCGGAAACGAAAAGGTTGGCGTTTTTGCGAGCAGATCGCCCTTTCGCCCAAACCCCATAGGGCTTTCTTCCGTTAAGCTTATCGATATTACGTTCGACGAGATTTTAGGGCCCGTTTTAACGGTTGAAGGTGCAGACCTTTTAGACGGAACGCCCCTGTTTGATATTAAGCCTTATATTCCGTTTACTGACTCGCACGAAGATTGCAAATACGGATATTCGGAAGAAAATAAAGACTATTTTCTTACCGTGAAAGTGGATTGCGAAATCCCGAAAGAATTAGACGGCGAACTTTATAAAACCGCAATTGAGTGCATAAAAGAAGATCCGCGCCCTGCCTATAACGAAGACGAAGAAAGAATTTTCGGTATGAGATACGGAGATTTCGACTTTAAGTTTAAGGTAAATTGCGGCGTTGCCACCGTGATACAAATAATAAAATCGGAAAATAAAAAAGACCGTTAGCGGTCTTTTTTTTACCAGTCGTCTTTTGGAGTGGTTTTTATATCGTCATAAAATTCAAAGTATTTTTCTTTATCGGTATCTTCCGCTCTTTCCCACTCTTCGGGGAAAAACGCGTCTTCTTCCAAAACGTCTGCCTGTCTCATATAGTCGTATTCCGATTTTTGCGATTTCGACATACTTTGCCCCCTTTTTTACGTTTGCAACCTTCACATTTTGCGCAAGATTTAGCGGATAGCGCCACCGTTATTCTTATTAAGATTATAACAGCAATAAGAATAAAAATCAAGTGCGGGAAACTTAAAATAATTGTTCCCGTAACGTTTATTATAAGCGCGCTAAGATACGCCGCAAGGAATTCAAAAGCGATAGTCATCACGAAGAGTTTTCGGCTGTTTAATTCCCTTTTTATTTGCGAAAGCGCGGCGATACACGGCGGAGACAAGATTATAAAAGCCATAAACGCAAATACGGAAAAAGCGTTATTAAAAAGCGAGCCTATATCGAGCGCGATAAGTTCCAGACTTTCCATAATCGCTTCTTTTGCCAAAACGCCCGATAAAAGGGATACCGAAGTTTGCCAACTGCAAAACCCCAACGGATAGAATATATATTTTATTCCGTTGCCTAAATTGAACAAAAACGATTCTTCAGCTTTTTCGGTATAGCCCGAAAACCCGAAATGATTTAATATCCACAGTATTATCGATACGGAAAGTATTACCGTTCCCGCTTTGATTAAAAAATCTTTGATCTTTTCAAAAAGCACGTAAATTACGTCTGAAACCTTTGGAAATCTTAGCACGGGTATTTCCAAAAGGAAAGAACTTTTGCCTTTAAAAACTTTTAACTTCGCAAGAAGTTTACCGAATACCATAACGGCAAACGCACCGAAAAAATAGGCAAGCACCGCAATAAACGGATTGCCGAAAAAAAGTTTATCCGCAAGGTAGGCAAACACCGCCATTTTCGCTCCGCACGGCATAAACGGGCAAAGTATCACCGTGGCAAGCCGTTCGGTTTTATTCTCTATCGTTCTTGTTGCCATAACCCCCGTTACCGTGCACCCGCATGACAGCACGAGCGGTATAACGGATTTTCCGCCAAGCCCTATTTTTCTGAACGCTTTATCGAACAAGAACGAAACGCGTGCCATATATCCCGATTCTTCTAATATTGCAAGGCAGAAAAACAGAACGAGAATAACCGGCAGAAAGGTTAAAACCGTGCTTATCCCCTTTAATATTCCGTCAAAAATAAGTCCGTGAATAACGGCTGGTAGTTGTGAAAATATCTTCACTGAGCTTATCGCGGTTATTCCTTTTTCCAACGCTTCGCCCATCTTATCGCCGAAAAAGTTTCCGATAGTCAGCGACAAAAAATACACAGCGGTAAGAATTAACGCAAAGATGGGAAAGCCAAGATATTTATGCGTCAGTATCCTATCGGCTTTTAGAGTGAAAAGTTCGTTTTTAGTAGGCTGTTTTTTAAGACAGACGGATAAGATTTTTTCGATTTTTTCGAACGTTTTTTCGTCGGATAAGTTTTGATTTTCAAACTGCGCGACTTTTACCGTTTTAACGGCGTTTATTATTTTATCTATCCCGCTTTTCTTTTTTGCGGAAATCGCTATAACTTTAACCCCAAAATCTCTTTCGAGTTTTGCGTGATCTAATATTATTCCGGACCTAGCCATCTCGTCGGACATATTTACCGCAAGTATTATGGGAACGGAAAGGAATTTAAGTTTCTCGGTTAAATATAGGTTTCGTTCCAAATTCGTTCCGTCGACGATATTTATTATTATATCCGGCGGAGTTTTTTGTAAGAAAGTAAGCACGGCTTTTTCGTCTTCCGATTTTGCGTTTAGCGAATATATGCCGGGAAGGTCCGTGATGATTATATCCTTTTCGCCTTTAAGCCTACCTTCCTTTTTCTCAACCGTTACCCCGCAAAGGTTTCCGACCTTTTGGTGAGAGCCGGTTAAGGCGTTAAACAGCGTGGTTTTTCCGACGTTCGGATTGCCGATCAGCGCAACGTTTTTATTCATTTTTCCACCTTGATGTTTTCGCAGTCTTCTTCCCTAAGCGCGATATAAAAATCGCGAAGTTTTATCTCTATCGGACAGCCGAGCGGCGCTCTTTTTATTACGGTTACCTTTACCCCTTTTACCATACCCATTTGATTAAGCCTTTTTTTAAGGTCGACTTCTGTATCTACGGAAATAACTTTTGCGCTTTCGCCGTCTTTTAACTCGGATAATCTCATATAACATTTTATTTATAAAAATTTTATAATATTCATTAAGCCCGCCCGTATTGACACGTTATTTTTAGGTATGTTATAATTTTGCGGGAGAAAAAATATGATCGATCCTTTTGATTATAAAGAGCCGTCTTGCGTACTTTGCGGCGGCAAAGAATTTTACGATCCGAAAAAAGATCAACCGTTAGGAACAATACCCGTTTCCCGAATCATCGAAAAAGCAGACGCTTTTTTTAATAAAAACGATTACGAAAGCGCGGGCAGACTTTTAGAATACTGGCAAAACGAGGCGGTAAGCTTAAAAGACCTTAAAGGCGAACTTTCGATAGACAGCGAACTTATCGGCTATATGCGGAAAGTCGGCAAAAAGGAAGAAGCATATAAATTCTGCGAACGCGCGCTTTTGCTTATCGAAAAGCTCGGCTTAACCGAAGCTGTATCTTCCGCCACTATCTTTTTGAACGTGGCGACAGCCTATAAGGCGTTCGGCGATTTTAAGAACGCTTTACCTATCTACGAAAAGGCTTTAAGTATATATAAAGCTAATCTTAATGAAAACGACTTAAAATTTGCGGGACTATATAACAACTATGCATTAGCGCTTGTCGACGCGGGCGAATACGAAAAGGCGGAGAAAATGTATCTTAGTGCGATAGATATCACTTCCGCTTTTATAGAAGGCAAACTCGATTCCGCCATTTCTTACGTTAACCTTGCGCACATGTATGACCAAACGGGTAAAGGCAAAGATAAGATTACCGACTGCCTTTTTAAAGCCTATAACGTGCTTAACGACGAAAGTATAGATAGAAACGGATATTACGCTTTCGTTATAGAAAAATGCGCCCCGTCATTTAAATATTTCGGATACGAAGTTATTGCGGAAGAATTAAAAAATTTATCGAAGGAAATTTATGAAAGGAATTGAAATAGCCGAAAAATATTATGAAGAGTTCGGCAAAAAAATGATACAAGACGGGGGCTTCCCCGAAGACAGAATAGCCGTTGGGCTTGTGGGCGAAGGATCTGAGTGTTTTGGCTTTGACGACGATATTTCAAAAGATCACGACTTTGAACCGGGGTTTTGCCTTTTTATTACCGAAAAAGACGAAAGAGAATTCGGATTTAAGTTAGAACGAGCATACGCTAAACTTCCGAAAGAGTTTATGGGGCTAAATCGCCAACTTCTTTCCCCTGCCGACGGAAACCGCCACGGAGTTATAATTATCGAAGATTTTTACAAGCGGTTTTTGGGGGCGACAAATCCGCCCGATTCAGACGAGCGTTGGCTTTATACGCCTTCATCTTCGCTTGCAACCGCTTGCAACGGAAAAGTTTTTAGAGACGATCTCGGCGAATTTTCAAAGGTGCGCGAAGTTTTGCTTAAAGGCTACCCCGAAGATATAAGAAGAAAAAAAATCGCCGCGCACGTTATTATGATGGCGCAGGCGGGACAGTATAATTACGGAAGGCTAATTGACAGAAAAGAAACGGGAGCGGCTCAACTTGCGATATTTGAATTTGTTAAGCACGCCATATCTACCATATACCTTTTAAACAATAAGTTTGAGCCTTTTTATAAATGGGCGTATAAAGGCATGAGAAATCTTCCCCTGCTTTCCGACCTTGAAATGTCGCTTGCGGGCATCACAGAACTTGGAAATTCAAAGTCGCAGGCTAGCGATAAGGCTGAAATTATAGAAGATATCGCAAGGATGATAATAAGCGAAATTAAAAACCAGAATATGTCTACCGCAACTTGCAACAATTTGGAAACGCACGCATATTCTGTTGTCGATTCTATAAAATCGTCTAAACTACGCAATATGCACGTTATGGAAGGTATTTAAAAGTAGCGTCCCGTTCCTTTGCGGAACGGGCTATCTATTTTAAAATTTTTGTCGATTTAAAATTATTAGGCGATATATCGGCGTAAATGCTGTTTGGCACGTTTGACTTTTGGTTTTTACGGTTGTATAATAATAAGGTAAAAATCGGCTGCGTTGCCGGAAGGAGAAGTTTATGAGTAAAGAAATCAAATTTAAAAGCAAATTAACAGAACAAATCGTCGTTTCGGTTTTATTGCTGGTTTTAGGCATACTTTTCTGCTTTAAGATCGGAACTAACGTTTTAAGCATCATTATAGGCGTTGCGCTCTGCGTATACGGGCTTGTGGGAATAATCCTTATCGCATCAAACAAAAAGTCTTTATTGACGGTGAACGGCATTTTTCTTGCGGTTATAATCGCGCTGGGTATCGTATTTATGGCGGAAAATTTCCTCGAAGTTTTCGTTTACATTACCCCGTATATAATTACCACCATTGGTTTTTTGGTTATTCTTGACGCGTTATTATTCCGTTTCATGAAAAACGAAAGAAATTTATTCGTATTTATTATCGAATTAGTTATCGGTGGCGCCGCCGCGGGATTAGGGCTTGCGCTTATTCTATCCGCAGATTTCAGAGCAAGCGCGCAAATTATCTTCGGCGTAGTTTTAATAGCAGGCGCTGCACTTAATATCGTTTCTATTGTTTCCAACAAGAAAAAAGAAAAGAAGGAAGACTGATTATAAAAAGCAAAACGGCAGACATTATCGTCTGCCGTTTTTTTATTTTAAATTATTAAAAACATTTTTCTTTTCTGACTTTCATGCAATTTTCAAGGTTACCGCAATGATAGCAAAGTTCGTTATCGCATCTTCCTTCCTTAAAGAAGTCCACTATATTTTTAACGGTTGTTTCCGCTATATTTTTAAGCGCTTCTTCGGTTAAAAATGCTTGGTGAGAAGTTAATATAACGTTCGGCATGGATATAAGCCTTGCCAAAGTATCGTCGTTTACGATATGCCCCGAAAAGTCTTTAAAAAAGATATTCGATTCTTCTTCGTAAACGTCAAGGCAAGCGCCGCCTATCTTTCTGTCTTTTATTCCGCGAAGAAGAGCGTCAGCGTCTATTAGTGCGCCGCGGGAAGTATTGACGATAATAACTCCCTTTTTCATCTTTGCGATATTGTCGTCGTTGATAAGGTGCGTAGTTTCGCTTGTCAGCGGGCAATGGAGCGAAATCACATCGCTCTTTTCAAAAAGCTCTGGAAGATCGACGTATTTTACGCCGAGATCGGCTTTCGGATATTGATCGAACGCCAAAACGTTCATACCGAAACCTTTACAGATATCGATAAATATACTTCCTATTCTGCCCGTTCCTATTACCCCAACCGTTTTCCCGTGAAGATCGAAACCCGTAAGACCGGATAGCGAAAAGTTAAATTCGCGCGTCCTATTATACGCTTTGTGTATCCTTCTTATAGACGTCAGCAAAAGCGCCATTGCGTGTTCGGCAACTGCATACGGAGAGTATGCGGGAACTCTGACCACGTGAATTTTTTTATAGGCGCTTTTTACGTCTACGTTATTATATCCCGCACAGCGGAGAGCGATAAGTTTAACCCCGTATTCGTAAAGCTTATCGATAACTTCTTTATTTACCGTATCGTTCACGAAAACGCAGACGGCGTCCGCACCCTTTGCAAGTTCGGCGGTGTCTACCGTGAGTTTTGTTTCGTAAAATTTAATTTCGATTCCGCTTTTTGCCGCCTGTTCTTTAAAAGCAGGCAAGTCATACGGTTTTGCGTCAAATAATGCTAAGTTCATATTGTCTCCCATTATTGATTTAAGTTCTCTTCCAAGTTCTTACCCCGAACAATAAAAGTATCGGGAATATTTCAAGCCTACCAATTAGCATAAGCAACGACAAAACAATCTTAGAAAGTGGATTAAATGCCGCGAAGTTAAGGGACGGACCTATTAAAGAAAGTCCCGGTCCGACGTTTCCTATACAGGTAAGCGACGCAGTTATATCGGTTAAAATATCACCGAAACTGTCCGTTGCAACGATAAGCGTTCCCAAGACAAACAGCATAACCCAGATTATAAAATACGTTCTTACGTTATGGATAGTATCTTCGTCAAGCGGTTCGCCTTCAAATTTTATTCTGTGAACGGAACGTGGTTTAAGCATCTTTTTAAGGTCGGTTGCGCCCGACTTAAAAAGTATGGTTATTCTTGAAACTTTAAGTCCGCCGCCGGTAGATCCGCCGCACGCGCCGATTATCATTAAGAAGAGAAGTATTCCATGCGAGAAACTCGGCCACGTGCCGAAATCCGCCGTTGAAAATCCCGTCGTCGAACTGATCGACGTTACCTGAAAGAACGAATATCTTAACGATTCGCCGAACTGTATTCCCGCAATAAGCAGATCAACCGTAATAGCAACGGTGGCGACGAAAAGTATTATAATATAAATTCTTAGTTCTTCCGAACAGAAAGCCTTTTTAAACTTTCCTATAAGGATAAGATAAAATACGTTAAAATTCACCCCGTAAAGCAGCATAAACACGGCGATAACGATTTCTACGTATACGCTGTCGAACGCCGCTATGCTTGCGTTTTTAGTGGAAAAACCGCCCGTAGCTGCTGTCGCAAATGCCTGACAGATCGCGTCGAAAAAATCAACTCCGCCGAAAAACAGCATAAGCGTTAAAATAACCGTCAATCCTATATATATTGCGTAAAGGATTATGGCGGTGTTTTTCATACGGCTTACAAATTTGCTCGCCGTAGGCCCAGGAGATTCCGCTCTGAAAATATATATGGAACCTTGATTATTTGCCGGAATTACCGCCAAAAAGAAGACGAGAACACCCATCCCGCCGATAAAGTTTGTAAACGAACGCCAAAACGTTAAAGACTTGCTCCACGATTCAATATCCGCAACCACGCTTGAACCCGTAGTCGTAAAGCCCGACACCGACTCGAAAAGCGCATCTACGTAATTTGGAATTTCTCCGCTTATAACGTATGGCAATGCGCCGATAAGCGAAAGGAAAACCCATGCCAGCGCGACTATAGCAAAACCTTCGCGCGCGTATATCGTCTTTTCCACAGGGCGGATATAAGATAACGGAACACCGAGAGCCAAAAATACTATAGACGGAATTATAAACGAAAAATAAATGCTTTCTCCGTAGATTAGTGCCACGATAATAGGCACGAGCATAATGAGCCCACTTATTACGAATGTTTTGGCAAGTATGTTTATTACTAACTTATAGTTCATTTATTTTATAATCTCCGAAAGATCGGTAATCTGATTTGCAAGGGCTATAACCAAAACTTTATCTCCTACGCTTATAACCGAATTGCCGTTAGGCATAATAACGTCTTCGCCGTGCGCGATAAAGCCGATAAGCACGTTATTTTTGAATTTAAGGTCTTTAAGTTTTACCCCTATGCCCTTGAAGTTTTCACCCACGGTGAATTCGAGTGCTTCCGCATTTTCGCCGAGCTTGAAAAATTTATTGACCTTGTTGCCTACTTCGACCTGCCTTGAACGGACAAATCTTATAACGTTGTTCGCAATAACCGATTGCGGCGAAACAACGCTTGTAAGCCCCAAGGATTTTACCATATTGATAATCGTCGGGCGGGTAACTTTGGTTATTACCTTTCTGACCTTTAACTGTTCGGCGTAAAGCGAAACGATAACGTTTTCTTCGTCAACACCCGTAAGAGAAACGAACGCGTCCGAATTTTTAAGGTCTTCTTCGTCCAAAACTTCCCTATCAGTTCCGTCGCCGTGCAAAACGTTTACCTTTGAAAAATCTGCCGCAAGTTCTTTGCAACGTTCTTCATCCGATTCGAGTATCTTTATATCTATACCGGACTGTTCGAGTTCTTTTGCAAGATAATAAGCGATCTTTCCGCCGCCCACCACGAACAGGGTTTTAACGGGCATTTTGAAAATATGCAATTTTTTACAGAAGGAGACGAGATCGCTGCTCTTTCCTATCATATAAATTTCGTCGTCTTCTTCCAAGATAAAATCGCCGTGCGGAACGTAAACCTTTTCGCCACGCTTTACCATTGCGAAAATTACGCTGAAATTATAATCCTTTATAACCTGCATAACGGTTTTGCCGATTATAATATTACCTTCGCCGATATTAAGACCTATAAGGTTTACTCTGCCGTCGGCAAAGTTTTCAACGCTGATTGCAGCGGGGAATTTAAGGACGTGCGCTATTTCGCGGGCGGTTCTGTATTCGGGATTGATTATCATATCTATTCCGAAATTTGCCCTTATATTTTGCTTTTCCTTAAAAAACTCCGGTTTTCTGACCCGTGCGACGGTGTTTTTAGCCCCCGCGTTCTTTGCCAGAATACAGCACATTATATTAAGTTCATCAAGTGATGCGCAAGAGATAAAAAAGTCCGCCGTTTCGACGCCGGCTTCAAGCAAAACGTCTTTTTCAAAGCCGTTGCCGACTATACCTTTAACGTCAAATTTTTTGACGACGTTTTCAACTTTTCTTGCGTCAATGTCGATTACCGTTACTTCCTGATTTTCTTCGATAAAACTTTCAACTAATGCCGTGCCGATTTTACCTGCACCTAAAATGATTGTTTTCATACTATTTTATAATACTAATTTTTTGAAAAAATGTCAAATTAAATACGCTACTGTTGAATTTTGCCCATAAAATAAAAAAAGGACGGTGTTTCCGTCCTTTTTTATTAGTCAACAAGTTCGATTATGCACATGGGTGCCGCGTCGCCGCGTCTTGCACCGAGTTTATAAATTCTCGTGTAGCCGCCGCCTTGACCTTTTTCTTCTTTACGAGCCGCATATTTGGGTGCGTATTCGTCGAAGATCTTTTCAATAAGCGGATATTTAATTGCCGCGGTTCTCTTTTTGAATTCGGGTTTGCTTTCTTTGAACCCTTTGACTTCCTGCAAGTCGTTTACCATCGACATGATCTTTCTTCTGGCGTTAAGTTTTTTAACTCCGTCTTTAACGAGAGTTTTGGTAACGTCTTTACCCTTAGCGTCTTTAACGACTACTTCGGTTTCGTCCGTGTCGGTATAGGTATTGATCGCAAGAGTTAATATCTTAGCGGTATATGCCGCTACTTCTTTGGCTCTCGCCTCGGTGGTTTCGATTTTGCCGTGCCACAAAAGCGCGGAAGCCTGATTTTTGATAAGCGCAACTCTCTGCGTCGCGTTTACGCCTAATTTACTTGCCATTGTTTAGTCCTCCTTGTCCTTCAACTTTAAGCCTAAATCTATAAGTTTTGCAACGACTTCGTCGAGCGATTTTTTACCCAAGTTGCGGACTTTAAGCATATCGTCTTCGGTTTTCTTCGTTAAATCTTCTACGGTATGAATATTTGCTCTCTTCAAGCAGTTGTAAGAACGGACGGAAAGGTCCATGTCTTCGATCGTCATTTCAAGAATCTTCATTTTCTTATCTTCTTCGGGCGGAACTAAAATTCCGATATTCCCTACTTCGGATAAGGATACGAACATTCTGACGTGTTCTTCGAGTATTTTAGCGGCAAGACTTACGATGTCTCTTCCGGAGAACGCACCGTTAGTCCAAACTTCGAGCGTAAGTTTGTCAAAGTCAACACTCTGACCTACACGGGTAGCAACGACGTTATAGCTTACCTTTTTAACGGGAGTGTAGATACTGTCTATCGCTATATTGTCGATTATATCCGTTTTATGCTCGTCCGCACTCTGATATCCTCTGCCTCTCGTGATGGTGAGTTCAACGTCCATTTTGCCGCCTTCGTCTATCGTGCAGATATAAAGGTCGGGATTTAAGATTTCAAACTCTGCGTCGGGAGCAATATCTCCTGCGGTTACGACTGCCGGACCTTCTTTATAAAGTCTGACGGTCTTTTTATAGTCCGCGTCAAGCACACTCGTCTTGATCGCTACCGTTTTTAAGTTAAGAATTATTTCAGTTACGTCTTCTTTAACCATCGGAACAGCCGAGAATTCGTGTTTGATACCGAGATCTTCGGAGAACTTGATGTTAGAGATCGCCGCTCCCGGAAGCGCAGAAAGCAAAATTCTTCTGAGCGCGTTGCCGAGCGTTAAGCCGAAACCCTTTTCCAAAGGTTCAACTACGATTTTGGCGTAACTTTTTTCTTCGTTTTCTTCCACTGCTATTTTTGGCATTTCAATTTCCATCATAAGAAATTATCCTCCTTAATAGTTCAGGTGTGTCGGGAATTCGTTCCTTTGCTGTGGAGATCAAAGGTTATCCCCCCGACATACCCGTTTTATTTATTTGATTTTATTATTTCGAATACAACTCGATGATCATGTGTTCGGCGATGTTGCTATCGATATCTTCTCTGGTCGGAAGAGCAAGGATCTTGCCTTCCAAAGTTTCCGGATTGAATTCGAGCCATTTTGGCATAGCGCCGACCTTCATCTGTTTGATTTCAGCGAAATATTTATTATCTTTCTTGGTCTCTTTAACCGCGATAACGTCGCCTACTTTAACCGAGTAAGAAGCGATATTAACGTTTTTACCGTTAACGGTGAAGTGAGCGTGCGTTACGAGTTGACGAGCCTGAGAACGAGAAGAACCGATACCCATTCTGTAAATAACGTTATCGAGCCTTCTTTCTAAAAGCGAAAGCATGTTTTCACCGGTGATACCTTTCATACGGTCGGCCTTTTCATAATATTTTCTGAACTGACCTTCTAACACGCCGTAAATTCTCTTACATTTCTGTTTTTCGCGAAGTTGAAGTCCGTATTCGGAAATCTTCTTTCTGCCCATACCGTGTTGTCCGGGGGCAACCGGTCTTTTCTCGAACGCGCATACGCCTTTATAGCATCTTTCGCCCTTTAAGAAAAGTTTAGCGCCTTCACGTCTGCATAAACGACATTTGGAATCTGTATATTTAGCCATGTTTTTTTACCTCCGTTATACTCTACGCTTTTTGGGCGGTCTGCAACCGTTGTGCGGAATCGGCGATACGTCTTGAATAAGAGTAACTTCCATATCGCAGTTTGCAAGCGCTCTGATTGCGGATTCTCTTCCCTGACCGGGACCTTTTACGTATACTTCGACTTGACGCATACCCATTTCTCTCGCTACTTTTCCAGCGGTTTCCGCAGCCTGTTGTGCCGCGAAAGCCGTGCTCTTACGGGAACCCTTAAAGCCAAGGCTTCCTGCGCTGGACCAAGAAACGGTGTTTCCTTGCATGTCGGTTATGGTTACCAAGGTGTTGTTAAAGGAAGCCTGAATATGAACCTGTCCTTTATCAACCCTTTTAACGTCTTTACGTTTTTTAACTACTTTTTTTGCTGCTGCCATGATCTATCCTCCCGTTATCTGGTAGCCGTTTTCTTCTTGGCTACTGTGCGACGAGGACCTTTTCTGGTTCTCGCGTTTCTCTTGGAACTCTGTCCTCTAACGGGCAAGCCCTTTCTGTGGCGAACACCGCGATAGCAACCTATTTCTATAAGTCTTTTTATAGATAAACTTACTTCGCTTCTCAAATCACCTTCTACGTGAAGGTTATGTTCGATATATTCTCTGAGTTTCGCTACGTCGTTTTCACTCAAATCTTTAACTCTGGTATCGGGATTGATACCGGTTTTTTCAATGATCTTCTTTGCCGTGGGAAGTCCGATTCCGTAAATATACGTGAGACCGATTTCTACCCTTTTGTTGTTAGGCAAATCTACACCGGCTATACGTGCCATTGTCTGTAAATACCTCCGTATTTTTTCCTTTTATATTTTAATTTTTTATATGATAAATGTCAAGCAAAACGAACGTTGGAATGATATTTCGCTCTATTTGACTGTTGTTTTCGATTGACTCGTTTCCGAGCCCGTTGATTTTATTAACCCTGTCTTTGTTTGTGGCTCTTGTTCTTGGAACAAATTACCATAACTTTGCCGTTTCTTTTAATAACTTTGCATTTATCGCACATGGGTTTTACTGATGGTCTTACTTTCATTTTTTATCTCCTTTGGAACTTTTTTGTAACTGGTTTTATTTACTACGCCAAACGATTCTGCCTTTTGTTAGGTCGTATGGACTCATTTCGAGCTTGACTTTATCGCCGGGTATTATCTTGATGTAGTGCAAACGCAATTTCCCCGAAATATAAGCCGTGATCACGTGGCCGTTGGAAAGTTTTACCGTGAACGTTGCGTTCGGCAAAGCTTCAACTATTTCGCCTTCGGTTTCTATAACGTCGTCTTTCGACACAAAAACTGTTCCTCCTATTTAGATTTTGGTGCGGATCGCCTTTTTTACCCTTTCGTCGGAAGTGGGTTCGCCGCGTTTTATCTTTTCGGCGAGAGAAATATCTTTCGCCGTTTCGACTGTTTTTAAATGTTTGAGATTTTTCTTTTTAGGTTTAACGACCTTTCTAATCTTTCCGTCGGTTATATAGGCATATTGATCGATCACGTCAACTACGAGAAAATATCTTCCCGCGTCGCGCCCCGCCTTACTTAAAACTATATCACCGACAGATATTTTTTCCATCTTTCACCTTAAAGAGTCAGAATTTCAACTCCGTCTTCACCTATAACTACTGTGTTTTCGTAATGTGCGGAGGGCTTTCTGTCTCTGGTTTTAACCGTCCAACCGTCGGGCATAAAGTCGACTTGATAGACGCCTGCGTTTATCATAGGCTCGATCGCTATCGCCATACCCTTTTTAAGCCTTATTCCCGTTCCCTTTCTTCCGTAGTTCGGGACTTGCGGATCTTCGTGCATTTTGGTTCCTATCCCGTGCCCCACGAGTGCACGGACTACCGAATAGCCGTTTGCCTCTGCATGGGACTGGACCGCGAAACCTATATCGCCGAGAGGTGTTCCGTCTTTAAGGTTTTCAATTCCTTTGAAAAAACACTCTTTGGTTACTTCAACCAGTTTTCTTTTTTCTTCGGAAACGTTGCCTACCGTGAAAGTTCTTGCCGCGTCACCGTGATAGCCGTTATATTCGACGCCTACGTCGATACTGACTATCTGACCGTCCCTTATAACTATTTCGTCTGACGGAATACCGTGAACGACCGTTTCGTCTATCGACGCGCAAATCGACGCAGGATAGCCGCAATAATTCAGAAAGGAAGGTGTTGCGCCGCAAGACTTAATATAATCGTATGCTATTTTATCGAGATCTTTCGTCGTCATCCCGACTCTGATCGATTTTTCGATAAGTTCCAAAACGTTTTTGGTAAGTCTTCCGCTTTCGCGCATTTTTTCGATTTCGGACTCGGTTTTAATAGTTATCATTATTTAAGTGCCTTCACGATGCTGCTAAACACGTCGTCTATCGACTGATCGCCGTCGATATCGATTACTTTACCCTGTGCGGTGTAGTAATCGACGAGCGGTGCGGTCTGTTTTTCGTATACCGAAAGTCTTTCTTTAACTGTTTCGGGATTATCGTCTTTTCTAATTACAAGTTCACCGCCGCAAGTCGGGCAGGTTTTAACGTCTCCGATAAAGTCGATATGGAAACTTCCGTTACATTTCGGGCAACTTCTTCTTCCGGTAATTCTTCTTTCGATTTTCCCTAAGTCTACGATAAGATTGATGACCTTATCGGGGGCGGCGAACTTATCGAGTTCGCCAGCCTGAAAAAGATTTCTCGGAAAACCGTCTAAAAGATAACCGTTTTTGCAGTCGTTTTTAGAAAGCCTGTCTTTAACGAGTTCACAAGTAACGTCGTCCGGACAAAGTCTGCCTTCGTCCATAATGGCTTTTACTTTCTTACCGAGTTCGGTTTGATTTTTGATATTTTCTCTGAATATGTCTCCGGTAGAGATATGTGTAAGACCGTATTTTTCGGCAATTTTAACTGCCTGCGTTCCTTTCCCGCTACCGGGGGCACCCAATAGAATTATTTTCATTATTTCAAAAATCCTTTATAATTCTTCATCATTATTTGCGATTGCAACGCCTGATCGAATTCAAGAGCGACTGAAACTATAATCAAAAGTCCCGTTGCGCTGAATACGGAAACAAGGCTGCTGTCTATCGCTTTGAATATAAGCGAAGGAACAAGCGCTACTACCGCAAGGAATATCGCTCCGAAGAGAGTTATTCTGTTGCTTACCTTTTTAAGGTAGTCGGCAGTAGGTTTACCCGGGCGGTAACCGGGGATAAATCCGCCGTTGCCCTGAATACTTTTACTTATATCGTCCGGATTGAATTGTATCTGATTATAAAAATACGAGAAGAACAATATCAATACGCAAAGGATTATAGGATAAAGCCACGAGTTCGTGCCGAAATATTTAGTCCAGAAGTTATCGCTGGTAACACCGAAAAGGTTGATGATGAGATCCGGGAAACTTAAAATCGCGAACGCGAAGATGAGCGGCATAACGCCGGACGCGTTGATTTTAATCGGAATATGGGTCGATTGACCGCCATACATCTTTCTGCCTTTAACCTGTTTCGCATACTGAACGGGGATTTTTCTTTCGCCGGAATCTACCGCAACGATCGCCATGAAGATCAAGACCGCTGCCAAAACGAAACCGAGAATTATCCAGATCGAAGAATCGTTCCAGTTCTGGAAGAGTCCCAAAATGGTAGTTCCCGCAGTCGCAAGGATACCTGCGAAGATCAAAAGGGATATACCGTTACTTACACCGTAATCGGTAATTCTTTCACCGATCCACATCGTAAGCGCGGCACCCGCGGTATAAACTATTACCAAGAAAATATAACTTGCATAATAAGCAAAACCGGTATCGCCGAAGATTTCCGCCGTTTTAACAGAAGAACTAAATCCTACGAGAATACCTATCGCCTGCGCAATAGCAAGAATAAGTGTTAAAATTCTCGTATAGTTGTTGATTTTTCTTCTGCCCTCTTCACCTTGTTTTGAAAGTCTTTCGAGAGCGGGAATACCAACGGTTAATAACTGAATTATAATTGACGCGTTAATATAAGGTCCGATACCCATTGCAAAGAACGTTCCATATTGCAACGCTCCGCCGGATACGGCGCTCATTATGGTCAGAAAGTTATAGTTTTCGATCCCGTCGAACATATGAACGCCCGGAACCGGAATATAACAACCCAGTCTATAAACGAACAAGATCGCTATAGTTATGAGTATTTTGCGTCTGACTTCTTTGATCTTAAACGCGTTTACTATCGTTTGCCACATTTTAGCCTCCTGAAAGGTTAAATTTGTTCAGCTTTTCCGCCTGCTTTTTCGATTGCTTCTTTAGCCTGAGCCGAGAAAGCGTCAGCCTTAACGGTAAGCGCTTTTGTAATCGTTCCGTTGCCGAGAACTTTTAAGCCTACGCTGCCTTTTACGAGTTTGATAAGCCCTTTATCGTTCAAAGCCGCAATATCTACTACGGAATTTGCGTCAAACTGATCGAGAACGGAAAGATTAACGATACTGTAAGATTTTTTGAAATGGTTGTTAAAGCCGCGTTTCGGAACACGTCTTATCAAAGGCATCTGACCGCCTTCGAATCCGGGACGAACTCCGCCACCGCTTCTTGCCCATTGACCTTTATGTCCCTTTCCGCTCGTTTTGCCGAGACCGGAACCGATACCTCTGCCCAATCTTTTTTTGGCAGTCGTTGCGCCCTCAGCGGGGGTTAACGTATCTATTCTCATTTTTTTACTCCTTGTTAATGTGATTAAAGCCGAAATTAAACGTTTTCAACTTTTACTAGGTATTTAACTTTTTCAATCATACCGAGTATAGCGGCGTTTTCTTCAAATTCGTTATAAGAACGGATCTTTTTGAGACCTAACGCTGCGATTATTTTCTTATGCTGCGGTAAAATTGCGATAGTGCTTTTAACAAGCGTAACTCTTATCTTTTTGGATTCGGTTTTCTTCGCCATAAAAGTACCCTCCTTAACCGTTGATTTCTTCTACGGATTTACCGCGAATCGCCGCTATTTGTTCGGCGGTTCTGAGTTCTTTTAACCCTTCGATAGCCGCTTTAACGCAGTTGATCGGGTTATTCGTTCCGTGAGATTTAGTTCTTATATCTTTAATTCCGACGCATTCCATAACCGCACGAACCGGGCCGCCGGCTATAACACCGGTACCTTCGGATGCAGGCATCATCAAAACGGATCCCCTTCCGAATTTACCTAATACCGTGTGAGGAATAGAAGTTCCTACCAAAGAGCATTTGAACATGTTCTTTTTCGCTCTGGTGGTCGCTTTATCGAGTGCTTCGGGAACTTCTGCGGCTTTGCCCATGGCGTAGCCTATTCTGCCTGCGCCGTCACCTACTACGACGAGCGCGGCAAATCTCATGTTCCTACCGCCTTTAACAACCTTGGTTACACGGTTTACGACAATAGTCTTTTTAATGAGTCCGTCGTTTTCTTCTGCCCTTTTCGGCGCTCTATTATTATCTCTTGCCATTTTTCGTTCTCCTTATATTAGAATTCTAAGCCGCCAGATCTTGCGCCGTCCGCTAAATTCTGCACACGGCCGGTATAAAGGTATCCGCCTCTGTCGAAAACGGCTTTTTTGATTCCTTTTTCCGCAGCTTTCTTGGCAAGAAGTTCGCCAACCGCGAACGCCTGCGCCTTTTTGTCTTTATCTTCAAAAGTGCCCTTAATTTCTTTATCGAGGGTGGACGCCGTTACGAGGGTTACTCCCTTTACGTCGTCGATTAACTGCGCATAGATGTGATTAAGACTTCTGTAAACCGAAATTCTCGGAGCAACTTCCGTGCCTTTGACTTTCGCTCTTACTCTTTTATGTCTTTTCTGTCTGTCTGCGTTTTTATTGATTTTTTTAATCATTTTTAACTCCTATTAAAACTTTTCGCGTTTTAACGCACTCGGCAGACGCGTTGATTAGGCGCGTCCACTAAAAGTACATTTAATTATTAACCCTTGGATCCTGCCGCTTTACCGACTTTTCTTTCGATAACTTCGTCGCTATAACGGATTCCGTATCCGTGATAGGGTTCGGGTTCTCTGATTCCTCTTACCATTGCCGCAAACTGACCGACCTTTTCTTTATCGATACCTTTGATAACGATTTCGGTTACCGAAGGAGTTTCGATGCTGATTCCGTCGATTTCGGCAATTTCTACGGGGTGAGAAAAACCTACGTTCATAACGAGTTTGTTACCTTGTTTATTGACCTTCCAACCTACGCCGTTTACGATAAGGTTTTTCTGGAAGCCTTCGGTAACGCCTTTAACCATATTCGCGGTGAGCGCTCTATACAAGCCGTGCTTGGCTTTCGTGGTAGAGAGTTCGTTCGCTCTGGTAAAGATCAAAGTGGTTCCGTCTAACTTCGGCGTGATAATGGGATCGTATGCCTGAGTTAAAGTTCCTTTCGGTCCTTTAACGGTTATAACGTTATCCTTGATTTCTACGGTTACGCCTGCGGGTAAAACGATATGAGCATTTCCTATTCTTGACATAATTTACCTCCTTACCAAACGTAAGCGAGAACTTCGCCGCCCTGATGTGCTTTCTTTGCGTCTTTTCCGGTCATAATTCCCTTCGAAGTCGAAAGAATCGCAATTCCGAGTCCGCCGAGCACCTGAGGTATTTCGTCAGCGCCGACGTAAACTCTAAGTCCCGGTTTACTTACTCTTTTAAGTCCCGTGATGACTTTTTGTCCGTTTTCATATTTGAGAGTTATTATTATAGTTCCCTGAACGCCTTCTTCGAACTTAACGTCCGAAACGTAGCCTTCTTTCAACAAAATATCGGCGATTGCCTTTTTAGTGTTGGAAGCGGGGATTTCTACAGTTTCGTGCTTAGCAGAAAGTCCGTTTCTGATTCTGGTAAGCATATCTGCAATAACGTCTGTCATTTTTTATTCCTCCTTTACCAACTTGCCTTCTTTACTCCGGGAATCTGACCTTTATAGGCAAGATTTCTGAAGCATATACGGCAGATTCCGTATTTACGCAATACAGCGTGCGGACGACCGCAGATGCTGCATCTCGTGTAGGCTCTGGTGGAAAATTTAGCAGGTCTTTGCTGCTTGTTTATCATCGCTTTTTTAGCCATTTTTAATTCTCCTCTCTTCTTACTTGCTGAAGGGCATTCCGAGAAGTGCCAAAAGTTCTTTCGCTTCTTCGTCGGTTTTCGCCGTGGTGGTGAAACATAAGTCAAACCCTCTGATCTTTTCTACCTGATCGTAGGAAATTTCAGGGAATATGAGTTGTTCTTTAACGCCCATTGAGTAGTTGCCCCTTCCGTCAAAGGATTTGCCGGGAACACCGCGGAAGTCTCTTACTCTCGGAAGAGCGATGGATACGAATTTATCGAAAAATTCATACATTCTCGTTCCTCTTAAAGTAACTTTGATTCCGACGTTCTGACCTTCCCTTATCTTGAAGTTTGCAACAGACTTTTTAGCCTGAGTAAGAATAGGTTTCTGACCGGATATAAGTCTTAATTCTTCCTGAGCAAGTTGAACGCTCTTTGCGTTGTCTTTAACGTCGCCGAGTCCGGAGTTGATCGTTATTTTAACGAGTTTCGGAACTTGGTTTACGTTTTTATAGCCGAACTTTTTTACGAGAGCGGGAACAACCTGTTTATCGTAAAGTTCTTTTACTCTGTTCGGAGTTTTAACTTCTGCCATTATTCATTTCCTCCGTCCTCTTTGTTTTCGGTCTTTTTGGTCTTTCTTTTAGTTGCCTTTTTGACCTCTTTGGCTTCTTTGGTTGCGTCAAGGATCGCGCCGCATTTTTTGCAAACGCGGACTTTCTTATCCCCTTCTACCTTATAAGCAACTCTCGTCGCTTTGCCGCAAGCGGGGCAAACTACCATAACGTTGCTAACGCTGATAGGACCTGCCTGATCGGTGATAGCAGAAACTTCGTTTGCGTTTCTCGCTTTTTTATGTTTTTTCTGAACGTTTACTCCGTCAACGACGATTTTTTCATCTTTGGGGAGAGAAACGAGAACTTTGCCGGTCTTTCCGGCGTCTTTTCCCGTTAATATCAAAACGGTATCGTTCTTTTTAACTTTCATAGCCTTTCTCCTTATAAAACCTCGGGAGCAAGAGAGATTATACGCATATAATCTTTATCGCGAAGTTCCCTTGCTATCGGCCCGAAAATACGCGTGCCTTTGGGCTGTTTCTGGTTGTCGATAATTACCGCAGCGTTTTCGTCGAATCTGACGTAAGTTCCGTCTTTTCTTCTGACACCGTTGGTAGATCTTACGATAACCGCTTTAACAACGTCGCCTTTCTTGACCGCGCCGCCGGGCGTTGCGGTTTTAACGCTCGCTACGATTACGTCGCCGATATTACCTGTTCTTCTGAAAGATCCGCCGAGGACTCTGATGCACATCAATTCCTTTGCGCCGGAGTTATCCGCCGCTTTTAATTTGGTTTGTGGTTGTATCATACTTAGCCTCCTTACTTAGCCTTCTCGATAATTTCGGCAACTCTCCAGTTTTTGTCCTTAGAGAGTTTTCTCGTTTCGACTATTTTTACCTTATCGCCGATTCCGCAAGCGTTTTGCTCGTCGTGCGCTTTGAATTTGTGAGTCTTCTTAACAGTCTTTTTATAAAGCGGATGTTTAAATCTTTCTTCGATAGCAACTACTACCGTTTTATCCATTTTATCAGAAACAACTATTCCGACTCTTTCTTTTCTTAAATTTCTTTCCATAATCATTTACTCCTACGCTTTCGCCCCAAGTTCCCTTTCTCTCAATATGGTCTTAACTTTCGCGATGTCTTTCTTACAAATTTTAAGAGAAGCAGGGTTTTCAAGTTGACCTATTGCGTGACGGAAACGAAGGTTAAACAATTCTTCTTTAAGTTCTTTGAGTTTGGTGTTTAATTCGTCTACCGTTAATTCGTGAAGTTCTTTCGTTTTCATTAACCTTCACCGCCTTCTTCTTTAATTTCTTCGGCTAAATCGGACTTTTTAACAAATTTCGTTTTAACGGGAAGTTTATGTCCCGCAAGTCTCATAGCCTCTTTAGCGATATCTTCCGGAACGCCTGCCATTTCGAAAAGCATTCTACCGGGTTTAACTACCGCAACCCAGAATTCAACAGAACCTTTACCACTACCCATACGGCTATCCGCAGGTTTTTTGGTTACAGGCTTATGCGGGAAGATATCTATCCATACCTGTCCGCCACGTTTGATAAATCTGGTCATAGCGATACGAGCCGCTTCTATCTGGTTAGATTTGATCCAACCGGGTTCCAACGCAACTAAACCGTACTCGCCGTAAGCAATCTTATTGCCCTTGGTGCATTTTCCGGTCATTCTGCCGCGATGAACTCTTCTTCTTTTAACACGCTTTGGCATCAACATAATTACGCTTCGCCTCCTTCAGCATTTTTCTTTTTGGCGGCACCGATAACTTCGCCCTTATAAATCCAGCATTTGATACCGATAACACCGAAAGTCGTATGTGCTTCCGCAAGACCGTATTCGATGTCTGCTCTTAAAGTTTGAAGAGGTATAGAACCTTCGTGATAACTTTCGCTACGCGCTATTTCTGCGCCGTCGAGTCTGCCGCTAACGGAAACCTTAATTCCCTTGATTCCGCTTCTCATAGATCTTGAAATAGCCTGTTTCATCGCTCTTCTGAACGATACACGCTTTTCAAGTTGCGAAGCGATTCCTTCTGCGACTAATTGAGCGTCGGCATCGGGTTTTTTAACTTCGGAGATGTTTACCGAAATCTGTTTGCCCTTGCAGATCTTGCCGACAGTCTTTTTAATTACTTCGATTTCAGCGCCCTGTTTTCCGATAAGCACGCCGGGGCGAGCCGTGAAAACGGTGATGGTGAGTTTGAGCGCCGCTCTTTCGATAACGATTTTGGAAATCGCAGCCTGATAATACTTTTTCTTTAAAGCGGTGCGGATTTCGTAATCTTCTTTAATGTTTGCCGCAAATTCTTTCTTATCTGCGAACCATTGGGTATCCCAATCTTTGATAATTCCGACTCTTAAACCGTGCGGATTAACTTTCTGTCCCATAACGCCCTCCTTATTCCTTCGCGTCCAAAACCACGGTGATGTGGCTGGTGCGCTTTAATATTCTGAACGCTCTGCCTTGCGCTCTGGGCATAACTCTTTTAAGAGTCGGTCCCTGATCCGCATACGCTTCGGCGATGAAAAGATTGTCTCTGTTCATACCGAGGTTATGTTCTGCGTTTGCCGCTGCGGACATAACAACCTTTTTAACGGGATCGGAAGCCGCTTTGGGAGTGTTTTCTAAGATCGCGATCGCTTCTTTAACGCCTTTGCCTCTGATTACGTCAAGCACGATTCTTACCTTATAAGGAGAGATCCTGACGTGTTTAGCAACCGCTCTCGGGCGTTTGTCTTTGTTTTCGGCTATTCTAGCCGTCTTTTCTTTCATATTTTTAGCCATTTTGTTCTCCTTACCTTGCACCTGCGGACTTTTCGCTGCCTGCGTGTCCTTTAAAGGTTCTGGTCGGCGCGAATTCGCCGAGTTTGCAACCTACCATATCTTCGGTTACGTATACCGGAACGTGTTTTCTTCCGTCGTAAACCGCAATGGTATGTCCTACCATCTGAGGGAAAATCGTGGAAGAACGCGACCAGGTTTTTAATACCTTTTTCTCGTTCTTTTCGTTTAATTCTTCAATTCTTTTTAAGAGTTTGGGTTCTACGTAAGGACCTTTTTTAACGCTTCTACTCATTTCTCTCTCCTTAATTTATCCTGGTGATAATAAGTTTGTCAGACGATTTTTTGTGTTTTCTGGTCTTATAACCGAGAGCAGGTTTACCCCAAGGAGTAACAGGCCCCGGCATACCGACGGGAGATTTGCCTTCGCCACCGCCGTGAGGGTGGTCGCACGGGTTCATTACTACACCGCGGACGGTAGGTCTTATTCCGAGATATCTGGTCTTACCGGCTTTACCGATCCTGATGATTTCGTGTTCCAAGTTACCTACTTGACCGATCGTCGCTTTGCAGGTCGCGAGAATATATCTCATTTCGCCGCTCGGCATTTTAAGTGTTACGTATTTTTCGTCTCTTGCCATGATCTGAGCGCTCATTCCTGCCGCTCTTGCGATCTGACCGCCCTTACCGGGTTGCATTTCGATGTTGTGAACCATGGTTCCGACGGGGATATCTTTAAGTTGGAGCGCGTTGCCCGCTTTGATATCTGCCGTTTCGCCGCTGATTACCGTGTCTCCCACTTTAAGACCGATAGGCGCAAGAATATAGGTTTTTGCACCGTCTTTATAGTATAGAAGAGCGATATTCGCGCTACGGTTCGGATCGTATTCGATCGCTTTAACTACTGCCGGAACGCCGTCCTTTGCACGCTTAAAGTCGATTATACGATATTTTCTTCTGTTTCCGCCGCCGATGTGACGAACGGTTATTTTACCCTGAAAGTTTCTGCCGCCGCTCTTTCTTTGATCTTCAAGCAAAGCTTTTTCGGGCGTTTTCTTGGTAATTTCGCTATACGAACTTACCGTCATAAAACGACGAGCAGCCGAAGTCGGTTTATATCTTTTTAAAGCCATTTTACTTTCCCTCCGCTAATTAAGACAACGAATCGAAGAACTCAATCGACTTACTGTCTTTTTTGAGTTGAACGATGGCTTTTTTGTAATCGGGAGTGTATCCTTCATACTTGCCCTGTCTTTTCAACTTACCGCCGATAATCGCGGTGTTAACCTTTTCTACCTGAACGCCGAATATTTCTTCGATAGCCAGTTTGATCTGAACTTTATTGGCGTCTTTCTTTACGATAAAAACGTATTTTTTATCTTTAATTCCCGCATAGCTCTTTTCGGAAAGAAGCGGTTTGATTATTATATCGTGTGCAGCCATTATTCTCCGTAGACCTCCTCGATTTGTTCAACGGCCTTTTTGGAAATAACTACGTTAGCGTTTTTAACTACGTCGTAAGTATTTAACTGAGCCGCAGGTATAGTGCTTATCGCTTTGATATTCGCACTTGCTCTTAATACGCTTTCGTCTGCGTTATCCATTACGATAAGAACGGATTTTTCAAACTTGAAGGCTTTTAAGAACGCCGCCATTTCCTTGGTCTTTGCTTCTTTAACTTTGATATCGTCTATAACGAATACTTCGCCGTCTCTTACTTTCTGCGAAAGCGCCGAGAAGAGCGCAACTCTTTTAGCGGCGATATTCATTTTCTTTGAGAAGTCTCTGGACTTGGGTGCAAAAACTACGCCGCCCTTTACCCATTGAGGACTTCTGATAGAACCCTGTCTCGCTCTACCCGTTCCTTTTTGTCTCCAGGGTTTAGCGCCTCCGCCTCTTACTTCGCTACGGGTAAGAGTGCTTTTGGTTCCTTGTCTTTCGTTTGCGAGTCTTGCGACAACCGCTTGGTGAATTACCGCTTCGTTTAATTCAGCGCCGAATATAGCGTCGGAAAGTTCGAGACTGCCTACTTCGTTCGCTTGCATATTATATAATTTAACACTTGGCATAATCTTTCTCCTTACGCTTTAACGCTGTTTCTTAATGTTACGATTCCTTTAATCGGGCCGGGAACGGCACCTTTAACCAAAATCGCATTTCTTTCTTTGTCGACTTTTACTACTTCAAGATTTAATACGGTTACGTTTTCGTGTCCGTATTGACCAGGCATCTTTTTACCTTTGAAAACTCTCGAAGGACTGCTGTTCGCACCCATAGAACCGACTTCTCTGTGAACAGGGCCTACACCGTGCGTTTCTTTAAGTCTGTGGTTGTTCCATCTTTTGATAACGCCCGTAAATCCGTGACCTTTCGTTACGCCGGATACGTCGATCTTATCGCCCGCGGCGAAAGTGTCGCAAGTGATTACCGTTCCAACGGTCATAGCGTCAGCACCGTCAAGTTTGAATTCTTTCAAAACTTTCTGCGCCGGAACACCGGTCTTTTTGAATAAACCCGCTTCGGGCTTATTTAATTTCTTTTCGTCAACAGCGTCAAAACCGAGTTTTACTGCCGAATAACCGTCTCTTTCAAGCGTTTTGACTTGAACGACGGGGCACGGACCGGCTTCGATAACCGTTACGGGAATAACCTTACCTTCTTCGGTAAATACCTGAGTCATCCCTAGCTTTCTTCCAATGATTGCTTTATTCATAGATAAAGTTCACCTCCATATTATATAATGTTTTAAATATTGTTCTAATTATAACTTAATCTTAATGTCTACGCCGGCGGGCAAATGAATGCTGTCAAGAAGTTTAACGTTCGGCGAATAAATATCGATAAGTCTTTTGTGAGTTCTGATTTCGAACTGTTCTCTCGAATCTTTATATTTATGCGGAGAACGGAGAATAGTAACTATTTCCTTCTCGGTGGGCAGCGGAATAGGTCCGCTGATCTTTGCGCCCGATTTCTGCATGGTTTCGACTATTTTTTTAGCCGCTTGATCGAGCATTTCGCTGTCATAAGACATAAGTTTAATTCTGATTTTTTGACTTGCCATTTTTCTTTCTCCTATCCTAACTTTAAGTTTGCTGTAAACTCTTCCGTGTGTGTCCAAAATATTCAGATAAAAAAATCATTCGCCGATACTTAACTTTTTAAGTCGCTGCGAATGAATCCCCTATCTTCTCTTTTGAAGTTAGTCGCAGAGGTCTAGCCCCCACACTTGTCCGCGGAAATTATCTTCTTGCGATTAAGTAACTTCCCGCTTCAACCCAGATTAACACAGCTACCACTTATTATAGTAGAAGGCAACTGCTTTGTCAAACGATTTTTAATAATTTTTTTAAATTTACGATAATTTTTTTTAATTCTTTTTATTCGGTAAATCGCAAGAAAAAATCGGCCGATTTCTAATCGACCGATCAAAATGCTACGCGATTTTTTTCTTAACGATTTTAGGTTTTTCGCCGCTGACGACGCTTTCGTCTATTATGACCTTTTCAATCGATTCGTCAGACGGGATATCATACATAGTGTCGAGCATAAGGTTTTCTAAAATAGTTCTTAGTCCCCTTGCCCCCGTTTTCAGTTCGATGGCGCGTTTTGCCACCGCACGAACGGCGTCGTCGGTTATTTCGAGTTCGACGTTATCGAGACCTATCAAACGCTTATACTGTTTAACGAGCGCGTTTTTAGGCTCTGTTAAAATATTTACGAGAGCTTCTTCGTCGAGCGGGTGAAGCCCTACGGTTATGGGAACTCTGCCGACAAATTCGGGAATAAGCCCGTATTTGATAAGATCTTGGGGCTGAATTTCTTTAAGATACTCGAAATTCTTTTCCTTTTCTTCTTTTACCGAGCCGCCGAAACCCAAAGAAGACTTTTCCTTCCTTTTATTTACTATTTCGTCAAGCCCTACGAACGCCCCGCCCAAAATGAACAGAATATTCGTGGTATCTATCCTTATAAATTCCTGCTGCGGATGTTTTCTTCCGCCCTGCGGAGGAACGTTTGCAACCGTGCTTTCGATAATCTTTAAAAGCGCTTGCTGAACGCCTTCGCCGGATACGTCACGAGTTATAGAAACGTTTTCACTCTTTCTTGCTATCTTATCGATCTCGTCTATATAAACGATACCTTTTTGAGCCTTTTCAACGTCGTAATCCGCGGCTTGAATAAGTTTTAACAAGATATTTTCCACGTCTTCCCCGACGTAGCCTGCCTCGGTCAAAGTAGTGGCGTCGGCAACGGCAAAAGGCACTTCTAAAATTTTAGCGAGCGTTTTTGCAAGCAAAGTCTTTCCCGAGCCCGTAGGTCCGAGCAATAAGATATTGCTTTTATCGAGTTCGACGTCTCCGTCTTTAATTGCGGAATTGATCCTTTTATAATGATTATAAACCGCTACGGATAAAACTTTTTTAGCGTCTTCCTGACCGACGATATATTCGTCAAGTTTCGCTTTAATTTCGGCAGGCTTTAAAAGTTTTACTTCCTCTAACGCCTTTTCTTTATTCTCGTCCTCTTTCATAACGTCGCGACAAATCTCTATACACTCGTCGCAAATGTATATTCCGTTAGGGCCCGCTATTAATCTTTTAGTAAGTTCCTTCGGCTTTCCGCAGAAGGAGCAAAAAAGTTGTTCTTTATCTTTCATACGTCTCCGAGTTTACGGACGTTTTACGAAAATCTCGTCAATAAGTCCGTATTCTTTTGCCTCTTCCGCCGACAAATAATTATCTCTGTCGGTGTCTTTTTCAACGATTTCGTAAGGTTTGCCGCTATTTTCGGCTAAAATCTCGTTTAATTTTTTCTTTATTTTAATTATATGGTCGGCTTGGATCTTTATATCGCTTGCCTGACCCTGTGCGCCGCCCAAGGGCTGGTGGATCATTATTTCGCTGTTTTTAAGCGCGTATCTTTTGCCCTTTGTGCCGCTGGAAAGTAAGAAAGCGCCCATAGACGCCGCAAGACCTATACAAATCGTGCTGACGTCGCACTTTATATAATTCATAGTGTCGTATATCGCGAGCCCCGCGGTAACGCTGCCGCCCGGACTATTGATATAAAGGCAGATATCTTTATTCGGATCTTTTCCTTCAAGATAGATAAGCTGCGCGACGACCGTGTCCGCCACCGCGTCGTTTATCTCGCCGGTTAAAAAGATTATTCTGTCTTCTAACAGTCTTGAATATATATCGTAACTTCTTTCGCCCTTATTCGTCTGCTCTACAACGTAAGGAATAACGCTGTTTTTAATTTCCATTTGTTCTTAAATCCTTTTAATTATTTAACGGTGTTAACGCTTTTTAGAAGTTCAAAGAATTTATTGATTATAACTTCGTTTTTAATATAATCGAGTTGACGCGCGTTCATATTCTTCTTAACGTCGGGAGCGGGTCTATTTTGCGCAGTCGCCATTTCTTCGATTCTCTTTTCAACGTCTTCGTCAGTCGCTTCGATCTTTTCGGTTTCGATGATCTTTTCTATAACGAGTTGAGACTTAACGATACCTTCCGCCTGTTCTTTATAACCCTTTCTGTAATCGTCCATCGTTTGACCGGTATACTTTAAGTAGTCTTCAAGTTTAAGACCTTGGTAAGAAAGCCTATAAGACATTTCTTCAACCATACGATCGATCTGATTTTCGATCATGGCGTCCGGAATTTCTACGGTTGCGCCGTCAGTTATCTTTTTAACCATAGCGTCTTCGAGTTCGCGAGTCGCCCTGTCGTCGTTCTGCTTTTTAAGTCTTTCAGCGGTTTCTTTTTTATACGCTTCAACGCTTTCAGCCCCTACCGCGTCTTTAATAAATTCGTCGGTTATTTCGGGGATCTCTTTTTTCTTTATCTCGTGAAGTTTGATCGCGAATACCGCATCTTTTCCCTTTAAGTTTTCTGCGCCGTAGTCGTCTGGGAATTTAACGTTTATATCCTTTTCTTCACCCTTTTTCATTCCGATAATCTGTTCTTCAAATCCGGGAATAAAAGAGTGGCTGCCGATAACCAAGGTGTATTTTTCAGCCGTGCCGCCTTCGAACTTAACCCCGTCAACGCTGCCGGAGAAATCGATAACGGTGGTGTCTCCGTCTTTAACGGGTTCGTCGCCTTCTACGTCAACAAGCCTTGAATTTCTTTCTTGCAAACGTTTAAGTTCGGCTTCCACGTCTTCGTCTTTAACATTATACTCAACTTTATCGAAAGTTATACCCTTATATTCGCCGAGTGTTACTTCGGGTTTAACGGGAACTACGGCAATAAGTATGATACCTTTTTCGCTTACGTTTTTAATGTCGATTTCGGGAGTAGATACCGGAACGATCGAAGTTTCTTTATCCAAAACTTCTCCGTAATATTTGGGGAAAGCGATATTTATCGCTTCTTCAAAGAAGATACCTTCGCCGTAAGTCTGTTCTAATAAATGTTTCGGAACTTTGCCCTTTCTAAACCCCGGAAGAGAATATCTGCCCTTGGTCTTTTCGTAAGCGGCGTCAAGCGATTCTTTCCATTCTTTCGCCGTAAGCGTCATTTCGATTTTTACCGTGCTTTTTTCGGCTTTTTCAAAAGTATATTTCATAAGTTACTCCTATCACAAAAATTCTTAAATATTTTATCATATCATTTTATAAAAGGCAAACCTTTTCGAGTGGATTTATTCACCTTTTTAGCGGTCAGGGGACCTTCTATCTTCTTCGTGCGGAGAAGATTCGACGGTTATCGAATTATAATCCGAATAATTCCACAGCCCGAATTTTGCGCCTTTCGGTTTTTTAAGGTTTATCCGCTTTGTATAAACTATTTCGCTTTTTCCGTCTCTGCACTTTGAATAATAGGCGCAGATCTCCGCCGCGGAAATTAAAACTTTTTCGGGCACTTCTTTTCCGCCCGCCTTTATTATAACGTGCGCCGAGCGGTAAGATTTAGAGTGCAACCAAATATCCGAGTCCGCCGCGGAATATACTAGTTCGTCGTTTTCGATATTACTTCTTCCGACTTTAACTTCGTATCCGAAAATATCATACTGGCGAAACGGCTTATTCTGTTCCTTTTTCTTTCTGATATTCTGCGGTTTTATAAGCCCGTATTTTTCCGCTTCCGAATAAAGGGCGATAAGGTCGTCTTCCGATTCCGCTATCGATATAAAATCTACAAGGCTTTGCAAATATTCGTATTCGCTTTCCGCCTGTTTTATGAAAGGTTCAAGTGCAAAAAGTGTGCGTTTTTGCTTATTGTATTTTTTGAAATACCTTTCGGCGTTATCGGCGGGTGAAAGACTTTTATCGAGCGGGATAGTTATCTCCTTCCCGCCGTCGTAATAATTTTCCGCAACGAGTTTTTCGTCTCCGTATTTAAGTTTATAGATGTTTGAAATAATAAGTTCGCCCTTTAACCTGTTCTCTTCGGCAGAGTCAGCGTCCGCCTTTCTCGCATAAAGGGTGGAAAGCCTTTTCTTTATCTTCTTTTTTGCCGATTCGGCGGAGTGCAATAGCCCGTCTTTTTTTTCCTTGAACCGTTTTAACGCCTGTTTTTTATCGTAAAATTCGTTTTCGGCAAGATATAGATTATCGAAATATTTTATATTCCCGCTAACCGTAGCGTAAGGGAACGCGAAAACGTCTTTATACTCTCCGTTCTCTTCTTCTATGCACGGTTTTATCCTTTCGGAATATATAAATTCGTTCAAAAAATCGAAAAAACTTTCGGGATCTTTTTGAACGATCAAAGAAACTTCTTCGCTACCTGCCCCGATTTTTAAAGCGAAAGAACGCGCGATCTCTTCCGCGGTTGAAAGGGCAAGCCCCGTTACGTTATTAAATATAAATTCGGGGACGTTTGCGCCGATATTCTTAAACTTTTCGATAAGATTTCTATCGTTAGGCAAAAATTTATTTTGCGTCGGCGGAAAAATATAATCTTTCCCCGTGATAAGCGGGCGAATACCGTTATCGAAAAAGTTTACGCCGCGGTTACTGCCCAAAACCTTGCCGTTTGCGGTAAGAATAACGTTACTGTATCTACCCATAAGTTCGGCGTAAATAGTCTTTTCTTCCCCGTCTGAAAATTCACCCTTATAAAAACAAGTTATCTTAACTATCCTGTCAAAGCCTGAAAGTTCGATTTTTACTATCTTCGCACCGATAAGATGTTTCCTTAAAAGCATGCAAAAATTCGGAGCGGTAAGCGGAGATATTTCTTCGCCCGAAAAAACGGCTATTCTCGGCGAAGATGGGTTGGCGGAAATAAGAAGTTTCTCAGTTCCCTTTCCGTTATAAACGGTAAAAATAACCGTATCTCCATCCGGAACGGTTATTCTGTTTATCGTTCCGCCGGCGAAAATTTTATCAAGTTCGGCGGTCAAATGCCTTAAAGTAAAAGCGTCTTGCGGCATTAGCTTTCCTCCGAAACAAAAGTCTTTCCGTTTAAATAATAAAGCGCGTTTTGCGGCTCGAAATAAAAGGTCAAACTCTTTGCAACAAGCGCCTGTTTTTTCTTCCCTAAAATCTTATTTTCAGCCGCGTTTCCATACTTTCCGTCCCCCACGATCGGGTGCCCGATATGAGCGAGATGCGCCCTTATCTGATGCGTTTTTCCTGTATATAACCGAACGGATAAAAGGCTGGTTTTTTCTCCCGAAGAAAGCACTTTATACCCCGTTTTAATTTCAACGGAATTTTTAACTTTTTCGTCAAAAATTTTAACTTCCGAAAGAGCGCTGTTTTTAACAAGGTATGCCGTTAAAACGTCTTCTTTTTTAGGCATCTTTCCGAAGACTTCCGCAAGATATTCTTTAATGAATTTGCGGTTTTTAAAACCATCAATCAATTCTTCTTCCGCTACCTTGTTTTTGGCAAAAACCATAAGCCCTGCCGTGTTTCTGTCCAGCCGATGGATAAAGTAAACTTCGCCGTATTTTTCGGACAAATTTTCAAAAACTTCTTCGGATAAAAAACCACTTTTTTTATCTACTAAAATAACGTTATTATCCTGGTAAATAACAGAATACGGTTCGGCGGTAAAATCGACGTAAACCGTTATAATATCGCCGATATTTACGATATGGTCTTTTTTAACGCGCGCGCCGTTGACCTTCACGTCTTTTTTGCGCAAAAGTTTCATTACGGCGTTATACGATATTCCGGATGCGTTTTCCATTATCGCGGAAGAAAGTTTTTGGGATTTGGTTACTTTAAATTCTTTCATTTTGTTTAGTAAAAAGACTTCGGAAAGCCGAAGTCTTTTGCTTTTTATTTTTTCTTTTTGGATACGACGTTTTGTTCGTCTTTCGGCTTAACGAATATCAGAACGATTATTCCTAATAAACTCAGTCCGCCGATAGACAGGAAGATTATAGACGCAATATTGTTCTGTGCCCAGTGGCTATCCGGAACGACGGTTTTCGGCTGATCTTCGACCGTTATTTTGGTTGCTGCTGAAACCGTTCTTGCGCTGTTTTCCGAACTTACCAAACATACGATTTTATAATACCCAACCTTATCGGGCGTGAAAGTCAATTCGCCGTCGTAATCTATCGCTATGATCTTATCGCTCTCCGTTTCGGTATCCGCTTCGGACGCTCTTGACGCGGGCAAAATTTCTGTCCAGCCGTCTGCGGTAACGTCAATATCGTTTGCCGAATAATAAAGCTTATATGTGGTGCTATATGAAGAAGCGTTTATAGTGAATGCGGAAGCCTTATATTTGACCCCTACGTATCCGTTTCCTTGCGTTCCCGCGGTTACCGTCATATCCGCATTGTCTAAAAGTTCAAATTCAAAGAAGTAATCCTTATAAATTCCGTCAACGGTGAACTTTGTGGAATCGCTGTGATCTACGGTATAGAAGTCTTCGTTTTCCATTGAGTTGCCCGCGCCGTCGGTAAACAGAACGCAGAACTTATAAATTCCCGCCTCGGTAACGGGTATAGTCATCGTTGAAGAAGTGGAATAAGTCGAAGGCGTCCAATACTGAACGGTATAGGTAAGGTTTTCATACGAAGTAATATCATCTTTTACCAAGTCTTTCATAGTCGGTAAAACTATTTTCTTATCAGAACCGATCTCGATATATTTAGTCTGTTCTTCGTCAGAAAAAGTCGCTTTTAATAGCGCCGCTTTATACGCATCGTATGCGTTCTGATCGAAGAAATCATGGATTTTATATTCAGGCGTTGAATCCGCATCTTCTTTAACCACTACGGAATAAGTTTCGATCTGATTATCGGCGTTGTCGAATACACCGAGGAAAGCCATGTCTCCGTCTTCGTTACGGAAAGTAATATCTCTTCCGTTAGCGCCGTTAACGTCAACTTCCGATCCGGATATTCCCGAAACATGATAGTTTGAAGAACTTTCTTTGCCGAATACCGAGAGCACTTCGAAATCGGTTATCGTATAGGTAAAGAAACGGCGAACGTAATTAACACCTTCAATTACGTTGAAAAAGTTAGATGATTTAATATTTACTCTCGGGGTGGCGAGTTCGAATTCTCCGGACTCGTCCTGAACGAAGGTCTGTTTATATCCATCGACGCCTACGTTTTGATCTACGAAGTTAAGTTTAAGATCGGCAGCGTCTTCCCCATCTACGGAAGATACTGTGATAAGAATTTTAGAAGAAATCAAATCGTCGGTATTAAGTTCGTAATAAGCGTCGGTATTTGAAAGGTCAACCCCGTAAATAGTGGCTTTTAATACAGAGCCGTATTTACTAAAATTGATTTCAAGATCGTTATTTACGTCAGCGGATTCGTTAGTTCCGTTAAACTTAACGGTTCCGTCTTTATTGACGGTTAAAACGTTATCGATTTCGGTATCGAAACCGCCGTCTATATTTTTATTACCGTTATAAAGCCTTGCCTTTGCGGGAATTTTAAGAGTTATCTCTTTAATCTCGTCGGTAAGAGTGAAACTGATGCCGAAGTTGTTTACGGCAAGTTCATTCTTAAACTGAATAGTTGCGCCTTCTTTAACGGAAAACTTAACCGCGTCGTCTTCAAAAGACGCAGAAACGACTTCGTCATTTAACGAAAAGTAAGTGCTTACCTGTTCGCTTGCCGAAACAGCCGCGTGCGAAACTTGCCTTGGCATAAAGGAAAACGCCGCGATGAGCGACAATATCAAAACTGAAAACAATATTAGGATTTTATTCTTTTTAGCGGTCTTCATAAATGCGGAAAAAACTCCTTATTATTTAAACTATATAACTTTTAATATTTTACATTAAATATAATGCTTTGTCAATCTACTTTGACAAGTTTTTTATTTTTGAAACAATTTAAAAGCCAAAAACGGCGGAAATTCCGCCGCTTATCTTTTAATAGTTCGGTTTTATTATGGTTACGGATTTTTCCGTATCAAATAATGTCCATGGATTTTCGTCTTTCGGCGGTTCAACCCTGAACACCATACGCTCTTTGCTAATCGGGTGAGAAAACGCAAGATAATAAGCCCAAAGCGCAAGTTTACCTTTTTTAGCCTTTTCGCCGCCGTAACGCATATCCCCGTATACCGGAGTGCCTATCGCGTTCATCTGCACTCTTATTTGGTGCGATCTGCCCGTGTGGAGTTTTATATCGGCGAGAGAAATATCGCCATGCTGCTCGATAACGGTATATTCAAGTTCGGCAAACTTCGCCCCCTCTACCGTGGGCGGGCAAACGTATACCATATTGTTTACCGCGTTTTTCTTCATATAATGCGTTAAAGTAGCCTTTTCTTCTTTGGGAACGCCTGCTAAAACCGCGTAATATCTCTTTTCGAAATCGCCGGTTTTCATCTGCTCTGAAAGTCTTGCCGCCGCCTTAGAACTTTTGGCAAAAACCATAACTCCGCCGGTAGGTCTATCCAAGCGATGAACGAGCCCTACGTATACGTTACCCGGCTTATTATATTTGACTTTTATATAGTCTTTGACCATCGACAATAAGTCTTTGTCCTTGCTCTCGTCTTCGCAAGAAGGGATATTTTGCGGCTTTAAAACCACGATTATATGATTGTCTTCGTAAAGTATGTTAAGTTCTTCCATGTTTTTATTCCCCGATTTTCCAGATCGCGCTGTTTCCGCAAGGCAAAATCACGCCCTTTTCTTCGGTTTTTATTCCTATTTCGTAGGCGTCGACAACGCCGCCTTTTTTATTCGCTATCAAAATATCAAGCACGTTTTTCATGACTTGCGGTTGAAGCCCCGTGGTGTAACTGTTTATCAAAAAGAAGAGCGGATCGTCGCTTAAAACCTGCGTGCAAAGTTTTACGAGTGGGAAAAGTTCGGTCTCTAATTTCCAGACTTCGCCGTTTGCACCCCTGCCGAAAGACGGCGGGTCCATAATTATCGCGTCGTATTTTTTGCCGCGGCGGATCTCCCTTTCGACGAATTTCTTGCAGTCGTCCACAATATATCTGACGTTGCCATCGGGAACGGAAGACAGTTTGCAATTTTCCTTCGCGCGCTCTACCATCGCCTTTGCAGCGTCCACGTGGCAAACTTTCGCACCCGCCTTTGCGCAAGCGACGGTCGCCCCGCCGGTGTATGCGAAAAGGTTTAATACGGATATTTCCCTACCGGAGTTTTTTATAAGGGAAGCCGTGGTTTCCCAGTTTACCGCCTGTTCGGGGAAAAGACCGGTATGTTTAAACCCCATGGGCTTTATTAAAAATTTAAGGTCTTTATAAGAAATTGTCCAACTTTCGGGAATTTGCTTATAAAACTGCCATTTTCCGCCGCCCGTTTCGCTACGGAAATATTTTGCCGAAAGGTTCGGATACCTTTCCATATCCGTTTCGGTTTTCCATATGACCTGCGGATCAGGACGGAGCAAAACCACGTTTTTCCAACGTTCGAGTTTATATCCGTCTCCGCTGGCTATAACGGCATAGTCTTTCCACTCGGGAGTTTTCATACTATACCTTTGCTATCGTTACTACGGCTTTTTCGCCGTTTACGTCGAGTTCTTTTGTAAATCCTTCGCCGTTTCCCTTTTCTATGCTGTTTGCAAGAACGACTTTTTTAAGATCCGCACCGCAAGAAAAGGCTTTTTCTATATCGGCGGAAGACGTTTCGTAATATACGTTTATCTTATCGGTAACTTCGAATCCCGCTTCCTTTCTCATTGACTGAATTTTGGAAATTATCTCTCTTTCAATTCCTTCGGCTTTAAGTTCGGGAGTGATATGCGTATCGATAACTACGGTTATTCCGTTATCGCTCGCCGCGGTAAATCCTTCCATGCTTTCGCTGGATATCAAAAGATCGTCAAGCGCAAATTCAAACGAATCGCCTTCGAATTCCGTCTTATAAATTTCACCCTTTTTAACGGTGGAAACGATCTCTGCCGTGTTCGCCGTTTCAAAAAGTTTTCTTATCTTGCCGAGTTTAGCGCCGTATTTCGGCCCCAAAGTTTTAAGTTGCGGTTTGATTATATATTTAACGAAAGAAGACGCGTCCACAAGATATTCTATCTCTTTAACGTTCAATTCGTCTTTCGCTATCTCCAAAAGTTCGTCGGTAAACACCGTTTTTCTTTCCGAGCATACGAAAACTTTGCCGAGCGGCTGACGGTTTTTGACGTTGGCGGAATTTCTTGCCGCTCTGCCTAAAACTACCACGTCTTCAACGTCGCCCATATCTTTTTCGAGTTTAAGGTCGATCAAACTTTCGTCCGCTATCGGGAAAGAACAAAGGTGAACGGATATGGGCGCGTCAGAATAAAAATTCGGAACAAGGTTACGGTAGATGGATTCCGCCATAAACGGAGTGAACGGCGCGGTAAGTTTTGCAAGCGTTACCAAAACCGTGTAAAGCGTGGTGTATGCCGCCGCCTTATCGTCGTTCATGCCGTGCCCCCAGTATCTTTCCCTACCGCGGCGGACATACCAGTTGGATAGTTCGTCGGCAAAGTTGGAAAGAGCCCTTGCGCTATCGAATATATCGTATTCGGAAAGCCCTTTATCGACAGTTTTAACGAGCGTGTTGAGTTTAGAGAGTATCCACTTGTCCATCAAATTGAGTTTGCAATCTTTAAGATTATATTCCGACGGATTGTATTTATCGATATCGGCGTATAAAACGAAAAACGCATAAGTATTCCAAAGCGTGCCCATATACTTTCTCTGCGCCTCGGATACCGCTTCTTCGTAAAATCTCGAAGGTAGCCACGGAGCGGAACCGGTATAGAAATACCACCGAACTGCGTCCGCACCCTGTTTATCGAGAATACTCCACGGATCGACGACGTTACCTTTATGCTTACTCATCTTGATACCGTTTTTATCGTTAACGTGCCCTAAAACGATACAGTTTTTAAATGGCGCTTTATCGAAAAGCAACGTAGAAATCGCAAGCAACGTATAGAACCAACCTCTCGTTTGGTCGATAGCCTCGGAAATAAAGTCCGCAGGGAAATGACTTTCGAAAAGTTCCTTATTTTCAAAGGGATAGTGATACTGTGCAAACGGCATCGAGCCCGAATCGAACCAGCAGTCGATAACTTCTTTTTCGCGGACGAAAGTTCCGCCGCAATCGCAATCGAACGTGCAGTTATCGATATACGGACGGTGGAGTTCGATATCCCCGTCTATATGGCAAAGTTCTTTAAGTTCCGCCTTGCTTCCTATAACGTGAACTTTACCGCACTTATTACATACCCAAACGGGTAGCGGAGTGCCCCAGTAACGTTCGCGAGAAAGCCCCCAGTCGATAACGTTTTCAAGGAAGTTGCCCATTCTACCCTTTTTAATTGTTTCGGGTATCCAGTTGATAGAATCGTTCGCGGCAAGAAGTCTGTCTTTAACAGCGGTCATCTTTATAAACCAACTGCTTCTTGCATAGTAAAGTAGCGGAGTGTCGCATCTCCAACAGAAAGGATAACTATGCGTAAACGGAAGTTCTTTAAATAAGAGACCGTTTTCTTTTAACATTTTTATAACGACTTTATCCGCGTCTTTAACGAAAAGCCCTTTAAGGTCGCCCGTTTCTTCTGTCATCTTGCCCCTATCGTCGACAAGTTTAACGAACGGGAGCCCGTAAGTTCTGCCGACCCTTGCGTCGTCTTCACCGAACGCGGGCGCGATATGAACTATACCGCTGCCATCGGTTAAAGTAACGTAATCGTCGCAAACGACGAAATACGCCTTTTCTCTGAACGTGCCTTTGGCATAGTCGAATAAGGGTTCGTATTCGGTATATTCGTATTCTTTACCCTTTTTAACGGAAAGCGTCTCGTAATTTTCAAAGAGCGAAGGAGCCAACGCTTCGGCTAAAATATAGATCTTGCCGTCTTCCGCCTTTAACTCTACGTAGTTTTCCTTTTCATTCATACAAAGGGCTACGTTAGAGGGAAGAGTCCACGGAGTGGTGGTCCACGCCAAGAAATATGCGTTTTCCCTGCCTTTGATCTTAAAGTTTACGAATACGGATACGTCTTTAACGTCTTTATAGCCTTGCGCAACTTCGTGCGAAGAGAGCGCCGTTCCGCATCTCGGACAATACGGCACAATCTTATGCCCTTTATATAAAAGCCCTTTATCCGCGATGGTCTTAATAGCCCACCAAACGGATTCGATATATTTATCGTCATAAGTAACGTATGGGTTTTCCATGTCAGCCCAGTAGCCCACACGGTCACTCATCTTTTCCCATTCGCTCTTATATTTCCAAACGCTTTCTTTGCATTTTTTTATGAACGGTTCGATCCCGTATTTTTCAATCTCTTGTTTTCCGTCTATCCCCAAAGATTTTTCTACTTCGAGTTCAACCGGAAGACCGTGCGTATCCCAGCCAGCCTTTCTTAAACAATGCTCGCCTTTCATAACGTGATAGCGCGGAATAATGTCTTTTATAACGCGCGTTAAAATATGCCCGATATGGGGCTTGCCGTTTGCGGTGGGCGGGCCGTCGTAAAAAGTAAATTCCCTTGAACCTTCGTTCTCGGAAACGTTCTGCTCGAAAACTTTATTTTCCTTCCAGAATTTCAATACTTGTTTTTCGCGGTCTAAAAAATTAAGCGAAGTGTCTACCTTTTCATACATGGAATTGTTCTGCTCCTTAGTTGAATACTTATTAATTATATCTATAATTATATTTTTTGTAAAGTTAATTTCCCTACAATTTTTTTATTTTTGCGATTATTCGGTTGCATTTTTCTTTCTTTTGGGATAAAATAATATAGCCGTGCTATGCGGGGAGTTAGCGATGCCCTGTCGTCCGCAATTCGCTTAGCGGAGCAGAATGCCGATTTAGGCTTTATGTGTGGAAGGCTGCGCTTTATAAGGGACGTTGATCCCAAGGTCTTATGCAACGTGCCGCCGCGAACCGTGTCAGAGCAGGGATGCAGCAGCACTAAACGGAAAGGTCGCGTGTGCCATAAGGTGGCTTTGGAGTAGTTACCTGTAAGGCTTACGCTTCGGCGCATAACGTCGACGTCGGATGCACGGTTTTTTTGAAATATTTGCCCGTTTCGGGCGTAAAAAAAGGACGGATATTTACCGTCCTTTTCGTTTTATAAAATTTAACGATTTTTGTTAATCGCTGAAATCTATATCCATTGTAATGACCAAGTTATACTGCGGATATTTTGCTTTTACTTCGTCGAAAATTTCGGCGTAAGTCTTTTCCCTTTCGGGATCGGCGAAGTCCAAAATTATATCGAAACTCATTAAAAGCGTTTCTTTATTTACGTAAAATCCGTGCATTTGCAAAACGCTTTTATGGGAGTGGACTATTTTAGAAACTTCCGTCCTTATTTCCACCGCCTCGGCGTCTTTGGTATTCAGCGAATAAATACCTATCGCCGTCATTATTACCCCGTGATCCATATATACTTTCGTTTGAATCTGCCTTGTAAGTTCGTCGATTTTTTCGGCGGTATACGTGTCCGGAATTTCTATATGAACGGAACCCATATATTTATCAGGTCCGTAGTTATTAAGTATCAAATCGTATGCGCCATATACGTCATCAAAGGAAGATATCGTCTTTTTGACCGCGGTAGAGATTTCTTTTTCTACCCTTTCGCCGATAACTCTGCTTATGGAAACACGGAGCATCGATATACCTGTTTTTATGATGAACAGCGATATAACGATACCGAAATACGCTTCGGTGGAAACACCGGTAAAGATAAAAATTACTGCGGAAATTAAAGTAAAAAGGGATAAAATTGAGTCCATTAACGCGTCGCTGCCCGAACCTATCAAAGAATCGGAATTTACTTTTTTACCTACTATGCGGAAATATATTCCGAGTAAAATTTTAACTACAATTGCTACGGATATTATAATAAAGGTTATTGTGGAGTAGTCGGGCTCGGACGGAGTAATTATCTTCTTTACCGATTCGATCAAAGAAGTTATGCCCGCGTATAAAATGATCATCGCGACGATAAGCGCGCTTAAATATTCCGCTCTGCCGTGCCCGTAAGGATGTTTTTTATCGGGTTTTTTACCGGCAAGTTTTGCGCCGATTATCGTAACCGTAGAAGACATTGCGTCGGTAAGGTTATTAACCGCGTCTAAAACTATCGCAATAGAGTTTGACAGCAATCCTATCGCAGCCTTAAAACCAGCCAAAAAGAAGTTTGCGATTATTCCGAAAAAGCTCGTCCTTACTATCTTTTTTTCTCTTGAAATCGGTTGTTTTGCCATATTTCACCTCTTATAGAACTATTATATTACCTATCGCCTTTTTTTGCAACTTAAAAATATAGAATTGCTTATATTGACTTTTATCAGATTTTATTATAAAATTTTTATATTACGCTAAGGAGAATTTTATGAGTGAAGTTTTGATAAATAAAAAGCCCAGATCTTCGGGAATAGAACTATTGAAAATTTTGGCGATGTTGCTTATATGCCTTGTTCACGCAACCCAAAGCGGCGTTATAAATGCGCACGCGGCTGAACAGAGCGGGTTTTTAAAATATTTGATAAAAGTTATAGGCGAATGCGGCAATATAGGTAATCTTACTTTTATTATATGTTCCGCATGGTTTTTAATAGGCAGCACTAAAACAAAGACTGAAAAAGCGGTAAATATTTTACTTGATTCGACTTTTATTTCAATAATTATTCTTATCGGTTTTATCTCTGCCGGAAAAACTATTCAAGGCGGAATTATCAGACAAATTTTTCCGGACGTTTATATAAATAACTGGTTTGTAGTCGCTTACGTTATAGTTTACTTACTTCACCCTATTTTTAACCTTATTATTAAAAACGTAAGCCGCATAACCTTATTTTCTTTTGTTTGCGGAATTTTAATTATATTCGGTATACTTCCGTTTTTCATGATTGACAAATTTTATAATGAACTTGTAGGATTTATTTGCGTTTATTTTATTATAGGTTATGTTAAACTGTATATGAAAGATTTCTGCAAGTCGGTTAAAATTAACGCAATAATTCTTGTTTTATCGGTTATTGTTTTTGCCGCGCTCGTTCTTATAAGAGACAGAGCCGAAACAAATTACGGATTTAATTTCCAAGTGAATTATCTTACGTCCCCCGTCGTATTATTGATCTCCGTTTCTTTATTCAATTTGTTCGTCAAATTAGACTTTGTAAATAAAACTATAAACTATATTTCGTCTTGCACTTTGTTTATCTATATTATTCACTCCAACTATCTTTTAAGGATAATCGCGAGAGCGGATTTTTATAATTTCGTAATCGAAAAATTCGGCGTAGGATATCTTAACTTATTCGTTTTGGTATGCGGAGTAGGTATGTTTATAGGCTCGCTTATCCTTGCGATAATTTACAAGGAAACGATACACAGATTTACCGCCTTCTTATCGTTAAAAATCAAAAATATTTTAGATAAATTTTTCAGTTGGTTAAATAAAAAATTTACCAAGAACGAAAATATCGACTAAACAAAAAATCGTAAGAAAAAGCCTGCGAATTTTCGCAGGCTTTTTAGTTGTTTTGTTTTAGTTTTTCGCCGCGGCGAAACCCTTTTTTAAATCTTCTATTATATCGTCTATATGCTCCGTTCCGATGGATAGCCTTATGGTATTTTGATAGATATCCTGATCGGAAAGTTCTTCTGCCGACAGTTGCGAGTGGGTTGTGGAAGCGGGATGGATAACAAGCGATTTTACGTCCGCAACGTTGGCGAGTAGCGAGAAGATTTCAAGCCCGTTTATAAACTTAAACGCCTCTTCCCGTCCGCCTTTGATATTGAAAGTGAAAATCGAACCGCCGCCGCTCGGAAAATACTTTTTATACAGTTCGTGCTGTGGGTGATCTTCGAGCGAAGGATGGTTTATTTTTTCAACCTGCGGATTGTTTTTCAAAAATTCTATTACTTTTGCGGTATTTTCGGCGTGCCTGTCTATCCTTAATGAAAGGGTCTCTATTCCCTGCAACAAAAGGAAGGCGTTAAATGGAGATATGGCTGACCCCGTATCCCTTAAAATAACCGCTCTGATATACGTTACGAACGCGGCGGGACCTACAACCTTTGCGAAGTTTACGCCGTGATAACTGGGGTTAGGCGCCGCAACTTGCGGGAATTTTCCGCTCTTTAAAAAGTCGAATTTACCCGAATCGACTATAATTCCGCCAAGCGTTGTTCCGTGCCCGCCTAAAAATTTTGTTGCGGAGTGAACCACTATATCCGCGCCGTGTTCTATCGGACGGATAAGATAAGGTGTGCCGAAAGTGTTATCTATTACAAGCGGTATATCATTTTTGTGCGCAAGATCGGCAAGTGCATCTATATCCGGAATATCGCTGCTCGGATTTCCGAGAGTTTCGATAAATATTGCTTTTGTGTTGGGCTTTATTGCCGCGGCGACTTCATCCAAATTATGTATATCTACGAAAGTCGTTTCTACCCCGAAATTCGAAAGCGTGTGCGCTAAAAGGTTATAGGTTCCGCCGTAAATAGTTTTTTGCGCTACTATGTTGTCTCCTTTTTGGGCGAGTGCCTCAACAGTATAAGTTATTGCCGCAGCACCCGACGCCACCGCTAATGCGGCAACGCCGCCTTCTAACGCGGCTACCCTTTGTTCCAAAACGTCTTGCGTGGTGTTAGTAAGCCTGCCGTAAATATTGCCCGCGTCCGTTAGTCCGAAACGCGCCGCGGCATGCTCCGCGTTATGGAAGACGTATGCCGCCGTCTGATAAATAGGAACGGCTCTCGAATCTGTTGCGGGGTCTGCCTGTTCTTGACCTACGTGAAGTTGCAAAGTTTCAAATCTATATTTACTCATTTTAATTACCTCTTTTTTATTTTAATTTTTAATTTTTGATAAAGTCTGTTTTAATAAAGGCAAAATGCCGAAGAACACATTCGACCAAACCTGAAATTATTTCTAATAAGCGTTATCATTTTAAGTTTCATATTTATGCCCCTTTTTAATAATTTTTTTAAGTTAAGTTGAAATCCTACAAAATATATGTTATTATAGAGCTATAAATTCGGAGGAGAATTTTATGAAGATTTCAACCAAAGGAAGATACGCTTTGCGTATGCTTGTCGACCTTGCCGAACATAAAAGCGAAGGGTTTATCTCCCTTAAAGATATTGCCGAGCGCCAGAATATTTCAAAAAAATATTTGGAACAGATTATCCCGCTTTTTAATAAGTCTAACGTGCTTTTAGCAAACCGCGGCGCGCAAGGCGGATATATGCTTGCCGATTCCCCGTCTAAATTCACGGTGAGCGATATTCTAAGAATAACCGAAGGTTCGCTTGCGCCGGTTAGTTGCTTGGAAGAAAACGCTATTCCCTGCCCGAGACGGTCGGAGTGCCTGACTATTTCCGTTTGGGAAGGTCTTAACAAAGTTATCAACGAGTATCTTGACGGAATAACTTTGCAGGACATTTTAGATAGCAAAAAGAAAAATAACGGTAACGACTATATAATCTGATTTTCCGAACGCGCATTAATCTGCGCGTTCTTTTATTTTATATTATTTACTTTTCCTATCTGTTTAATAGGTATTATACCAGCAAAGCACTATCGTGTCAATTAAAAATACATCTAAAAATAAAAAATCCCGAAAAATCTTCGGGATTTTAACTTTTAATCTGCAAACAGCGGAGTAGATAAATATCTATCCCCCGTGTCTGGGAAGATAACAACTATGTTCTTACCTTTATTTTCAGGTTTTTTTGCAATCGTTACCGCCGCGGAAAGCGCCGCACCTGCGGATATACCTACCAAAAACCCTTCTTTTCTTCCAACAATTTTGCCGAACTTAAAAGCGTCTTCATTAGAAACGGGAATAATATCGTCGTATACTTTCGTATCCAAAACTTCGGGGATAAAGCCTGCGCCTATACCCTGAATTTTGTGGCTACCCGCAACGCCCGTGGATAAAACCGCGGATGTTTCGGGTTCTACCGCAACTACTTTAACGGAAGGCTTTTTGGATTTTAAGTATTTCCCAACACCCGTTAAAGTTCCGCCTGTTCCTACGCCCGCGACGAAGATATCTACTTTTCCGTCGGTATCTTCATAAATTTCAGGTCCGGTGGTTTCAAAATGGATCTTCGGATTTGCGGGATTAACGAACTGACCGGGGATAAACGAATCGGGAATTTCTTTTGCAAGTTCATCAGCCTTTGCAATCGCCCCTTTCATACCCTTTGCGCCTTCGGTTAAAACGAGTTCGGCGCCGTAAGCCTTCATAAGTTGCCTTCTTTCTACCGACATTGTTTCGGGCATTACGATAATTATTCTATATCCTTTCGCCGCCGCGACGGACGCAAGCCCTATGCCCGTATTTCCCGAAGTAGGCTCGATTATTACCGCGCCTTTTTTAAGTTTACCGCTGTTTTCGGCGTCTTCTATCATGGCTTTCGCAATTCTGTCTTTAACAGAACCAGCGGGATTAAAATATTCGACCTTTGCATAGATTTTTGCACCAAGGTCAAATTCCGCCTCGATATTTTTAAGTTCCACTAATGGAGTTTTTCCGATAAGGTCGCTTATCGAACCGTAAATTTTAGACATATTTTTTCTCCTTTTAATTTAATTCCCTTAATTCCTACTAGAATACTAAGTTAACTAGAATATATCATAATATATTTTTGCTGTCAAGCTTTTATAACGGAATTTTTTTATTTTTTAAGGAAATTTTAAGTTAGATTGGAAATCTTTGGAATATAATTCGCTTTTTTTGGGTTTTTACGGCAACTTAAACACATTTTAGCGAAAAATATTTGTTTTTTTGTTGACTATTTATTATTTTATGATAAAATATATATTAAATTAGTTTGTTCTTAATATAATAAATATTATATTTAGTTACAAATCGAGAAAGTGTAAGGAGATTCTCTAATGGAAGAAGAAAAGAAAAAATCTTGGTTTAAGCAATCTTTTGCATATAAGGTTGTCAAAACGATTGCCACGTCGAACTCTCTAAGAAACGCTATAATAATTATTTTATTTGCGTCTTCAGTCCTTTTCATGCTGATGCTCGACCAGTATAACGAAATTATTGAAAAGTTCTTCCCGCAATTCGGAAGCAACTTTATTAAAGACGTTATGCGCTATTTCAGCATTAAGAGCTTCAACGTCGGTATTAACTCTTGGCTATTATTCGTTTTCCTGTTTATTGTTGTCGGCGTCGTGGTTATCGGCGGTATGTTTGCCAAAAAGTTCGTTAACCGTATGGTTGCGAAACACGGACAGGAATTCAAAACCGAAAAGGGCGCAAGAAAACTTTACGCATTTATTTTCTATGCAATCTTATTAGTCATATCCGGCGTATTTATAGTCCTTTACGTAATGCTCGGCGGGTTCGATAGGTTTGACCCGAACACAGCGGATATATTCCTTAACCTGCTGTATTCGCTACTAATCCTTATCGGATTCTTCGCGGGAATGTTTATAGCGCTCTTCTTACTGTTCTTGGTATCCGAAATTATTATCGCAACGATAGTCGGTATTATCAGATACTTCACGAACGCGGCGAGAGACTTCACCGGAAGAAGAATGAGCAAAACCGATGAACTTATAAGTGCGCTTACGGAAAACAGATCTTTCCGTCAAAACGACCCGAATTACGATATTTTCCCTGCACTTACCGCTATCGATAAAGAACATGCGGACGGAGTAGTTCCCACAGAGTCTACCCCCATCACGCTTGAAGACTTTATTTTACAGTTCCAGTCGTTTGCGATCAACAAACATCAGATCTACTATGAACTTCCCGTTCTCCGTTCGTTTATCGCGGGGCTTGCTTCTTCAAGACTTATAATTTTAGAAGGTTTAAGCGGAACCGGTAAATCTATGCTCCCAAGAATGTTTGCGGAATTTATCAACCATAAGGCGTTCTTCGCTCCCGTTCAGGCAACTTGGAGAGATAAAACCGACTTACTCGGATTTTACAGCGAATTTACAAAAACGTTCAAAACGACCGACTTCCTTAAAAACGTTTATGCGGCGTCTTATAACGACACGGTTAACCTTTGCGTTTTAGACGAAATGAATATTTCGCGTATCGAATATTATTTTGCGGACTTCTTATCTATATTAGAATATCCGCCCGAAGACTGGAAAGTTAAGGTCATCGAACCGCAGACCGAACAGTATCTTCCCGCAAAACTTACCGACGGCTACCTTACCGTTCCCACGAACACTTGGTTTATCGGCACGGCAAACACCGACGACTCGACCTTTACCATTACCGATAAGGTTTACGACAGGGCTATAATCCTTGACTTTAAGGAAAAGATCTCCCCCATCGAAAGCGACTATGCGTCAGACCCGATAAACATCTCTGCCGACGCGTTGCTTAACTTATTCGCGGACGCTCAGGCTGACGAAGATAACCGCCTTAACGCGGACGATATGTCTAAGTTCATAAGAATTTGCGACTTTGTTAAAGATGCTTTCGACATTAACTTCGGTAACAGAATTATGGTTCAGATAGAAAACTTCGTTCCCGTTTACGTAGCGCTTGGCGGAACAAAAGAAGAAGCTTTAGACTATATGTTCGCAAGAAAGATTTTCAGAAAGATGAGCGGATTATACGAAGACTACGTTAAAGATAACTTGTTGGCTCTTCAAAAGTTATTGAGCTCCGTTTACGGTAAAGGCGTATTCACCGAAACCGAACACCTTATCGAAAAAAATATCAAAAGGTTGGTTTAATTTATGAGTAACGAAAGTAGAAACATATTAAAAGCGTTTTCACAAAAACTCGCTAACTGCCGTCATGAAATTCCCCTTTCACTTATTTTGGAATACTTTTCCGAAGGTAAATTCGGTTATACGGTAGACGAAAAGAACAAAAAGATCGTAACCAACGATTACGTTTTTGCAGACAACATTGCTTCGCTTGTTATTCATATCAAAAACATCGTTAAAAAACCGCATATCTTCCTTAAAAAAGAAAATATAGTTCAAAACGTTTCGGTGGCGTCTAAATCGGATAACGAAACCACTCGCGAAAACTATAAGGACGCTAAGATTTGGAAAGTAAATGACGGTGAATTACAGCCCGAATACCTTCACACGTTCGTAAACGAAGATAACTTCGCTACTTACGAAAATCGTTTTATTACCTACCTTATTGACACGGTATTCGATATTATAGTAAGAAAGATAAACGCGTTAAAACTCGTTCTTCCCACCCTTAACAAAATGGTTGACGAAAACGGAAATCTTATCGCATATCCTTCAAGGGATTATCTTCTTGCAGCAGCGGAAGGGAATAACGTTATTTTATCCAACTCTTCCCCGATAGTAAGAACAATAGGTCTTCTTATAAACTCCAAAAAGAAACTTGCGGCTATAAAAGAATCCGAATATTATATCGAGTGCAAAAAGGCGGAATCATTCAACGTTGAAACGTTGCAGCCCACCAATATCCTTTTAGGCGATATGGACTATAACTATTGTTATATGTTCTATTTAAGATATCTTAACGGCAACGCGCAGATAATCACCGATAAAAAGGCTTATGAAAACTTCGTTTTGATAAACCTATTAAAAGCGCTTGTAGACGAAGGGTTTGTTCCGTCAAAAGACGCAAAGGTTATCGCTTCCAGCTCTATAACCTTAAAACTACGCGACGTTTCCTTTGAAAAAGAACCCTTGCAAGTGGAATTAACCACCTTGGAAGACGGCAAAACCGAAATCGCGGTTACGGTTATTCCGGACGGACACACCGCTAAATTCTTATATTCTTCGGCATTTGAAAGCGAACTTAACGGCGAAGACGTAAATAAGGTTGCAAAAGACAGAAAGGCGGAGGCAATAAAGAACAGATACGTAAACGAATTCGTGGTTACCGACTGCGATACCGTTACTGCGGATAATCTCTTCCCCATCGTCGCAAATACTTACGAAGCGACTGAAAACATGAGAAAGCTCGTTAAACTTTTCACCTTGGTTTTGGAAGGTTCGGAATTTATCCATACGAGAGTTTGCCCCATATGCGGCTCCAACCTTGTTGCACCCGACGAAGACGACTTTACCTGCGTTACATGTAAATCGCTTTATCACATATTCAGTCTCGGCAAAGACGACTTTATGTGGATGAAACGCTTACCCGTTAAAGACAGCGCTGAAACGGCGGAAGTTATCAGCATCGGAGAGGCTGACGCAGTCACTACCGAAGATCAGGCGGAAGACGTTGTAAGAATCAGAAAATCCTTCAAGGGTAAACTTTCACAGTCCACCGACGAAGTTAAAGGTTACTATAACGAACTCAGAAATTATCTTCTTTCGTTTAAGCGTGTTCACGGCAGAGTAAGTTGGAGCGTAGACTCTTTCAATCTCGGCAAAGAATACGTTGCAAAGATCGGTTTCAGAGGCAGAACGCTTGCGCTTTATCTTGCGCTCGATCCCAACAACTATATAGACGATAAAAAATACTTCGTTAAAAACGTTGGCGACGTTAAAAAGTTTGAATACACCCCCGCTATGGTCAAAGTTAAATCCGACCGCGGAGTTAAACGTGCAATCGAACTTATCGACGAACTCTTAAAAGACGTCAGAAAACGTCCCGAATACGAAGCGGAAGACTTCTCTATACCCACCTATACGGACGATGAATTAGTAGGACTCGGGCTTGCCAAATATTCTAACGGCGCACCCGGAGTTATGCCGGAAATCGCGGCTACCGAAAATAAGGCGGCAGACGAAGAATTTGACACCGAAGTTATTGAGGGCGAAAATCAGAAAGACATTATAAGGATCAGAAAATCCTTTAAGGCAAAACTTTCTCAGACTTCCGACGAAAATAAACGTTTCTATAACGAAGTTAAAAACTACTTGCTCTCCTATAAACGCGTTCATTCAAGAATAAGTTGGAGCACCGATTCGTTCAATCTCGGAAAAGACTACGTTGCGAAGATTATGCTTCGCGGAAAAACTCTCGTTCTCTTCCTTGCGTTAGATCCCGATCAGTATATCGACGACAAGAAATATCACGTTAAAAATATGAGAGATATTAAAAAGTTCGAATATACCCCGTCTATGGTCAAGATTAAGTCTGACCGCGGAGTTAAACGTGCGATCGAACTTATCGACGTAGTTCTAAAAGACGATAGAAAGCGCCCCGAATACGAAGCGGAAGACTTCACTATCCCCACCTATTCGGACAAAAAACTTATTCAAATGGGACTTGCAAAATACGGCAAGAGCAAATTTTAATAAAACAAGTTAAACTTAAATCAGCCGCCAAATATGGCGGCTGATTTTTTATTGCTAAACGTATTATTATAGAATATATAATATATTTAATGTTTTGGCATAAAAAAAGTTCGGCGATCGCCGAACTTTTTTTATTAATTAACTTATTTATTGAGTGCTTCCGCAACTGCAACCGCAACCGCAACGGTAGCGCCAACCATCGGGTTATTACCCATTCCGATAAGCCCCATCATTTCAACGTGAGCGGGAACGGAAGAAGACCCTGCGAACTGTGCGTCAGAGTGCATTCTGCCCATCGTATCGGTCATGCCGTAAGAAGAAGGACCTGCCGCCATATTGTCGGGGTGGAGCGTTCTGCCCGTGCCACCACCGGATGCAACCGAGAAGTATTTAACACCGTTTTCTACGCACCATTTTTTATAGGTGCCTGCAACGGGGTGCTGGAATCTCGTAGGATTGGTGGAGTTACCGGTGATAGATACGCCTACGTTTTCAAGTTTCATTATCGCAACGCCTTCGGGAACGTTATCTGCGCCGTAACACTTAACGTTTGCTCTCGGACCTTTTGAATAAGGAACTTCTTTAATAACCTTAACTTCTTCGGTATAAGGATCGAATTCGGTTTCTACGTAAGTAAATCCGTTAATTCTCGAAATTATAAAAGCGGCGTCTTTTCCTAAACCGTTCAATATAACTCTTAAAGGTTTAACTCTTACCTTGTTTGCGTTAAGAGCGATTTTGATCGCACCTTCCGCCGCGGCGAAAGATTCGTGACCAGCTAAGAAACAGAAACACTCCGTTTCTTCGGACAAAAGCATTTTGCCGAGATTTCCGTGCCCTAAGCCTACCTTTCTGTTTTCCGCAACAGAACCGGGGATACAGAACGCCTGCAAGCCTACGCCGATGTTAGCGGCAGCGGTAGCAGCGCTTTTATCGCCGCTCTTTTCAGCAGCCTTTATGGCGATTGCCGCGCCAACCGTATATGCCCATTTTGCGTTTTCAAAGCAGATAGGCTGGGTTTCTTGCGTGATAACGTAGGGATTGATACCCGCAGCGTCGCAAATTTCTTTACACTGGTCTATGGATGAAATTCCGTATTCTTTAAGCGCGGCAAGAATTTTTGCTTCGCGTCTTTCGTAACCTTCAAACTGTGCCATCTATATTCCCTCCTTACTCTTTGCGCGGGTCGATATATTTAACCGCGCCGTCTTCGGGTTTAAAGCGTCCGTAAGTGCCTTTGGACTTTTCATACGCTTCGTTGGGTTCCATACCTTTCTTGATAAAATCGGTCATTTTTCCGAGAGATACAAATTCGTATCCGATAACCTGATTATCTTCGTCAAGGGCCATTTTGGTGCAGTAACCTTCGGTCATTTCAAGATATCTTACGCCTTTTGCCTTCGTGCCATACATAGTGCCGACCATAGATCTTGCGCCTTTGCCAAGGTCTTCCATACCGGCGCCGATAACCAAACCGTCGTCAGAGAAAGCAGACTGCGAACGACCGTAAACTATCTGTAAGAAAAGTTCTCTCATTGCGGTGTTTATCGCGTCGCAAACAAGGTCGGTGTTGAGCGCTTCTAATATCGTTTTGCCGGGTAAAATTTCAGCCGCCATAGCCGCAGAGTGAGTCATACCCGAACAACCGATGGTCTCGACAAGAGCCTCTTCGATTATTCCGTTTTTAACGTTAAGCGAAAGCTTGCATGCGCCCTGTTGCGGAGCACACCAGCCTACGCCGTGCGTATAGCCGGAAATGTCTTTGATTTCCTTCGCTTGAACCCATTTGCCTTCTTCGGGAATAGGTGCGGGACCGTGATGGGGCCCTTTGCAAACGCAGGTCATCTCTTTAACTTCAGTTGAATACTGCATAAATTATATGCCCTCCATTTTTTCTCTTTTTTATCTAATAAAGTATATCATAACCGAAAAATTATTTCAATTATTTTGCGTTACTTTTATCGCTTTCGAGCGTTTTTTCGATACTTCTTTTATAATAGAATAAATACTGCTGAAAATACCCCGAATTCTCTTTAAATCTATTAACGAAATATTCGGCGATTTTTTCTCTGTTTTTCAGCGTGCCGTTAAAGTCTTCTATATATACCTTTTCAATCCACGTATCCACCGGAAAACTATCCGTTTTATGGAACCCGAAAAAGGACACGCAGTCGCATACCTTAGGACCTACCCCGTAAATATTTAAAAGCCGCTTTTTTAACTCCAAAGTAGATAGAGTTTTAAGCGCCGAAACGTCAAACCCCGAAACTATATCTTCGGCAAGTTTTTTAATATACGGCGCGCGATACCCTAAACCTATTTCCTTGAAAAATTCTTCGGGCATTTGCGCCATTTTTTGTGCAGAAGGGAAAGAATAATATATAACCCCGTCAAACTTCTTTTTTTCGCCGAGCCTAATTGCAAGCCTTTCGATAATTCCTTTAATTCTCGGAATATTATTGTTTTGCGAAATTATAAAGGAAAACAGCGTTTCCGTGGGGTTTTGGTTTAGTATTCTTATGCCCTTGCCGAGTTTTGCCGCGGTGATAAGTTTTTCTTCCCTTTGAGATATTGCCGCTTCATAAATACTTTTATAATCCGCCGATAAATCGAAATAATTATAAAAGTAATCCCGATCGGTATCGGAACATAAAACAATCGTTTTATCTTCCGTTTGATAGGCGTATGCGCACTTATCTTCGGAAAAAATCAAAAACCCGCTTTTATAAGGCGTGAACCTAAATACCTGCCCGCAAGATAAGGTGTCCGCTATATTAAAAAATTCTTTATCGAATTCGATCGTTTTCATATCATAAAAAACGGGTTGATTCTCTCAACCCGTTTGATTTTAGTTTTCTTTAGCGTAAACGCTGACTTTCTTTCCGTCTTTGCCGACTCTTTCGAACTTAACTACGCCGTCGATTAATGCAAACAACGTATCGTCGCTGCCGAGCCCTACGTTATTACCGGCGTGGATCTTCGTTCCGCGCTGACGAACGATTATTCCGCCCGCTAAAATTTCCTGACCGTCTTGTCTTTTGATTCCAAGTCTTTTTGCGTTGCTGTCTCTTCCGTTTTTGGTGCTACCGCCGCCTTTGTGGTGAGCAAATAATCTGAATAATATCATCATAAACTTTACCTCCCTTATTTAGCGACTATTTCAAGAATTTTAACGTCGGTAAAGGGTTGTCTGTGACCCTGTTTTTTACGTTCGTTTTTCTTTGCTTTGTATTTGAAGACGATAATCTTCTTGTCTTTGCCTTGTTCTACTACTTCGCCGACTGCTTTATATGCTTTGGCTTCGTCTGCAACTTTGATTCCCGCATCGTCCGATACCATAAGGACGGAGAATTCAACTTTGTCGCCAACGTTTGCGTTAAGTTTTTCAAATCTTACGATCGAACCAACTTCCGCTTTGTACTGTTTTGAACCGTTTTCTACGATTGCGTACATTGTCTCTCCTTGTTTTCTCGCCGAATTTAATTTTAGGGTGGCTGTTGCACTTATACCCTATTCGAGCGGCTTACCTTGCTATTTTATTATATAAAATCTAAAAAGTCAATCGTTTTTGCATATTTTTCGGCGATTATTACCAAACTATTTATAAATAATAAAAATTGATTTAAGGAGTTATTATGCTTAACAAAGATTACAATCAAAAAGCCGTAACCGACATATATAAAAACGCGCACATTGCCCTTCAAAGTATCTCCGATCTTCTGCCGAACGTTAAAGACGACGGATTAAGGGAAGAACTTAAAGCCGAATACGAAGGCTATGAAAAAGTTATAGGCGAAATTTCTACGTTTATGAGCGAAAAAAAGTTTGAAAAACAGGATATAAATTTTTTCAAAAAGGCTATGCTTTGGAGCAGCATTAAAATGAAAGTTTTTTTTAACGACAGTAAAAACCAAATCGCCGAAATGATGATAAAGGGAACGGTTATGGGAATTACAGAACTAACAGCAATGAAAAACGAAAAGAAAAACCTTGACGAAGGAATTACGGAACTTTTGAATAAGTTGCTTTCCTTAGAAGAAAGTTACGAGAAAAAACTGAAAAAGTTTTTATAAATAAAAAAGGAATCGCTTAAACGGTTCCTTTTTTATTTTAGCCCGACGAGTTCGTCGATAGACACGCCGAAATACTTTGCAAGAATGATAAGTGAATACATATTAGGTTCCCTAAGCCCGTTTTCCCAAAGACTTATCACACCTTTGCTTACCCCTATCGCCTTTGCAAGTTCAACTTGCCCCAGCCTTTTTTCTTGGCGCAAATCTTTTAAATTGTCTTTAAACTTGTTTTCATATTCCATTTTATATATATTCTCACATTTGTAAGAAAAAATACTTGACTTCTTACAACTGTAAGAATTATAATAAGAAAAAACGAATAAGGAAAAAGATTATGAATAAAGCGTTTTACACAACGGAAAAAAATAAACTTTTACGAAAAGATGACTTCACCTTAGAAAGTGCCTATATATTATTTATTGCTCTTTTTTATTTGGCAATCGTTTTGACTTTGGCAATAACTTTTCCAAACGTTATTTATATAATAGCGGAAGTTGTAGTTGGCGTAATACTTTTCTTTTTAACGCTTAAATATAAAGACTACTGCTTAACCAAGTGTAAATTTATGATTTATGACAGATATATAACCGTCAAAAATTTCAGGTTACTTTGGCAAAAAGAAGAAAGCATAAGATTTGATCTTATAAACGCCGTGTCGATTGAAAAAATTTTCGGAATAAATGTTTTAGTAATCGAATTTACGACGGGAGAAATTTTTTCAGTATCTAAAACAAAAAAGGTCAGAATTTTCCATTTGCTGGGCGCCGACGCGGTATACGTGGCTGTAAAAACTTATATCGAAAGTTCACGCAGCGAAAGAGACGCTTACCTTGAAGTGCATAACCCGATCGAACAAGTAGCGGTAAATACTAAATAAAATAACGCTTACAGTAAAAGCGCGGCATGGAAAATGCCGCGCTTTTAATTTTACTTATAATTGCTTAATTATTTCTTTTCGACCAAAACTTTCTTTAATTTTGCAAATCTGGGAAGTCCGTCTTCTTTAAGCATTTCGGGTTCACCCTGAATAAGCGGAAGAGCGTATTTAATAAATTCGTCGGAAATTCCAGTTCCGTCGTTTATTATCCATTCTTTCGGAACGGTTTTTTCGGTGTTTGCCGCAAGTTCTAAGGGCAACAGTTTGTATTCGCAAACGTATTTATCCCCCGCCTTTCTTTCGTAGCAAACCATTTTATCGGTTTCGCCGTTAACTGCGGCTTTAACAGCCTGTTTGCCTGCTTCAAACGTTTCTTCAATATCGGTTTTGCTTGCGCAATGTGCAGCGCATCTTTGCATAAGCGAAAGTTCGATTCCTCTAGTTTTGATGCCCGTTTCTTCTTTAATAAGATTTGCAAGGGTTGCGGCAACGCCACCGAGTTGTGCGTGACCGAAACTGTCTCTCGCACCCGCTTTACCGAGCGCTTCTACGATAAGCGTTCCGTTTTTATCGTGAATACCTTCTGAAACGACTACTATGCACTTATTGTTCTTTTCTTTGCATACCCTTTTAACGTCTTCAACGAATTTTTTAACATCGAAGTCTACTTCGGGAAGATAAATAAGGTCTGCGCCGAGTCCTTTATACCCTGCGAGAGCCGCGCTTGCGGTAAGCCAGCCTGCGTTTCTGCCCATCGCTTCGATTATGCATATCATACCCGTATCGTAAACCTTTGCGTCAAGGTTGATTTCCATAATCGTGGTGGCGATATATTTTGCGGCAGACGCAAATCCGGGGCAATGGTCGGTTCCGAAAAGGTCGTTATCAATGGTCTTGGGAACGCCGATAACGTTTATATCGTAGCCGGATTTTGCCATATACTTGCTTATCTTGTTGCAAGTATCCATACTGTCGTTTCCGCCGTTATAGAAGAAATATCTTACGTTATATTTTTTGAATACTTCAAGCAATTTCTTATAATCGGTGTCGTCAACCGATGCGTCTTTAAGTTTATATCGAACAGAACCGAGTGCAGAAGACGGGGTGTTTTTTAACAGTTTGAGTTCTTTGATATCTTCTTTGCTTATATCATAAAACTCTTCGTCAAGAATACCTCTGATACCGTGCGCCGCTCCGTAAACCGCGGTGATTTGTTCGCTGTTTAAGCCTTCGATAAATACGCCCGCAGCGCTGGCGTTAATGACCGAAGTAGGTCCGCCGGACTGGGCGAACATCAATGCTCCTTTTAATCCTTTCATTTCTTTCTCCTTTTGCAATATTTGCAATAATTTTATCTTTGGTAATTATTTTACAGACTGAGAATATGAGCAAGTTCGTATAGGCTCTTATCTATCACTTTCTTTGCCCCAGCAACTTCTTCAAACGTTGCGGTGATAACTTTATTATCCCTTATACCGACTGCGCAACTTTCGGCGTCGTTTTTAAGCAGTTCGACTGCCTTTGCGCCGAACTTTGCCGCAAGAATTCTGTCTTGCATGTTCGGTGAGCCGCCGCGCTGAATATATCCGATATTAGTCATTTTAACTATCGAGCCGCTCTTTTCTTCAACTCTTTTGGCTATTTCCGCGCTGTTGCCCGCGCCTTCCGCCAAGATTATTAGGTTACTTATCTTTCCGCGAAGGGCACTCTTTTTAATGCTTTTTGCAATCTCGTCAACGTCGTATGGGATTTCGGGAACTATAACGTATTCCGCGCCGCCGGCAAGCGCCGCGTAAAGCGCGATGTCTCCGCAATGCCTACCCATAACTTCTAAAAGGCTTACTCTGTCGTGCGAGCGCATAGTGTCTCTGATATTGTTTATAGCCCATAAAACGGTGTTGACCGCCGTATCGAACCCGATCGTGAAATCGGTATACGCCATATCGTTATCGATAGTTCCGGGGATACCTATTACCTTTATTCCGAAATTATCCGAAAGGTCTTTCGCACCCCTAAAAGTTCCGTCGCCGCCGATTACGATAAGCCCTTCTATTCCGTATGCGGAAAGCGTTTCCGCAGCCCTTCTTTGAACTTCGATATCTTTAAATTCGGGGCATCTTGCCGTCTTTAAGAAAGTGCCGCCCTTATGGATCATATCGGATACAGAACGCGCGTTAAGACGGGTAAGTTCGCCGCCGATTAAACCTGCGTATCCCCTTTCTATACCGTATATATCCATTCTACTGTTAAGTGCGTAACGAACGACCGCGCGAAGTGCGGCGTTCATACCCGGAGCGTCGCCGCCGCTGGTTAAAACTGCTATTCTTTCCATCTTTACTCCTTTTTGCCATCTACGGTATTTTTACCATTGATATTTTAACATATAAGTTGAAATTTTACTACTTTTTATCGCAGTATTTTGTCGATTTATCAATTCTTTTTGTCAGTTTTTTTGAAAAAGATTATCTCGCCGCCGCCCATAAAAGTTTTAAGTTCGCTTTTTAATCCTTCGCACTTTCTGACCGAAACTTTGGCGTTATATTTTTTGCCGCGCATCGCAAGAATTACCGGCACGTTTCCGGGATAGGATTCAAACACGTCGAAAATGCCGTCTATATCGTCCGCCTTTTCGTCCGGAACGACCACACCCATATACTCTTGCGAAACATTTTCGGTCTCTGTCGGTTTTACGGCGATTTCGAGTTTACTTATATCGTCCGCTATGATCTGCGGAACGCCGTCTTTAAGTTGAAGCCTGCCGGATACTTTAACCACTTCTTCGGGTTTTAAGTAATCCCTTGCGCTATCGTATACTTTCGGGAAAACTATAACTTCTATCTGACCGTAAACGTCTTCTACCGTGATAAACGCCATATACGAACCGCTTTTTGTGGCAAGGCGCTTAAATTCGGAGATTATTCCGCCCATAACCACGCGTTCACCGTCTTTTATTTCGGTATACGTTCTGTTGCCTTCGTCGTCTTCTTCAAAATAAGTCAGCGCTTCCGTGCTGAAAGAAAAGTTCTTAAACTGTTCGGTAAAATCCGACAGCGGATGCCCCGAAAGATAAATGCCCAAAACGGTTTTTTCAAGGCTTAGTTTATCTTTTGAAGAGTATTCTGGGATCTCGGGATATTCAAGTTTTAACCCTTCGTCTTCGCTTAAAACCGTGCCGAAAAAGCTGATCTGCATATCGTTTTTCTTTTTGCTTGCCGCAGCCACTCTATCGACGAAATCCGAATAAATTTCCATATAAGTTCTGCGGTTTACCCCGAACGAATCGAAACTGCCGGATAGGATCAAACTTTCGATCATCCTTTTATTGACGCCGAAGTCCACCGTTCTGTTGATAAAATCTTCAAACGAAGCGAACGCCCCGTGGCTTTCCCTTTCGTCGATTATTTGGTTAATGACAGCCATACCCACGTTTTTTAGCCCGACAAGCCCGTATCTTATTCCGCCGTTTTCACACGAGAAGTATGCTTTACTTTTATTTATATCCGGTTGGAAAACCGAATAGTTTTTACTTTTTAAATAGGTTAAATATTTGGAAAGTTCTTCTATTTTATCTATTCTGTTATTAAGCAGCGAACAGAAAAACTCCACGGGATAATACCTTTTAAGATATGCCGTCTGATAGGCAAGAACCGCGTATGCCGCGGCGTGCGACTTATTAAAGGCGTATCTTGCGAAAGGTTTCATACCGTCGTAAATTTTTATCGCTATATCTTCGGGAACGCCGCGCTTTATCGCCCCGTCTACCGGAAGCCCCGTTTTATCGTTGATACCGCCGTAAACGAAGATCTCTTTTTGCGCTTCCATTATTTCGATCTTCTTTTTACCCATCGCCTTACGCACTACGTCTGCATGCCCTAACGTAAATCCGCCGAGACTTTGGCACACCTGCATGACCTGTTCTTGGTATACGAGTATGCCGTAACTGTTTTTCAAAATAGGCTCTAAAAGCGGGTGATCGTATTTTATTCCTTCGGGATTGTGTTTGTTTTTGATATACTGCGGGATAGAATCCATAGGTCCGGGGCGGTAGAGAGAAATGCCCGCGATAATATCTTCGAAGGTATTCGGCTTTAAGTCTTTCATAAAGCGTTTCATACCCGGACTTTCAAGTTGGAACACCCCGTCCGTTTCGCCCGAACCTATAAGTTCGTAAGTCCCTTCGTCTTCATACCCTATTTCGTGGAAGTCTATATCTACGCCGAAATCTTCTTTTGCATATCTACATGCAAGTTGCACGTCGGTTAGCGTTCTGAGCCCTAAAAAGTCCATTTTCAGCATGCCGAGCGCTTCGACTTCTATCATATCGAACTGCGTGGTTATATCGTCGCCGTTACGTTGCAAGGGAACGTTTTCCATTATCGGCTTTTCGCAGATGACTACGCCCGCCGCATGCATCGACGTGTTTCTGGGCAAGCCTTCTACCTTTATCGCCATATCGATAATTTTTCTTAAAGTATCGTCGGTATTATATATCTCGATAAGGTCGGGAACGCCCACGTTTACTTTATCTTTCGTAAGTTCAAGCCCAAGTGACTGGCGTATCGTGGACTTTCCATCCATAAGTTTAGTTATCTTATCCGTTTCCGAATACGGAATACGGAACACCCTTCCTACGTCTTTTATCGCCTGCTTTGACGCCATCGTTCCGAAAGTTACTATCTGCGCAACTCTCGGCGGTCCGTATTTTTGGCGGACGTATTCCACGACTTCGCCTCGGCGCGCGTCCGAAATATCTACGTCGAAGTCGGGCATGCTTACCCTTTCGCGGTTCAAAAATCTTTCAAAAATCAGTTGATACTTTAACGGTTCAACGTCGGTTATACCTATCGAATACGCTATGATACTCGATACGCCCGAGCCTCTGCCCGCACCGACCGGAATATCGTGTTCTTTTGCCCAGTTGATAAAGTCCCACACGATAAGGTAATAATCGCAAAAGCCCATCGAACTTATAACGTCGAACTCGTAATCGAATCTATCCTGAATTTCTTTGGTTATTACTTTATATCTCTTTTTTAAGCCTTCGCTTGCCAAACGGAAAAGGTATTCTTTGGGCGTGCTGCCGTCGTCCGGTGTATATTTAGGAATAAGCGAATTATCCCTTATGGGATCGCCCTTTTTATTTATATCGAAAACTTCTTCGGTCACCTTATCCGCTATTTTTACGGTGTTTTCGATCGCTTCCGGAAGATAAGAAAACAATTCTTTCATCTCTTCTGGGCTCTTAAAATACGACTGGTCGGACTGCATTTTAAGCCTTGTCGGATCGTCGAAAGTGGTCTTCATGCTTATGCACATAACAACGTCTTGCATCTCGGCGTCGTCACGCTCTAAATAGTGCACGTCGTTAGTGGCAACGAGCGGAATACCCGTTTCTTTTGAAAGTTTTATTAAATACGGATTTATCTTTTTCTGTTCGGGTATGCCGTGGTCCTGAATTTCCAAATAGAAGTCTTCGCCGTATATATCTTTAAGCATCAAAGCCGTTTCTTTCGCACCGTCGTAATTATCGGCGACAAGACGTTTTGCCACTCTGCCCGCAAGGCACGCCGAAAGGCAGATAAGCCCTTCGCTATATTGTTTAAGAGTTTTATAATCTATTCTCGGCTTATAATAAAATCCGTCTACGTATGCTATGGAATCGAGTTTTATAAGGTTTTTATAACCTTGCTTATTTTTGCAAAGAAGTATTAAATGGTCGTAGTTTTGTTTGCCTTCTTTAACGGTATAATCGTCGCAAACATACATTTCGCAACCGATAATGTATTTTATGCCCGCCTTTTTCGCTTCTTCCGCAAAATAGAGCGTGCCGAACATATTGCCGTGGTCTGTTATGGCGACGGTGTTCATGCCCTTTTCTTTGCACGCAGAAAACAACTTGTCTATTCTCGTTGCGCCGTCAAGCAGGCTATATTCCGTATGAAGATGTAAATGCACAAAATCGTTCATTTTCTTATCCTTGGTCTTTGTTTGCAAATTCGGTTATTTTTCTTAGCCTATGGTTAAGGCAACTTTTGGTTATGTTCATCCTTTCGGCAAGTTCAGATAGCGTGTCGTCCGAATACAGTTCGCGGTTTAACGCGGTTTTTTGAAGTTCGGGTTTAAGTTTATCGAACTCGCCGCTGCTTTTAAGTTTTTTTATCGCCGCAAGATGCTTTTCCGTCGCTTCTATCTGGCGGTTCACGTTCCCCAGATCGCAGTTTGCCTGTCTATTCGAATTATTAGATACTTCGCGGTTTATCATGCGTTCGGTAAGTTTTAAAACGGATACGGGCGCGCCCACGAAAGCAATAAAGTTTTTTATCTCTTCCGCGCTTTTTATATATACAATAAAGTTATCTTTTCTTCGCGTTATTTTTGTGGTAACGCCGAACTCCGAAAGTTTTTCGCTTGCCAAAAGGGCGGGTGCGTAGTGTGAAAATACAAGTTCTAAATGGTAGCCCGTGTTAAGGCTGCTCTCTTCGTCCGGAACGGTGATATTCCCCACCGATATAAATAGCCCCTTAAAAAACGCTCTAAAACAGCACTCTTTTTCGCAAACGCCCGAAAATATGTTTAGGTTCACAGCGGTATCTTCGCCGTCCACCGTTAAAATATTAAGGTCTTTTAGTATCTCCGCCGCCTTATCGCCGAAAATGCTTATAACGAATTTTTCCTTTTTATCTTTGCGGTAAGTGGTGGACATTTCCCTTATTTCGTATCCGTATACACTCGATAAAAAATTCGCCGCAAGGATAGCGGTATTTTCACCGTAAACGTAAAAATCCAGCCCTAGATATTCCCCGCGTGAAAAAAGTTTGCCGTTGCCCCGCATGAGCCCCGCCAAAAACGCCTTTTTACAGCACTTATCTTTTATCGGCTTTCCGATAATTTCTTCCTTTACGGTGTTTGAAAAATTCATAACCTTATTTTATTTGTTCTTTCTATTTCTAAATCTGAAATCCGGCAATCTGCCGTCGATATTGTCTATTTGACTTCTATCTATTTCGCACCTATCGAGCCATTTTTCCACGAGCGAAATTTCGCCAACCCTATCCGGAGTGTGCGCGTCCGAACTTATAATAAAGCGAACCCCCGTTTGCGCGATATTAAAAAGTTCTTCGTCGGATAAATGCACTTTTTTAGCGTTAAGTTCTATATACGTTCCGTAGTCCCTTGCGGCTTTCGCCACTTCTACCGCGTCCGCATAGCAGCAATAGTTTAAGTGGGTTATCGCGTCAACCGGATTATTCTTTATCACGTTTATAAACGTTTTCGTGTTCCTTTTTATCAAACTCTTTGAAACGTTCTTTTTATGGAATTTAGATAGCAGCATGTCCGGAAGCCCGAGAGAAAAAAAGGTTAAAGGCTTAAACATAACCATTTTATGGAGCCCCGCAAAGAAAATATCGAAATAGTCGTAATACTTCTCTTTTAAATCGACCGTGCCGTCCGTTCCGATTATGTTAGATTCTATCCCCAAAAGAACTTTAACGCCCGTCTCTTTTGTGGCTCTATCACAGTCTTTTCGGATATTCGGCAGTTTTCTTTTCGAAAGCCCGAATACGGGGTGCGCAAAACCGTGATCGGAAATCCCTAACTCTATAAGCCCCTTTTCTTTAGCGACGAGTGCGTTGTCTATAACCTTTCCTTTGCCGTGTGAATAAACGGTATGAGTATGATAATCAGAACTAAGTATCATAAATATTACCCAAATATTTTACTTCTTCTTTTAACGTTATTCCGTATTTATTATATACCGAGCGTTTAATATATTTTATCAGATCCAAAGCGTCTTTTGTGGTGCAACCATCTTCATTTATTATAAAGTTTGCGTGCTTATCGGAGACCTTTGCCCCGCCTACTTTAACGCCTTTAAGGTTTGCGCCTTCTATAAGTTTTGCGGCTGAATAGCCCTTAGGATTTTTAAACACCGACCCGAAAGTTCTGCCACAAGGTTGAGAAAGTCTTCTCAGCCTGTCGTATTCTGTTTTAGTGGCGGTTATATCACCTTTTTCGCCCGATTTAAGATCAAGCGACGCCGACAGAATTATTTCGTTGTTTTTTTGAAAAATGCTTTTGCGATAAGCGAATTTACAATCGCCTTTATAATACTTTTTGATCTTTCCGTCCGATATGGTTTCCACCGAATATATGATATCCGAAAAAGATTTACCAAAAGCGCCGGCGTTCATATATACCGCGCCACCGAGAGTTCCGGGAATAGAAGAAAGTTCTTCAAGCCCCGAAAGTGAATTTTCAAGAGCAAATCTATATATCTCGGGTAGCCTTGCCCCTGCCATCGCGAAGAGTTTATCTTCTTTGACAAATACTCCGTTAAGCGCCAAAGTGCTTATAACAGCGCCCGAATACCCTTTGTCTGACACGATCAGGTTACTGCCGCCGCCTAAAATATAATAAGGAATATTCTCTTCGCCAAGCATTTCCAACGCGTTTTGAAGCGCGCGAAGCGACTTTATCTCTATAAAGTATTTACAGTTTCCGCCGCTTTTAAAAGCCGTTTTATCTTTCAGCGGAAAGTCGGAGTAGCATTTTGCACCGTAAAGCGAGTTTACTTTTGAAACAAAGTCCATATAACTCCTTTTATCATTTTACAATAATTCATATTTTTTTTCAAGGAACAATAAGCATATTTTTTATTTTTATTTCCGAACTTTTATCCCCCAGCACAAGACTTTCTGATAAAAGCGCCAGTTTTTCCGCGGCTCCCCTATCCGAAAATGCGGAAAGAGTTAAAGACGGAATATTTTTAGACAGTTCGCCGTAAGCCCCGTCATAAGATAAATCGAAGTATGGCGAAAACATACTTATGTTTTTCAATTCGTTTTGGCACTTTTCGCCTATCAGATAATTTATAAACTCTTCGCAATTGTAATATTTATCGCTCGATTTAGTAGTTACCGAAATATACTGATAAAGATCGTTATAACCGTTAAGCGGTAGCGCGTCGAAGTCAAAGTTTCGGTTAGATAGCCTTACTAAGTCTCGCTGGGTGCATAAAAAATAAGGCACTTTTCCCGAAACGAATTTGACGTATGCTTCCATAGGCTCTTTTATCTCGATTTTTTCCGCCGTATAGCCGCTAAGCCCCAAAGCCGCAAGCGGCTGGGTGTTTTCCCCCTTAGACACTATAACTTCGCTTAAATTCGGCGTGAAATTTTCCGCAAGTTTCGGGTTTTTAACGAGCGCGTAACTCCCCCTGCACCATGGCACGGCGTAAGTTTTACCGTCGATATTTCCGCCGGAAAAATTATAATTTTTACTTTCGACTTTTATTTTTCCGAACCCTTTAACTTCCGTTCCTATCCCAAAAGAGATCATATCGGGGTAGATACCCTTTTCAAGGTTTTCTTTAACCCCTTCTTCGTTATAGTTTGTTACCATTATTAAAACGCCTTCGTGCGATTTTTCAAAAGTTTTAGCGGCGGAAAGCAAAAATTTCCTTCTAGACCCCGTTCCGCCTTCAAACGAATCTATTTGCCAAACGGACAGTATGCCCTTATATTCGGGCGTTTCTTCTATTTTATATTCTTTTTTTATTTCGCCTAAGCCGAAAAACAGCGTGAACACTACCGAAAAGACCAAAAACAGCGAAACCGTTACCCTTACTAACTTCATAATAAAAGTATATTTTTAAAAGTCAAAAAAAAGGACTTTTATTCGTTAAAAGTCCTTTAAGTTTTTATTTATTTTATTCGGGAATTTTAAGCGCCTTTCTCGATGGGCCGACTGTTGCAAAAGCCGCAGTATTAATATCGAACGTTTTACCTATCGCGTTATTAACGTCTTCTATCGTTACGGCGGAAATTTCTTTGACGCGCTTATCATAATCTATCACCTTATCTAAAAACAACACGTTTTTCCCTAAAAGTAACATTTGAGAAGCGGTGCTTTCCTGCCCCATTATAAAGGCGGATTTTATCTGTTCTTTCCCACGGATAAATTCGCTTTCGGTAACGCCTTGCGCTTTGAATTTTTCAATCTCTTTTATTATTGCGTCCATCGCCTTATCGCGGGATTCGGTGTTAACGCCTGCATATATTTCAAGCACACCGCTTTCTTTATATTGCGAAAGATATGAATATACCGAATAGCAAAGTCCCAACTCTTCCCTAACTTTTTGGAAAAGCCTGCTGCTCATACCGCCGCCGAAAACGGTGTTCGCTATATACGCCGCGTCGAGATTTTCAGCCGTTATCGGGAACCCGTCCATACACATGGCGATATGCGCCTGTTCGATCTTTTTGGTCTTAAAAATATTACCCCTTTTTCTTGTTTCGGTGTGAAACTGGGGCGCGCTTACGCCGTTTTTGAAATTATCCGTAAAATACTTTTCGCAAAGATTTACAGCCTGCTCTTCGGTAACGTTTCCCACCACCGATATAACGACGTTGTCGGGCGTATAATACTTTGCCATATACTTTTTAATGTCTTCTATATTAAAGCGCTTTATGTTCTTTACGGGGCCTAAAATGGTTCTTCCTAACCCAACGCACCCGTAATAGCTTTCGGCAAGAAGGTCTAAACACAGATCTTCGGGAGTGTCTTCGCTCATATTTATCTCTTCGATAATAACTCCCCTTTCTTTATCGAGTTCTTCTTTATCGAATACCGAATTAAAGAAAAGATCGGAAAGTATTTCGGCAGAGTCCATTAAATGCTCGTCCGTGGATTTAACGTAGTAGCAGGTTATTTCTTTTGAAGTGAACGCGTTTATCTGCGCACCGATTCTATCTATTCCGTCCGAAATATCGAAAGCGGAACGGGTAGGTGTGCCTTTAAATACCGTGTGTTCGATAAAGTGGGATATTCCGTTTTCTTCTTCGCTTTCGTTCGCACTGCCGGTTTTGACCAGCACACCTAGCGAAACGGATTTAAGCCCATCTATCTTCGCGCCGACAAGTCTTAATCCGTTTTTGAATTTTTTATAAAATGCCATTTTTTCTCCGTTATAAAAGGTTTTCGGATACCGAACAGATAATAAATCCGTTCGATACCGCGTATTCTATAATTTTTGGAAGGGCGGAAAGCGTATGCGCTTTCGGGTGCATAAGTATCAGATCGCCGCCCGCTAAATTCTTGGTTGCCCGAGAAATTATTTTATTTATATCTTTATCCCGCCAGTCTATCGTGTCTTTACTCCACATAACGGTTTTCATGCCGAGATCTTCCGCGGCGCATAACGTCACGTCCGAAAAACTGCCGGACGGCGGTGCAAACAGAACGGGCATAACCCCGCAAAGGGACTCTACCACCACGTTGGTATTCTTTATTTCTTTAACGTTATTTTCATACGAAAGATCTTTATGGTCTTTATGAAAATATCCGTGGTTGGCGATCTCATGCCCTGACGAAACGATTTTTTTAAGCGTTATTTCATTGTCGTCCGCCCAGCAACCGCCCACGAAGAAAGTCGCTTTTACCTTATATCCGTTAAGCGTATCGATTATCGAATTTACTATTTCGGTGTTCTCGTATACGTTGAACATAAGCGATATTTTTTTGCTTTGGGTGTTCCCCCTATATATAGGCTCGTTTTTTCGTTCGCCGTAGATACTTACTACTCCGCCGCCCGTGAACCCAAGCAAGAACACCGTGCATAAAATCACGCCCAAAATAAGATTTGTGGATAAAGATATTAAAGTTCTTCTATTTAGTTTTTTCATTTTTTGCCACCCCTATTCATACTATGCCGAAAGGGTTGACAAAATTCTGAATTTTCTTTGTAAAAAATGCAAGGAGTTTATCCTTGCATTTTTTTAGTCGCTTATTTTTTCGAGAAGTTTAAGATCTATGCCTTTTTCACCGATCTTGATGATTTCGACCTTGACCTTATCTCCTATTTGCAGGACTTCTTCTACGCTGTTTATTCTCTTTTCGCTCATCTTGGAAATGTGGATCATTCCGTCTTTTCCGGGAGCAAGTTCGCAGAACGCGCCGGTCTTCGGCAAAATTCTAACGACTTCCGAAATAAACATATCGCCGACTTCCGGATCTCTTGCGATTGAAAGGATTATCGCTTTCGCTCTTTCGATCTGTGCGGAATCGCCTACGCCCGCGATGTTTACCGTTCCGTCGTCGTCAATGTCGATACGAACGCCCGTTTCTTCGATTATCTTATTGATAACTTTGCCCTGTTTTCCTACAACGTCGCCGATCTTTGCGGGATCTATCGAGAAGGAAATAATTCTGGGAGCGTATTTAGAGAGTTCGGGACGAACTTCGGGAACAACTTCGAGCATCTTTCCTAAAATGAACTTTCTGCCTTCGTTCGCTTGATTGATAGCGGTATGCATGATTTCTTCGGATATACCTTTGATCTTAATATCCATCTGAATAGCGGTGATACCCTTTTCCGTTCCCGCTACCTTAAAGTCCATATCGCCCAAGAAGTCTTCAAGGCCCTGAATATCGCTCATAACCCTGAATTCACCCGTTTCCTGATTCTTGATAAGTCCCATTGCGATACCTGCAACAGGCGCTTTGATCGGAACGCCCGCGTCCATTAAAGCCATAGTGGAGCCGCATACCGACGCCATGGAAGACGAACCGTTAGAAGACATAATATCGTTTACGACACGGATAGTATAGGGGAATTCTTCTTCCGACGGAATAACCGGAACGAGCGCTCTTTCAGCAAGTGCGCCGTGACCGATCTCACGTCTGCCGGGTGAACGGAGCGCTTTGGATTCGCCCGTGCTGTATCCCGGGAAGTTATATTGATGCATATAACGCTTTTCGGTTTCTTCGTCAAGCCCTTCGAGTTTTTGCGCTTCGGAAAGCATACCCAAAGTGCAGGTGGTTAAAGTTTGAGTCTGCCCTCTTGTGAATACCGCTGAGCCGTGAACTCTCGGAAGAACATGTCCTTCGCACCAGATAGGACGAATATCTTTAAGACCCCTTCCGTCGGGACGGATACCCTTATCGAAGATCTTCGCTCTTACCTTTTCTTTGGTAAGATAATAAAGGCTGTCTTTAATTTCTCTTACGTTTTCGGGATAAATATCCTTAAAGTGTTCTAAGGTTTCTTTTTCTACTGCGTCTTGCCCCGCTTGGCGAACCGCTCTGTCGAAGGTGTCGAGCGCAGCGTCGAGTTTTGCGCTTGCAAAATCCCTTACAGCCTTATCGAGTTCTTCGGGAACGTGATATAATTCGATTTCTTTTTTGGGTTTACCAACAGCCGGAACTATTTCGCTTTCGATAAATTCGCAAATCTTTTTAATTTCTTCCTGACCGAAGATGATGGCGTTTACCATTTCGTCGTTAGTAACTTCGTCCGCACCCGCTTCTATCATTAAGATAGCGTCTTTGGTTCCTGCAAGGTTTAAGTGGATAAGCGACTTTTCTCTTTCCGCAAGGTCGGGGTTAATTACGTATTTTCCGTCAACTAATCCGACTACTACCGAGCCCGTAGGTCCTGCCCACGGAATATCGGAAATAGCAAGCGCTATGGAACTGCCGATCATAGCCAAAGGTTCGGGCTGAATGTCGGGTTCAACCGAAAGTGCCTGAGCGATAACCACAACGTCGTTAAAAAGTCCTTTCGGGAAAAGCGGACGGAGAGGTCTGTCGATAAGTCTGCTGGTCAAAATAGCCTTATCACTTGCTCTGCCTTCACGCTTTTTAAATCCGCCGGGGATTCTGCCGATGGAATACATTTTTTCTTCATAGTCTACTTGAAGCGGGAAAAAGTCCATACCGTCTCTGGGTGCGGGAGACATACATACCGTAACCATAACGGCGGTTTCACCGCATCTAATAAGGCATGCGCCGTTTGCTTGTTCGGCGTATTTTCCTGTTTCGACGACGACTTCTCTGCCGCCGACTGTCATCTTGAATTCTTTGTAACTGTTTGTCATTTTTTTCTCCTTTTAACTCTTATATTTTGTAACGCAAGGCTTCCCTGCCGTGCGCAATTTATAACAAATACAGCACTTTTTAAAGAAAAAAAGGCGACAAAAAACGCCGCCCTTTAATGCTTACTTTCTGAGTTCTAAATCCGCGATGACTTTTCTGTATCTTTCGATGTCTATTTCTTGGAGATATTTTAAAAGGCTACGGCGTTCGCCGACCATTTTCATAAGTCCTCTTCTCGAATGATTGTCATTGTGGTTTTTAGACAAATGTTCGTTTAAGTGATTGATTCTTTCGGTTAAAAGTGCGATCTGCACTTCCGCAGAACCGGTGTCGCCTTCGTGACGGGCGAACTTAGTGATGATTTCTGTTTTTTTAGCCTTGTCCATATTTTTTATCCTCCTATTCTATGGAATAATTCGCTTTATGCAAAGTTAAGGGAGGAGACCCGCAAAACCTTGCTTAAAGTATTGACTTTTTTGAGTATACCAAATTTTTTGAATTTTGTAAACTGTTTTTACTTAAAAAGTATTTCTTTATTTTCTAAAATTACTTCTATTTTATTTAAATAGGATGCAACGTCTTTGGGGGCGGCGTATCTTTCAACGATTTCCGTGCCCTTTATTCTTTTACTTATTGCGTTTGCCCCGCATGCGACGGTAGAAGATATCTCTTCCATCGTGTCTATATTATAAACGCACTCTTTACCGGATTTAGCGTATCCCACGTTTTCAAGGTTGGCGGACGCATATTTCTGGCGGTAAAGATAATACGGATTATATCCCCGAGAAGTTAGCTTTTTATACGCGTATTCGACCATTTTTTCGGTTTCGTTTTCGGGAAGGCGCTTAACCGTTTCGGAAAGGTCAGAGCCCCTTTTTATGCATAGAGTATGCACGGTTATATCGTCGGGGCTTAAACTTATAGCCGTGTCGAGCGAATATTTAAAGTCTTCAAAAGTCTCTTCTGGAAGCCCCGCGATCAGATCCATATTCACCGAAAAGTCGTCTTTTACCATATTGTATTTTTCTTTAACTTCGTCGGCGGTATGTTTTCTGTTTAGAAGTTTTAACGTTTTATCGTTAAAGGTCTGCGGATTGACGCATATTCTATTTACTTTATGCTTTTTTAATATGGCTATTTTATTCTCTGTTATAACGTCGGGTCTACCCGCTTCAACCGTATATTCGACGCCACAATTTATATCGTCTAACGCGGATAAAACGCGATCTAACTGCTCGTCTGAAAGAGCCACGGGCGTGCCGCCGCCGACGTAAATTGACCGCAAATTTTTTATGAATTTTTTACTTGCATTTATTTCGTAAATAAGCGTATCTACGTATTTATCCACAAGCTTTGAGGCGGACCTTAAATCCGAAGTTATAAACGAACAGTATCCGCACCTTGACGGGCAGAAAGGAATAAACACAAAAAAGTCAGTCCAGCTGTCGTCAACTATATAATAGTTTTTCTGCGAAGATAAAACCTTTTGAACGAGTTCGGTCTTTTCTTCGCTTACCTTTAATGTTTGCGTAAAAAAATCGTGAAACTCGCCGGTTTCGTTTATACTTTGATAGGCAAGTTTTGTGGGCCTTATACCGGTAAGCGATCCCCACGGCGCACTTATCCCCAAGTAGGCGGAAAGTGCCTTATAAAGGGAAAGTTTGGCGTATCTTTTAATAAGCCTTTTTCGGACGATATCCGAATTATTTTCACCGATATAGTTTCCGAAAGCGTAACTTTTGCCGCCAACGACAATTGTATTAACCACCCTATCGGTCTTTTCGGAATACAGATGCTTAATATCCAGATTTTCGCCGTTTTCAAAAATATTAACGACCTCTTTAAGGTCGTTTTCTAAATAAGGTAAGTCAGTTTTGATCATAAAAATTTATCTGATTGTTAATTCTCTCGAATTTTACGGTAGTATTTTCCCCGTGTCCGGGAAAGACTATAAAACCGTCTCCCATCGCGAAAAGTTTTTTAAGCGATTTTTTCATTTCAGAAAAACTGCCAGTCGGAAAATCCGTTCTTCCGAACGAGCCGAAAAATAGAGTGTCGCCCGAAAAAAGGCAATTATCTATCGCATACGTCACAGAGCCGTCGGTATGCCCCGCCGTTTCGATTACTTTTATATTTAGCCCCGCCAAATTCAGCACGTCCCCATCTTTAACGGTAAAATCGGGAGAAAGCGTGTTAAACGGACGCCCGAAGTCAGATGAAAGAGTTTCGCCGTTTTTCAGTTTTTCTGCGTCCTTTTCGCCTATATAGATAGGAACGCCCGCCTTTTGAAATTCAGCCGCGTTGCCCGCGTGATCGAAGTGCGCGTGCGAAAGTAAAAGCGCCACGATTTTAACGTTTAACTCTTTTGCCTTATTTATTATAAGCGAAAAGTCTTCGCCGCCGTCTATTATAACGCACTCCGATTTATCTTCGTTTATTATAATATAGGTGTTAACGTCCAAAATTCCCGAAGTTATTTTCTCTATTTTCATTAAGTAGCCGTCCTATATACGTCTGAAACGTTAGGACACTGCTTTAACTTTTTGATAAGCGCTTCCAGTTCGTCTTTTCCGTTAAGGCGGATACAGAAATCCACGCTCGCCTGTTTGGTTTTTGCGTCCGTTCTTCCGTTAGTGGACACTATCGAAAGTTTTTGCTGCGCAACCGCCGCAACGACAGCCGAAAGAATTTCGGTCTGGTTATCGCCTATTACCTTTATATTAGCGTTATACGCGCCGCCAAGGCTATTAGACCAACTGACTTCTATCAGTCTATCGTCTTCAACGTGTTTAAGATTCGGGCAGTCCGCTCTATGGATAGTAACGCCGTGCCCGCGTGAAATAAACCCGATAACGTCGTCTCCGGGAACAGGGTTACAGCAACCCCCAAAGCGGACTAAAATGCCTTCCATGCCCTTAACTTTAACGCCGCTTGCAGACTGCTGTTTGCCGACGAAAAATTTATTTACGTCGCTGACAGGTTGCTTTTTCCTATATATATCTATAAGTTTCAGTAAAACCTGATTGACCGAAACGGCGCCGTATCCCACTGACGCATACATTTCTTCCATACTCGAAAAGGAAAGTTTTTCGGCAACTTTTGAGTATGCTTCGTCAGTCATAAGGTCTGATAGGTTGTATCCCCTACGCTTTGCCTCAGCCTCTAACATCGCCTTACCCGTCTTGCCGTTTTCCTCTTTCATTTCGTGTTTGAAAAACTGCTTTATCTTTACACGGGCGCTCGAACTTTTAACTATTTTAAGCCAGTCCCACGAAGGCCCTTTCGAGTTTTGCGAAGTGATAACTTCAACAACGTCGCCCGCCTGCAAAGTATAACTTAACGGAACCATTTTGTTATTGACTTTCGCCCCGACGCACTTATTGCCGACGGCGGAGTGAATCCTATACGCGAAGTCGAGCGGGGTTGCGTCTTTGGGGAGACTTATAACGTCGCCCTTCGGGGTGAATACCAAAACTTCCGAACTGTATATATCCCCCTTTATCGTGTTCAAAAACTCTTTGCTGTCTTTAAGTCCGCCTTGCCACTCCATAACTTCCCTTATCCAGGAAAGCCTTGAATCGAACTCGTCTTCTTGGGTTTTGTTTTCCTTATACTTCCAGTGCGCGGCGATACCGTATTCGGCGGCGCGGTTCATCTCGTATGTTCTTATCTGAATTTCAAACACCTTTCCGAAGTTGGTAACAACCGTTGTATGCAGCGAGCGATACATATTAGGCTTTGGCGTTGCGATATAGTCTTTTATCCTTCCGGGAACAGGTTTCCATTTGTTATGGATCTTGCCCAAAATTTCATAACACTCGTCAATGGTATTGACAACGACTCTTACGGCGACTATATCGTAAATCTGATCGAGCGTTTTATTGCGGAATTTCATCTTCTTATAAATACTATATAGATGCTTTCTTCTGCCGAAAACTTCGCCCGATATGTTAGAGTCCGCCATCATCTTTTTAAGTTCTTCAACGACATGCTCTATTAGCCCCGTGCCTTCTTTTACCCTTTCTTCGATGTTGGTCGAAAGGTATTCGTAAAAGTCGGGCTCTAAATATTTTAAGCACAGATCTTCGAGTTCGCACTTGATCTGCGAAATTCCAAGTCTTCCAGCAAGCGGCGCAAATATTTCGAGAGTTTCTCTCGCCATGCGTTGCTGGCGCTCTTCCGAAAGGTAGTTAAGGGAACGCATATTATGAAGTCTGTCGGCAAGTTTAATAATTATTACTCTTATATCCTTTGCCATAGCGACGAAAATCTTTCTGAAATTTTCCGCCTGTTCTTCTTCTTTTGACGTAAACTCGATCTTTTCAAGTTTTGTAACCCCCAAAACGAGTTCTAAAACTTCTTCGCCGAATTCCTTTTTGATATCCCCTTCGGAAACGGGCGTATCTTCGATAACGTCGTGCAAAAAGGCCGCCGCGACGGTAGCCGCGTCAAGCCCTAAATCCACCAAAATTTTGGCGACCGCGCAAGGATGCGTAAAGTATTCTTCGCCGGACGCACGCTTTTGATTTTCGTGCGCTTTTTTGGCAAAGTCATACGCTTTTAAGCACAGTTCCAAGTCCTTATCTTTATACGTTTTTTCAATACTTTCAAGAATTTCGCTATACATTTTGAGCCTTCAATATGGAAATTTTACTATACGCCAAAGAGTTTGTCAATGGGTTTTTAAGTCCTTGATTTTCCTTAAAAATACCGTTCCTTACTTCAAAAATACCGAGTTCTATAAATACGTCTATCGCAAAAACGAGCGTGAATTTATCGATATCGCTTTCGGTTTCAAGCGAGAAATTAACGCTGCCGTTAAAAGGTCTGCCCGCTTGCCTTCTTAAAAGGTTAAAACACGCTATCATATCCACCCTATCCGTCTTTATCGAAAGGAAAGGCGAATAACCTATAAGAGCATCGTTACGGTAAACCGTTTTATCTGGGGTTTTGGTTGCCGAAAGCGGACGGTCTAAATAGACGATCTCTTTATAATTATCCGGAATTTCTTCGGGTAGAATAACTATACAGTTTTCACCGTTGGTCTTTTCTGGATAAAACAAACTGACCGGCAAGTTAAGATCTTTGAACTTTTCTACGTTTTCTATATCCGAAAGAACGTAAAGCCGATTAAAGCCTCCGTTTTCACTAAGATCTGAAATATCTTTTATATCTTCGCTATCCTTTTCGCCCGCCTGAATTTTTTTGATCTGCTTATCGAAAAGATATAGCGGAAGGTTTTCGCCGAAAACTTTATCCGCCACCACGCCTTTCACTATCCCTTTAAGCGAAACGCGGTTTTTAAATGTGGATAAACTCGGCAAAAACACTATCGTTTTATCTGTTGGTGCCAAAAGAATAGGAACGTGCTTTTCCCCACCGAAGTCCAGCATTTCAAGATATTCGGTCGAAAACGAATAGTGCGCCGATCCCGCCTTTAAGGGTTTCGGATTTACCGCGCCCGTTCTTATTGCGAAAACGGGTTGGCGGTTACCCGCACCGAAAGGTTCAAGTAAATCGATTTCCCGAACGAAACGCTCGGTGATTTTACCGTCAATAAGCCACTCCGCGTGAAGTTCTTTTTTTGCGGAAGGTTTAATATTATTTTTTTTCAAGTACTCGTTAAAGGCTTTATTCACCTTTTCGATATTTTCGCGGCGAACGGACACGCCTGCCGCCTGAGAGTGCCCGCCAAAGCCCTCTAAAAGGTCTTTTGCGGAGGAAATAACTTCGTATATATTTATTCCGCTTACACTCCTTGCAGAGCCTTTTAATATGCCGTTATGCTCGGCAAACACCACGACGGGACGAGAAAAGTCTTCGACAAGACGTGCCGCGACTATACCTATAAACCCCGTTTTCCAACTTTCGTCATAAACCAAGATCACGTCGTTACGGTATAGTTCTTCGTTAAATATTTTTTCTTTGGCTTTTTTATATATTTCGTCGCAAGCGACTTGCCTTTCTACGTTATAACTTTTAAGTTTTTCCGCCAAAACGGCGCGCTCTGAAAGGCTTTCGGTTAAAAACAGATCAAGCGCGGCTGTCGCGTCACCCATTCTACCACCCGCGTTTATCTTGGGCGCAAGCGAAAAAGCAAGTGTTTGAGAAGTTATTTCTTTACAGTTTTCTCCAAGTAAAAACGTAAACGCGTCCCGACGGTTATTGTTAAAAAGTTTCAGCCCTTCGGCAACGATACTTCTGTTTTCGCCGATAAGTTCCATACTGTCGGCAACGGTGGCAAGAGAAACGAAATCGAGATAACTATCCGCTTCTTCACCTATCAGCGCATAGCCGAGTTTATAAGCGACGCCCGCGCCGCAAAGTTCTGAAAATCCGTATTTTTGCCCCTTCAATTTGGGGTTTATAAGTATGGTTTCGGGAAGATCTTCGGGCGGCTCGTGGTGATCCGTAACAATAACGTCTATGCCCGATTCAATAAGTTTTGCAATAGAATTTTTATCGCTTATTCCGCAGTCTACGGTAATTATAAGGTCTGGCTTTTCACCCGAAAGGATCTTTTCGACATTTAGCCCGTATCCTTCTTCGCGTTCGGGGATCATACACATAGGTGTTATTCCGAACTTTTTAAGGCAGGAAGATAGCACGGTCACCGCGCAAATACCGTCTGCGTCGTAATCGCCGAAAATCAAGACTTTTTCGCCTTTGATTTTTGCGTCGGTTATCCTTTTGGCGGCATTTTCCATACCGGAAAGCAAAAGCGGATCTATAAATTTATCCTTGCCGGGATTAAGAAATTCTATTGCCGATTCGACGGTATTTATTCCGCGGCAAAACAAAAGCCTTGCGGTGTCTATCATGACGCCGCACTCCATAGCGATTTGCCTTACCGCTCTTTCGTCTTCGGATTTTAAAATACTGTCGAATACAATTTCCATTTTACTATTCTAAAAAGAAAGCGGGGTTACCCCGCCTTCGATTATTTGTTTTGATTATTTTAAGGTTCCAACCGCATCTTCCTTTTCGGGAAGGTTTTTAGACTTTTTATCGTTTTTGAAAACTCGCCATAAAAACGCAGAGAAGGAGACGGTCGCGAAAAGAGATGATATAACGGAGACGATAATTTGAAGCCCCAAAAATCTTAAATATGCAGGACCGATTATCGCAAAAAGCAATCCGGCGAGCAATATCGCTCCGCTTACGAAAGCAAGCCTTACCGCGCTGCTTTTAAGCGCTACGTCGCCAAGTTCGGCGCCGGTCTTTTTGTCGTTGCCCACGTTCTTTTTAAGTTCGCTTAATCTATTCACTAAAACGAGCGAGAGCGACGCACCTAAAAGGCAAGTAAACGCCATAACCGTATAAACGAACGGAGTTGCGGGGATCCTTGTTATCGCCATAAGCGAAAGGAATAAAAGAACGGATATGAGCGACGTGATTATAACGGAAAGCGCACCCGCAAGTTTTTCCGTAAAGAATACGTAAATAAACATTATAACAGCCGTTATACCGAGCCCTAAAATAACCCAGCCGAGTTCGGAAGACGTGAATATCTGTTTTTTATAAAGCGATGCGGAAGAAGTCAGTCCGCTTTCAAAGATCGCGTCGTCGATTTTTGCCGTCAAGTCCGCAATAACTATCTTTTCGGAAGATTGTTGATCGAGTTTAATAAGCAAAACGTTGCCGTTCTCTAACGTTTCAACCGAATAGTTTTTATAATTTACGCCCTTTTCGTTAAAATATTTTTCGGCGGCGGTCTTCATTTTTCCCGCGGTAGATTCGGCGGTCTCGCCGTAGTTACCTTCTATCTCGATTTTAAGTTCGTATCCGTTATCGTAATCCAAAGTTTTGTTAAATCCGAAGATTCCCAAAAACACCATCCCGACAACGATCGCCGAAAGGGCGATCACCGTAAATATTTTCAAACTTTTACTCATATTTTTCATAATTATTCATCCGCCCTTTTAAGATTGAAGAATTCTTCGGGTTTTCCCGTCATGGGGATTAGTAGGCTCGTAAGCGCTCTCGATACAAGCGCGTTGCAAAGGAAAGCACAAACAGCACCGATTCCCAAAGTGATAGCGAACGAGTTGACCGCTCCGCCCGTCAAGAAGAACAGGATAAGCCCCGCTATGCCGGAGAACAGCGAAATGCCGAGCGTCGGGAAGAAAGCGCGTTTATAACCTGTTTTAACAGCCGCTTTAACAGTCTTTCCGCTACCGTATTCTTCGCTTATTCTCTTGATCGCGATTATAAGTCCGTCGCCCATCAAGACGGTTGCGCCGAGCATACCGATAAGTCCGCTTGCCGAAACGGTTATTCCCGGAACGGCGATCATCATGCCGAGTTCTAATACCACAAAGGTTAAAAGAGATAAGCAACCTACAATGCCGTATCCTTTAAATAAAACGCAAAGAGCCACGCACATAGCAACGATAACCGCGCCGAGAACTATTACCGCTATCAAAAGCGCGTCTTTACCTAAAAGCGCAGATACGCTATACGGCGAATCCTCGCTTACGGAATATTTATAGGCAAGCCCGCCGGTGCGGATCTCTAACGCAAGTTGTTTTGCGGAATTTTCCGATCCTGCGGAAAGAGATAAGGTTTTAGCGCGAATCGTATCCGCATCTACCGTGCCGCTCATTATGTTAGTATCGCCGAGTTTTATAGAAAGGTTATAATTTGTGGAAGTGCCGATCGCTTTAACAAGTTCCGCTGCCGCTTCGTCGGTAAAGGTCAAGCTGACTTGATAAGCGAGTTTACCTTCCGCGGTAGTGTATCTTCCGGCGAATCTACAATCTTTAACGGCGTTTATATCCTTTAACAGTTGGGTTTCGGCATTGTCGCCGTCTTTACCGTAAAATTCGATTTTGCCGTATGCAATAACCACGTTAAGATCGGAAGAGAGCGAACCGTTATCTTTCGCTTGGAGCAAAACGTCGTAATCCATTATACCTGTTTCGGTATTTTTAAGAGCTGTTAAAGAATAGTTCTTATAGCCGAGTTCTTTCATACGGTTGCTCATAACGTTAAGCATTTCGTTTACGTTATCGTCGTTTACGCTTTCAACGTTATCGTCTTGAAATTCGAGAAGATACGCAGAGCCGCCGGCGAGGTCGTAATCAAAATTGATCGCCCCGATAACGGAGTTATATTTACTTGTCCCTATCGAAAAACGTGCGAAAGTCATCGCGAGCAAAGCCGCAAGAACTACGCAGATTATCGAGAAAAGCGTTATCGCTTTGTTTTTACTCATTTTTGCCTCCGGATAAATTCGGTGAATAATAATATACTCATAAATTATATACTATAAAGCGCGGTTCGGTCAACGCAAAAATAAAACTTTTTGCAATTTTTTAAAAAGAATAGGGTTATTTTATCCCCTTTTCCTTCTTTTCGGCGTAAATATGAAGCGCGCACTCCATTCTTGCTTTCATCATTTCGCAAGTAATTTCGTAAGGTTTATTTATATCGCCGTTAAAATGGATATTATTTGCCGCGCAACCGCCGCTGCAATGATATTTCGCAAAGCAGTCTTTACACTTTTCTTTGGTATAAAGATTTGCGTTTCTGAATATCGCGCGGATATTTTCGTCAAGTTTTCCGTCGAACACGTTGCCCATCTTATATTCGGGGTCGGACGCGAACTGGTGGCACGGGAAAATATCGCCCTGCGGGGTTACGGAAAAGTATTCGTTACCCGCTCCGCATGCGGAGATCCTTTTTTTAAGGCAAACCCCACCTTCTAGGTCTATGTTAAAGTGGAAGAAGTTAAACAGTTTTTCTCCCTTTTCCATACGGGATAAATACTCTCTGCAAAGTTTTCTGTATTCTTCGCGGATCTTTGGAAGTTTGTCTTTGCCGATATAAAGTTCGTCGTCTTCTTTTAAAACTACCGGCTCTAACGAGATCTGATCGAGCCCGTTATCCGCAAGGGCAAGCACGTCGTTTGAAAAGTCGAGATTTTTATTAGTGAAAGTGCCTCTCACGTAATAATGCTTATCCCCGCGCTTCTTAACGAAATTTTTAATGTTGTTTATTATAACTTCGTAACTGCCTTTCCCGTTTACGGTTTTTCTGACGCCGTCATGCACTTCTTTTCTTCCGTCTACGGATAAAACCACGTTTTCCATTTCACGGTTAAGCCAGTCCGCAGTTTCGTCGTCTAACAAAACGCCGTTGGTAGTAAGTGTGAAAAGAAAAGTCTTACCCGCCTTTTTGCCTTCTTCTTTGGCGTATTCGACGGTCTTTTTGACCACGTCTAAATTCATCAGCGGTTCGCCGCCGAAAAAGTCCATTTCGAGAATTTTTCTGTTTCCGCTGTTTTTGATCAGAAAATCAACAGCGCGGCGGGCAACGTCAAACGACATATATTCCGCCTTTCCCTTATATTTGCCCTTTCCCGCAAAGCAATATTTACAGGAAAGATTACAGTCGTGGCAAATGTGAAGGCAAAGCGCCTTAACAAGATCGCTTTTTATGGGGATCTCTTTTTTATTTTCACTAAAAAGCACGCCCGTTTTTTTAAGTTCCGCGATCTCTTTTTCAATTTCTTCAACAACTTTATCGTCGGCGCCCGTTAAGTCGTATGGTTCGCCGTTCATCTTTTTTATCACTTCGCCGGTCAAAGCGTCGCAAACGTGCAAAGCGCCGCTTTCCGAATCGAAAAGATAATTTCTTCCGTCAAATTCAAATACTCTAACCATTTCCAAATACAAAAGCAAGGAACGGAAAATTACCGTTCCTTGTCTTTACCGTTTTTTAATTTATTTATTTGCGTTATTTATTTTTGCTTCTTTTTCAAGTTTTTCGCAATTCTGATTTCCTACGGTGCAGGAAGTTTTGCAAGCGGACTGGCAAGTGCTTCTGCATTCGCCGCAGCCGGTTTCTTTTCTTTCGCAGGGTTTAGCCACTAATTTAATTCTATTCATAATATTCTCCTATATCGTTTTACAAATTTATAATATAATATTTCGCTCTTTTTGTCAACGTTATTACAAAATTTTAACGTTACTTAGTCAAAAAATACGCAAGAACACCACCGACAACAACGGCAATTCCCAAAAGCACCGTGAAAAATACCCGCCAAAACGATACGGGCGCTTTGCCCTTTACCTTGCCGTTTGTTCCGTTAATGAAAAAGTTATACAGTTTTTGCTTAAACGTAAAGTTACCTATATATACGGGCAACATAACGTATTTAAAAGTAACTTTTTCGTGCGAGGTGGAAACGTTTAAATAGTCTACCGTATCGCAATGATACGAATTTATTATCTGCTTACGGATAATTTTGTCCATACGGGTTTTGGCCTCGTCCCAACAGTCGGAAAGTTCTTTATCGTATCTATACGCCATAAATCCAAGCAAGAACGCCTCTTTATATTCTCTGCTGGCGTTGGTCTCGTATGGCGAAATTTTATCCAACTTTTTTTGATCAAACTTACTTCCCGCGGTTATTAATAGATCGTCGAAATTCTCGTAATGCGTACCGCTGATATTTTCCCACTCGGTATAAGTTTCCGTTCTTCTGTTGTTTCCTGACCCTACCGTTCTGGTTCTTGTATAGCCGACTCTTCCTACGTAGGTAGACGTTGTGTAACTATCGAAAGTAAAACACGGCGTATAAACGCCCTTAACGTTATCCGCAGAAAGATTTCGCTTAAACTTTCTCGGTGCGAAAAGTCGCTTTTTTGCCCACTTTTTACCGTATTCGATCGCCTTTTCTTCCCCGAACAAAAACGGCAAAACCCCGTTAGGTTTAAGCCCCGCAAGTTCGGCGGTTTTCTGAACGTGCGAAGTTCCGCAAAACGGACATACTTTCGCCGTTTCCCCTTCGGATAAAACGACTTTCGCACCGCAGTTATCACAATGGAAAACCACGGCGTCGCTTTGTTCCCAAAAGGCGTCTTTGGATATATTATCGGCAAGATCCAACTCATTTGCCCCTTTCGTTTCCCCGACGGGAATTTTCGTTTGGCAATGATCGCAAAAAAGCATTTGAATATCCGCGTTAAAGCGCATATTAGCGCCGCAACCTGGGCATTTTTTTATTGACGTGCCGACTTTTTCGGTATCTTTTGTTTTTGGCATCTTATTAGATATTTGCGTTAAGTTCGGCTAAAATGGTTTCAAGGTCTTCACCGTGAGCGCCGGTTGCTTCCGCTATGGTTTCGCCGTGAGCAAGCGCACAGCCGAGACAGTGCATTCCGTGTGCCATCAAAATTTCACCCGCGTTTTCATTTAATTGCAACGCTTCGAAAATAGTGGTGTTTTCGTTAATTTTATTAGCCATAGTATTTCTCCTTTTCATAATAAAACGGTAAATTCACTTTACCGTTTTGGTTATATATTTATTTTTTAATAAAGTCAATCCGTCGACAGAATTTGTCTTCGGTTAAATTTTAGATCCGCACTCCGGGCAGAATTTCGCCCCGTCAGAAAGTTTTGCGCCGCAGTTTGCGCAGAATTTCGCTACGGGCATTTTGTTTCCGCACTCCGGACAGAATTTGCTGCTGGCAGGCACGTCTGCCCCACAATTCGGGCATTTTGCACCCGCTTTCGGTTTTTCCGCAGGCGCTTTTTCGCTCGTCGCTCCGCGGAAGGCTTCCGCCATTTGCTGACCTATGCCGAGCCCCGCGCCTATTCCAACGCCAGCGCCCATAAACGAGCCGCCTGCTCCCGGGTTTTTAGCCGCTTCTTTCATAGCCTCGGCAGCCGAAATCTTCATCATAACGTCCGTCTTGTCGCCCAAAATACCGAGTTTACTGCGTTCGTCGATAGCCTTTTCGACTTCTTGCGGAACGCTCATGTTCTCGATAAATAAGTTCGTTAGTTTTAAGCCGTATTCTTTGAATTTATGCTGAATATTCGCGGATATTATCTGATTAAATTCGGTAGTGTTGCCCGCAAGATCGAGCGCCGAAACTTTGCTTTCGCCTATCGCGTCCGTTAGGGCGGAGATAAGCATGGTTTTAAGCCAGTCGGTTATATCCGAAGTAATGAAAGACGAATTCGTTCCGAAAAGTTCTTTTAAGAACGTGCCGGAATCGTCTACCTTAAACGCATAAGAACCGTAGCCTTTTACCCTTATCACGCCGAATTCGGGATCGCGCATTAAGATCGGGTTTGCAGTTCCCCATTTGCAATCGGTGAACTGCTTGGTGTTAACAAAGTATATATCTACCGTTATAGGAGATTTAAAACCGTATTTCCAACCGGCAAGTTTTGAAAGTATCGGAAAAAGTTCGGTATCGAGATTATACGTGCCGGGAGTAAAAACGTCGGCAATCTGACCTTTATGGACGAAGATCGCTTCCTGAGACTCTCTGACTACGAGTTTACTCTTTTTGAATACTTCCCTTCCACCGTCTTTAAGCGGATATTTATAGACCAAAGTCTTTTTGGAATCGTCCGCCCATTCGATTACTTTTAGGAAAAGTGCCATAAGTTTTATTCTCCTTTGTTTTAGTGGAGCAGATGATGGGAGTCGAACCCACAACCGCGGCTTGGGAAGCCGCTGTTTTGCCGCTAAACTACATCTGCATTATTTCACTATTTATTATATTATCATTTTAACTTGAAATTGTAAAGTATAATTCAATTTTTTGCTTACTTTTTCTTAACTTTATTTTATCGTATTTATTTTTATTTTTCTTTTGCGTTGATTTTTTGTCTTTATTCGGATATAATTTTTTTATGAGCAAAAAAAGTTTGATCATAAATCTTTCAATAATTTTGGTAGTTACGGGGCTTTCCGTTTATTTTCTAGTTACCAAAAACGTGATCAATGCGGAAACGGTCAAATATCTTTCTTTTGTTTCGATTTTTGCGGTTTTTGCCTTTAAATACCTTTCTCTTTTCGGAGAATCTTTGGTAAATTATCTCACCGTTAAAAATTCTCTTTCGGGATGGACGCTGTTTCGGTCTTTTTCCGAACGGCTTTACGGGAACTTGGGATCGGACGTTTCGCCTTTTAAAAGCGCGCACTACCCATTAAGGCTTTACTATTACGCTAAAAAGAATTACGGCTTTTTCCAAAGTCTTTCCGCGCTTACAAAGTGCCAGATCTTAGCGTCTTTTTCGAGCGTTATAAATTATGCGATACTTTCGTTAGTTTCAGGGATTTTGGGCTATACCGTTACAGTTCAGGGAACGACGGTAGGGCTTTTCGCGATCGTTTTGATAGGGCTGGGTTTTCACGCACTTACCTTAACTTTATGCCTTATGTTGGCGTTTATAAAGCCCTTCCAAACGTTCATGATATCACTTGTGGCAAAAATTAAATACGGCAAAAGAAAGCCTATTGAGTGCGCAAAATTTTGTGAAACGCAAGCGGTAAAATATTCGGTTTATAAAGAACAGGTATTGATAATGTTAAAAGAATTTTGGCGTTATCTTTTGCCAACGTTTATATATATTCTGAATATGTTTATAACTTCTTCGCTTATTTACGTTTCTTACGTTTGCGTTACAAACAGCGCGCTTGACTTTAAAACGTTTTTTATCTTTTACCTATTGACTATTTGCACGACGTATATCACAAACGTTATCCCCATCCCCGGTGGAAGCGGCAGCAGCGAAGTCGTTTTTTCTCTTGTGTTTGCAAAGGTGGTCCCCGAAAGCACGATAGGTGCGGTTTTAGTGGTTTGGCGGTTCGGAAGTTATTATATCCCCGTTATTATAGGCGTTCTGTTCTTTATTATTTCAAGCATTATAATAGAGAGAAAAAAAATAAAAAAAGTTAAAGCGGAAGGCTGAGCCTTCCGCTTTTTTAAGTTTTTAATTTTAAGATTTTAGAACGGCAGCAACATATTTATCGTAAAAATTATATTTAATAGCATTGCCCGTTTTTTCGTTTCCATCATATTGACAACGCGAATACCCATATCATATAGTTCGCGATTTAGATACTTTTTCATATCGAGATGCAACGTATCGTCTATTCTCTTTTCGAGCGGGATACGGTTACATAGTTCCAAAAATTTTCTGTTATTATATAAAATAGTGATGTCCGCATAAGATTTCATTTCGGAGATGTTAAGAGAACCCCAACTTCCCCACATCATTTCGGTTGCGTATACGTCAGAGATATCGTAAATTTTCGGGATAGAATAGTATTCAAAATCGTTTAGATATTTTTTGAATATCTTTTTTACTTTATGATAAAGACTTCTGTTTACTAAAAATACTTTATATAAATTAGTATAAAGTTTAGGCGAAAGTTTCGGGAGTTTTTTTCTACCCAAATACTTATATTCGTATGCCCTGATGCTTTCGGATACCCAAGACTTTATCTCAACGTCGCCTTTAAAATTCTGAATAAGATACGCGCGTTTTCTGACTTCGTTTCCGGAAATTTTAGTGATATATCCGTTATTGTGCTCTAAAATATTCTTTATTTCGTCAAAATCAGGAATTTCCTTTTCGTCGGACGGAATATTGTATATCTCGTGCTCTACGTTAAAACGCTTTGAAATTATATCCGCGGCGTCAGAATCCCTTATCTCTTTTTCGGCAGAAATATAACTGAAAGTTTTAAGTTTGTCGTAATGTCCGTTTGCCGCCGCAAAAGTGGTGTTGGAGTCTATACCGCCCGTCAGCGATATATACGGAGTTTTCCATTTTTTAAGTGCGAGTGGCAACCCCTTTTTAAGAAGTTCCGCCATTTCCGCTATAACGGCATTATACTCTTCTTCCGTTTTAACGACGGAAAGGTCTTTATAAGGATAAAATCTCTTATGGGTTATTTTTTCGCCGTCGTAAGTGTATAAATTATTCGGGATCACGCGTTTCAGTTCGTTAAAAGGTGTAAGGTCAGCAGGAAGAAACGGACCGTGTTTACGCATATACCACTTATAATCTATAAGTTTTTTCACAAAATCCGTCATTTCAAGATTTAAAATATCGCCGACCATCTGCGCGTGCGAAGTTAGGTAAAAATAATCTCCGATTTTGCCAAGGCAAGCGGATTGAATACCCGCCGCGTCGGTCTCCGCGTAAATTTTTTGTCCGTCTATAACGCCCAAAACGAAGATGCCCGTAAGCGCGTCAACCGTATTTCTGAATTCCTCCGTGCCGTATTTTTCGGAAAGTATTTTTAAAATTTCACTCTCTTTTTCTTCATTTAAAAGGGGCGCGTAAGCATGCCCTAAAATAAAGAAGGCTTTATCGGCGTTTTTATAAACGTGAACCCCCGTTTTTTTATGCGCGTAAATTTTATATCCGCCTAAAAGATCGGTTTTATTAAAGTTCCCGTTAAACGGAAATTCCAACAAATTGATATTAGGATCGTCCGTTACCAAAAAGCCCTTAATAAATAAGAGTTCCTTGTATTTTTCACTTAAATTTTTGACTTCTTCGTTCATATTTACCAACCTAAAATTTATACGATAATTTTAACAAGCCCATATTTAATTGTCAATATAACAAAACAATTTTTTATCTGTTTTCAAATTTAATATTTTTTAAAATATTTTATCTTCCGTTTTATCTATTGCTTTCAATGCGGGAAAAGGCGCAAACGCCGATTTTCTCCTGTATGGGCTCCTGTTAGATACAACTACATACAAAAAATGGCAACGACTGATGTCGTTGCCATTTTTTGTCTCGGTGGGTTAAAATGTATAAAATAAACTAGTGAGTGGGTTAATATGTGTTTTTGGGTAGGTGTTTCGGTAGTAAGGTTGCAATAAATTATTTTACTATTGTAAAACTATGTTTGTTTCAATAATATTATCAAAATTAGGATTATTTGAGTAATGCGAATAAATCTTTTTGTCTGAATTTAGTATTTTACAATTATTTGCTTTTAGTATTGATACAATATACGTTTCAATTTGTTTGTGATTTCCACATAGTATAATACAAAAACTTAAATTAGTTCTTACGTAATCGTTTATCGTATCTTTTATGCCACCTTTTGTTGATAACGCTTTGTTTAATGCACTTTTATATTGAGAATACACGCCAAAATGCGTTGTTAGTCGTTCATATAAATCTTTCGACTCTCCAATATAAATAATTTCATCGTTTTGTTTTTTATCAAAAATAATATAAACTCCGCCTTTATTTTTAAATTGATTAAGGTCGGATTTAAATTGTATATCATTTGTATAAAAAAACCTTTTAACTTTATTCTGTTTTATTGTAGAAATTAAAGCATTATAAGTCACCAATCAATGCCCCACTCTACAATTTCACCGTTGACGTAGTGCCAACAACCTTCTTGTTCTGTTTCTGAATAATAATAGATTGTGGCGGAAGATAAAAACGAATTGTTTATTTTAATTGAAACATTATTCCAAGCTTGAGCAGTGCCGGTATAATAAATTTTTTCTAACGGACAATTGTCGAACACATTTCTTTCTATACTCGTTACACTGTCAGGAATTGTTACACTCGTTAAACTGCTGCAATTATAGAACGCAAAACTTTCTATACTCGTTACGCTATCAGGTATCGTTACACTCGTTAAGCTACTGCAATTATAGAACGCTTCTATTTCTATACTCGTTACGCTATTAGGTATTGTTATACTTGTTATTTTACTGCAACCACCGAACGCAGAACTACCTATACTCGTTACACTATCGGGGATAGTTATACTTGTTAAACTGCTACAACCAGAGAACGCAGAACCACCTATACTTGTTACACTATCAGGAATAGTTATGCTTGTTAAACTGCTACAACCAGAAAACACACCAACTCCTATACTCGTTACACTATCAGGTATCGTTATACTCGTTAAACTACTGCATTCTGAAAAAGCTCCGTTTTCTATGGTTTTCATACCGTCAGGTATTGCAACGCTTGTCAAACTGCTGCACCCCTTAAATGCCGAGTTCCCTATACTTATTATACTATCAGGGATAATAATTTCTTCCATAGAATTACATCCCCAAAAAGCATATTCATCTATTCTTTGTACGCCATCACAAATTATAACCTTTCTTATCATCGTTTTATCTTTAAACGCACCGTAATAAACATAGTTTACACCATAAGTAGAATATTTTATAGTTCCTATTGTAGTAACAGGAAAAGAATTTAAATACGCTGGGACAACAACTACCGTCGCAGTAGAATCATTAAAACCCGTTATCGTGGCTTTGCCTTGTGAAACGGTATAGTCAAAAAAATTAGTATAAACCGTTATCCATTTAGCGTATATTTTTGAATCTTTTGTAAACGTGCAATCATCGTTTAACGGCGTTTGAAAATTACTATCCAAAAACCACCCGTAAAAATACTTTTCGGAATTCGGATTAGTGGTTATATCTTCTTCCACGGCTGGAGGAGTGATTTTATATTTTGCAGTTTCCGACGTATAAACCGTATCATACAGCGCTCCGTCAACATATACGGAAACGGCGATTTGCGGTTCTGTTACCGTAACGTTACAAGTTGCGGTTTTGCCGTTTACTGTCATTGCAGTGATAGTAGCCGTGCCCACTTTTAATGCCGTTACCGTTCCGTTTGAAACCGTAGCAATACTTTCATTTGAACTAGTCCAAGTTACCGTTTTATTTGTCGTGTCTGCGGGCGCAACGGTGGCGACCAAAACAACCGTATCCACGACAGTAATCGAAACGTTTGTAGTATTTAAAGTAATATCGCTTGCATTGATAACTTGCGACGTATCGGGTTTTTCTCCGCCAGTCGGTTTTATATCGTTGCCGCCGTTTTCGTTATTGTTTTGCTCTTGCCCGTTTTCGTTGTCATTATCAATATTTTGTTCCTGTCCCGTTTCGACATCGCTTGGCGGCGAATCAGCACTGTCACAAGCCGTAAAAACAAATAGCATAGAACAAATTGCTATACAAAAAACTAAAACTTTTAATAATAATTTTTTCATAAAAATACCCTTTCAACAAAAAATGTCGCATACCAAACGATATGCGACACCGTAAAGCGCCTTTATCGCCCAGTTGCGACACTAACCATTAAAAATCGTTTCTGTAAAAGATTTTTTATGTAAAGCGAATAAGGTACACTCTACCATAGAGTATACTTTTACAGAAACTATTAAGTTAGGTCGCAAAGGTATTTTAACAAAAAATAAATATTAAGTCAACAGTATATAGGTTCAAATCCCGTCCATTACACATTTTAACCCACTTTACCTATGTTTGTAGGTAGGGTGTTTTTTTGGATTTTTGGGAATAAAAAAAAGACCCTTGAAATTCAAGGGTTTCCAAAATCGCTAGTTTTTGCCTAAAAATATGCAAAAATGGGTCAAAATGCCGAAAGACCTTTTGACCCACTGCTTTGGTGCGAGTAACAGGAGTTGAACCTGCACGGTTGCCCACCAGAACCTGAATCTGGCGCGTCTGCCAATTCCGCCATACTCGCGGCGTTATATTTCGTAATCCACCGCGGCGCTATCGCACCTTACGCGGTGCATATGCGGTTTAACTACCCCACAATGATATTCGTTTTTCTGATAATTGTCAAGCGCTTTTTTGTCTTTAACGGTGACGATAAGCGCCAAATCGAAAGACCTTTCGCTATGCAAAAAGTCTGTTCCGACTTCTAATTCTACGATCTCCGGAACGACGCCTTTCATAGACAGCAGCACTTTTTTAGCCTCTTCTACGCTTTCGCCTTCTTTTATCTTGAAAAATACTATATGCTTTATCATTTTTATCCTAACGGAACGTTTGCCTTTGCGTTAAGCGATAAGTCGGCAAAATTCCCCTTTTTATATTGCAAATACCCTTCCGCTGCTATCATTGCACCGTTATCGGTGCAAAATCTTTTTTCCGGAAGGACGAGTTTTAGTCCCTTTTCAGCAGTTGCTTTCGCCAAATTTTCCCTTAAATATCCGTTTGCGCCCACTCCGCCGGAGAGTGCGATCGTGTTATACCCCTTTTCTTTTGCGGCTTTGATTGCTTTATTTATCAAAACGTCTATTGCGGCGGACTGGAAACTCGCGGCGACGTCTGCCCCGTTAATCTCTTTGCCCTTTTGCTTTTGCGTGTGGACGTAATTTATAACGGCGGTCTTTAACCCGCTATAAGAAAAGTCGTATTCCCCGCCAGAATAATTTTTAAGCATTTTCGGAAGTTTAACCGTTTTTTTGCCGTCTTTTGCAAGGCGTTCTACGTTAGGTCCGCCGGGATAATTTAGCCCTAATACCCTTGCGACTTTATCGAAGGCTTCGCCAACAGCGTCGTCTATAGTCTTACCTAAAATTTCAAAAGTATAGTAATCTTTTACTGCGATAATTGCAGTATGCCCGCCGCTACATAAAACCGAAATAAAGGGTGGCTTTAAGTTTTCGTCCGCAAGGTATGCCGCGGCGACGTGCCCCCTTATATGGCTTACGGGAATAAGCGGCTTATTTAGTGAAAACGCCAGCGCCTTGGCAAAGGACACGCCGACTAAAAGTGCGCCGATTAGCCCTGCGCCCTCGGTTACCGCTATTGCGTCTATATCCGAAAACGTGACGTTTGCGTCTTTTAGCGCTTTTTCGGTAGCGTTAAGTATCGCCGTAGTATGCATGCGTGACGCTATCTCCGGCACTACGCCGCCGAATTCCGCGTGGCGGTAAGCCGAACTTATTATTACGTCTGAAACGATTTTTCTTCCGCTTTTTACGACGGAAACAGCCGTTTCGTCACAAGAAGTTTCTATTCCCAAGATCAGCGGATCTTCTTTTATAGGTTGACTTTTAATACTTTCAAAATAGTTCATTGCGACTTTTTAAGATAATCGTTTATAAAGCCTTGTATATTGCCGTTCATTACCGAGTTTACGTCTGCTATTTCGTAACCCGTTCTATGGTCTTTAACGAGCGTATACGGACAGAACACGTAACTTCTTATCTGGCTGCCCCACTCGATCTTTTTGATTTCACCCTTTATATCCTGATCGCGCTCCATACGTTCTTCTTCGCGCTTTTCCAAAAGTTTACTTATCAGCATACGCATAGCCATTTCTTTATTCTGCGTTTGGCTGCGCTCGTTTTGGCACGCGACGACAATCCCCGTAGGAATATGCGTTATTCTTATTGCGGAGTCGGTCTTGTTGATGTGCTGACCGCCAGCACCGCTACTTCTATAAGTATCTATACGAAGATCTTCGGGGTTTACCTTTATCTCTTCGTCGTCGATAATTTCAGGCATAACTTCGAGTGAAGAAAAAGAAGTATGTCTTCTTTTGTTCGCGTCGAAAGGAGATATACGGACAAGCCTGTGCACGCCCTTTTCCGCCTTTAAATATCCGTATGCATATTCGCCTTCCACCTTAAAGGAAACGGATTTTATGCCTGCTTCGTCGCCGTCTAATCTATCCAGTTCGGTTATGGTATAGCCGCTCTTTTCCGCATAGCAAATATACATGCGATAAAGCATTTCCGTCCAGTCGCAAGCCTCCGTTCCGCCCGCGCCCGCATGCAGCGTTAAAATTGCGTTAAGGTTATCGTATTTGCCGGTTAAAAGTGCGTTAAGGCGCATTTCTTCGATCGTTTTTTCAACGTCCGATAGCGCCGAATCGATCTCGGAAAAAAGTTCTTCGTCGTTCTCTTCTTCGGCTAGGTCTATAACGTCTGCCGTGTCGTTCACGGTCTTTTCAGCCTTCTCGAATTTTTCGAGTTTAGAAGTGATGCTTGCTATCTCTTTGGATATCTTCTGGGATTTTTCAAGGTCTAAATAGACTTCGGGTTTTTCGGACTCCGCAGTCTTTTCGGATAATTCTTTTCTTAACCTATCGACGTCAAAGAGAGTGTCCCGTCTCTTGTAAGATACCTTTTAATTCTTTTATTTTGAGTCTATACTCTTCGGTTTTTAACATATTTCACCTTTTATGGTTTAACCGTTTTTATTTTTTAAGCCCCGATACCGTGGCGTTTATTATATCTTGTAACTGCTTTTTATCGTCAACGTCTTCAATTAAATACATCGGCTTTGCGCCGCTATACGGCAACTGCTTTATAAGAGCGAATTTATCGTTGGTTTTAGTTATTTTTACCAAAAGCCTATTATCGTATATCCCGCCGAAAAGTAAACCTTCTTTATACAAAAGATACTCACCCATCATAGGTTTGCAACTTATATCACATGAAAGTTCAAGTTGTTCTAATATAAAATCTTTATATTCTTTCGACGATGGCATAATAATATTTTTTGTTACCGTTTTTACCCACGTTCGCTCCGCTCTCTACGGCAGAAACGACCGCCGTTATACCTTTTTAGTTCTCTTTACCGCAACAGTTTTTATACTTCTTTCCGCTACCGCAGGGGCAAAGGTCGTTTTTCGGATAGCCATAGGCTACTTTCGCTACGCGAAACCGAAAAATCATTATATATATCGACGTTCGCTCCGCTCTCTACGGCAGAAACGACCGCCGACATATCTTTTTAGTTCTCTTTACCGCAGCAGTTTTTATACTTCTTTCCGCTACCACATGGGCACAAATCGTTTCTGCCCGGAGTGCCTTTGGCGACGTGCTGAACGCCTTTACTGCCTTCTTGATTAGTGGAAAGGTGTTCGGGGGCGCGCTTTTTAATCGTTACGGTGCGCTGTATCTCGCCCTTAATAAGGGTTACGACGGTATCTTCCCTAATAGACGAAGTCAAGTCTTCGAACATTTCATAGCCTTCTTTCTTGTATTCCAAAACGGGGTCTACGTTGCCGTAACTTCTAAGCGATATTCCCTTTCTTAACTGATCCATAGAGTCGATATGGTCTATCCACTTTCTGTCGATCATATGAAGAAGAATATCTTTTTCGAGCTTATCGAAGTTAAAGCCTTCTTCTTTATACCTTTTTACCTTTTCTTCGTAAACGTTGATCGTTTCTTCGGTAAGTTTTTCAAGCAAATACTCATAATCCCAGTTTTCGGAGCGTTCTTTGGTGACGAACTCGCTGCCTTCGGGAAGGAGTTTTTGTTCGATCGCTTTATTTAGCGCGTCTAAATCCCAAGTGCTGGGTTTATTTTCGTTATTTATCTCGCCACCGACGACTTCCGCAACGAAGTCCGGAATAAGATTTAGAATATCTTGGTGAACGTTATCTTCTTTAATTACCTTATTGCGTTCCGCATACATAACTTCGCGCTGTTTATTCATAACGTCGTCATACTCTAACACGGTTTTTCTTATGCCGAAGTTTCTGCCTTCTATCGTGCGCTGAGCGTTCTCAACTCTTCTTGAAAGCATTTTGGACTGGATAGGCGTGTCGTCTTCGACCTTAAAGAATTCGTAAACGCGCTGCATCCTTTCCCCGCCGAAACGCTTAGTCAAATCGTCTTCGCAAGAGATAAAGAAAGTTGATGAACCGGGGTCGCCCTGACGTCCGCTTCTGCCCCTTAACTGGTTATCTATCCTTCGGGACTCGTGACGTTCGGTGCCGAGAATATGAAGTCCGCCGGCGGCAATTACCTTTTCTTTTTCTTCGTCCGTCTGCGCTTTGAATTTATTATATAGTTCGCGATACTTTTCGCGGAGCGCCTCTATATTTTCGGGAACGTCCGAAATATAAGAAGTTGCAAGATCGATGTCTTCTTCCTTTTCGCCCGAATCGCGAAGTTTTCTTTTTGCCATAAACTCGGGGTTACCACCGAGAAGAATATCCGTTCCACGACCTGCCATGTTGGTTGCAATGGTTACCGCACCGAATCTTCCCGCCTGCGCGACTATATCCGCTTCTTTTGCGTGGTTTTTGGCGTTAAGAACGTTATGTTTAATACCTTCTTTAATTAGAAGCCTTGAAATCTCTTCCGACTTTTCTACCGTTACCGTGCCGACAAGGATAGGCGCGCCTATCTTATGAAGTTCTTTGATCCTTCTAACGATTGCAATATTTTTGCCCTTAACGTTTTTGAATATAACGTCGGGATTATCTTGCCTTATTACGGGTTTATTCGTGGGAATTTCCAAAACGTCAAGCCCGTAGATCGCTCTGAACTCTTCTTCTTCGGTTTTGGCGGTTCCCGTCATACCCGAAAGCTTTTTATAGAGTCTGAAATAATTTTGGAAGGTTATGGTCGCCATGGTCTTATTTTCGTTTCTGACCTTAACGCCTTCTTTGGCTTCGATAGCCTGATGCAAACCGTCCGAATATCTTCTGCCGATCATAAGTCTTCCGGTAAACTCGTCGACGATTATAACTTCGCCGTCGGATACTACGTAGTCGTTATCTTTTTTAAAGATATAGTTTGCCTTTAAAGCTTGCTGGATATGGTGTGAAAGTTCGGCGTTTTCAATATCCGAAAAGGAATTAAGGTTGAAAAATCTTTCAGCCTTTGCCGCGCCCGATTCGGTTATCTGAACGCTTTTTTCCTTGATGTCTATCGTAAAATCTTCTTCGGGTTTTAAGGTTTTAACGAACCTATTTGCGGTAACGTATTTTTCGCTCGATTCGCCGCCTCTGCCCGAAATGATCAAAGGAGTTCTCGCTTCGTCGATTAAAATGGAGTCCACTTCGTCGACTATTGCAAAAGAGAGTTCCCTTTGAACCATATCTTCGAGTTTGAATTTAAGGTTATCTCTCAAATAGTCAAAGCCCATTTCGTTATTAGTGCCGTAAGTTATATCGGCAGCGTAAGCCAAGCGTTTTGCGTCGTCTTCCATGCCGGAAACGGCAACGCCGACCGTAAGCCCCAAGAACTTATAAACCTTACCCATCCACTCCGCGTCACGCGAGGCAAGGTAATCGTTTACGGTGACGATATGAACGCCGTTTCCTGAAAGCGCGTTAAGATACGCCGGCAAAGTTGCCACGAGAGTTTTACCTTCGCCCGTCTTCATTTCGGCGACTCTTCCTTGGTGCAAACATATTCCGCCGATTATCTGGACTTTATAATGTTTCATATTGAGAACTCTTCCCGCCGCCTCTCTTACGACTGCGAAAGCGTCGAATAAAATATCGTCAAGCGTTTCACCTTTTTTCAATCTGCCTTTTAAGACGTTGGTCTGTTCTTTTAACTCCGCGTCAGAAAGATTAACGTATTTACCTTCGAGCGATAAAACTTTGTCTGCCATTCTATCGAGTTTGCGAAGTGCTCTTCTGCCTTCGCCGCCTAGAATATACGTGAATAAACCCATATTTTCTCCTTTAACCTGTTAGTTTATTGTTCGTCTGATTGTGTATTTTCTCTTATATTCGGAACGCTTGCGACGGTTAAAACTGTAACCTTGTCCGCCCCAGCCTTTTTAAGTATCCCCGAAATCGTCAGAGAAGTTGCGCCGGTAGTAAAAACGTCGTCGATTAAAAGGACCTTTTTACCCGAAACTTCTTTTTTATCGGTCACCTTAAACGCGCCGCGCAAGTTTTTAAGCCGTTCTTCTCTATTTAGTTTTGCCTGACGATCCGTCTCGCGCGTTTTTAGTAAAATATCCTTTACCGGAAGCCCTATTCTCTCCGCCGTAGCGATAGCAAGAAGTTCGGACTGGTTAAAGCCCCTGTTCTTTTTCTCTTTAACGCTCATCGGAACGAAAGTTATAAAGTCCGCCGACAGAAAGTTCTTGAAATATACGTTTGAAATAAATTCCGAAAAAATTTCCGCCAAATACTTTTTGCCGTTATACTTAAAATTCTGAATAAGTATCGAACTCGTTTTATCGTAACAAAGCGCGCTTCTTACCTTATCGGCGGGGAAATCGATATTTTTACACGAATCGCAATACTCTTCGGGAACGGCAGTCTTCCTACCGCAACGGTTACAGATATTTTTATCGTTATAATTTATCTTCTTTTCGCACTCCGGACAAAAATATCCCGAAAATATTTCTTTCCCGCAAAGATTACACTTCCACCTTTCGTTAAACAGAAGTTTTTTTATAAATGCGGCAAACCTTTTCATTAAGCGTTTTTAAGATATTTTTTAAGATCTTCTGCCTTGTCGGTCTTTTCCCACGGCAGATTTTCTTTGCCGAAATGCCCATATGCCGCAGTCTGATAGTAAATGGGATTTTTAAGCCCTAACTTTTCGATTATAGCCGCGGGACGCAGATCAAATTCTTTCATTATAATATCTGTAAGTTCGCTGTCCGGCATTTTCCCCGTGCCGAAGGTTAAAACCTTAACGGAAAGCGGATTTGCAACGCCTATCGCATAGGCAAGTTGGATCTGGCACTCGTCCGCAAGACCGGATTTTACTACGTTTTTGCAAACGTATCTCGCCATATACGCGGCGGATCTATCTACCTTCGTTGGATCTTTCCCCGAAAAAGCACCGCCGCCGTGCGGACATTTTCCGCCGTAAGTATCGACAATTATTTTTCTGCCGGTAAGCCCCGAATCGCCGTTCGGCCCGCCGACTTCGAATCTGCCCGTCGGATTGATATAATATTTTGTGTTTTCGTCAAGATACTCTTTAGGAAGCACTTCGTCTATTACGTATTTTTTCAAATCTTCGCGGAGTTTTTCGGTAGACACCTTATCGTCATGCTGGGAAGATAAAACCACAGCCTCTATCCTAACGGGAGTTTTCCCGTCGTATTCGACGGTAACCTGCCCCTTTCCGTCCGGACGGAGATAGCTAAGTAGCCCGCTCTTTCTGACTTCTTCAAGCCTTTTGCAAAGTTTATGGGAAAGCATAATTGGCAGCGGCATAAGTTCTTCCGTTTCACGCGTGGCGTATCCGAACATCAAACCCTGATCGCCCGCGCCGATTAAATCGTATTTATCGTTAGTAGACTTAAATTCGCAAGAAGCGTCAACCCCCTGCGCAATGTCGGGAGACTGGCGGTTTAATTTTTTTACGATTTCCACGCTATCATAAGAAAAGCCTACCGATTTATCGGTGTAGCCTATTTCTTTTATAACTTCCCTTGCAAGGGCTTCAACGTCTACCTTTGCTTTCGACGTTACTTCGCCCATAATGAGCATAAAGTCGGTAGTCGCCGAAACTTCGCAAGCGACTCTCGAATCCTTATCGTTTTTAAGATATTCGTCTAAAATTCTATCCGCTACGCAATCGCAAATTTTATCGGGATGCCCCGCCGTTACACTTTCACTCGTAAAAAAATCTCTCATAGTATTTTCCGTTTTCGTCCGTAATATATTTAAACATTGTTATTATACAATTTTTTTTACCGATTGTCAATTGCAAACAGGGGCTTTAAGCCCTTTTTGCTTATCGATTTTTGGCGTAAATACGCCCTTTTTAAGTTAAACGGTTTTGCGCCTTATTTAACCTTAATTATTTTATTACCGATAGGAAAATCGTTTGACTTTATTTTTTTGCACGAATATAATATTTAGCATAGTTTTAAATAAATATTTAAAAGGAACTTTTTTGCTTATAATACGCTGAAAAGCGTGCCGACATAAAAGGAGAACTCAATGCGTAAAAAACAAAACACAATTAAAAACGGTGCAAGCGAAGGCGTTATAAAGACTATTTCGCACTCTATAAGAGAATATAAAAAACCGTCTATCCTTGCTCCGATTTTCGTAACGATCGAAGTAATTTTGGAAGTATTTATTCCGCTCGTTATGACCTGGCTATTAGACAGTATCGAAAACATCGAACAAACCGGCGGGGATCTTTTGATAGAAATACTAAAATATGGTTTGATATTGATTTTTTTGGCTTTTGCTTCGTTATTTTTCGGTATTATGTCCGGCAAATTCTGCGCTGTGGCGTCGAGCGGATTTGCCAAAAACCTTAGGAAAGATATGTATTATAAAATACAGGATTTCTCTTTTTCTAACATCGATAAATTCTCTTCTTCGAGTTTGGTAACGAGATTAACTACCGACGTAACGAACGTTCAAATGTCTTATATGATGATAATCCGTATCGCTTTCAGAGCGCCGTTAATGCTTATTTTCTCTATGGTAATGGCGTTTTCCATCAGTTGGCGTATGTCGCTTATCTTCCTTGCAACGACTCCTATTCTTGCCGTCGGTCTATTCTTGATAATGGGTAAGGCTATACCGTTTTTTAAACGCATATTCCATAAATACGACGCAATGAACGAATCGGTTGAAGAAAACGTTCGCGGGATGAGGGTCGTTAAATCTTACGTTCGTGAAGATTACGAAAAAGAAAAATTCGAAAAAGCGAGCAAGAACGTTAAAGAAGACTTTACAAAGGCGGAAAAACTTATTGCTCTTAACACTCCGCTTATGAACTTTTGCGTGTATGCGGGACTTATCGCGCTATACCTTTTCGGAGCGATATTTATCGTAAAATCCAACGAACAGATGTTGCAACTTACCCAGCTTCAAAGTTTTATGACTTACTCTTTCCAGATGCTTATGAGCCTTATGATGGTATCTATGATAATGGTTATGATAGTTATAAGCGCGGCGTCGGCAAAACGTATTTCGGAAGTCCTTAACGAAAAACCTAACCTTACATCCCCCGAAAACGCAATAACCGAGATCGCCGACGGTTCGGTCGAGTTTAACTGCGTTGCGTTTAAGTATTCCGAAAAAGCCGAAAAACCCGCTCTATACGATATCAACCTTAAAATAGAAAGTGGCGAAACGATAGGTATTATCGGGGCGACGGGTTCCAGTAAAACTTCGCTCGTTCAACTGATCCCAAGGCTATACGACTGCACGGAAGGCGAAGTTAAAGTAGGCGGAGTGAACGTTAAAGAATACGATTTAGATTCTTTAAGAAACGCTGTCGCTATGGTTTTGCAAAAAAACGTGCTTTTTTCCGGAACGGTCAGAGAGAATATGCTTTGGGGCAACCCTTCCGCAACCGACGAAGAAATACAGCATGCGTTAGACCTTGCGCAAATAGGCAGCGTTTCGCTCGATAAAAAGATCGAACAAGGTGGCGTGAACGCTTCCGGCGGACAAAAGCAAAGGTTATGTATCGCACGTGCGTTACTTAAAAAGCCTAAAATCCTTATACTTGACGACTCCACCAGCGCGGTAGACACGAAGACTGACGCGCTTATAAGAAAGGCTTTTGCGGAATATATTCCGACAACAACAAAGATCATTATCGCTCAAAGGATCGCGTCAATAGAAGACGCGGATAAAATTATTATAATGGACTGCGGAACTATAACCGCTTGCGGAACGCACGCGGAACTTCTTGCGAATAACGAAATCTATAAAGATTTATATTATTCGCAAAATAAAGTAAATAATAAGGAGGGAAACTGATATGCCTCCGAAAATGCCAAGAGGAATGAAAAACGGCGCACCTATGCAGGCGGCTAAAAAAGGCACGCTTAAAAGACTTTTAAAAATGCTCTTTATCCAAAACAAAGGGCTTGTTTCGGCAATCTTTATTTGCCTGACTATAACGGCGATAACGTCGGTTGCGTCTTCTATCTTTTTAACTAATCTGTTAAAAGAATTGCAGACCGCAATAAAATATATCAATAAGTTCAGCTATACCCCCGCCCAAGCGTTCGACGCGGTATGGCCAAACCTTGTTTTGATATTCGTTATCATGGGCGGAGTTTACGGGCTTAATATTTTGTGTTCTTATATATACACAAGGCTCGGCGCGGTTTTAACGCAAAAGTTTTTGCATCAGACGAGAACCAACCTTTTTAACAAGATGCAATCTCTTCCGATAAGATATTTCGACACGCATAAAACGGGCGACATCATGTCCGTTTATACCAACGATACAGACGCGCTCCGTCAACTCATCTCGCAGAGTATCCCCTCTTTATATTCTTCTATCGTAAGTATTTTAGTCCTTCTCGGAATAATGCTTTCTTACAGTATTTGGCTTTCCCTGGTAATATTTGCGGGAATTATCGCAATGTTCTTCGTAACCAAAAAAATCGGTGGCAACTCCGCCAAATACTTCGTTCGCCAGCAAATTTCTTTGGGCGAAGAAGAAGGCTTTATCGAAGAAATGATACACGGACAGAAGGTTATTAAAGTTTTCTGCCACGAAGATCAAAGTAAAGCGGACTTCGATGTTAAAAACGACAAACTCTGCGACGATACAACAAAGGCGAATACGTTTGCGAATATCTTAATGCCGATAATGGGAAACATCGGAAACATTTTATACGTTTTCGTAGCGTTCGTGGGCGGGCTGCTTACCGTTCTCGGCGCGAAAAACCTTACCATAACCGGAATACAGGATTTATCGGCAACCGCGTTTTTAATAGTCATTATGGCTTTCTTGCCTATAAGCAAACAGTTTACGAACAACATTGCGCAATCTTCCCAACAGATAAACTCGGTGGTAATGGGGCTTGCGGGCGCGTCCAGAATATTCAGTTTGCTTGACGAAGAGTCTGAAACGGACGACGGATACGTTACGCTCGTCAGATGCAATATAGACGAAAACGGCGTGATAACCGAAAGCGAAGAACGCACGGGGCACTGGGCATGGAAACACCCGCACAAAGCCGACGGAACGGTTACTTATACCGAACTTAAAGGCGATATTCGCATGTTCGACGTAGACTTCGGATACGTTCCCGAAAGAATAGTTTTGCATAACGTTTCGCTATACGCAAAACCCGGTCAGAAAGTGGCGTTTGTCGGTGCGACGGGCGCGGGAAAAACTACCATAACCAACCTTATAAACCGCTTTTACGATATTGCCGACGGAAAGATAAGATACGACGGCATAAATATAAACAAGATCAAAAAAGCCGACCTTCGCCGTTCGCTGGGGATAGTTTTACAAGACACTAACCTATTCACGGGAACGGTTATGGAGAACATACGTTACGGAAGACTTTCGGCTACCGACGAAGAGTGTATCGCCGCCGCAAAACTTGCGTATGCGGACGACTTTATAACCCGCCTTCCCGACGGATACAATACCATGCTTACCGCCGACGGCGCTAACCTTTCGCAAGGGCAGAGACAACTTCTCTCTATTGCGCGTGCCGCCGTTAAAGACGCGCCCGTTATGATCCTTGACGAGGCAACGTCTTCTATCGATACCAGAACCGAAGCGCTCGTTCAGAAGGGCACGGATAAACTTATGGAAGGCAGAACGGTGTTCGTTATTGCGCACAGGCTTTCAACCGTTCAGAACTCTAACGTAATTATGGTTTTGGAATACGGCAACATAATAGAACGCGGAACACACGAAGAACTTATCGCAAAACGCGGAAATTACTATCAACTTTACACGGGAGCATTCGAACTTGAATAAGGCTTGTTCTCTTTGCCCTAACGGTTGCAAAATAGACCGTGAAAATGAAAAAGGCTATTGCGGTGCGGATAACAATATCCGCATCGCTAAATTTTATCTTCATACGGGCGAAGAACCCCAAATTTCCGGCAAGAACGGCTCGGGAACGGTGTTCTTTTGCGGTTGCTCGCTTAAATGCGTTTTCTGCCAGAATTACGACCTTTCGCGCATGAAACGCGGCAAGGATTTCAGCGTAGAAGAACTTGCAGATATTTTTAAGCGGCTGGAAGATATGGGCGCGCACAACATAAATTTAGTTAACCCAACCCACTACTCTTCGCAGATTGTTCACGCACTTAATATCTATAAGCCGAAAGTCCCGATTGTTTACAACACGCACGGATACGAAAGAGTGGAAATATTAAAAGAAATCGATCCGTATATAGACGTATATCTTCCGGATATGAAATTCTTTTCGCCCGAAGTTTCAAAGCGGTATTGCGGCAAAGAAAACTATTTCGCCGTTGCTTCTAAGGCAATAGAATTTATGGCGAATAAGCCGCTCGTTTTCGGTAACGATGGGCTTATTAAAAGCGGCGTTATAGTAAGGCATTTGGTTTTGCCGCAAAACGTTTCGGACAGCATGAAAATTCTCGACTGGTTTTCGTCTATTAAAGATAAGGCGTATATAAACATTATGAGTCAATACGTGCCTTTTGGTGAGATAGATTCTTTTCCCGAACTTAAAAGAAAGATTACCAAAAGAGAATACGAAAAGGTTGTGGATTACGCCATATCTTTGGGAATAGAAAAGGCGTTTTACCAAGACTATAAAAGCAGCAGCGAAGAATATATTCCGAAATGGGATTACTGATATTTTTAGGTAAAGAAAAAGCGTGGCAATTGCCACGCTTTTAATTTATTTTATTCTTTCTTTTTTAACGACCTTATATTTTTTTCTTCTTCTCGGTTCTTTATTTGAAAGATCGACCTTTGCGAATATTTTTTCTTTATATTTATATATAATTCCAAAGGCTATAAGACCGCAAATTCCGATAACGATAAGAATTATTGCCCAAAGCGGAAGAGTAAAGCCCTTTACCCTTTCCCACATTAAAGTTACTCTTGAATTCGCCTCGTCGTCATAACAGTTCATAACAACACAACGGTTTATAATGTCTTCGGTCGGATACTGAGCGGTAAACTGTCTGCCGATAGTGTCGGTGTAAATTACCCACTCGTCGTCTTCTCCGAAAAAGTATGACAGGTCGACTTTATAAATCTCAGTCTCTTCTTCTTCCACTTCTTCGGTATCTTCGTTAAAGACCATAAGGTTTGCCGTATACCCCGTTTCGTCGTCGCCGGTTATCGTCGTTACTTCTGAGTCTTCGACGTAAACGTATTCCCAAACTTTGCCGTCTTTATCGAGTTCGTAGTATTCCTGTTCTTCTTCCGAAAGAGAATTATAGTAATCTTCGGTATAATCAGTTTCAACGAGCGTGCATACCCCATACCAGTCAATAGCGTTACCGAACACGTCTTCACCCGCGATACCGCTGGTATATCCGATGTATTCCATATTTCTTAAAACTATTTCTGGATCGGACAAGAATTCGATAAACTCAATAGCGAGATCGACGTTCTTTGCATTTTTGGGAACGCACCAACCGTCGAACCAAACGTTAGAGCCTTCGTTCGGAACGGTGTAGTTTAGATATGCGCCAACTTCTTCGGCTTGATCCATCGCGTATACAGCGTCTCCGCTCCAAGCGAAATTTATCGTGATTTTTCCGCTTGCAACGTCGTTCTTGCCGCTGTCTACTTCAAATCCGTATATATTGCCTTTAAGGTTTTTAAGCCCTTCTTCTACCCTTAAAACGTTTTCTTCCGAAGTATCGTTAAATATTCTCAATAATTCGCTTTGATAATTATCAAGATCGATTTCGCCGCCGTTAAACTTTTCCGAAAGGTCGTCAAGTTCTTCTTTGTTAGCGTATGCCGCACCCATAAAGAAAGAATCTCTTATACTGTCTTTTATGGTCGATTTATTCGCATACTTTTTATCCCAAAGCGACGCCCAACTTTCCATATCTGCTTCGTCAACGAATTCGGAATTAAAGGTAAGCCCCAACGTTCCCCACATATAGCATACCGCGTAATCGGCAAGGCTGTCTTCTCCGTTATTCCATGTGATCGAACTGAAAGTATCGTCTATATACGAAGAGACGTATGTATGATAGTTTCCGTCTTCGGTCAGTTTATCGCCGATCTTTTGGAGCATACCTTCTTTTGCCATCTTTTCTATCATATAGTCGGACGGGCAAATAAGATCGTATCTATCGGGAGTGATCTTTATATCGTTATAAAGATTTTCAAGCGTTCCGAAAGTGGAATATTCTATCTTGCATTCATATGCCTCTTCAAACTCGGAAAGTAACTCTTCGTCGATATAGTCTTCGCAGTTACAAATTCTTAAAACTTTCTTACTTTCCTTTGACGCGCACCCCGCGAATACGGGGAATATCAGCAAAACCGCAATTATAAGCGCTAAAAGTTTTTTCATCAGCGTGCCTCCTTTGCGACTTTTTTATTCGCGCGGATATTCATTATCACTACCACTATTACCATAATAAGGAATATTACCGCCGAAAGCGCGCGAAGTGCGGGAAGTTCGGATTTTGCTTGGTTTTTGACCGCGTTATAAACGTATGTACTTATCGTGTCGAACGTTTCGGGCTTAGTAAATACCGTTATGATATAGTCGTCAAGAGACAAGGTAATGGCAAGCATAAAACCGCTGAATATTCCCGGAAGGATTTCGGGTATGACCACCTTAAACAGAGCCTTTGTGGGCGAAGCACCGAGGTCTAACGCAGCCTCGTATAAACTTGAATCCATCTGTTTAAGTTTAGGCGTTACCGATAAAACCACGAACGGTGTGCATAATACCATGTGCCCAATAATTAGCGAGAAGTAAGTTTTTCCGAAAGTGATAAGCGAGAATACGAGCGCGAGCGAAATACCAGTAACGATTTCCGCATTGATAACGCTTATGCTCGAAGATCCCTTTATGATCTTACCGAACTTACCTTTGCTGTAATAAATGCCGATAGCACCCATCGTGCCGAGAATAGTGGAAAGTATACCCGCCCCTACCGCAAGCAGCACGGTGCTGATGATCATATTTCTTATTCTTTCTTCGGTGAACAGCTTAGCATATAGTTCAAAAGAGAACCCAGTCCAGTTGCCGATTATAACCGAACCCGTGAAACTATATACTATAAGAACCAGTATGGGAACGTATATAAAAGCAAGAACTAAAAAGATGTAAAAGAGAGATAAAAACTTTTTCATAGAGCCGTCCCCCTTACGTTGGTTTCGTTTTTAAATCCGCCGGTCAAAAGCATAGTAACAAACATAACTATAAGCATAACGATAGCGATCGCGCTGCCCGCGTTCCAGTTTGCGCCCGTGCCGAACTGTTCTTCGATAAGTTTACCGATTATGGTGATCTTACCGTTACCGAAGGTGTCCGAAATGACGTATGCGCTCATAGACGGCAAGAATACCATCATAGCGCCGCTTATAATCCCCGGAACGGATAGCGGCAAGGTTATCTTCCTGAAAGTCTGTGCCTTGGTTGCGCCAAGATCGTATGACGCTTCAAGTAAGGACTTGTCCGTCTTAATAAGCGTTGTGTATAACGGCATGATCATAAACGGCAAGAAGTCGTATACCATACCGACTATTGTGTTAAAGAAGTTAAAGAAGTCGTCTTTTGCAAAGATACCCATAAGCGTCATAACTTCTTTCATGGCGAGCGCCCTTAAAACGAAGTTGATCCACATGGGCATTATGAATAGCAATAGCAATACCGTGCCTCTTTTCGCTTTCATTTTTGAAAGTATATAGGCAACGGGATAGGCTATCAGCAAGCACAGCGCCGTGGTTACAAACGCTATCAGTAAACTTAAAAACAGGTTACTGACGGACGTCGGGTTGCTGAAAAAATCAATGAAGTTCGCAAAAGTGAAACTTCCGGTTTTAGACGTAAATGCGTAATACAAAATCAGAAACAACGGAAGTATTACGAACAGCGCCAAAAATACGCCGTAGGGAATACCGAGTTGCTTGCGTGAAAAGGCAAAGAGAGATTTTTTTGGCGCTTTTTCGGCGATCAGTTTCTCCCTGCCGATAACTTTATCTTGGGTATTCATCTGTGGTTCTCCGTTTTAAGCGTAAGTTTGATTTTTTCGGGTTTAATAATAACCGAAACTCTGTCGTTTTCGTTCCACGTGTCTTCGGTATCGACAACAAAATATTCTTCGTTTTCGTCAGTCCTTACGATAAGTTGATAGTGGTCGCCTTTATATATTATGGAAATAATATTGCCGACCGCTCCGCCTGCGTTTTCGTCGTCGGAAATCTCAATATCTTTAAGCCCGACTTCTACGTTCACGTCTACGTCCGTAAGGTCGATCTTTTCGCCGTTGTCGGTGATAAGATATCCTTCTTCGTCAAGCGTAGAGTTAGGATAAAGTTTTGTAACGTCGCACTCGAATTCTCCGTCGCCGAAACATACGGTGTTTTTCTTTGTAATATAGCCGTCGTATTTGTTGGAAGAAAATTCCTTGTGCATAAGATGAATTCCGTCCGGTTTTATATCGATACAGACCGTTTCGCCCACCTTCCTTTCCTCGGTATTTTGAATGATAACTTCGGTCTTGCCGACTTTCATTACCATTTCGTAGTGGACGCCTTTAAATATAGAACTTATTATCTTGCCTTCAACCTTTCCTTTGCCTATATCCGTAAAAATAACGTCTTCGGGACGAACTACCACGTCTACATTTTCGTTTTTCGGGAAATCGTCTAAGCAATCGAATTCTTTACCGATAAACTTAACTTTCTTATCTCCGAGAGACGTGCCGCTGAAAATATTACTTTCACCTATAAAATTCGCAACGAAAGAGTTTTTCGGTTCATTATATATATCGGTTGGCGTGCCGACCTGTTGAATAACACCGTCTTGCATAACTACTATCGTATCGCTCATAGTAAGCGCTTCTTCTTGGTCGTGCGTTACGTAAATAAATGTTATTCCGAGTTTTTTATGCATCTCTTTAAGTTCGAGTTGCATATCTTTTCTCATCTTTAAATCGAGAGCGCCCAAAGGTTCGTCAAGCAAAAGAATTTGCGGTTCGTTGACGATAGCGCGGGCTATCGCCACCCTTTGCTGCTGACCGCCGGAAAGCGTAGAAACGCTACGCTTTTCAAATCCTTCTAAGTCTACCATTTTCAATACCTTGGCAACTTTTTCGGATATTTCGCGTTTAGATAACTTTTCGGTTTTGGTAAAGGTAGTTCCGTCTGCCTTTTCATACGTAACTTTCTGCTTTTGAAGTTTTAATCCGAAAGCAATATTATCGTAAACATTTAAATGAGGGAACAGCGCGTATCGCTGGAATACCGTATTGATAGGACGGAGGTTTGGCGGAAGATCGGAAATGTCTTCGCCGTTTAACAGGATTTTACCTTTCGTGGGCTTATCAAAACCCGCGATCATACGGAGTGTTGTGGATTTACCACAGCCGGACGGTCCTAAAAAGGTTACGAATTCGCCCTTTCTGACGTAAAGATTTACGTTATCGACCGCAATTAACCCGTCTTCGAATATTCGGGTTAAATCAATTAGTTCGATGATCTTTTTGTTCTCGTTTTCCATTTTCGTTTCCTCTTAAAGTTTTTTGTGTTTTATTAAAAATTCGGCGGAGAAGATACCCAGATAAATTCCGCTTCCTTTTCGCTTTTGTTGATTATTTTGTGGCTTTTATCGGCAATATAGTAAAAACTTTCGCCCTTTTTTACCTTTACCCTTTTTTTGCCGAGAACCACAATGATTTCGCCCTTTATAACGTATCCGAACTCTTCGCCTTCGTGCGGAACGTCTTCATCAGTTTCCCCGCCCGCATAAAGCCGCATATGAACGGGCTCCATATCGTTTTTCTGCGAGTTGGGAACAAGCCAGTTTAAAATATAATTTTCCGTCCGCTTTTCGATAAATTCGTTTTTATTGAACGAAATTTTTTCGTCCGTTTCGATTTCGGAAAAGAATTCTTTAAGATCCGTCCCGAGCGCGGAAAGAATATCGATTAGCGTTGCGATAGACGGGCTGGTCAAGTCGTTTTCAAGTTGAGATATATACCCTTTCGTCAGTTCACACCTATCGGCAAGTTCTTCTTGCGTAAGTTCGCAAGCAAGCCTTAATTCTTTTATTCTTTCACCGAGTTCCATAACCACCTTTTGATTTCTGTTTAGCAATTTTTAACAAAAAGTTTAATAAAACTAAACAAAAAATACGATATATATTATATAAATATTGACCTACCCTGTCAATCGATTTTTATATATATTTTAAAATTTTTTTACGTAAAAAATCCCGACCGTTTTCGGTCGGGATTTTTGATTTGTTTTTGCCGCTTTTATACGGTTACGTTGCCGTCTGAACACTTAACGGTTGCGGTAACCGAACTGTCTTTCCAGCCTGCGCCCTTACCTACCACAGCCCATTGTGCCTTGGTTCCGGCGAAGGTATAATTCTTAAGTTTAGAACAGCCTGTAAACGCGTTGCTTCCGATAGAGAAGCTTGCTGTGGACGTTGTGTGTCCGAACTTAACGGAGATCGTCTGAGTACCACCCTCTAATCCCCAGAAGCACAGGTATGCCGTATCCGGAATATAATTCTTCGATACGTATACTACGTTAGAATCATATTTTTCCATATTGGTTATTCCGGTGATGGTGATCTTATAGACCGAACTGTTATACTTTTCGAAGTGGATGGCGTATTCAAACGTCGTTGTCTTCACGAAAGAGTATTTACGCGTTCCGTCGATTCCGTACCAATCGGTTTCACCTGTCTGTTCGGTAAGTTCAGGATCGTTATACGCAATCATATGTTGATGATCCGCGCTTGCATCTTCGCCCGCGTGATTGAGTTGATAGAACAAGAAGATATGTTCCGTACTCGGTCTTATCGTAGCGTTGAAGGTATTATTTGCATCAAGGTTATCGGTCGGGATCGAATATCCGGTAGCGGATGTAGTAAGACCGAAGCCTATCGGCTTGTTGTTATATCCTGTTACATTGTAGTATACGGTAAGTCCGTCTATCGTCTGCGCACTTGCGGAATTAATTCTCTGTCCGAAGGTGTTAAGTTTAGAAATATCTACGTAGTCGTCGTTTTGCGTGAGAGTAACTGCGTCTGCGGCGGTCTTGGTAAGATCTGACGTAGAAGTGCTTATCGTAGTGGTTGAACCTTTACCTTTGAAGTTAACCGTTGCAAGGTTAGTACACTGATCGAACGCATAGTTGCCGATCGTGGTTACGCTTGCGGGAATCGTGAATGACGTGAGAGCCGAGCACTTATGGAACGCATAGTTGCCGATCGAAGTGACTCCGGACGGAAGCGTTATGTTATTAAGTGCCGAACAAGAGCTAAACGCACCGTCGCCGATTATCATATCCGTTCCTACGGTTTCGGTAGTTTCGTAACTGTATTTAACGTAGATGTTCTGCGTGCCGCTTTCCATTCCCCATACACAGATATATCCGGTATTCGGTATATAGCTGCTTGAAACGTAGGTTACGTTGCTATCACATCTTCCGAAGTTTGTTATTCCGGTAGTTGTAAGTTTGTAAACTGTTCCGGTGCTATCAAATTTTTCGAACTTGATAGAGTAAGCTAAGCTGGTAGGAATTTCGCTGCTTTCACCGCCGAAGCCGTATTTACTCGTTCCGTCTACACCGTATGCCTTTTGAGTTAGAGTAGAGTTACTGTATGCCACCTGATGGTATACGCTTCCGTTGTTTTCACCGGCATGGCTACGTTGATAATACATGAACGCCCAAGTTCCGGCAGGTCTTATCGTAGCGTTGAAGTAAGGTGCAGCCGAAGTGCTTTCGACTACGGAATAGCCGCTTGCGGAATTCGTGATACCCCAACCTATAGGTTTGGCGTCATAATTATTTACTTTGAAGTAAACAGTAAGTCCGTCGAAGGTTACTTGTTTGGAGTTTACTCTGTCTCCCCAAGAGTTAAGGTTAGCTATCTTTGTGTAGTCGGAAGACGCACTGGATAGACTTGGAGCCGCGCCGCCTGTGCCCTGATGAACTACCGAATAGTCATCTACTGAGGAAACAACCGTTACAGTCCTTGTGTGGGTTGATTCGCCCGAGAACGTTACCTTGGTCAATCCGGTCGAACCTTCAAACGCATGTGCGCCGATAGTTTCAACAGACAAAGGTATAGCTATCGTTGTAAGAGACGTACATTTCCTAAATGCATATTCGCCGATCGAAGTCGTTCCTTCCGGAAGAGTAATTGCCGAAAGTGCGATACAATCATTGAACAAGTGCGCGGGTATCGCGGTGATAGCGGTCGGAATATTCGCCGTGGCAAGGGCGCTACACTTATAGAACGCATATTCGCCAAGGCTTGTTACGGTGTTCGGGATAGAGATAGATGTAAGTCCCGATTCGCTGAACGCGTAGTTACCGATAGAAGTAAGTCCGCTCGGCAAGGTTACGGAAGTAAGAGCCGTGCAACCCTTAAACGCGTTTGCGCCGATACTCTTTACAGTAGACGGAATTGTTACGCTACTTAGTGCCGTGCAACCTTCAAGCGCGCTGTCCGCAATAGCCGTTCCGTTCGTTATGGTGAGGTTTTTAAGCGAAGTGCTCTTAACTTTGCTTACTGCGAACATAGGAACGGTCGCGTTTTCGATCGTTGCGCCGTTAAACGCACCGTCGTTTACCGAGGTTACGTAGCCAGGTATAACGATAGTTTTAACCGACTTATCCGTAAGCCCTGTAATAACGCAAGTGGTTGCGGTAGAAGTGAAAGTGAACGCGCTCATTTCAGCTTTTGCAACAGCTTTTGCAACTATCGTTACGGGACCTGATACTCTGAACGACGGATAAGTGAGTTCCGTGCTTACGAGTTCATCATTTATATACCAGCCCGACCACTCGTATCCGAGATAGCCTTTTACCGTTGCGGTAATATCGTTTATCAACGCGTTATATTTGTATTCCGCGTTATAAGTTTTAGAAAGTGTTACGTCTTCGTTCGCAGAAGATATGGAAACATGATATTTGTTTCTCGTGTAGTAAACTTTAAGAACGAGACTGCCGTCCGCTAACACCTTTCCGCTTACTGTGCTTAAAGAAGCGTTATAAGCAAAGTGTTCTATACTTTCGGGAGTTACCGAAACGTTAGAATCGGTAGTTCCTTTAAGCGTTTGCGTGCGGGAATTATCTTTCGTGTATTCGTCGTTTGCTACGTTCTGCAAGTAAATTTCGACGGTATAATCTATATCGGTTCTTGCCGTCCAAACTGCGGTTACTTCTATATCTTCGGAAATGTTAATAAACGCTTTGTCGAATTCATAGTTATAGCCTGCTTTACTGTAAGTCGGAGCAACCGCGCTACCCTGATATTTTACCGTCTGGATTTCTTCGCCGGAAACAAGCGTTCCGCCGTTTCCGTTAAATGTTACGTTATAGGTATTTCTCGTATAGTAAACTTTAAGAACGAGACTGCCGTCCGCTAATACCGTGCCGCTGGTTACGCTGCCGGAAGTTGTGAACGTGAAGTGTGCTATCGTCTTAATTTCAGCGTCTACTACCGTGTCCGTCATACCCATAAGGTTTTCGGTAAGCGATGAATCTATCGTGAAGTTATTGTCTGCCAAATTCTGTTTATAGTATTCTACCGTGTAAGCGGATTCTCTCGCGGACCAAACGGCTGTGACAGTTATGCTTTCGTTAGCAGTAAACGAATATTCAAGATTCGAAGATACGATAGTATCGGCTACTTTCCAACCGGTAAAGTCGTAACCACTTATTTCGTTAGCGGTAACGGTTACCTGTTTTCCGTAACGGTATTCCCCGTCGCCGGTTACCGTGCCTGTTTCAATATTCTTTGTAACGGTTACTGTATAAACGTCTCTTAAATAGTAAACTTTAAGGATAAGGCTGCCGTCAGCCGCTATCGTGCCGCCGATTACGCTTCCTTCACTCGTAAATTCGTAATGTTCTATTGTTTTGACGTCCGCATTTACGTAATCATCCGTCGTTCCTTTAAGGTTAAGGGTTTCGTTAAGCGTATAGCCGTCGTCATCTAAGTTCTGCAAGTAGTATTCTACTTTGTATGCGGTATCGGTGTTTGCAGTCCAGATCGCGGATACAAATACGTCGCTCGAAATATTATTAAACGGAACGTCGAACGAATAATGGTAACCCGTTTTTTCATAAACGGGAGCAACCGCACTGCCGAGGTATTTAACGGTCTGCGTTTCTACACCCGAAACAAGTGTTCCGCCGTCTCCGTTAAATGTTACGGTATAGGTGTCTCTCGTGTAGTAAACTTTAAGAACAAGACTGCCGTCGGCAACAATAGTGCCGCTTACTTTGCTGATAGAAGCGTTATAAGTAAAGTGTTCTATGCTTTCGGGAGTTACCGAAGCGGTCGTATCGGTTTCGCCGTAAAGAATATCGGAAGATTCGAGAGTGTATTCGTCGTTTTCAATATTCTGTAAGTAAATTTCAACGGTATATGCCGTTTCGTCGTCCGCAACCCATTTTGCGGTAAGAGTTACGTCTTCGGTTACAGTAAATGTATATTCAAGATCGGAGCTTAGCTTATCGTCTCCTTTATACCAACCGGTGAATATATATCCGTCAATTGCGCTCGCGATTACAGTCGCCTGTTCATCAGCCAAGAAAGCGCCGCCGCCGGTTACCGTGCCTTTTTCTACGTTCTTATCGAGCGTTACGGTAAAGCGGTTTATCGAATAGTAAACCGAAAGAATTAAATCGTTATTCGCGGGAATAACGCCCGTTGCCGTGCTCAAACCTTCGTTATAGGTGAAATTCGGGAAAGTTTTTATCTGCGCATTAACAGTCTTTCCGAATTCGGCGGTTAAGTTTTCGGTTTCGTCGTCATTTATAACGTAATAGCCGTTAGAGTTTTCAAAATAGTATTTAACGGAATAGTTATATACGTGTTTCGTCCACTTCGCCGTCAAGGTTATATTTTGAGTAGGATTAAAGGTGCAATCCGCATTTTTAGAGAATAGCGTTGAACCGTTAAACCAACCTATAAAATCGTATCCGGTTACTTCTGACGCGGTAATAATGGCGGTATCCGCATTCTTATAAGTTCCGGCGCCTTCTACCGTGCCTTCTTCGTTGTCTTTTTCAAGCGTTACAACGAAAGTCTGCGCGGTATAATAAAGTTTAAGAACAAGGCTGCCGTCCCCTAAAACTTTTCCGCTTGCCGTGCTTATTGCCGAATTATATTCATAGTAAGGATATTTTTCGGAAGGATTGCTTACTACTACCGTTTGCCCCGTCGTTCCGGTAAGGTTTTGAGTATCTGCGGAAACGATTTCGCCGTCTTTATAATATTCCACGGTGTAAGGCGTGTCGGTATTTGCAGTCCATTTTGCGGTTAAGGTTACGTTTTCTGTCGGATTAAAGGTATATTCGGCGTGTTCTGAGAAAAGTTCCCCGCTCTTATACCAACCTGCAAAAGAGTAACCGTCTATCGCGCCGGCTGTTATTGTTACGTTATCAAAGTGCGTGTAACTACCTTCACCTGAAACAACGCCGTCATCACGGTCTTTTTCAAGGTTTACGGTGTAGTGCTTAACAGTATAATAAAGTTTAAGTTCAAGACTACCGTCGCCGGCGATTGTTCCGGTCGCCGTGCTGTTTACTTTGTCATAATCATAGTAAGCGAAATCGTCCGAAGTTCTATAAAGCGCTCTTACGGGATCGCCGGTAGTGCCCTCAAACTCTTCTATATCATGTTCTTCGTCTACTATAACGTTATCTCTATAATGATATACTTTATAGGTTACGCCTGTTTTTGCAGTCCAAAGCGCTTTTACTTCGATATCCATCGAAACGTTATCGAACGCTTTATTAAATCCCGCAAAGGTGTATCCGACCATTTCGTATGTGGGAGCAACTGCGCTACCTTCATATTTAACGGTCTGAGTTTCTTCGCCCGAAACGAGCGTTCCGCCGTTTCCGTCAAAGGTTACGGTATAGGTATCTCTTTTATAGTAAACCGAAAGGATAAGGCCGTTATTAGCGGGAATAACTCCTTCTTTTACGGTTTTTTCTTCATTTATATTATAATGTTCGACAGAATTGATTTCCGCATATACCGTGGCTCCGAATTCTGCGGAAGAAATTACGGTTAAACTGTCGTCTAAAACGTATTCTCCGTTCAAGTTTTCAAAGTAATAATTAACGGTATAGTTATAAGTATTCTTTTTCCATTTTGCGGTTAAAGTTATATTTTCGGTTACGGTAAGATTAAATTCTGCGGGCGCTAAATACTCCTCGCCGCCATTCAGCCAACCGTCAAACGAATATCCGTCTTTTGGGGTCGTCTTAACCGTTATTTCCGTGCCGCCGACAATACCTTCTCCGCCGCCCGTTACGGTTCCTTCGTTTACGTTTTTACTTGATATTAAAACGTTAAATTTAACGCTTACGTAGTAAACTTTAAGGGTAAGGCTGCCGTCGCCGACGATAGCGCCTTCAAGCGTGCTGTTATCTTCATCAACGCTATAATAATCGTATGTTTTTTCGGTCGCGGTAACTTTTTCACCCGTAGTTCCCGTTAACGTTTCGGTTTCGACAAGTTCGTTGTCTTTATAATGTTCAACTTTATATTCAGTATCGGTATTTGCCTTCCATGCGGCAACAATAACCATGGTATTTGTCGGGTTAAACGAATATTCCGCTTTTGCGGACAAAAGGTTATCGCCTTCATACCAGCCGTCGAAAGTCCAGCCGCTTTTTGCACTTGCAGAAAGATCGACCACCTGCGCGTTAACGTATTCCCCGCCGCCGGTTACGGTTCCCTTATCAGTATCCGCGCTGTTTACGGTTACGGTATAGACGTTACGGGTATAGTAAAGTTTTAATATAAGAGTGCCGCCTTTGATAACGGTTCCGCTCGTCGTGCTATCTTTTTCATTAAAAGTAAAGTGAGCAAAACCTTTTTGTTCGGCTGTTACCGATTCGCCCGTTTCCGCGGGGAAAGTTTCGCTTTCCTTTAATTCGTAATCCGTTCTGCCAACGTTTTGGAGATAGTATTCTACCTTATAAGAAGAAGCGGGATCTTCTCTCCAAGATGCCGTAATAGTTATATCGGAAGTTACGGGCGTTCCAAAATCGTAACTCCAACCTGCAAATATAAATCCCGCCTTGGTCGTGGAAGGAACGTTTTTGATAAGGTAGCCTTCTTCAACGCTTTGCGAAGGAACAGGCGTTCCGCCGTCCGTATCGAAAGTTACGGTATACATTGCTCTGCGGTGAACGGTAACGGAAAAAGAGACATCCGTTTTTCCGTCGCCCGACGTAACTATAATATAATAATGATTGTCACCTTCCGAAAGCGAAAGAGTTTTCGACTCTATCGCACCGCTTTTTGCGTTCGTGGTGCTGACTACCCAAGTCGCCTTGTTGCTTACCGTAACTTTATCGGTAAGCGGCAATTCGGAAGTAGCGTTAGAAACGGTTGCCGTGCAAGTTTTTGCCGAAACGTTATAAGTAAACCCTTCAACTTCGATAAGTTCCGCCTCAAAATCAACTATCTGAGGCTGTTTTTCGTCAGACTTCGGAACTATACTGCATGCGAAAAGCCCTAATGAACAAGTCGCAGCAACAATAAGCATTACCAAGCTTAACAAAAATTTTCTTTTCACGATATTCACCCTATTGTCATATTTTTTTACATTTTATAATATTTTGTTCTATTTGTCAATATCGACTTTTAAAATAAGTGCCGTTTAGTGTCTTCATCTATAATATTTATATTATATGTTTTACGGTTTTTAATTATTTGACGTGAAAAAACCGCCCGATCGGGCGGTTTTGAACCATTGAATATTTGATTAACTTATTTTATGTTCTCGCTCTTGTTTTTCTGAATAACGTCGTGCGCGCCGCCCTCAACTATACTCGTCGCGGAAACAAGCGTTAACACCGCTTTTTCTTGAAGTTCCGGAATAGTCAGCGCCCCGCAGTTACACATCGTGGATTTTATTTTAGACACGGTTACTTTAACGTTGTCTTTAAGGCTCCCCGCATAAGGAACGTATGAGTCCACGCCCTCTTCAAACGAAAGTTTTTTATTTCCGCCGAGGTCGTAGCGTTGCCAGTTTCTCGCCCTTGCGGAACCTTCGCCCCAGTATTCTTTGTAGTATACGCCGCCGATACTGATTTTTGCCGAAGGGCTTTCGTCAAAGCGCGCGAAATATCTGCCCAGCATAACGAAGTCCGCACCCATGGCGAGCGCAAGAGTTATGTGGTGATCGTATACTATTCCGCCGTCCGAACAAACGGGGATATATACGCCCGTTTCTTTATAATATTTATCCCTTTCTTTGCAAACTTCCATAAGCGCGGTTGCCTGCCCCCTGCCGATACCTTTGGTTTCACGGGTTATGCAGATAGATCCCCCGCCGATACCTACTTTTATAAAGTCCGCACCGCAGTCAGCCAAAAATCTGAACCCTTCGGCGGAAACCACGTTGCCCGCGCCCACCTTAACTTTATCGCCGTATTTTTCGCGGATCCAAGATAGCGTCTGCTTTTGCCAGTCCGAATATCCTTCGGAAGAGTCGATACATAAAACGTCCGCTCCCGCCTCTATCAGCGCGGGAACACGCTCAGCATAATCTCTCGTGTTAATCCCCGCCCCTACCACGAATCTTTTAGACGCGTCTAACAGTTCGTTGGGGTTTTGTTTATGCTCGTCATAGTCTTTTCTGAAAACCATCGCCACGAGTTTTCCGTCTTCTGATACTATCGGAAGAGCGTTTAACTTGTTGTCCCAGATTATATCGTTCGCTTCTTTTAGCGTTGTCCCTTCTTTTGCGTAGATAAGTTTTGAAAAGGGCGTCATAAATTCTTGAACTTTTAAGTCCACCGGCATTCTGCTAACCCTGTAATCACGGCTGGTTACAAGCCCCAAAAGTTTGCCGTCCGCAGTTCCGTCTTCGGTTACGGCAACGGTAGAATGCCCCGTTATCTCTTTAAGCGCTAAAACGTCCGAAAGAGTGTCCGTCGGCTTAACGTTGGAATCGCTTCTGACAAAACCCGCCTTGTTCTTCTTGGCACGCATTATCATAGCCGCTTCGTCTTCGATACTTTGCGATCCGTAAATAAAGGCAACGCCGCCTGCCTTTGCAAGCGCAACGGCAAGTTTTTCACCCGAAACGGATTGCATTATCGCGGAGACCATCGGAATATTCATGGTGATAGCGCTTTCTTCACCCTTTTTGAACTTAACGAGCGGAGTTTTTAGGCTGACTTTATCCGGCACGCAATCACTTGAAGAGTGCCCCGGTATCAATAAATATTCGTTAAAAGTGTGTGAAGGTTCGTTGATAAATTTTGCCATATTTTCTCCTTAAAATATTTATCGGCGGCTTTTCACCCGAAATATAAATTTTTTTGATTTTATAATAATATCTTAAAATTGTCAATAATTTTAAGGGAAAATTTTTTTATCCGTTTATTTGGGTTTATCATCCGCTGTAAAAAACTTGAAAATATCTTTATCCTTTCCCCTAAAAAGAAAAAGGGAGACAATATTGTCTCCCGAAGTATTTTGTTTGATTATTGTAATTTTTTAAATGGAAATCCGTGTTTTTCTGCAAAGTCAGCAACTTCACTTTCTTCTAAAGAATAAATAGTAGGTTTTCTACAGTTTTTAAAAGCATTATTAGAAATATATGTATCAGGATTTTTAATAAATACAGTATTTAATTTTGCGCAATTTAGAAATGCACAAGCACAAATAGCTGATACATTTTCTGGAACAACTATTTCTTCAATTTCCTCACAATCTGAAAACGCAAATAATCCGATTATATTTGTTTCTTCTGGAATTTTTACGCTCTTAACTTTTTTATCACAAACTGAATCATATTCGGCAACTTCAACGTCATACTTCTGGAATGGAATTATCTTATTTTCCAGAACTATTTTGCCATTTTGTTTTGTAATATACTTATCATCAATTTCTTTTGCTTTATTTTCCATAATTTTTTTCCTTTGATTTTTTATATTTTAATGTTTATTTTTACCACACCACGGGGTTGCCGTTGGCGTCGTAGTGCCAATAGTTGCCCGTTTCGGTGGGCTCAGTCTCACTGTAATAATAGCATGTAGCGGAAGTTAAAGGCGAATTATTACTACCTATTGAAATTTTAGACCAATCTTGTGATGTCCCCTTATAATAAATCTTTGTCAATGAACTGCAATTATAGAACGCATAACTTCCTATACTCGTTACGCTGTCAGGTATGGTTACGCTTGTTAATGAAGTGCAACCGGAGAACGCTTCATATCCTATACTCGTTACGCCATTACCGATTGTTACGCTTGTTAACGAACTGCAATTATAGAATGCATGTTCTCCTATTCTCGTTACGCTGACGGGTATGGTTATACTTGTTAATGAAGTGCAATTATAGAACGTATAACTTTCTATACTAGTTACGCTGTCAGGTATGGTTATAGTTGTTAATGAACTGCAACCAAAGAACGCCCACCAAAATATACGCGTTACGCTGTTGGGTATGGTTACGCTTGTTAATGAACTGCAACCGGAGAACGCAGAACTTCCTATACTCGTTACGCTGTCGGGTATGGTTATACTTGTTAATGAAGTGCAATTTCTGAACGCATCACCATAAATAACCTTTGTATTTTCATTTATAGTGCAAGAAGTTATATCACTTGATTTTGCTTTTACTAATACTACGTATGGATTATCTTCATTACCTAAATAATATGCATTATCGTATTCGTTATATTGTAAATTATCGCAACCTGAGAACGCAACATCTCCTATACTCGTTACACTATTACCGATGGTTACGCTTGTTAATGAACTGCAATGAAAGAACGCTTGATCCCCAATACTCGTTACACTGTTACCTATAGTTACACTTGTTAATGAACTGCAATGAGAGAACGCATCCATTCCTATACTCGTTACGCTGTTACCTATGGTTACACTTGTTAATGAACTGCAATTATAGAACGCATAACTTCCTATACTTTCACCGCTTGTAATTTCTAATGTTTTAAGCTTATTGTTTATAATATAACTTGCTGCAAAGGCAGGTATTTTTGCATTCTCTATAGTGCAACCAGAGAACGCACTACTTCCTATACTCGTTACGCTGTCACCTATAGTTACACTTGTTAATGAGCTGCAACCATTGAACGCATAATTTCCTATACTCGTAACGCTGTTACCTATGGTTACACTTGCTAATGAACTACAACCATAAAACGCAGAATCTCCTATACTTGTTACATAATCCGGAACTACAATTTCCGTTACCGTTTTATCTTTTATGCCGGTTATAGTGCAAGAGTTTGTATCGGAAGTAAAATTAAAGTTTGCCATTTCCGCCTTTGACAACTTTGCAATATAATCTATCGGCTTTTCTACCATAAACGCAGGTATAGCAAAATCTTTAGTCATAAATTCGCCGTCACTATACCACCCTTGCCATTCATAGCCAAGATAATTACTAAATGTTGCTACAATTTCAGGTATAACATAACCGTATTTATATAAACCGTTAAACGTAAAATTTAAAGCAAAGTTTTCATTATCTGAAACAATCTTAATTAAATACTTATCTCTCGTATAATATACTTTTAAAACCTGACTGCCGTCGCCGTTGATATTGCCGCTTTCTTTGCTTGAAGAAATTCCAACATGCGTAAAATGATCGTATGATTTTATTTCTGCCGTTGCAGTTGTATCCGTAGTTCCTGTCTTATTTTCCGTTTCGTAAAGAGTATAATTATCGTCCTCTAAATTTTGCTGATAATATTCCACTTTATACGGAGTATTTGTATTTGCAGATAAAACCGCCGTTATCTCTGTATCTTTACTTAAACCAAAGGAATATTCTATTTCATTTGACAGACAATTATCCACATCATACCAACCGACAAAAGTATAACCGGCATTTACATTCACCGACAGGCTAATTTCGGTATCATACTTATATTTTCCTTTTACCGTGCAATTTATCGTTCCTGCTTTATCGTTTCCTATTTGCGAAGAGAAATTATACTTATCTCTCGTATAATAAACCTTTAAAATCTGACTACCATTACCGTTAATATTGCCGCTTTCTTTGCTTGAAGAAATTCCAACATGGGTAAAGTGCTCATATGACTTTATTTCTGCCGTTGCAGTTGTATCCGTAGTTCCTGTCTTATTTTCCGTTTCAAAAAGCGTATAATTATCGTCTTCTAAATTTTGCTGATAATATTCTACTTTATACGGAGTATCCGTGTTCGCAGACCAGTTGGCGTAAATCGTTCTGCTATATAATATCGGCAAAGTAAAATCAAAACTCCAGTTTATGAAAGTATAACCGTCTCTGAATGTATCTTCAGGGTAACTTGCGAAAGAATCTTCTTCGATATATTGACTATATACGTAACTGCCGCCGTCGGTATCGAAAGATACTGTATAGATAGGTCTTCTACGAACGGTTACGGTATAAAGCAATATATCGTCACTATTTTTTGACGAAACAAGAATATAGAAAGTATTGTCCCCCACTTTTAAGTTAACCGTTTTTGTGGGAACGACGTTCGTGCCTTGCAAATCGGTGCTTACTGTATATGATACATTACCTGAAACTTTAATTTCGTTTATGAAAGAGAATATGTCCGTATCGTGTGAAACTTTACCGTAGGCGGTAAGTCCGTCCGCCTGCAAAGTGTTGAAAGAAATATCATTATTATTTACCGTAACGAAACACGTTGCGGTTATCCCGTTTGAAGTCGTGGCAGTGATCGTTGCCGTGCCCGCTTTTATTGCACTAACTCTTCCGTTCGATACAGTCGCTATGCCGTTATCCGAACTGCTCCATGTTACGCTTTTATCCGTAGCGGTATTCGGAATTATAGTTGCAATCAAGTTAAAAGTATCGCCAACCGAAATTGATTTATCTTCATAGTTAAGTTCAACACCGGTTACGTCGATTGTGATAGGCGTTTCGGGTGTATACGGATTTTCACCGTCATTTTGGTCTATTGCCGTGCTGCCGCCACCGCTTCCGTTTGAAGAACTTTCCCCACAAGCGGAAAAAACGAACGCCGCCGCGCAAATCGACAGCAAAAGAATTATAATTCTTAATAAAAAGCGCATTTTCATATATCGCTCCAGTATAAAAAAATATTTATCTTATTTTATCCTACTTTATACGAATTGTCAAGCAAAAATAGTATTTTATGCTAATATTAAGCCAAACTATAATATGGGAGTTAAGATATGAAACCTTTAAAAGAAAAAATCAGCATTACGTTAGACGCTGACTTATTAGTGATTTTAAGGGAGAAAGCGGAAGAAGACGAACGGTCTTTATCGCAATATATAAATCTTGTTTTACGGAAAATTGTGAACGAGAAATAAAAATAAGCAATGGTAAAGCGGCTGCCGAATTCGGCAGCCGCTTTTATTTTTTTAAATTAAAGTCAAATTTCTTTATTAAATCATTTTTTAATCGATAGGCGTTAACTCAAAACCGGCTTTATTTTTCACAATAGTATGCGGGGGAATTAAACCTTTTACAACAACCCCTGCGCCTATTATAGAGCCTTCGCCGATTTTAGTTCCTTTTAAAATCGTTACCCCTGCGCATATCCAGCAATTATCTTCAATAACAATCGATTCTGAATTATACTCGTTTTGAAAAATCTTTTCGGAATTAAACTTATGATTATGATCAAATATATTAACGCTTGGTCCGATCATAACGTTTTTGCCTATAAGAACTTCTTTTCTGGAAATAATCGTGCAATTACGGTTGATAAAAGTAAAGTCATCAACTTTTAATTTACCTAAATCAACGGAAGCAAGGAGCGTGTTTTTTTGAATTCTAACGGATTTGCCAAGTTCTATCTTACCCTTATAGCCTATTTGGATTTCGGAATTCTTATAAAGTTTAGTAGAATGTTTTACTTTTAATTTTGAGCCGTATTTTATTTTAAGGAAAAATCTTTTAAGACTTATACTTTTAATATACGCCTTAAACATTTTGTAATAATCAAAAATATAACCGATTTTTTCTTTTAATTTTGACATAACAACTCACTAAATTAAAACCTTAACCCATTTAAGCTTAGCATTAAATTTTACGACTTTAACCTTGCAGGCCTCTCGTTTGTCTATCCATATCTTCGATAACGATATCGTATATCTCTCCGAGAGACGAGCAATACTCCAAAAGTTCCCACGGCTTATTAGTATGGAAGTGGATCTTTATCATAGTATCGTCGCCGACGACAAGCAAAGAATCGCCTATAAAATTGCCTTCGATATATTTTCTGATAGCGATTTCGTCAAGATCCTTGCCATCTATCAGCATCTGCGTGTCATACCTGAATTCTAGCATAATATAAGTCCGTAACAAATGAATTAAATTTATCTTATTTTCCGAAGTATCTATCAAGAAGTCCTTTTAAGGCTTTGCCGTGGCGGGCTTCATCACGAGCCATTTCGTGAACGGTATCGTGAATAGCGTCAAGCCCCAACTCTTTTGCCTTTTTAGCGAGCGCGGTTTTGCCGGCGGTTGCGCCATTTTCTGCTTCTACGCGCATTTTAAGGTTTTTCTCTGTGGAGTCGGTAACAACTTCGCCCAAAAGTTCGGCAAATCTTGCGGCGTGGTCTGCTTCTTCAAATGCAGCCTTTTCCCAGTAAAGCCCGATTTCGGGATAGCCTTCGCGGTAAGCAACTCTTGCCATAGCGAGATACATACCTACTTCGCTGCACTCACCGGTAAAGTTAGAACGCAAGCCTTCCACGATTTCAGGATCTACGCCTTTGGCAACGCCGACAACGTGTTCTGCCGCCCAAGAAAGATTTTCTTCTTTCTGTTCGACAAATTTAGAAGCGGGCGCTTTGCATTGCGGGCAAAATTCCGGAGCGGAATCCCCTTCGTGAACGTAACCGCAGATAGAACATACGAATTTTTTCATAATATATTTCCTTCCTTTTTTAATCTGATTTAATTATACCAAATCCGTCCGAATTGTCAACGGGATTTTAGATAATTAAATTTATTTATAAGTTTTTAAGCCACACTTCGGGAATAGCGTCGGACGGCATGCGCCAGTCTCCGCGCGGAGAGAGTGCGACGGAGCCTACTTTTACCCCGTCCGGCACGCAGGAACGCTTAAACTGCTGAGCGAAAAACCGCTTTATAAATATTTTAAGCCATTTTTCCACCGTCTCTTCGGAAAACTCCCCATGAAACGTTTTAACGGCAAGATATTTTATCTTTTCGGCAGAAGCCCCGCGGCGGATAAAGTGGAACAAGAAAAAGTCGTGCAAAATATAAGGTCCAACTATATCTTCGGTTTTTTGCGAGATCTCTCCGCCCTTTGCCGGCAAAAGTTCGGGGCTTACGGGCGTATCTAAAATATCGTCTAACACCCACTTTAACTTTCCTTTTGAATTTTCCGCCACAAAAGAAACAAGATATTTAACAAGCGTTTTCGGAACGGAACAGTTTACGCCATACATGCTCATATGATCCCCGTTATAGGTAGCCCAGCCGAGCGCAAGTTCGGAAAGATCCCCCGTTCCGACGACCAACCCGCCGCACATATTCGCAATATCCATTAAAACCTGCGTGCGTTCTCTTGCCTGTGCGTTTTCATACGTTACGTCCGGCATACCGCCGTGTTTAATATCTTTTAAGTGCCTTAAAACAGATTTTGTTATATCCACTTTTTTAAGCGTTGCACCTAATCCTTTTGCCAAGCCGCAAGCGTTATCGAAAGTTCTGCTTGTCGTTCCGAAACACGGCATAGTTACGGTAATTAAATCTAAAGACGGTTTATTAAGTATTGAAAGTGCTTTCGCGGCGACGATCGCGGCAAGCGTAGAGTCAAGCCCGCCGGAGAGCCCCACTACGAGTTTATTCGTATGCGTGTGAGAGACGCGTTTTGCAAGCGCGCGGCTCTGAATATCCAAAATAGTTTCCGCTCTCGAAAAAAGGCTGTCTTTATCTTTTGGAACGAAAGGCGCGCGGTCAAAAATCCTTTCAACCTTTCCGTTTTTATTATCGGCGGAAAAACCGACGGTTAGATAATTACCGCAAGAATTAAAGGGCTTATTGAAAACCTTTCGCCTTTCAAACTCTATAAAAGAAAGATCTGCGTCCGCATAGCAAACGCCGCCGCCAAAAGGCTTGCTTTCCGACAGTATTTTTCCGTTTTCGGCTATAAGGTCGTGCCCCGAATAAACCACGTCCGTAGTGGATTCACCCATACCGGCGTCCGCATAAACGTAAACCGAAACGGTCTTTGCCGATTGATTTTTAACGAGATTTTTTCTAAACTCCGCCTTGCCTACCGTTTCGTCGCTGGCGGATAGATTGACGATGATATTCGCGCCGTGAACAGCGTGATACTCGGACGGAGAAAGCGGCGACCAAAGATCTTCGCATATTTCGGCGGCAACCGAAAACTCCGGCGAGTTTATCTCCTTAAAAATCAACTTCTGTCCGAATGGAACTTTTTCCCCGAAAAAGTCTATATATTCCGCATCGCAGAAAAAACTTTTTTCGGCAAAATATCTCTTTTCGTAAAACTCGTTATAATTCGGATAAAATGTTTTCGGTATAAACCCTATCACCTTACCTTTATTGATAACGCCCGCCACGTTATAAATTAACCCGTTCACCGATAACGGCAAGCCTATAAAGGCAATGCACTCGGCGGTTGCCGTTTCTTCTGCGATATTTTTAAGTGAATTTTTTGCGGCGGATAAAAGAGCGTCGGTATATATAAGATCGCCAACCGTATACCCCGTTAAGGCAAGTTCGGGAAAGACTATAACGGAAGCCCCTTTTTTCTCTGCCGAAACTATTTTTTCTTTTATTATTTTTGCGTTATACTCAACGTCGCAAAGGCGTATTTCGGGAGTTATTGCGCAAATTTTTTGAAAACCGAATTTCATAAAAAATCTCCTTATTTGACTTCTATAAACTTTTTTACAAGGTTATTTTACTCGTTTTTTGCAAAAATAGCAATATTTTAGCAAAAGAAAAAACCGCAATTTTGCAATTTTATGCAAAAAAGCGGTTTTTTAACGTGCTAAATTTATTCGGTATAACCTTCGGGGTTTTTAAGTTGCCAGTTAAGGGAATCTCTGCACATATCGTCAAGCGTTTTTTCGGCTTTAAATCCGATAAGTTTTTCCGCATAAGATGGATCTGCGTAGCACTCGTCTATATCGCCGGGGCGACGCGGTTTTATCACATACGGAATAGGACGGCCTAGCGCCTTAGAAAAGGCCTTTACCATATCGAGAACCGAATACCCGACTCCCGTGCCTAAGTTTACGACGAACAGCCCTTCTTCCGAAAGGTCGCCGCTATTTCTTTTTTGTTGAAGTTCGGCAAGTTTATTAAGCGCCAAAACGTGCCCCCTTGCAAGGTCAACGACGTGGATATAATCGCGAACGCCCGTTCCGTCCGGCGTGTTATAATCGTTGCCGAAAACGTTAAGTTCTTTTCTTTTTCCGACAGCCACCTGCGTTATATACGGGCAAAGGTTATTAGGTATGCCTTTCGGATCTTCGCCGATAAGCCCCGATTCGTGCGCGCCGATGGGGTTAAAATACCTTAAAATCGCTATATTAAAGGTAGGATCGGCTTTATATAAATCTTTTAATATATATTCGATAAACAGTTTCGTGCTGCCGTATGGATTTGAAGTGGAAAGCGGGAAGTCTTCTTTAATGGGAACGCTCTTCGGCTTTCCGTATACCGTTGCGGATGACGAAAAGACGAGATTTTTAACGTTAAATTTTCTCATTGCGTAAACGAGTTTTATAAGCCCGTATATATTATTGTCGTAATACTCTATGGGCTTTTCGCAAGACTCGCCAACCGCTTTAAGCCCCGCGAAGTTTATTACAGAGTCGATTTCGTTTTCTGAAAAAATCTTATCCAAAATTGCCTCGTCACGAATATCGCCCTGATAAAATTTTACGCTTTTGCCCGTAATCTTTTCAACTCTTTTAACCGCTTCGTATTTGCTGTTTAAAAGGTTATCCACACAGACTACGCTATGCCCCGCGGCAAGTAGTTCGACCATTGTATGCGAGCCGATATATCCCGCCCCGCCGGTTACTAAAACTTTCATAAATTCTCCTTTATCTTTCTATAAAAATAATATAAGTCGCACTCTTTTTCAGAGTTATAAAGTTTACGCTTTCTATCGGCTTTTTTACCGAATTTTTTCTCGAAATTCTTATCGGAAGTTATAATAAATTCCGACCAGTCTTCCCTGTTTTTACATATAAATCCCAAATCTTCGTAACACTTTTTCGCGTCTGCCGCGTCATACACCCTTTCCCCATACGGCGGGTTGGTAACAATGGTTAAATTCTTTTCTTTAATGTCTATTTTGTCCACGGGGCAAACGTTAAATTTTATCAAATCCGAAACGCCCGATAATTCAGCGTGCTCTTTGGCAAGTTTTATAGCCTTATTATCTATATCCGACGCAAAAATCGGCGGAAGGTTATTCCTTTTTATTCTGTCTTTCGCCTCTTCTATCACCGTATCGAATTTATAGTCCTTTGCGTTTTTCCAGTGCAAAAAGTCGAAGTCCCGCATCATACCCGGCGCGGTGTCTGTTGCAATCAGCGCCGCTTCGATAGGGATCGTTCCCGATCCGCAAAACGGATCCAAAAACGGATTTTTATAGTAGTCGCTTAAAAGTATCAGCGCGCTTGCAAGCGTTTCTTTAATGGGGGCGATCCAAACCTTTTTTCTGTAACCCCTTTTATGCAGCCCCGCGCCGCTGGTGTTCAGTTTTATCGTCACAACGTCGTGATATATATAAAAATCTATTTCGTATCTTGCGCCCGTTTCGGGAAGGAAAGAAACCTTGTATTTATCAGATAGCCTTGTTACTATCGCTTTTTTTATGATGCTTTGACTTGCGGATACCGCGTATATAGTACTTTTAACGCATTTTCCGTCGACAATTATATTTGCGTCTTTCGGAATATAATTTTCAAACGGAATAGCCGTTACCCCGCTATATAATTCGTCGAAAGTTTTTGCGGGAAATTCCGCAAGTTCAATATAAACTCTATCCGCCGTTCTTAAAAACACGTTTAGTCTTCCGACGTCGCTTACCCTAGCAAAAAAGTTTATTCCGCCTAAGATAGCGGGCGGATCGCCGTATCCGAGCCTTTTTAGTTCGGACTTGGTTACCTTTTCCACACCCGAAGCGCACGATACGCTTATTTTTATTTTTTCTTCTGCCATAAGTCAATAAACATTTTAACTTATTTCACCCCTTTTTGCAAGTGTTTGTTTAGGATTGCCGCACCGATTTGACAATTATAACTTACGGTTATACTTACGGCATTATATTCTTATCCGTAAATTTTAAAAAAGACTTGAAAAAACTTTAACGCAAGTATATAATGTATTTATATTTAAATAAAAAAGAAATAAGGAGAAATTATTTCATGCTGAATTTAAATTGCAAAAAACGCGGATACTTTAAAGATTTTTTGCTTGGCGGATACTTTCTTATCGCGCTTTTTATCGCGGCGATAACCGTTACCGCTCTATATTCTGCCTATGAATTCGATTTATTCGGAAAAATCCTTGCAAAAGAGAATTTCGTTTACTTTATATGCGGCTCTTTCGGGCTGATATTCCTTTTAATTTTGGCTTACGTTTATTCTAACGCCGCAAAAAAATCAGTTACCCTTGCCGATTCTATCAGTTGCGCTATGATAATTGTTGCGATATTATACGCCGTTTATATCGTCCTTAAAGGTTATAACGACGTTTTGAGTATCGCAGTTCCTTCGGCGATATTCGTTTTAGGACTTATCTCGTTTATTATAAGCGTTATAAAATACGATAAAAACTCGGCTTGCGTTTCTAAATCGGATTACACTTTTAAAGGTCCTTTCGGATACGTTAAGGCTGTTTTTTCTAAATTCTCCGCTCTGGGCGTGGCGCTCGTCGCCTCTCTTATAGCGATCTGCTTTTATCTCTGCATTAACGACGGAGTCAGAACGATCTTTTTAAACCTTGCGGAAGAATTCTTCGCGGTTTACGTTATTTCTGCCGCAGCCCTTATTCTTTTCGTAATATTCTTGATCGGCGGTCTTTTCAGCAAGAAAATCAATCACGCAGATCTTGCTCTCGTTTCTATTTTCTTTGCGCTTATAATTTCTTTGTTGCAAGTCGCTATCTTATTGAACTTTAAAACAAAGCAACTTATAACCCTTGCCGTCGCTTTCGGCGCTTGGCTCGTTTTGTTTATCATAAGATCGTGCACCGCAAGAGAAAATGCGAAATTTATTCAAAAGGAAAACGCGGGATATTTTAAAAACCTTTTCTCCGCATATTCGCCTTTGTTTATTCTCTCCGTTGCAACACTCGTTTCTTCAACGTCAATTTTAATCTATAAATTCGATCTACCCGTAATATTTATAGATTTCTTTAAGGGGCTTTTCTATTCGGATATTATCGTAATCTTATTTATGTTTATCGCACTTGCGGATATATTTACGGTAGGTTTAGGACTTTTATATTCTATCTCTACCTTGGGCGGCAAGAATATAAACGTCGGAGACTTTATTATTTCAACATCGCTGATTACCGGAATAGTTACTCTTCCGCTTATCTTTATAAAAGGTTTCGTCGTTAAAAACGTAGCGATAGGAATAATCGCTTTTGCATCTTTAAGTTTGGTTCTTTTCGTGATCAGGCTTATCGTATTTAAAGTTAAAAACAAAAAGGTAAATTAAGGTCGCCTTATGGGTGAAGTCGATAAAAAGATATCGCCTTATAAAAAGGGCGACCTTTTTATTTATATTTTAACAGCCGCAATAGTTCTTGCTCTGTTTTTGGCGTTCGTGATATTCCCCGGTGCGAAAAAGACCGATGGGATAATCATAAGAAAGCACGGAAAAGACATAGTTAAAGTGCTGTTTGAAAAGGAAGAGTTTTCTTTCCTTAACGACGGCGAAAAATTTGTTATAGCGGAAAAGAGTTCTGACGGCGTTATTATATTCACCGTTAAAGAAGATGGCTCGCATTACAACGTAGTTAAAGTCGACTGTATAAATAAATCGGCGAAAGTTACGGACGCAAACTGTTCAACTTCTAAAGACTGCGTGTATTCCCCCGCCGTTTCGGACGGGAAAGGCGCTATCGTTTGTGAGCCGCACGAACTTTTAATAATTCCGATCACGGGCGAATATACGCCTATCGTTATAGGGTGAAATGTATGAATATAAGGCTTAAAAAGATCGTATTCACTTCCATACTTACCGCCCTTTCTTTGATAGCGTTTATGTTGGAAAGTCTCTTCCCGCCGCTGTTTATACCCGGCGCAAGGATGGGGCTATCTAATATATTTATCCTGATCACTCTACTTTTCGTAGGAAGAAGTTACTCTTTTTTAGCGCTTACGGTAAAAGCCGTGCTCGGAAGTTTGTTTTCCGGCAACGTGTCGGCGATTTTATACGCTTTGCCCGCCGGGCTTATCGCACTTACCGCCGAAGTTATTATATTAAACTTCGATAAAAGGTTTAGCGTTCTTGCCGCAAGCGTAATGGGAAGCGTTTTGAATATGACCGTGCAAAACGTGGCTTTTTGCTTAATCACGGGGGCGACGGCATATCTTATTTATCTGCCATACCTGTCGCTTATCGGCGCGGGTGCGGGGCTTATAGTAGGCTTTGCCGTATTCCTTATAAAAAGATACTTACCAAATAAATACAATCTCACTTTATTATATTCGGAGGAAAAAAATTGAGTTTAAGAAAAGGAAAAAGATACGCATACGGAATCCACGTTCCGGATATGAAGGATCTTTCTAAAAACTATCCGATCGAAGAAATGCCCGCCCCGAAGACCGTTTATATCGCTCTTTCTCAGCATATAGGCGCTCCCGCCACGCCGATAGTGAACGTAGGCGATCACGTAAAGAAAGGTCAACTTATCGGCGAAGCAAACGGAGTTGTTTCGGCAAACATTTTCTCCTCGGTCAGCGGAACGGTAAAAGAAATATCCGAGTTTGTTAACGGCTTAGGGCAAAAACTTAAATACGTGGTTATTGAAAACGACGGAAAAAACGAAGAAGTTTTATTACCAAAACTTCCCGACTTGGAGCCCAAAACCATTATTGAAAGAATAAGGCTTGCTGGAATAGTCGGGCTTGGCGGCGCGGGATTTCCGACCGCCGTTAAACTTACGCCTAAAAATCCGCTTGACGCACTTATAATAAACGGTGCGGAGTGCGAACCGTATCTTACCTGCGACCAGAGACTTATGGTAGAACGCACGGAAGATATTTATAAGGGTATAAAATATACCGCCGCCGCGCTTAATTTAAGCCGAATAATTATAGGAATAGAAGCTAATAAACCGGACGCTATCGAAGCCTTTACCAAATACGAAGACTTAGAAGTCGTAATTTTGAAAAAGCAATACCCCATGGGTAGCGAAAAGCACCTTATTTACAGCACGACGGGCAGAAAAGTTCCCGTTGGGAAAATGCCGTTCGACGTGGGCGTATGCGTTCAGAACATTAAAACCATGATCGCGGTTTATGAAGCGGTTGAACTAAATAAGCCGCTAAACCACGCTATAATGACAGTCAGCGGGAACGGAATAAGCCACCCGAAAAATCTTAAAGTCGCACTCGGAACGCCATTTACCGACGTTATCGCTTTCTGCGGCGGAGAAAGAGAAAACGTGGTTAAAATAGTTGCCGGCGGCCCGATGATGGGAAGAGCGCTTGTAAATCTTAATCAGTTTGTAAGAAAAACCGATTCGGGAATTATCCTTTTAACAGGCAAAGAAACGAACACCCAAAAGCCGACGAATTGCATCAACTGTTCAAAATGCGCCCAAAACTGTCCTATGAGACTTATGCCTATGTATATAGAATTTTATTATCTTTCGGGCGATTACGAAAACGCCGAAAAATACGGGGCTATGAACTGCATAGAGTGCGGCTCGTGCGCGTTTAACTGCCCTGCAAGGCGACCCTTGGTTCAGAATATCCAAAACGCTAAAATGAAAATAAAGGAGGCAAGAAGTAATGGAAAACAGTAACGGTATTTTAGTTTACTCTTCTTCCCCGCACAAAAAAGCGCCGCACACGACGAAGTGGATAATGCTAAACGTTTTGGCGGCCCTTATCCCCACTTCTATTATGGGAATAGTTTTCTTCGGATTAAACGCCTTTTTGCTTATAATCATATCTTTGGCGTCTTCCGTTGCAGCGGAATTTATTTACTATCTTATCGCAGGAAAACCATTTCGCGAGATAGCAAAAGATTTTGACTATTCTTCTTGCGTTACAGGGCTTTTAGTCGCTTTAACACTCGGAACTAATTATCCGCTTTACGCACCGGTTTTCGGTAGCGCGTTTGCGGTTATAGTTGTTAAACTTTTATTCGGCGGAACGGGTAAAAACTTCGTTAACCCCGCAATCGTCGGAAGAATATTCATATTTATATCCTTTCAATCGGTTGTGGGAAGTTGGCTTGCACCGTCTATTGCTTCCGTAACCGGCGGAACGTTATCTACCGGGGCGACCACGCTAGTTAATATTTTGGAATACAATACTCTCCCTTCCCTTTCGGTTTGGGACTTGCTTTTAGGCACGGGGCTTTCCGGTTGTATCGGTGAAACGTGCAAACTTGCCATCCTTTTGGGGGCAATATATCTTGCGATACTTAAAATTATCGATATTCGCTATCCCCTTATAATGGTTGGGACGTGCGGTCTTCTTGCGGTTGCTCTTAAAGGGTTTGACTTTGCATACTTTTTGCCGTCTATCCTTACGGGCGGGCTTATTCTCGGTGCGTTCTTTATGGCGACGGACTACGCCACAACTCCGAACACGAAAGTCGGCAATTACGTTTACTTTGCCCTACTCGGTTTACTCTGCGCGGGGCTTAGGCAAGCGACGAATATGGAAACCGTTTCGTTCGCTATTCTGCTTATGAATCTTTTTGTTCCGCTTATCGATAAGTTTATATTAAACAGACCGTTCGGTCATTTTAAGAAAAAGAAAGAAAGGGAGAGTAAATAATTATGAATAATCCCTTCAAACTCGTCTGGCTTAAGTGCATTATAGTTCTATTATTGATAGCGGGTATCTCCGGCGGGCTTTTAGCCATATTAAACGACGTTTTCTACGTTTCACCCGAAGAGCGGACGCACCGCGCAATACAAAAGATTTACGGCGAAAAGAAAGAGTATTCCGTGATTATAGACGTAGACGGCACGGACGAAGATAAAAAACAGCCCGTTATTTACGAAGATATGGGAAGAATAGATAAGATCTATTACGTTGATAAAACCGACGACGCGGATAAAAACTTCGATATGCTATTCAAAACCACAGGATATTTCGGATATAAGAACGGAACGATAACTCTTTGGGTAAAAGTTGTGTGCTCAGAAAACGAACAGCCAACGATAGACAAAATAATTTTAGAATCTTTCGATAAACAAACGCTTATGAGCAAACTCGGAAATTCTTTCTACGAAGGATTTTACGACGTTACCGACAACTATTATCAGGCAAAAGATAAAAAAGACGAAGAAAAGACGTATAACCCCGTTTCCGGCGCGACCTATTCCGCGACGGCAGCGTGCAACGCCGTTAACTGCGTGATAAAATTCGTCAAAGGAGAGTGAAATGAAAACCGATTATAAAAAAATCGCCGTGGACGGACTTATAACTTCCAACCCGACTTTCAAACTCGTGCTTGGCACCTGTCCCACTCTCGCCCTTACGACAATGGCGATGAACGGCATAGGTATGGGGCTTGCTGTTACTTTCGTTTTGATATTTTCTAACATTTTAATATCGCTCCTTCGAAAGGTAATTCCAAACCAAGTAAGGATCCCCGCTTTCGTTTTAATAATAGCGACTTTCGTTACCATCGTCCGTCTTCTTTTAGACTACGCGATGCCTGATCTTTACGACTCTTTGGGGCTTTATCTTCCGCTGATCGTAGTTAACTGCATAATTCTTGCACGGGCGGAAAGTTTTGCAAGCAAGCATAACGTTTTAGCCTCCGCTTGCGACGGACTTTTCACGGGGCTCGGATTTACCGTAGCGCTTACCCTTATGGGTGCTTTCCGTGAAATATTAGGCAGCGGCGCTATATTCGGAGTTAAACTTTGGGATTTCCAGATAGCGTTTTTCTCTTCGAGCTCTGGTGCGTTCTTTACGTATGCGATATTTATCGCGATGTTCTCGCTGATCTCCGGCGCTGTTATTGACGCTAAAAAGAGAAAGGCTTACGGAAAGATAAACGAATTAAAACAAGAAAACGCCGTTGTTTTCGATAACGGAGGGAACGAATAATGGCACAGTTTTTAATGATAGTAGTCTCCGCCGTATTTATAAACAACTTCGTTGTGGTTCAGTTCTTGGGAATATGTCCCTTTCTCGGCGTATCGAAAGACTTTAAATCCGCTCTCGGCATGGGACTCGCCGTAACGTTTGTTATGACGCTTACCTGCCTTATAACCTATCCGATATATACTTATATCCTTGTTCCTTTGCACGTGGAATTTATGGAAATTATCGTATTTATCTTTATTATCGCGGCAATCGTTCAAATGATCGAAATGGCACTTAAAAAGTATTCCCCCACCCTTTATAACGCGATGGGAATATATCTGCCGCTTATCACCACGAACTGTGCGGTTTTGGGTGTTGCGGAACTCGTTATCGACGAAGCGCAGATGATCTCTATACTCGGTATATCTTCTATGAATATCGGCGTTGCGGTGCTATACGGCTTGTTCGCGGGGCTTGGCTTTACCCTTGCGATAGTGATAATGAGCGGTATAAGAGAAAAAGTAAATAAACTTCCTATAAACAAACACTTAAAAGGCTTTCCTATCGCAATGATATGCGCCGCGTTTATCGCAATGGCTTTCTACGTTTTCGCGCTTATTTAAGGAGATAAAGTATGACTTATAATTTACTTAAAAACGTAAACTGGGGCACGGTCGGAATAGTGCTTATAATAACAGCGGTTCTTGCAATCGTTTTTGCCCTGCTTATAGTTACCGTATCAAAACTTTGCGCCGTTAAAGAAGACGAAAAAGCAAAGGCAATATCCGAAAAACTTGCGGGTGCGAACTGCGGCGGTTGCGGGTTCGCGGGTTGTGCGGACTTTGCAAAAGCCCTATCCGAAGGCAAGGCTGATATAACCGGTTGCGGACCGACTTCAAAAGAAAATAAGGCGGAGATCGCTAACATTTTAGGCGTGCCTTTTTCCGATAGCGGAGATGTTTTCGCAGTAGTCCATTGCGGCGGCGGTGAAAACGCAAAAGATAAGTTCGGCTACGTCGGTGCGGAAGGGTGCGTCGCCCAGTCAAAGTTTATGGGCGGAAAGAAAGTTTGCTCTTTCGGGTGTCTTGGCGAAGGCACTTGTAAAAGTCAATGCCCGTATAACGCTATTTTAATAGAAAAAGGCGTGGCAAAAGTAGATAAGGCACTTTGCGAAGCGTGCGGACTTTGCGTTAAAGGTTGCCCTAAAAACATTATCGAACTTATTCCGAAGTCTTCGAAAGTTTATATCGCTTGCTCTTCAAAATGCCGCGGAAAAGACGTTATGGATGCTTGCTCGTTTGGCTGCATAGGTTGCGGGCTTTGCGCTAAAAACTGCCCCGAAAACGCCATAACGATGGTAGATAATCTTCCCGTTATCGATTATTCGAAATGCACGGGCTGCCTTACCTGCGTAACCAAATGCCCGAGAAAGTGCATTAAAGAACTTTAAGAAGTTTTATAACATTAGATATAACAATAAAAAAACGACCGATGGTCACTGACTTTTGAAACTAGCCAAATAATTAACACTTTAACTTGAAAAAGTTAGAGTGTTTTTTATTCTCTCTTAATCAGCCAACAAAACGGATATTATGCCGTTGTCATAGGTTGTCATTGTTATTTTAATATTTACAATTACAAAACATGCATTTTAACCTTGACAACAAAGAATATTCGTTTATACTAAAAACCAAAGAGAAAAGAGAAAGAGTGTCGTGCGTTTGCTCTGCCAGCACACACTCTTTCTTATAACCAAGGTTATTCATTGTGTGCTTGTCTTCATTGGAGCGAAGCGACAACGACTTGTATCAAGACAAGCACACGTTTAAATGCCATAATTAAATTTTGTTTAAGTTTATTTCAAAAATTTTCCCAAATTTCGAAACAGAATGAAAAGTTTTATGCTATGATTAAAATATAAATAGTTTGGAGATGGACTATGAAAAGAAAAATTTTAAGTTTTATGCTTGCTTTTGTTTGCATAATTACATGTGGATTATGCTTAACTGCTTGTGGAAATAATAATAATTACGATGACCAAATAAATATCAGACAAACTTTGCCAGACAAAGTTCATGTTGAATATGGTAATGTAGTTTATGTAAAAGATGGCAATGACATTTATGCTAAAAGTGAAGTATATTCAATGTCAGGCCGACATGAAGTTTATGTGAGAGAAAATCTTTCAGATGGCGTGTTTTACTGGCAAGGTGAAGGCCAACACTTCATTTCTGCAAGATGGGATGAATACAATAATTGTTGGGAAAATGCAGACGACGATACCTACCATCAAGACAATGGCTGGATTGCAAATGACCAAAACTATTCAGTAATTGGTGGAGTGATTAAAGATTCCCGAGGATATAATTATGGTCCAGACTCAAGTGCTTATATGCTACATGGTTATAGTGATGTAAATTCTCAATTAGACACAATGACAATAACCAAGCTTGAAAACGAAACTATCACTCTTGAAAGCGGTCAACAAGTTGCCTGCGAAGTTTGGCAAACAGTATTTGAATATGACGGGTCATATGAAAAATGTAAATATTGGTTTGCGGCATACTCACATATTTATCTTAAAGGCTTGTGGACACAAGAACGCAATGCCGACATTGATGTTGCTGGCTCTAATTATAACATGCCAGAAGCAACATATTACGCAGTTGGCGAAAATATGGACGATTTTCTCCAAACCCTTTCTCCAGCAAGAACCAAACCAGATTTTAGCCCTTGGCACTAAAAACAAAATGACTTAGCACGAAGCTAGGTCATTTTTATGCAAGTTTCAAAATTGATAGCCTATAAGGTCGTTTTTTTATTGACTTAAATTATATTATAATTAAATTCTATTATAAAAGGTGTATGCCCTTTGCGGCGTTTTCGCGGATCGCGTCTTCCGACCAAACGGAGGCTTGAACTTCGCCGATATGCGCCTTCTTTAAAAAATACATGCACAGTCTTGACTGACCTATGCCGCCGCCGATAGTCAGCGGAAGTTTGCCAGAAAGAACGTCCCTGCAATACGGGTTTTCGAGTTTGAATTCTTCTTTTCTCTTTTTTATCTGTTTAACAAGGCTCTTTTCGTCTACCCTTATTCCCATAGAAGAAATTTCAAAAGCCGAACCTAAAACTTCGTTCCATAAAAGGATATCGCCGTTTAAGTTCCAGTCGTCGTAATCCGCCGCTCTGCCGTCGTGCGGGGCGCCGTCTTTTAAATCCCAACCGATTTTATATAAGAACACCGCGCCGTATTTTTTGCATATCGCGTTTTCCCTTTCTTTTCTTGAAAGCGTGGGATATTCAGTCTCCAAGTCTTTTGTCGAAACGAAGGTTATATCTTTTGGAAGTTCGTTTTTAAGTTCGGGATATTTTGCGTTCACAAGATTTGCGGTCTTTTTTATTACCGAATATATCGCCTTTACCGTCTTTTTTAGGTATGAAAATTTACGGTCTTTTCGATCGATAATCTTTTCCCAGTCCCATTGATCGACGTAGCAAGAGTGAACGGGATCTAATTCTTCGTCTCTTCTTATTGCGTTCATATCGGTATATAGCCCCGTGCCTACGGTAAAACCGTATTTTTCGAGCGCCATACGCTTCCATTTTGCGAGCGACTGAACTATTTCCACTTCCTTTTTTAAGGATAAAACGTCAAACTTAACGGCGCGTTCTACACCGTTTAAGTTATCGTTAAGTCCTGTTTCGGGAAAAACGAATAATGGTGCAGAAACTCTCGTCAGTTTAAGTTTTTTGGCAAGTTCTTTTTCAAAATTGTCTTTTATGTATTTTATTGCTATTTCTGTGTCTAAAAGTCCAAGTTTCGATTGATACATAAATTACTCCTTGATCGCGCCTTCATAAAGCGGATGTTTTTCCGTAAGTTTTTTTACTTCCGCACGAACGTAATCGTATGCGGCTTCTTTTTCGTTAATTATCTTCGTGATAAGTTCGGCTATCTTTTCGCAATCTTCTTCGTTAAAGCCGCGGCTTGTGATACTCGGCGTTCCGATACGGACGCCGCTCGCAATGAACGGACTTCTCTTATCGAAAGGAATTGCGTTTTTATTGACCGTTATATTCACTTCGTCAAGCATGCGTTCCAAATCTTTTCCGGTAACGTCGCTATCTGATAAATCCAAAAGCATCAAGTGGTTGTCCGTTCCGCCGGAAACGAGTTTTACGCCCAAGGATAAGAACTTTTCGCTCATTGCCTTGGCGTTTTTGACAATTTGCTTTTGGTATTCGGCAAATTCGGGTTTTAACGCTTCGCCAAGCGCTACCGCCTTTGCCGCGATAATGTGCATTAATGGGCCGCCCTGCGTTCCGGGGAAAACGGCTTTATCGATAAGTTTTGCATACTGCTCTTTGCAAAGTATCATGCCGCCCCTTGGACCGCGCAAGGTCTTATGCGTGGTGGTGGTTACGAAATCCGCATAAGGAACAGGGCTGGGATGCAGCCCTGTCGCTACAAGCCCTGCGATATGCGCTATATCTACCATCATATACGCGCCGACTTTATCGCATATCTCTCTTATTCTTTTAAAGTCGATAATTCTCGGATACGCGCTTGCGCCGCATACTAATATTTTAGGTTTAACCGTAAGCACCTGTTCTTCAAGGTCGTCGTAATTAATAGTGCAGGTATTTTCGTCAACACCGTAACCTACCGAATTGAAATACTTACCCGATACGGTTACGGGGCTTCCGTGCGTTAAGTGTCCGCCGTGAGCAAGGCTCATGCCCATTATAGTATCGCCCGGATTTAACACGGCAAAATATACCGCGAAGTTCGCGTTTGCGCCGCTATGCGGTTGAACGTTGGCGTGTTCCGCGCCGAACAACTTTTTAGCGCGCTCGATGGCGAGCGTTTCGGCAATGTCTACAAACTGACAGCCGCCGTAATACCTATGCGCGGGATACCCTTCCGCATATTTGTTGGTGAAAAAACTTCCCGCGGCAACCATAACGTTTTCCGAAACGAAATTTTCGCTCGCGATAAGTTCGATATTGTTTCTCTGCCTGTTAAGTTCTTTAACAAGACTTTCGTAAAGTTCGGGATCTGCTACTTTAATTCCGGTTAAGTCTATCATAATTTTCTCCTATGTTTTTGCCTAAATATTTTTTTCTTCCGCTATTTCGCGGAAAACTATTTCAACTATCTCTGTCGCCATTTTATTCTTCTTTGCTATCGCCTTATCGATAAACGGAAGAATAAAAAACCAAACTATTACCGACGCCGCCGATAAAACCAGCATATATATATCTTGCTTTATAGCGGTGTAGGTTATAAGTGCCGAAACGCCGATAAGTAAAAGCGGAACGACGAAAACCAAAAGTATGCCTATAAACTTCGCTTTTTCCGAAGTTTCTATTCTTACCGTGTCGCCCACTTTTGCGCCGACCTTATTGTCCGCATGAAATTCGGTATAGCCGGCGTTATCTTTAAAAAGGCACATACCGCATTTCGAGCACTCGTCTTTTTTATCCACTTTTACGGTTGCGGTCTTCTTTTTTATACCGACAACCTGTCCTATTTCCGTCATTATCTTATTTCTTCTTCGATATTTTGGGTTAAAACGTCTTTTTCTTCGCCGCTTGCCATATTCTTTAACTTTATAACCCCGCGCGAAAGTTCGTCTTCCCCTATAACGCCGACGTATTTTGCCTTTATTTTATCGGCGAACTTAAACTGCGATTTTATCCCCCTGCCCATATGGTCGATTTCCACGGCGTAACCTTTATCGCGCAAATCCTTTGCGATAACAAACGCCTTTTCGTATTCTTTTTCGCCTATGTTCGCTATGTATAAATCGATAGCGTTTGAATTAGGTATTAAAACGCCCGCGTTTTCCATCAAAAGAAGAAGTCTTTCAAGCCCAACCGCAAAGCCTATTCCCGGCATATTGTTGCCGCCGAACTGTTCTAAAAGGTCGTCGTATCTGCCGCCGCCGCAAACCGTGCCCTGTGCGCCGATATTGTTTGAAACGAACTCGAACACCGTTTTAGTGTAGTAATCAAGCCCGCGGACTATTCCCGCGTCTATCTGATATTCTACATTTGCAAGAGATAACAAAGATTTAACCTTTTCAAAGTGATCTTTACAATCATCGCAAAGATAATCTAAAATCTTTGGCGCGCCTGCGGTAATTTTTTTGCACTCGGGATTTTTACAGTCTAAAATACGCATGGGGTTGGTGTGATACCTTTCTTTACAAAGATCGCAAAGCGAATCGTAGTTTGCTTTAAGATATTCGCGCAGCGCCGCCTGATAGTTCTTTCTGCACTCTTTACAACCTATACTGTTTATATATAGCGTTAGGTTTTTTATCCCTAATTCGTCGAAAAACGATTTTGCAAGCAAAATAACTTCCGCGTCTATTCCCGCGTCTTTCGAGCCGATAAACTCTATACCGAACTGGTGAAACTCGCGAAGTCTTCCCGCCTGCGGACGCTCGTAGCGAAAGCAAGGCGTGATGTAATACAGTTTTGCGGGAAGCGGAAGGTTTGAAAGCCCGTTTTCCACGAAAGCCCTTGCAACCCCCGCCGTTCCTTCGGGTTTAAGTGTGATACTTCTTTCGCCCTTATCTAAAAAGGTATACATCTCTTTATTTACGATATCGGTAGTATTTCCGACGCCGCGCAAAAAGACTTCGGTATGCTCGAAGGTAGGCGTCCTTATTTCTAAGGCGCCGAAAATTCCCGCAACCTTTCTTGCGGTTTTTTCAAGGTATTGCCATTTATAACTGTCTTTCGGTAAAACGTCTTTCGTTCCTTTGGGTAAGTTGACCATATCTTTTCCTGATTAAAGTATATATTTTTTGAGATCTTTGCTCTTCGTTTCGCGACCGAGTTTATCGATAACGTATTGCCTGTCGATAACCACTTCTTTTTCGGGTTCGTCTCCGCCGGCGTTATAAGAAACTTCGTCAAGAAGGTTTTCCATAACCGTATGAAGTCTTCTTGCGCCTATATCTTCGCTTGTGGCGTTCATATCCTCGGCAATAGCCGCGATCTCTTCAATTGCGTCTTCGGTAAAACTCAAATTCACCCCGTCTACTTTTAATAAAGTGGTGTATTGAAGGGTTATAGCGTTTCTCGGCGTGGTCAAAATTTCAACGAAGTCTTTTTTAGTTAAACTTTTAAGTTCGACGAGTATCGGGAATCTGCCTTGAAGTTCGGGGATAAGATCCGAAACCTTAGAAACGTGGAAAGCACCCGCCGCGATAAACAGAATATAGTCGGTCTTAATCGGTCCGTATTTAGTCATAACGGTAGAGCCTTCAACTATCGGAAGAATATCCCTTTGAACGCCTTCTCTCGAAACGTCTTGTCCGCCGGAGTTTGAACCTTTTGCCGCGATCTTATCGATTTCGTCTATAAAGATTATGCCTTCCTGTTCGGCTCTTTTAACCGCTTCTTCGTTCACGGAATCTTTGTCGATAAGTTTATCCGCTTCTTCGTCGAGAAGTATCCTTCTCGCTTCTTTGACTTTAAGTCTGCGCTTTTTACGTTTTTTGGGCATAAAGTCTCCGAAGATATTGCCTATCGCAATTTCGCCCGCGCCGGGGATAAGTTCCATGGGCTTTGGGTTATCCGCGATCTCTATCTCTATAACTTCGTTATCGAAGTATCCCTTTTTAAGTCCTTCTAAAAGGTTACTTTCAAATATCTCGTCAGGCGTTTCGCATTTGTCGGATTTTCTGACTTCCGCAATAAGTTTAACGAGTTTTGCGTCTACCGCACCGCTTGCCTTTTCCATTACCTTGTTAAAGCGCTCTTCTTTAACCAAACGAACGGCGCACTCTACCAAGTCCCTTACCATGGATTCCACGTCTCTTCCGACGTATCCTACTTCTGTGTATTTAGTAGCCTCTATCTTTATAAAAGGCGCGCCGACAAGTTTTGCAAGCCTTCTTGCGATCTCCGTTTTACCTACGCCCGTAGGACCTTTCATAATGATGTTTTTGGGAGTTATTTCGTCCATCTCTTCTTTGGGAAGTTGATTTCTTCTGTATCTGTTACGAAGCGCTATCGCTACCGCGCGCTTTGCGTCTTCCTGACCGACGATATATTTATTTAATTCCTCAACTATCTGTTTTGGGCTGTAATTCATTATCCTGTCTCCTTATAACGTTTCGCAAGTTATGTTTCCGTTGGTGAAAACACATATCTCGCTCGCTATTTTAAGCGATTTTACGGCTATTTCTTCGGCGGAATAGTCGGTCTCTTGCGATAGCGCACGCGCCGCCGCCAAAGCGTAATTCCCGCCGCTGCCTATTGCGCAAACGCCGCCGTCCGGTTCTATAACTTCGCCCGAGCCCGAAACGATTAAAAGGGAGTCTTTATCGGCGGTTATCATCATCGCCTCTAACTTTCTGCCCACTTTATCGTTTCTCCAAAGTTCTGCAAGTTCCACCGCGCTACGCATCAAGTTGCCAGAAAATTTATTGAGCATTTCTTCAAATCTTTCGGAAAGAGTGAACGCATCCGCAACGGACCCCGCAAAGCCGAATATAACCTTTCCGCCGTAGATACGGCGAACTTTAACCGCGTTATTTTTAAATATTACCGATTGAGACATGGTTACCTGACCGTCTCCGGCGATCGCCGTGTGTCCGTCTTTTTTAACGGCACAAATCGTTGTCCCCATAAATTCTATCATAATTCGTTCTCCTTTATAAATTGTCCGACGCAAATAAGGCTTCTTGTTGCCGTCTCTTTTTTTCGCGCCGCTTTGTCTTTAATATCTAATTTCGGTATGATCCCGAAATTTGCGTTCATAGGTTGAAAGTCTTTATTTGCGGTGGTTATATATCTTATAAGCGAACCTATCACCGTGTATTCGGAAATATATTCGGGCTTTTTCCCCTTTAATTTAAGGTAGATATATATCGCCGCCATAAGCCCGCTTGCCGCACTCTCTACGTATCCTTCAACGCCGGTTATCTGCCCCGCAAAATACACGCTCTCTCTATCCCGAACGGAAAAATCACGGTTTAATATCTCGGGAGAGTTTATAAAGGTGTTTCTGTGCATAACGCCGTATCTTAAATATTCGGCGTTTTTAAGTGCGGGGATTATCGAAAACACCCTTTTTTGTTCGCCGAAAGTAAGATTTGTTTGAAAGCCTATAAGGTTATAACAGTTCCCTTCTTCGTCTTCTTTTCTAAGTTGCAAACACGCATACGGCCAGCGCCCCGTTTTTGGATCGTCAAGCCCCGCGGGTTTTAACGGACCGAACCTTAAAGTATCGACTCCCCTTGCCGCCATAACTTCTATGGGCATGCACCCTTCGAACACTTCCGTCTTTTCAAACTCGTGAAGTTTTGCGCGCTCTGCCGATACTAATGCGTCGTAAAAGGCGAGATATTCTTCTTTGTTTATAGGAAGGTTTAGATGGTCGCCGTTTCCTTTATTGTATCTGTCGCCGAAAAAAGCGTGGTCTAAATCTATACTTTCAAATGAAACGATAGGTGCGCTTGCGTCGAAAAACGAAAGTTTACCGCCGGCTATTTTTTCAATCTCTCCGTTAAGGTTACCCGTAGTTAAAGGACCCGTCGCTATTACCGTTATACCGTCGTCGTCGATTTTTTCGACTTCTTCGGAGATTATTTCTATATTCGGATTTGACGTAAGTTCTTCGGTTAAAAGATCTGAAAACTTTTCTCTATCCACCGCTAAGGCGTTGCCCGCCGGAACAGCCGTCTTATCCGCCGCCGCTATTACCGAAGAGCCCAAACGGCGCATTTCTTCTTTAAGCAGCCCCGCTGCGTTTCCGAAAACGTCGTTACTTTTAAGCGAGTTCGAACATACGAGTTCGGCAAAATTTTTACTACCGTGCGCGGGCGTGAACTTATTAGGTTTTATATCGAACAGTTTAACTTTTACCCCGCGCTTTGCAAGGTATAGCGCCGCTTCCGTTCCGGCAAGTCCGCCGCCGATAATTTTTACGGTTGGATTATTTTTCATATCCGCACTTTTTATCAGAGCATTTAACCTTGCCGTCTACCGAGATAAGATATTTTCCGCACTTCGGGCATTTTTCACCCGTCGGGATATCCCAACTCATGAACTTGCACTCGGGATAACTAGAACAGCCGTAAAATACCTTTCCGCCGCGGCTCATCATCTTTTTGGTGGGCTTACCGCACTCCGGACAAATTCCAACGTTTTCGGTAAGGCTTATGGTATTTTTGCATTTCGGGTAATTAGAGCAAGCCAAAAACTTTCCGAACTTACCTTCGCGCTCGACCATTATGCCCCCGCATTTAGAGCAGATCCTATCGGTAGGGATTGCCACTTTTTCGTTTACCGCGATAATGTTACTGCACTTCGGGTAGTTAGAGCAAGCATAATAGTTGCCGTATTTACCGCTGTTGATTATCATGGGCGAGCCACACTTGGGGCAAAGTTTATCGGTTATTTTAGAACTTGCAAGTTGATTTTCAAAGGGTTTATAAAACTCTTTAATAAGCTCGTGCCAGTCTTTTCCGTTTTTGCCTACGTCGTCAAGCTCGTCTTCCATATTAGCGGTAAAGGATATATCCATTATATTCGGGAAGTATTTAACGAGAAAATCTATAAGTTTATAACTTATTTCGTTCGGAACGAGATATTTTTTCTCTTTTTTTACGTATTCCCTTTTCTTGTCGGAAAGTTTAGCCATTATCGTGGCGTATGTAGAAGGTCTGCCGATCCCCTTATCTTCCATGTTCTTGATAAGGGTAGCCTCGGTGTATCTTACCGGCGGCTTTGTAAACTTCTGTTCTTTAAGTATAGAAACAAGGTCTAACCTTTCGCCTTCCGAAAGCGCGGGTAAAAGCGCGTTTCCGCTCTCTTCGTCTTCTTCCTTTTTGGTGTCGTCATAAACCGCCAAATAGCCCTTGAATACGAGAGTTTTGCCGCTCGTTTTAAGCGTATAATTTTCAGCGCCTACGGCTACCGAAACGCTGTCGTAAACAGCCTCGCTCATCTGCGACGCGATAAATCTGTCATAGATAAGTTTATAGAGTTTATACTGGTTTTTATCCAAAACGTCGGCAACGCTTTCGGGCGTTACTTTAACGTCTATGGGACGGATCGCCTCGTGGGCGTCTTGCGCGTCTTTTTTGCTCTTATAAAAATTCGGTTTTTCCGGAACGTAATCGTCGCCGAATTTTTCTTTTATATAAGATCTTGCCGCGCGCTGGGATTCTGCGGAAACTCTTACGGAGTCCGTTCTCATATAAGTTATTAAGGCGATATTTCCGCGAGGCGTCGGCACGCCTTCGTAAAGGCGCTGAGCAATACTCATTATCTGCGGAGCGGAAACGCCGAGTTTTATAGATCCGTCTTGCTGCATGGTGCTGGTAATAAAGGGCGCTGGTGCGTGCGATTTTACCATATTCTTTTTAACTTCGGTAACCTTAAAGTTCGCGGCGTTTAATATCTTTTCGACCGCGTCCGCCTCTTCGGCGTTTTTGGGTTTGTATTTTTTGCCGTCTTTTTCTACAAGCAATACCTTAAACGAATTTTTATCTTCGGGCTTAACTTCTGCCTTTAAGTTCCAGTATTCTTGGGGAACGAACGCCATAATTTCACGCTCTTTATCCACTACCATTTTAAGCGCAACGGATTGCACTCTTCCCGCAGAAAGGTTTTCGTTGAGCCTGCAACTTGCAACCGGCGAAACCGAATAGCCCACAAGCCTATCCAAAACTCTTCTCGCTTGCTGCGCGTCTACTAAATTTTTATCAATCGTTCTCGGATTATTGAGCGCGGCAACTACCGCCTTTTCCGAAATTTCGTTAAACTCTATTCTGTTTTTTTCCTTTTGGCTTAGTTTTAAAACTTCCGCAAGGTGCCAAGATATAGCCTCGCCTTCTCTATCCGGGTCGGTTGCAAGGTAAACTTTATCGGCTTTTTTAGCCGCGTCCGCAAGCCTTTTTATATCCGCCTTCTTTTCTGGGGTTATCTCGTAAAACGGCTCGAAATTATGTGCTATGTCTATTCCCATTTTTTTAACGGGCAGATCCCTTACGTGCCCTTTCGACGCTTCAACCCTATAATCGCCTTTTAAAAACTTTTCGATCGTCTTCGCTTTGTGCGGCGATTCCACGATAATTAATTGCATTTATGCCTCCAAGTCTAAATTGTAAGTCCGAATAAATTTATTCCGCTTTTTATCACGACGCCTTTTATTTCGAGCATAGAAAGCGTCGGCGTGATCTCATACACTTTTTTCCCTAAAAGTTTAGCTATCTTTTCGATATGCAAACTTCCGTTTTTAAGCACAGAAACAAGTTCTTGTTCTTCTTCGCTTAGATGTAATTCTTTCTCTTCTGTGTTTAAGTTATAGTAGGATAATATATCGTTCGGAGAGTCGGCTAATATCGCCGTTCTCTTTATAAGTTCGTTGCAACCCGCACCGCTCTCTATCCCCGGAGAATACGGAACGGCAAAAATATCCCTTCCGAAATCCAACGCGTATTCCGCGGTATACATAGTGCCGCTTTTTATCTTCGCGCTGACAATCAGCACGCCCTTAGATAGCCCCGCGATAATTCTGTTGCGTATCGGAAAGTTAAAAGGCTTTGGCACGACTTCGGGCGGGTATTCGGATATTGCAAGCCCCGATTTTGATACTTCGTTAAAAATTTCTGCATTTGCCGCGGGATATATGTGATCGAGTCCGCCGGCGGTTATCGATATTATCGGCGCGCCTGATTTTAAGGCTTCTTTTATGACCGTTATATCCACGCCTTCGGCGATACCGGTTACGAGAGTTAACCCCGCCTTCCCTATCGCCGCCGCAAATTCTTTCGCATACCCGATAGAAGACGGCAAACTCTTTCTGCTGCCGACTATCGCAAAAGATTCGGAATTTAACAGTTCTACTTTACCTTTGCAATATAACACGAGCGGCGGACAGGTTATATCTTTCAACTTTTCGGGATAGATATCGCTATCTATCGTTACCGCTATTATACCCCGTTTATTAAGCCCGTCAAGCAAATATTCGAGATACCCGTTGTTCGCGGAAGATAAAAGCGTTTGATATTCGCTAGCGCCTATCTTGCTTTCGATATAGTCTTTCGCCGAAGATAAAAGTCTTTTTATATCCGACTTATCTTCTATCATTTTATAGATTTCGTTCTTGTGCTTATACTCTAAACCTAAAAAACTATCCAGCCAGATAAGACACAGTTCTTTTGCGGAATACTTCATTTTAACTATGGCGATAACTTATCGCTTCTAATATATGCTCGGGTTTTATATCTTCATAACAAGCCATATCGGCTATCGTTCTTGCGACCTTTATTATTCTGCTGCGAGCCCTCGGAGAAAGGCTTAAACTTTCGTATGCGTTCTTTAACAGTTTTTCGCAGTCGGGGGAAAGTTTACAGTATTTTTTTATCTGCTTTTCGCCCATATCGGCGTTGGTTAAAATACCGTCTTCAATAAATCTTTCCTTTTGAATAAGTCTCGTCCTGTTGACGCGCTTTTTAACCGTTTCCGAAGTTTCCGCCTCGCTGTCATCAGATAGTTCCGAATATTTAACTTCGTCAACCTGTATCTGCAAATCGATCCTATCGAGAAGCGGACCTGAAATTTTCGCTTTATACCTTGCTATCTGGCTAGGCGAACAGGTGCACTCTTTCGTTGCCGATCCGTAGTTTCCGCAAGGGCACGGGTTCATGCTTCCGCAAAGAATAAAGTTCGCTGGGAAAGTTATCGTTCCCGCCGAGCGGCTTACGTTTATAACCCCGTCTTCCAATGGCTGACGTAGTGCTTCGAGCGTAGAGCGGTTATATTCCGGCATTTCGTCTAAAAACAGCACCCCGTTATGCGCAAAACTTATCTCGCCCGGGCGAACTGTCGACCCGCCGCCCGTCATCGCCACGGTAGACGCGGTATGGTGCGGGCTTCTGAACGGTCTATTAAATACTATTCCTTCTTCGGGGTTTATAAGCCCCGCGATAGAGTGGATTTTGGTAGTTTCCAAGGCTTCGGAGAAAGTCATATCCGGCATAATAGTCGGTATGCATTTTGCCAGCATTGTTTTTCCCGTTCCCGGAGCGCCGACGAAAAGTATGTTGTGCCCGCCTGACACGGCGACTTCCAAAGCGCGCTTTGCAGTCTTTTGCCCTTTTACCAACGATAAATCTATATTGTAGTTCGGCTTGACAAAACTTTCAGAAAACTGCCCGCATACGGCGGGTTCGATCGGCTTTAAGCCGGATAAATGATCTATAACTTCGTTTAAGTTTTTAGCCCCGTAAACGGTAACGCCTTCCACGAAAGACGCTTCTTTAACGTTTTCTTTCGGGATAACGAATTTTTTATACCCCGCGGAGAACGCCGAAATTATCAAGGGCAAAACGCCGTTAATTCGTCTTAATTCCCCGTCGAGCGAAAGCTCGCCCAAAAATACCACGTCGCTAAACTCCGCTATAAGTTGCGCAGTCGCTTTAAGTACGCCGACCGCAAGCGGAAGGTCGAAAGCCGAGCCTTCTTTTTTAACGTCTGCCGGTGCGAAGTTCGCCGTTATGCGTTTTGACGGTAATATTCTGCCGCTGTTTTTAAGCGCCGATCTAACGCGTTCTTTCGCTTCTTTAACCGCGGTATCAGCAAGCCCTACTATTTCAAACGCGGGTATACCGTTGTTCACGTCCACTTCGACATTAATGGGTATTCCACCTAACCCTACTAATGCAAAACTGTTTATCTTGGCTATCATATCACGCCACCGTCAATGCAGCTTTATATAAAACGTTAAATGAATACAACCCTTCGGGGACGGATAATCCGATAAACGCGGGAACGGAAAGTGCAAACACAACCGTTATTGCAACGAGAAGTATTGCGGTTATAATCCCCGTAACGGATATACCGATTTTTTTAGTTTTAATTACCGCTTTAACGTCTTTAACGGTTAAATAGTTATGGATAGTGATCGTGATCCCGCTTGCTAATATACTCGGAACAAGATAGCATAAAGCGGTTTCCGTGCCGCAGACGGCACTATTTAATATTACCCAAGAAATAAGCATTGCCGCAAAGAAAACGAACGGCATAATAAGTGCGGACTTGGTTTCTTTATCTATTCCCGATTTTCTGCTTTCGATAAGCGCGCCGATAATAGTTGCCGTGCCGAACACCAGCGAGAAAAGATTTATAAAGGTAAGCACGATATTTCCGAAAACGAACTTATTGCCGCCGATAGATAACCAGCCGTAATTTATCGCAAAACTTACGGGCGCGTAAGTTTCGGCGGTGTTTACAAGTTTAGCGGTAAAGGACTGACTTAAATTAGTAAACGCGTAGTTAAACACGTTATAGTTTCCGTATAGTCCGCCGTATGCGGAGTTTGCGATAAGATACGTTAAAATGATCAATACTATGGGAAGAATAATTATTCCCACCCCGCCGATAACTAGCGAGTTTAAAAGTTTTTGTTTATAAGCCGATTTAACTTCCAAAACCGAAATTTCGTCGCCTTCTGCGATAAAGCGCTTTTGACGGTATGCGTTATACTGCCTTATAAGACCTATAACGAATAGTGCTATTATTCCCGCCGCAAAATATACTGCTTGCGACTTGACGGCAAACGCTACCGCGAAAGATACCCCGCCGAGCAAAAGGTTTAAATAACTTTTTGCGGGCGACTTTTTGCTTATACCCTTTTTGTAGAACTTAATAAACGCCATAAAGGAAAGGATTATAAAGAACGCGAATATCGGATCGGCAACGCCGAGCGTTGCGGTAGATAAAGCGTATCCCCCTACCGCGAAAAGGAAGGCGAAGAGCAACCCTTCTATTTCTTTTCCGAATAATAGTTTACCTAAAAAGAATAGAAGAATTATCGTGGCTACGGTAAAGACAAGCGGCATCACCCTAACGCCGAAAGTATTATATCCGAAGATAGCAGTTCCTATCGCCATAACGTATTGCCCGAGCGGGTTCGTTGTTTTATCGATATAAAAACTTCTGCCCGAAACGACGTTTCTTATGCTTTCAACCGTGTAGTATTCGGTTTCGGTAAGTCTTTCGTTTCTGCTTGACGTATATACTCCGTCTTCTCCTATCGCAGAGATATGAAACTTACTCTGTTCGTCGATTAAAACGTTTGCTTTTGCTTTTGCCTCGGTGGTTCTTGCAAACTCCAAACTCTTTTCAATCGAAGTAGTATCGTCTTTTGCCCTTGCGCCAGATCCCACCGAAGTCAGCGGGATAACCGCAAGCGTTTCGTCCGCCTTTTTGCCGACGAACACCACTTCGTTTATTTTAAGCGCGTCCGAACAGGTGATCAAAAAATATTTATAATTTATCGATCTGTCGATATCCGCAACCAAATTCCAGCCGGATACCGATAAACTTTCAAAACCGTTTTTAAGATTATCGCTTTTAACCGTAACGCTTGTCATATTAGACGTTTCGGAAGTTGCGCATCTCAATTTAAGCCCAACCGTTTCGTCTTCCGATTTACCGATAGACGCCGAACCGAAACTTACGTAGCAATATTTGATCCTGCTGAAATCTTCGGTATCTAATTTATAGCACACGGCGTCAAGATAAGAAGATTTTTCAAGCTCCCCCGTTTGATAATAAGAAGACGGCGCGGCAAGATTGCCGAGACCTATCGAAGATAAGGCGATAAAACAAACGATAAGGATAGCAAAAACTATCTTAACAGGATTTTTAAGAAAACTTCTCATAATTTCTCCCACCGTGAAATACATAAACTTTTTATATGCCGCACGATATTTAGCGGCATTATAAAAAATATTATATATTATTTTTATTTAAAAGTAAATAATTTAAAAATAAATATTAATAATTTAATATTTAATTATATATTATGGGCCTTTATCCGCTTTTTTCACCGCAAGAAAAAAAGAATCCGCAAACTTTGCGAATTCTTCCTTTTGTCGTAAAATTATTATTTTTTAATTTCTTTAACTTTGGCTGCCTTACCCGTTCTTTCTCTTAAATAATAGAGTTTTGCGCGGGCAACTTTACCGCGACGGATTACCTGAATATCGACAACCTTCGGCGAGTGGATCGGGAAAGTTTTTTCAACGCCTACGCCGAAAGATAAACGACGAACGGTAAACGTTTCGGAAATACCGCCGTTCTTTCTTGCGATAACGATTCCTTCAAAAGCCTGAATTCTTTCTCTGTCGCCTTCTTTTACTTTTACCAAAACTTTAACCGTGTCGCCAACGGAAAATTCCGGAAGTTCTTTCTTTAAGTTTTCTTGATTTATAGCATCGATTATGCTGCTCATTTGCTTTTACCTCCTATTTACTAAACGTTCTTATCGAAGATAGAGGAACGTCCGAAAGCCATATTATATTACCACAATTTTTTCTGTTTTGCAACTGTTTTTAAGCCATTTTTTATATTTACGCGTAAAAAGCGTTTTCGATATGATTTATCTTGCCGTCTTCTATCTCTATAACGTCAAATCGGCACTCGCTGTCCGTTTTTTTATTTCTTGCAAGATAGTCGCTCGCAACCAAAAAATACTTTCTGCGTTTATTTTTATCCACCGCCTCGGACGGTGCGCCGAAAAAGTCCGAACTTCGAGTTTTGACCTCAACAAAGACGGTAACGTTATCCTTTTCTGCGATAATATCTATCTCGCCTATCTTGTTCTTAAAGTTGGTTTCAACCACCTTATAGGCGTTCTTTTTAAGATAATTTACCGCTATCTTTTCTCCTGCTCGTCCCAGAAGTTTTTTATGAAGGTCTTTCTGTGAAGTTTGCAAGGTCCTATCTCCCTTATTTTATCTATATGCGCCTTGGTGCCGTAGCCTTTGTGTTTTTCAAAACCGTATTCGGGATAAGTTTTGGCGAACTCTTTCATCATATTGTCACGGTAAACTTTCGCAACGATAGACGCGCACCCGATAGTATAACTTTTAAAGTCGCCTTTAACGATATATTCCGCGTTTATCGGAAGATGAGTATCCACCCCGTCTACAAGCGTTATATCGGGTTTTACCGCAAGCCCGTTAACTGCACCGGTCATGCATTTTTTCACCGCGGAAAGAATATTTATCTCGTCTATTTCATCTTGCCAAATTTCGTAAATTTTATAGGCTATCGCCTTTTCTTTTATGATTTCTGCAAGAGTTTCTCTCTTTTTTTCGGAAAGTTTTTTGCTGTCGGTAACGCCTTCTATAATTTCGTCCGTCGGCATAATTATCGCACAGCATACGACGGGGCCCGCAAGCGGACCTCTACCCACTTCGTCTACCCCCGCAACGAATTTATAGCCTTTATCCAAATATTTTCTTTCGTATAAAAGATTATCCATATCAGTCAAGCACCACTTTGCCTATTCTGCCCTTTCTGAAATCGTCTATAATCGCCTTTGCACAACGATCATAGTCAAATTCGCCGCCGCGCATCAAAAACCCGCGGCGGACGCAAATTGCGTTCATTATTTCAAGCGGCGGTAGATTTATATCTTCGATACCGTATTTATCTTTTATAAGTTCGGGATAAAGTTCTTTCATCTCCGAAATAAATTCAAAGGCAAGATCGCCCATATCGATATTCGCGTCGTTAAGACTTCCGATATACGCAAGGTGCTTGGCAAAAGTTTGGTTTTCAAACGCAGGCGGCATTGTGCCGGGAGTATCTAAAAGTTCCAACTCTTTTATTCTAACCCATTGTTTGCCGCGCGTAACGCCCGCCTTATCGCCGGTTATTGCCTTTTTGCCGCCGGTAAGCGCGTTTATAATAGTGGACTTTCCCGTATTCGGAATACCCGCCACCATAAACCGAATAGGCTTAAACACGCCTTTTTCTTTATTTTTTAAAAGTTTATCCTTTAACAGAATAAACATCTTATCGTATAAAAAGTCGGTTGCCTTTTTATCGAGTGCGGAAACGGCGATAGCCTCTTTTCCTTCCGATTTAAATTGACTTATCGTTTCCCTTAATTTTTTATCGTCGGCAAGATCGGATTTATTAAGTAGATATAAAACTTTTTTGTTTGAAAAAAGCCTTTCGAGTTTGCCGTTTATAGATGATCTCGGCGCTCTTGCGTCTAAAACGAGCAAAACCCCGTCCACGAATTTTAAGTTTTCTTCCATCATCCTGACGGCTGCCGTCATATGACCGGGAAACCATTGTAAATGTTGCATATTATTTTAAAAGGTCGGGGCGGTTTTTTCTGGTTATCTCTTCCGCCTTTTCCTTTCTCCACTTGGCTATTTCACCGTGATTGCCCGAAAGCAAAACGTCCGGAACTTTAAGCCCCATAAACTCTTGCGGCTTAGTGTATTGCGGATACTCTAAAAGCCCGCCCGAAAAACTTTCTTCGTTAAGCGACGCTTCGTTAATTACCCCGTCAACGTATCTGCTGACCGCGTCTGCAACCGCCATTGCGGGGATCTCTCCGCCGGTTAAAACGTAGTCTCCGACGGACAGTTCTTCGTCTATATAAAGGTCTATAACCCTTTGGTCCACGCCTTCGTAATGCCCGCAAAGAAGGAGCAAATCACTTAACTTTGCATACTCTTTAACTATATTTTGATTGAAAACTCTGCCCTTTGGCGAAAGGAAAATCCGCCTTGATTTATGTTCGGGATCAACGCTTTCGATAGCGGAAGCGATAGGCTGCGCCATCATCACCATACCCGCGCCGCCGCCGAAGGGCGTGTCGTCACACTTTTTGTGCTTATCGAGCGTATAATCTCTTATATCGTGGACGTTTATTTGGATTTTTCCGTTTTTAACCGCCCTGCCGATTATGCTCTCTTTGAGCGGAGCGAACATATCGGGAAAAAGGGTTAAAATATCAATCTTCATATAAAATTATTTCCTTTAATCTTTGGCTTTTAAGGTGCATTTCGCCCTTTTCAATGTCAACGATATTAAGCGCGTCTTTCAAAAAGGGAAACCTGAATATCTTGCCGTTTAAATCGATTGCCGTGATATACGGCGTTTTAGCCTCCGTAAAATCGGTGATCTTCCCTAATAAAGTTTCGTCCGAAAAAACGCTCATACCGATAAGGTCTGCGATAAAATATCTGCCTTCTTCAAGTTTAACGGCGTTTTCACGGTCGACTTCTATATACTTGTTCCTTAAAGTTTCGGCGGCGTTCCTATCGCTTATGCCGAAAATTTTAAGAACGGCAAAATCCCCGCATATGCGGGTTTTTTCTATCTTAACGGTAGTGCCGCCGATAACGGCTTGTTTTAAAGAAGAAAACCTTTTAATATCGTCGGTCAGCGGATAAACTTTCACTTCTCCGTTTATCCCCTGCGGCTTTGATATCAAGCCGATTTTAAATGTTTTTTCCATTTTCGCGCTTAGAAAAACGGGGGAAAATTATTCCTTTTCCCCACGTTCTTTTATTTCTACGTTATATTTTTTGTTTTCTTTAACAGACCCTGCGCGAACGAGCGTGCGAAGGGCTTTTGCAATCTTACCCTGTCTGCCGATAACCTTGCCCATATCGCTGGGCGCAAGCGTTACGGTAACGGTAACTTCGTTGCCGTTTTCACTAACGTCGTATTCGATTTCGCCCTTGTTTTCCGCAAAACTTTCAACGACGTATTTAATAAGATCTAACATGGTTCACCTGCTATTATTTAGATTTTCTTACTTTGGTCTTCGCGGGTGAAAGTTTGTCGGATTTAGCGATTACGCCCTTATTAACGAGAATATTTTTAACCGTCTCAGTGGGTTGAACGCCCTTAGCGATCCAGTCTTTCGCCTTTTCTTCGTCGATAACGATTTCCGCGGGGTTAGCCGTGGGGTTATAATAACCGATCTTATCGATATATGCGCCGTCACGCGCGGTTCTGCTGTCCGTGATTACTACACGGTAGAAGGGGGATTTTTTGTCGCCCATTCTCGTCAATCTCATTTTTACTGCCATTTTTATATACTCCTTAAAAAAATTTTCTTATTTATCAAAATCTGAACATTTTGTTGTTCTTCATCTGTTTCATCATTTGTTTCGATTGCTCGAATTGTTTTAAAACCTTGTTTACTTCCTGAACGCTCGTGCCGCTGCCCTTTGCGATACGCTGCTTTCTCGACGAGTTGATTATCGAAGGGTTTTCGCGCTCTTTCATCGTCATCGATTGAATTACCGCTTTCATTGTTAAAAGCCGCTTTTCGTCCAGATCTTCTTCGCGGATCTTAAACTTCGTTCCCATACCGGGTAGCATGGATATAACGTCTTTAAGCCCGCCCATTTTATTCATCGTTTCAAACTGCGTTAAAAAGTCGTCAAGCGTGAAAGAATTTTCGCGGAACTTCTTTTCCATCTTTTTCGCCTGTTCTTCGGTTACCGCCTCTTGCGCCTTTTCGATAAGAGACAGCACGTCTCCCATACCCAAAATGCGGTTTGCCATACGGTCGGGATAGAAAGGCTCTAAATCGCCGAGTTTTTCACCCACCGAACAGAACTTTATAGGCTTGCCGGTCACCGCTTTCATAGAAAGAGTTGCGCCGCCGCGAGTGTCGCCGTCAAGTTTAGTTAATACTAAGCCCGTAACTTCTAAGCGCTTATTGAAAGTGTCGGCAACTTCGACCGCGACTTGACCGGTCATCGAGTCGACAACGAGAAGAATTTCCGCGGGGTTTACTTCCGATTTTATGTCTTCAAGTTCTTTCATCAAATCTTCGTCGATTTGAAGTCTGCCCGCGGTATCGATAATAACCGTATCGAACCCGTATGATTTGGCGTGCTTTATGCCTTCTTTTGCGATCTTAACGGGATTGCCTTGTCCCATTTCAAACACTTCGCAACCGGCGTTTTTACCGACGACTTTAAGTTGGTTTATAGCCGCGGGGCGGTAAACGTCGCACGCGACCAAAAGGGGCTTTTTATTCTGCTTTTTAAGATATAGCCCGAGTTTTCCGACAAGCGTGGTTTTACCCGCACCTTGAAGCCCCGCCATCATAATAACCGTCGGCGGGTTGCTGGATACCGCAAGTTTATTATTCTGCGAACCCATAAGTTCGATAAGTTCTTCGTTGACAATTTTAATAACTTGCTGCGTGGGGCTTAAACTCTTTAATATTTCCTGCCCGACGGCACGCTCTGAGACCTTTGCGACGAACTCTTTAACGACCTTTATATTAACGTCCGCCTCTAATAGCGCGATACGGACTTCACGCATTGCCGTTTTTATTTCAAGTTCGGTTAGCCTTCCGTGCTTTGTCAGTTTTGAAAAGATATGATTAAGTTTTTCGGATAAATTCGAAAATAAAGCCATTATTTACCTATTATTTCTCTGATTCGCGCTTTAACGTCTTCGCTTTGCTCTTCGGCAAGACTATCTAGCGCGGAAAACTTTTCGTAAAGGCGGAGTTTCGTTTCGTATTCCGTCAGTTTGCTTTTTACCTTTTTTATCGCGTCGTAAACGCTTTGGCGCGAAAACCCGTCCGGCTCCGCAATTTCAGATAAGGATAAGTCGTATAGATAGTGAGAAGAAAAAATTTCTCTCTGCTTTTCGGTCAAAAGTTCCTTATACAGTTCAAAAAGTTCAATATACTCAAAATCTTTTTCCATACCGAATAAAAAGGTGCAAAGCGTTTTTGCTTTACACCTTGATATTATATACGTATTTTTATCCCCTGTCAAGCGTTTTCGCTTGATATATTATGTTTTTTAATTTTCAGTAAACCAAGCGTTTTTAGTGCCGATAAATTCTACCGTGATCTCATAAGTAAGCGCTTCCTTCATTTCCTGATACGGTGCTAAATACGTATCATAAGCTAAAAGAACGGTGTTAAAATCCGAACTCGAAACGGTGTTTGCGGGCGATACGGTTATACAATCGTTAAGGCTCTTCATATCCGAAAGATAAGTATTAAGATTTGCTTCCTGAACGAAAAGCATAGGAATAAGTTGTTCAACTTTTTCGAGTTTTCCGTCAGAGTCCGTATCCATATAAAAATACATCTTCTTAAATTCTATATCGTATTGACGGGAAGTTTTGATACCTAACTTAGTATTGAACTTCTGCGCGAAAACCGTTGAACTGTTATTGATATAAACGGTATTCGGGTTTTGACCGTTCTTGGTTTCCATATCGGCTTTTATCGTGTTTATCCCCGTAATATTATATAGATTAAACCATACGGTTTCGTAATCTACGGCAGTATTCGTTTCAAAAACTTCCGTTCCTATAAGGTTGCCCGTTTGATTGCTGTATACTTCGACGTTAACGCCTTTACCGGGAACCATAAAATCACCCTTATTGCCTATAACCTTAAAGTATTTATCGGTAATTTCCAAAATGGCGGAAGTGGTAAGCCTTGCGCTTCCTACGCCCGTAGTTTCATAAATAACGCCGGTAGTTTTAGTTTCGCTTGAAACGAACTCTATATCCGAAGTGACTACCCCGAACACGTTTACCGCAAATCTCATATAGTTATCCGAAACAATATATTTAGCGGCAAGTTTATCGGCAACGTCTACGCGCGTGGTTATCTTTTCTTCGGTTTTATCGTATACCATTTCGATAGCGAAACCGGAAGCCTTTGCCAAAATCTCATACTTTTCGTCCGAAACAACTATTTTAAATCCAAACACGGAATACGTTCCCTCAAAAGACGCATAGTTGTCTTCGTTTTTATTTATATATTCTTGATAGATATTTCCTATCGCGGTAAGCGCGGCATACAACTTATTCACATAAGTTAAAGCGGTTTCGCTGTGATCTAAAACGGTATATACCGCATTTAACCCTTTGCCTATTCCGTTTTTCGGTAAAGACGAAACACTTACGAACGAATCGTATGCGATAGCGGAGTTAAGTATTTTTCGATCTTTCTTTTGCGTATCGGGAATAAATTGCCATGGGTCGGGTGCAGAACCGAAAGAAGCGACTATCGTGCTCGCCAAATTTTTTAAGTTAAGCGCTTTTCTTATCTTTAATACCGCTTGTAAAGTCTTTTCAATATAGTTAGCGCCGGAAAGTGTTACCGTAACGGTATAGTTATTTATATCGATTACACCGCTTGCCGTTGCTCCGTTGTATTTATAACTTACGCTAACGCCCGTCGGCAAAGTCCCTATTATCGAAAGCGAGTGTTCGTTTCCGTCATAATCTACGGTATCGTCTTCGATAGCAACACCCGTTATTTCGGCTTTTGCGATACTCCAAGTGCAAGCGGCGACGGTAGGCTCGTTGTAATTCTTGTTGTCATAATTAAACGTAACGCTTGCCGAATAATTTCCGGCGTTGGTTTGCGTGTTGTTTGAATATGCTTTTACGGTTACGCCATCGGGAAGCCCGGAAACTTCTATAACTTTCTCCACGCCGTCGTAAGTATACTCGTTCGAGTAATTCCAACTTGCTTCACTCATATCGTAACTTGCCTTATTGATTTTAAGGGTTGCGTTTAAGGTCAAAGGATTATACCCTTCGCAAGTTACTACCGCCTTAACGTTATACGTGCCCGCGTCGGTTTTGTCATTACCAGTATAAGTAACGGTCGCGCCGTCCGGCAGTTCTCCCGCCACTTCGACGCTTTGTTCCGTGCCGTCGTATGTAACTTCTTTGTTTGCAAAAGTTATGCCGCTGAAATTTTCAAGACCGTTATCGACCTGTTGGTTTTCGCCGTCTTGCGGGGTATTGCCGCCATCTTTCGGGGTGTCTCCGCCGCACGCAAACAGCATACTGACGCATACCGTAAGACATAAGACGAATAAAATTGCTAAAAGTTTACGCATTGTTTATCTCCTTTTGTTTTTTAATTTCTCTTTCTTTTTTGAAATTTTCGTATTCCGATTTTGCTTTGTCTGATTTTCCTTTCTCTGCATTCATTTTCTTTGAATAACTAACGACTTTGAACGGGAAACATATCGTAGCCACAACTCCCGCAACAACAAGCCCTATCATAAAGATGAAAGCGGAAAGCAAGAAGGATAAAATAGCCAAACCTATTTTAACGGTGATAAGCCAAATAATTCCGTCAAGATCCAAGGTAAATATAACGCCCGGCATATTAAAAGACCGCGAGAAGAACAACAGTATATCGAGAACGGTATCGTCCCAGTAGGCTTGCACTACCGTTGCGAAAACCACGTATGCGATCGCAATTCCGCCAGCAAAGGCGAAAACGTAATCTTTTATTGCTACGCCTATTATAATCAAAAGCAAAAGCACGAACCCTGCGGAAATACTCGCAACCGTCCAGCTCTTGTTATAGCTTTTTTTCTTTTCGATATACGCTTGCTCGGTATAATGCGCTATACTACGCAAATTATCTTCTCTATGACAATCCTGACAGTATATAACGCCGGTAGGAACGGTTGTAGTGCGTTTATTGTTGGTTACCTGTTTCGTTCCTTCGACGACTTCATTTAAAGTATATAAAGGTTTTTTACATACGCTGCAATAGGCTAACGGTTGTCTATCAAGCTTTGGGGCTTCGGCCGTCGCGGCGACTTCTTTTTCTTCCGACACGCTTTCGCTTTTTTGCTCTTCTTTCGGGTTTTCATCAACCCCGAAAAGTTCGTCCAGCGAAACGTTAAATAGTTTGGCAATCTTTTTAAGCGTATCCGTATCCGGTTCAGACATCCCCTTTTCCCATTTGGAAACCGCTTGCGGCGAGATGCTTAATTTTTCGCCGAGTTCGGATTGCGTCATTTGCGCTTCTTTTCTTAACTTTGCAATATTAATTCCAAGTTCTGACATTTTTCGTCTCCTTTTTTTCTTCATTATATAAAAAATCGGCGAAAATTAAAATATTTTTTTAACAACCGTTGGTTGAATTGATAGAAAAAAAGTTGTTTTTTGCTTACTTTTTACTGTTTTTGCACAAAATACAGTTATAGACTGTATTTTATACATTATAGCATAAAAAAATTTATAATACAATAAATGGATAAAATAATTGAAAATTTTCTTCTCAATTTTTCGTTGAATTTGAAAAATTACAGAAAGACATACGGATACACTCAAAAACAGGTTGCCGAAAAACTCGGTATAACCTATCAATCGTATCAGGCATACGAACAGATGAAGGCGTTGCCGAGCCTTCCCATCTTTATTAAGCTTGCGGAAATTTACGACGTTTCGCTTGATTCGCTTATAGGAAGAGATTAAAAAACTTGCCCGAAAGGTTTCCTTTCGGGCAAGTTTTATATTTAAATATTATTATGCTTTTAGTATTAAAAGTATTTTATTCGAACAGAGCGTCAACGAAGTCTTTTGCGGAAAAGTCTTCTATATCGTCTATCTTTTCGCCTGTGCCTACGAAGAACACGGGAACTTCGAGTTCATACGATAGCGAAATTATAAACCCGCCTTTTGCCGTGCCGTCGAGTTTGGTTAAAATTATTCCGTCGATTCCAACGGCGTTTTTGAAAACTTCCACTTGGTTATAAGCGTTCTGCCCCGTGGTAGCGTCAAGCACGATAAGTTTATAAAAGTTCGCTTCGGGATATTCTCTTTTAACCACCCTATCCATCTTTTTAAGTTCTTCCATAAGGTTAGCCTTAACGTGAAGTCTGCCGGCGGTATCGATAATAACCACGTCGGTATTTTTGGCTTTTGCGGAAGAGATCGCGTCAAAAACGACGGCGGAAGCGTCAGCCCCTTCTTCGTGCTTTATTATTCTTACCTTTGCCCTATCCGCCCAAACGGAAAGTTGGTCTGCGGCAGCCGCACGGAAGGTATCCGCCGCGGCGATGGTAACGCTCTTTTTTTCTTTGGTGAACTTATTTGCAAGTTTACCTATCGTGGTGGTTTTACCCACCCCGTTTACGCCGATAACCATAATGACGGCTGGAGTTTTGAATTCGGGCTTTTCGGCATAGTCCAAAGTTTCGAACAGTTCGTTTTTTAATAGATTTATAACGTAGTCTTTATCTTTGCACTTTTCTTTAACTGCGGTATCCCTTATTTCGTCCACTATTTCCATAGTGGTTTTAACCGACACGTCGGAAGAAATCAAAATATCTTCCAGTTCTTCGTAAAACTCTTCGCCGAGTTTATTTTTTGCGAAAAGTTCGGTAAGTTTTTTAGAAAGCCCGTCCGAAGTTTTCTTTAATACGCTTTTTAGTTTACTGAAAAATCCCATAATGATCCTTTTTAAGACGCGTCTTTATCGAAAGCGGAAACGTCCGATAGTTTGACTGAAACCATCTTGCTTACGCCCTTTTCCTGCATGGTTACGCCGAATAAACTGTCAGCCATTTCCATAGTCGGTTTTCTGTGCGTTATAACGATAAACTGCGTTTCCTGCGAGAATTTTTGCAAGTATCTTGCAAACCTATCAACGTTCGCCTCGTCGAGCGCCGCTTCGATTTCGTCTAAAATACAGAAAGGCATAGGACGGAGTTTTAATATCGCGAACAGTATCGCTATTGCCGTAAGCGCCTTTTCGCCGCCCGATAAAAGTGATAGTTTTTGAAGTTTCTTTCCGGGGGGTTCGGCGATTATTTCAACGCCCGCTTCTAACTTATCGTCAACTTCGGTATAGTCGAGTTCTAACATCGCTCTGCCGCCGCCGAAAAGTTCTTTAAATATCTTTTGGAAGTTTTCGTTTATCTTTTTGAACCCTTCGTCGAATTGCTTTAACATTTCGCCTTTTAATGTGTCTATAACCTGCCTTAGATCGCCTTCCGCCTTTTCAAGATCTTCTTTTTGAACAAGGTTTTCGTCGTATCTTTCTTTCAAAAGTTTAAAGTCGTCTATCGCGGTGGCGTTGATAGCGCCCAAAGACGCGCGCTTTTTCCTTATTCTGTTTATTTCGGCAACGCCGTTTGCCTCGTCGTATCCTTCCGCTCTGACTTTCTGCGCGGTTTCGTAAGTTTCCTGATAGTCTTCCCAAACGGACTGTTGCAAATGCTCTAAATCGGAGTCAATTTTTGCAAGTTCGATTTCTTCCGCGTGCTTTTTCTCAGACAGCGCGTTCAGTTCGTCGGTAAGGCTTTGGCGCTTATCCGCGTTATGCTCTAACTTTTCGGATAGTTCGATCTTATACTTTTCGATATTGTCTATCTTATCCCTTATACCGTTAATGTAATCCTGTTCTTCTTTAGAGAGTGAAACTTTTTCTTGCTCTCTGCGGAAGTTTTCGATAATGAACTCTGCGTTTTCGTTGCTCTTAGATAGGCGCGCGTTGGATTCTTCCGCGTCGGAAACGGCGGTTTTTAGGCGTTCGCACTCGTCTTTTGCAGAGTCGATCCCCGCGCGAAGTTCGGTTATAGCGACCTGCAAACGGGTGTTTTCTTCGCTTAATTCGTCACGCACTTTTCTAAGCGCGTCATACTCCGCCTGCTGCTTATCCGCCGATTCTTTGGCGCTCGTTCTTGCCTCTTCGAGTTTTTTACTTCCGGAATTTACAGCCTCGTATTCAAGGTCGATTTTGGCGATTCGTTTTTCAACTTCTTCGATAAGGTCGGAAGAATTTTCGATATTCTTTCCTATTTCGGACAGCGCGTTTTCTAAAGTCGCCTGTTTTTCACGGGCAAGCAAAATCTGCTGGCGCTTTCCGTTATACATTTCGTTTAATAACCCAAGTTCGTCTAACGCCTTGTCCCTTTCCTTTTCAAGGGCTGCCTTTTCGCCTTTCAGTTTATCCATTTCGGCTCTTTTGATCCTTAACTGTTCGGCGTTATCTTCTATCTTTCTGTCGTTTGAAAGCACGCCGACCGAATCTTGCCGTCTTGAACCGCCCGTCATAGCGCCTTGCGTAGAGAAAACGTCTCCGTCAAGCGTAACTATCTTAAAGCCGAAGTGATACTTGTTCGCGATCCTTGTAGCGTTATCGATATTATCGACAATTAAAGTATTGCCCAAAAGGTTTGAAATAACGTTTTCAAACTGTGCGTCGTAAGCGACTATATTATTTGCAACCCCGAGCGCGCCCGTATCGTTTAGCGCGGACGTAACCAAACTGCTCTGCTCTCTGGGTTTTACCGATTCTATCGGAAGGAAAGTAAGTCTTCCGAGTTTGTTTTCTTTTAAGTATGCGATAAGGTATTTTGCGTCGTCAGTAGTTGCGGTAACCACGTTTTGCGCAGCCGCCGCAAGCGACGTTTCTATCGCTATATCGAACTTTTTATCGCAAGAGATAAGTTCGGCGACGACGCCCTTTATGCGCCTTTTAAGACCCGCGTCTTGCTTTGCTCTGCCGAACAGAAGTTTAACGGCGGGCGCATACCCTTCGTAGTTTTCTTTGGCTTCTTTATAGTATGCGTCACGCGTTTGCAAGGTTGCGACAAGCGAGTTTAAAGAGAAAATGGCGTTATCCGTTTTAGCGACTTTTTCGTTGCCTTCCCTTACTTCGTTTTCCTTTTCGGCGATCTGGTTTTTAAGATCGAAAACCGACCTGTCGAGATTATCTATCTCTTTATCGCAACTTTCCTTTTCGTTAAAAAGTTTATCCCTACGAACGGAAGACTCGTCAAGCCTACCTAAAAGTTCGTCTTTCTTTTCCAAAAGGTTGCTCTTTTCAATACTCATCGTGCCCTTATTGACCTTAAAGTCAGATAGCGACTCGATGGATTCAATAACCTTTTTGCGGTTTGCTTCCGAAAGTTCTTCGCCCAGCGTTATTTTTTCGCTGACCGATAAAAGTTTTTTGCTGGCGGCATCGGCTTTTTGCAAAAGGTCTTTAAGTTTCTTTTCGTCTTCTATTATCTTTTCACGGTTGACCGAAATTGCCGAACGGCTTTCGTTTATTATGGATATATTCGTTTCAATATCCCCTTTCGCGCGCTCTATCTGGCTTAAAAGTGCGGATATTTTTTCGTTATATACCTTGAACATACCCGAAGATTCTTCCATCTTGACGCGCTTTGTCAAAAGTTCTTCGTTATAATCGCGGAGTTTTTGATCGGCTTCTTTACTTTCCGTCATTATCTTATCGTATTCGCTCTGCGTTTGGGCAAATTCGATATTTCTAAGGGCGGTCTGTTCGTCTATTCCGTTTATTCTCGTTCTTATCTTGTTTTTCGCGGTTTCAACCCCGTCTACCTTTGCCATATACGTGTTGAGTTCGTGGAATTTAAGTTCTTCGGACAGTTCGTTGAACTCTTTCGCCTTGTTCGCCTGACGCTCTAACGGAACAAGTTGGTTTTCTATTTCGGAAAGTATATCCGAAAGTCTTATAAGGTTTTCGTGCGTGCGCTCTAACTTTCTTTCGGTTTCGTTTTTCTTGGTCTTATTCTTCGCGATACCAGTTGCTTCTTCGAATATAAGTCTTCTGTCTTCTGGCTTTGCGGACATGATCTCTTCTACTTTACCTTGTCCGATTATGGTATAGCCTTCTTTACCTATTCCGCACTCGTGCAAAAGGTCGACTATATCTTTAAGCCTTGCCGGTTGACGGTTTATATAGTATTCCGATTCGCCGCTACGGAAAAGTTTACGCGTGATTATAACTTCGTTATAGTCGAGCGAAAACATCTTGTTGCTGTTGTCGAAAAACAGCGACACTTCGCAATAGGATAAAGATTTTCTACCTTGCGTTCCCGCAAAAATAACGTCTTGCATGCTGCTGCCCCTAAGGGTTTTTGCAGACTGTTCGCCGAGAACCCAGCGCACGGCGTCGGCAACGTTACTTTTGCCGCACCCGTTAGGTCCTACGATAGCAGTAATCCCGTTGCCGAACTTTATTTCCGCTTTATCGGCAAAGGACTTAAATCCATACATTTCGACTTTTTCAAAATTCACTTTAATTACCGCCCTGTTTTATCAATTTTGCAAGCGCTCGCTTTGCCGCCTGCATCTCCGCAGCCTTCTTGCTGGCGCCGTCGCCCTCTGCTAGCCTTGATCCGTTGAGCAGCGCCGCCACTCTGAAATCAGGCATATGATCGGGCCCTTTTTTATAAAGCGTTTCGTATGTAACGCTACCCATTTTTCTTTTCTGAACGTATTCTTGTAAAAGACTTTTTCCGTCTTTTTCTTCGTTTTTAACGTCCTTTTGTTTTTTTATATGTTCCGCGTAATCGGAAATTATCGTTTCGGTCACGAATTTTTTAGCCGCCGCCATACCGCCGTCAAGATATATCCCCGCAGTTATAGCCTCGTATAAACTCGAATACATCTTTTCGTTTTCCGCGGGTTTATCTTTAAGCCCGTTTCCTACCAAAACGTATTCGTAAAGCGAAAGTCTTTTTACCGCTTTAAGCAGCGGATCTTTGGAAACTATCGCCTTTCTGTTTTCGGTTAAGATCCCTTCGTCGCCGTAAACGTGCTTATAAAGATATTCGGTTACCAAAAACTGAATAATTGCGTCCCCGAAAAACTCCAACAGTTCGTTATCTTCGGTATTGTTTTCGTATGCATAGGAAGAATGTGTAAAGCAACGCCTTAAAAGCATTTTATCCTTAAAAACGTAGCCTATCTTTTCTTCGCATGCGGCAATATCGAATATCATTAACTATCAAGGCTCCCTACCGTTCTCGGGAACGGCAACACGTCTCTTATGTTTGAAATGCCCGTTAAATACATTATCATCCTTTCAAACCCGAGCCCGAATCCGGAGTGAACCACTCCGCCGTATTTTCTTAAATCGAGATACGCTTTATAGTCTTCTTTTTTAAGCCCGCACTCTTCCATGCGTTTTTCTAATAGGTCGAGCCTTTCTTCCCTTTGGCTGCCGCCTATAAGTTCGCCGATACCCGGAACTAAAAGGTCGCTGGCGGCAACGGTCTTTTTATCGTCGTTAAGTCTCATATAAAACGCCTTTATCTCTTTTGGGTAGTCTGTTAAAAATACCGGTTTTTTATAAACTTCTTCGGTTATAAAGCGTTCGTGTTCGCTCTGTAAATCCATACCCCAGAACACGGGAACTTCGAAACGCCCTTGTTCTTTTTCTAAAATTTTAATGGCTTCGGTATAGGTCAAGCGGACGAATTCGCTTTGAACCACGTTATTTAGCCTTGCGATAAGCCCGTTATCTACGAACTTATTCAAAAACTCGATTTCGTCCGGACAACTTTCCATAACGTAAGATATAACGAACTTGACCATTGCCTCTGCGCAGTCCATATCGTCCGATAGATCGGCAAATGCAAGTTCGGGTTCGATCATCCAAAACTCCGCCGCGTGGCGAACGGTGTTAGAGTGCTCGGCACGGAAGGTAGGTCCGAAGGTATAAACGTTAGAAAACGCCATGGCGAAGTTTTCAACGTCTAACTGCCCCGAAACGGTAAGGCTTGATTTCTTTCCGAAAAAGTCTTTTTTATAGTCCACTTCCCCGTTTTCTTTGGGAACGTTATTAAGATCGAAAGTAGTTACCTGAAACATTGCTCCCGCACCTTCGGCGTCACTACCGGTGATGATCGGAGTATGCACGTAAACGAATCCGCGTTCGTTAAAGAACTTGTGGATGGCAAAAGCCGCTTCGCTGCGGATTTTAAAGACCGCGTTAAAAGTGTTCGTTCTCGGGCGGAGATGACATATGCCGCGCAAAAACTCTAACGAGTGCCTTTTCTTTTGCAAGGGGTATTCGGGCGAAGAAGTGCCCAAAACTTCGATTTTTACCGCGTTGACTTCAAACGGTTGATTCCTTTCGGGAGTTAAAACCACTTTGCCTTCAACTTTTAGGCACGCGCCTACGTTCTGCTTCGCGATCTCTTCATAATTTTCGACTTTGTCCCTTTCAAAAACCACTTGAAGGTTTTTAAAAGAAGATCCGTCGTTAAGTTCGATAAATCCGAAAGACTTACTGTCTCGGACGGTTTTTGCCCAGCCGCAGACGGTTACCGTCTGATTGCCGAAAGCATCTGCGTTTTTGAAGATTTTTTTGAGTTCAGTTCTTTTCATAAACTTGCCTACCGTAATTTAAAATATCTTAGATATTATATCATTTTATATCGCATTTTTCAAGGTTTTTAAACGCATTTATTATTTTTTATCAAAACTGCTATTTCGCGCGAAAAACGGCGATAAAAAACCCCGCGATTTTGCGGGGCTTGTCTTTATCTTTAATCGATTAAACTTCCTATCTGCTTTTGATACGTTTGGCGCTTTTTAAACACTTCGGTATCGAAAAGGCGTTTCCATTGATTTTGTATATTATCGTTGGTTTCAAGCATCGGGTTGGACTCTAAAAGTCCTATCTTATCGTCGATTATATGCCTTAAAACCTTATCGATAATAACTGCGTTAAGCCCTGCGTTTTTATATTCGGGGCGAACGCCGATAAGCGCCATTTCAAGTTGTTTTGGATGCTTTATGCTCTTTAACACGTCTATAAATCCCGTCGGGAAAAGTTTGCCTTTATGCTTAATAAGTGCGTCTGCGATAGACGGCAAAACTATACCGAAAGCCGCGCACTTGCCATTTTCGTCTATTAAAAAACTTATGTATTTTGTATTAACGATGGTTGCAAATTGCGAAAGCACGTTCTTCTTTGCCTTTTCTTCTATCGGAACGTATCCGTCAAGATGCGCGTATGCGAGATTTAAGGTTTCGAACATTTCGTCGCCGTATTTTTTGACTATCTTTTTAACGGACATAAATTCCGAAACGTCCGTAAGATGATGTTTGTCCTTAATGCGCTGAGATAACGCGTGCACTCTTTCGGGGATATCTTCGGGAATATTAAAGCGACGCTCTAACCATTTGGATTCGTCTTCAAATCCCAAAAGTTTCATATTCTGCGAAAAATAAGGGTAATAATAGTTGGTGGAATAAGAACTTCTTACGTCGAACCCGAAGGTAAGCATACCTTCTCTATCCGTATCGTTAAAGCCCCACGGTCCATGGATTATTTCCATACCGTTTTCTTTGCCGAATTTTTCCACCGCGCCTAAAAGCGCCTTAAAAACTTCTATATCGTCGATACATTCAAAGCGTGAAAATCTTATATATTTTTTGCCGGATAATTCATTGTGCTTTTTATTTATAAGCCCCGCTATACGCCCTACGAGCACGCCGTCTTTATAACATAAAAAACCCTTCGCCAAGTTGGTTTTTAGACTGAAATTCTTTTTGGGGTTAAACGTATTCAATTCGTCGCTGTATAAAGACGGAACGTAATACGGGCAATCTTTATAAATCGTCAGCGGGAATTTAGCGAAAAGCTTAAGATCCTTTTTTGTTTTAACTTCTTTTACCGTTAACATTTTTATACCTATTTTATTTGTTTTTTACATTATACAATGTTTTTTTACAAATAACAATAAAAAACAAAAAATTCCCGTGGCAGCGGGAATTTTTTATTAAACGGTTTTATCCGAAAGTTCCGTTTCTCTGATAAGTTTTGGCGGTCTTTCGTCTTTAAGCGCCATAATGTAATCGTTATATTGTTCGTCTGTTAATTTTATCGGTTTTGTTCTCTTTTTCTTTTTCATAAAAAATCCTCCGATCTATTTAATAAGTATTATTTTCAAAGAAAGTTTTTTTATACTTTTTGCCCTTTTTATTCCTTAAAAGAAATGTCGCCGCATTTATCAAAAAAAGCCCGCCTATCCCGCCTATTAACGCATACGCGTATTTTACTATAACGTTTAGTCCAAGCCTTGAAAATACAAACGCAAAAAGTAAAACCACGGGTGAATAACGCGCTTTGCCTTTGCCGTCAAATGCCGTGTAAATAGGATAATAGGATATTATAACCGACGTGAAGATCGCAAAAAACGTTGCGACGAAAAATAAAACGGCAAATATTCCCGATCCGGCAGCCGCACCCATTGGAATAGCGCTGTTTATTGCGCCGCGGCTACCCTTTAAAAAGGCTAATATAAGCGCGGCGAAAAGAGCGGATATTGCCGCCGTTAAGCCCGAAACGAAAACCCGCTGTTTACCGCCAAGAGATCTTCCGAGCGAAAAAGTTAACGGCAGAGAATTGAAAACGTTCATAAACGCATAGATCGGCGCGCTTAAAAATAAAGATTTAAAGTCCGCCGTAAACAAGGGTTTTTCAAACCTTAAATCGCCGTTATATAAAATAAGAAACACGACGACGATTATAGAAACGGGCACTAAAATAAGGTTTATCTTCCTTATCCCTTCGGTTTTAAGCGGGGCTAAAAACAGCGCCGCGAATAGCGAAGATACCGAAAAAATCGGATAAGAGATACCTATGTTTTCAGAAAGCGCGTCAAGAGACGCTATCATGGCGGAAAGAACGAAAAAAGAAGATAATAAAATAAACGTTTCGTATACGCCGGACATAGGCGTTATCTTTTTAAGCCCGTGTTTTAATCCGCCCGAATTTTCGGCAAGCGTTAGCGAGATATAAAACCCGAAAAATAAAAGGGCGCAAGATAGAGTTAACGGCAAATAAAAATTATCCGTTCCGAAAAAAACTATAAGTTCGCTGCCAGTTATAAAGCCCGCCCCTACGATGCCGCCTAAAAGAGAAAAAGCGCAGGAAAGGCAATAAAAAAAGTTTTTCACGCTATATTTTATGTGAAAAACTTTTCTTTTAAACCGATTATCTTTTTACGTCGGCGTCTTTAAGTTTTTTGCGGACTTTGTCGTTATTAAAGTCTCGCTCTTTATCGTAAACGCCGCCGAGCGCCTCTATCGAAAAGCGCAGTTCTTCAAAGTCTGCATAATCTATTTTCTCGTTTTCTATCGCGGTGGTCAAAAACGGCAAAGCCTTTTCGTCGCCGAACCTTACCAGAAAAGACGCGTACAGCGGGATATTTTCTCCGTGAGACAAAAACTCGTTAATTAAAATTTCAAACACCCTATCGTCTTTTTTTGCGTGTGATAAAACTTCGGTTAAATACAACTTATTTTCAGCGGAAAGGTTTTTAAACTCCGAAATTATACGGTCTTTAACGTCTTCCACCCCGTCTATAAGCAGTTCCGCGGCAAGTTCTTTAACTGGTGCGGAATAGTCCCAAGCGATAAAGTCAAGATACCGCTGATATGCTTTTTTAGATCCGCGCGCCGATAAAATATTCATAAGATAGAGTATAAACTCTTCGCTTTCTTCTTCGCCCAAGGCGGATAAGATAGCGTCTTCGTCAGGCGTGCTTTCTAACGCTTCGCATAAAAAGTCCGAAACCGAAACGCCCTTTTTTATATGCTCTTTAAGGCAGGCTAAAAGTTCGGTTGCGGGGAAAGACTTATAGTATTCGTTCGGGCTTTGTCCGTCTAACGAGTCGCATTTTTTGTCGCCGAACTCGTTATATAAAACGGGAATCTTATCTTCGATCTCTTCGGGATTTACTTTCCCTACGTTCTTATATACGAAGTCCGATATGTATTTTTCAAATAGCGCGTCTACGTCAATTATTTTTATCATTGTTATCTCCGTTTAAAAGATCGTAAATCTGTTTTATTCTTTTTTCACGCACGCCGAAAAGTATCGACGCGGCTTTTATATCCGAAACCCCGTCAAGCCCGCTCTCTATCGCGATAAGCGAGGCGATCTCCGATTTATCGGAATTTTTATCGAACAGTTTATCGCCGAATTTTTTAAAAACTTTCGTTGCCCCTACGGCGATTTTATCGTAGTCCGAAAGGTCGCTGAACGCAAGCCTTGCCATACACACCGCGTATCCGAGTTTAAAATACGCGCCGCCGTCAAGCTTTTCAAACGGCAATTTTTTGGGCTTAAATTTAACGAAAATATTGCTCGCCACCATACTGATTTTGCCGGTATATCCTTCCGCAATCAAAAAAATCAGCAAAGTTTCTTTTACACCGTTTTTTATATCAGAATCCATCAAAACTTCTTTGAAAATTTCCGAGCGCTTATCATACCAAAGCGCTATGGAAGCAAGCGCTTTTTCCGCAATACCGCCGTCTTCACGCTTTATTGCCCACAGCAAAAGGTCTTTAAAATCCTTTTCGGAATACTTTTCCTTTCCCTTTTCGCCGTTATAAATTTTATTGACTTCGTCTATTCTTCGCTTTGCTTCAAAGTTCGGCAGATCGAGTTCGTATTTTAACGGCAACTTTTTCTCGAAAGACGATTTTCCTTCGATAAGTTTTTTACAGAACTTGCAGTAAAACTCTGTAATACGGTCTTCTCTGTCAAGCCTTAAAACGTAAGAAAATTCTTCGTATCCCGCCTGATACATCTTGCAGTTCAAATACCCTATCGCAAGGAAAAAACGCATATCTTTATCGTAAGGTCTTTCGTCTACTATGCGTTTAACGTATTTTACCACGTCTTCGTGAATATTAAGATCCAAAGCGCACGCGGCGAGCTTTAAAGCGGCGTCGAAACTTTTATCGTCTTTCTCTTTTGCCTTTTCGTAATAATACGCGCTCTTTTGCTTATCTTTCGATAGCCCGTATATCCCCGAAAGGTTGCATAAAACCGAAAGATTTTCTCCCGCGTTTTTTATGTATTCTTTATTTGCGGCTATGGCTTTTTCGTCCTTTTTTTGCAGCATCAACGTTACCGAAAGCCCGTCGGTCGCAAGTTCGTATTTGTCGGAGCCAACGGGAACTGAGCGGTAAAGTTTTTCAGCCGTGTCAAAGTCTCCCAAAGTGAGCGCGATCTTGGCGTCTTTAAGTTCCCTTGAATAGTCTTTTCCGCTTTCGGGATAAGCCACGTAATAAAGCTTTCGCTTATCAGCCGCCTCGTGAAAATAATTATATATTTCGGGGTCCATGGTTTCCCAAGATATAAACCCGTCTACCGACGCTTTTTTATGAAAATAGTATCCCGCGGCGACGATATTGTCCATATAAAAAAAGTTCATGGCAAGTTCTTCCGCCGCAACGCCGACCTTTTCCGCGGGCGCGGCTTCCATATACTTAAACCAGTATTTGTTGGAAAGTTCGTATATTCCCATATCCGCGTATATATCGCCTATATCCGCAAGCGTTTCGAGAGAAAATCTTTTTTCGAGCGCGGAAAGATAGAGACCGAGCGCGTCTACAAGCCTTCCGCCGTCGGCCGCACTTTCCGCAAGGCGCAAATATCTTTTTTCTCCGTTCTCGAATTGTAAAACTTCTCCGCTCATAAACCGAATAACCCGTCCGCCTGTTCTTTTGTAAATTCGTATTTTTTACGACAGAATTCGCAATCCACTTCAACCTTTCCCTTTTCGGCAATAATTTCGTCTATCTCTTTTTTGCCGAGAGAAATGAGTATTTTTTCAATATATTCTCTGCTGCAAAGGCACCTATATCCCGGCTTTGGCAGATATTCTTCATATTCTATACCGCCGAAATAATCGCGGATGACCTTTTCCGCGCCACCTTCTTCTATTACCGAAGAGACGTTTTTTAAAGAGTTTATGATTTTTTCCGCCTCGATAAGATTTTTTTCTTCGGCAAACGGAAGGGCTTGGATAATCACGCCGCCAGCACCTATGCAGGTGCAATCTTTCCCTATTTTAACGCCGAGCGCCATAGCAGTGGGTTGCTGTTCGGAGATAGCGTAATACCCCGTAAAGTCTTCGGCTATTTCGCCGCTTATAAGCGCGGAAGTTCCCGAATACTGTTCTTTAAGCCCCATACTTTTTACGACGCTTATTCTGCCCTTTTTGCCGACGCAACCGCCAACGTCAAGTTTACCGTTTGATTTAAGGGGTAAGTCGCATTGCGGGTTTTCTATCGTCCCGCGCATATCGAGACGCCCGTTTCCGCAGACTGTTATCTTCCCGCCGACGCCGTCGCCCGCAACCACTACCGAAAGTTTGTCCCCCTCGTTTTTAAGTCCGGAAGACATAAAGGTCGCAACCGTCATCGTGCGCCCCAAAGCCGCAGCGGCAAGGGGCGAAAGAGAGTGAATCTTTATCGCGTCGTTCACCATATCGGTGGTTTCCAAAACCGAAAGCGAAAGTTGGTTATCGAAAATCATCGCCTTAAATAATTTATTCAAAACTGCCCTCCTCTAACGCCTGTTTTGTGGGAAGGGGTTTTTCGTCGTCGTTTTTGAATAACGCTTTAAGCAAAATAGGTGCAAGAAGCGAACTTATTACGACGAGCATAACGGTAATTACCCTGTATTTAGGATCCAAAAGCCCGCCTTCTATCCCCTTTTCGGTTACGATCAGCGCAACTTCGCCGCGGGCGATCATGCCAACGCCTATTTTTAAAGCGTCTTTCCACTTGAATTTGAAAAATCTCGAAGCGCCGCCGCAACCGATAATCTTCGCTATTATCGCCGTAGCCGCAAACACCAGCGCGAACCAAAGCGCGTCAAGCCCAAGCCCCGAAAACGATATCTTTATCCCTATTCCCGCAAAGAATATGGGTGCGAACAGCGTATAAGAATTTATGGATACTTTTCTATCTACGTATTCGGCAGACGCGTGGTTGGTAGATAGCGCCAAACCGCATATATACGCCCCCGTGATATCCGCAACGCCGAACACTTTTTCGGCAACGAAAGAATATAACAAACATACTGCGATAGATAAAATCGGTATTCTTCTCGTGTGGGGGGAGCGCTTTTCCATATATTTGAAAAGTTTTGAAAGCCCGAACCCGCCGCATATTGCGAACACGAAGAAAGTTAGTATCCAAGCAATCGTTATATAGATATTTTTGCCGGGGTTAATAAAGTCGAGCACGGGAGAAGAAATTCCGTTTCCCGAAACGCTTAAAGTTATGGCGAGAATAATTATTCCCAAAACGTCGTCAATTACCGCCGCCGATAGAATTATCGTTCCGACCTTGCTTTTAAGTTTACCGAGTTCCCTTAAAACTTCGACGGTAATTCCTACGCTCGTCGCCGTCATTATTACGCCTATAAACACCCACGTTACCACCTTTGCCGTGGGAAGGAATAGCGCGCCTATGCCTATTCCGAGCCCAAGCGGAACTAAAACGCCGCAAAGCGCTATGGTAAACGAAGCAAGCCCCGTTTCTTTTATGTCTTTAAGGTTGGTTTCAAGGCCCGCCGTGAACATGACGAAAATTACGCCCACTTCGGCAAACGCGCGGAGAAGCGAACTGTCCGATATCGGAAAGATCGCCGACGAATCTACGTTAAATATAAGTTCCCAGATCGCAGGCCCTATTAAAAGCCCCGCAAGAATAAAGCCCAAAACCTGTGGGAGCCCTAACTTTCTCATTAAAAGTCCCAAAAGCTTTGCGCTTATCAAAATTATGGCAAGTTGACAGATAAAGTCTATCACGTCAACGTTTGCAAGTCCGTTCATAACGCTTTTTATACTTCCTTTTTAGGCGCGTAAAACAGCGCCGTTTTACCTTTTATATTATTTTCCGCCCTTGCGCTTATTTAGTTCTTTGCGCGCTTTTTCTATTTTTTTGGCGGCCTTTTTATCCCCCGTTTCTTCTACGTTAAATCTAGCGTATTCGGGGTCGTTTTTATGTTCTTCGATATATCTTTCGTTGTCTTCGTAAAGCGCTTTTCTGCTCTCGTTAAGCCTTTCTATATCCGCCCTTGAAAAATAGGTCGGAAGTTCGGCGAGTTTTAACTCGTCGTCCGTTATAGGCTTAACGGGTTTAGAGCCCAAACCGGTTTTACTTGCGGCAAGCACGGTATCGCGATATTTTTTCAAAGACTCTGCGTCGTTTTGCTTTACCTTTTCGTAAATACCACGGTTCTTTTTAGCGCCGGGAATCTTGTCGTTAATGAATTTATCATACGCCCATTGACTGTAATCCGTCCAAACGAGCATAAAGAGAGACAAGTCGAAAAGGATAAACAGCGCGTATCCTATCAAAGTGAATATGCTTCCCACGAAAATAAACGCTACGGGCAGAACGCCGAGCGCAAGGAACAAAATATTCGACGGCAAAAGCGCAACCGTGAATATAAACGCGTTCTTAATAAGTTGCCACATCGTAAGTTTATAGGTAACGCTCATGGCGATCATATGCAATACCATCACGCTTACGAACGCCCATACCACTATGGTGAACACCTTAGAGATTACCAAAAGCCATGAAACGCCTTCGCCCAAGGCAAGCAACCTATCGTTATAAGCGTTTACCAAAATACAGAGATAGCAAACGAAAGAATAAACTATCATTATGGGCAAAATCTGTTTGATATTCTGTTTAATTCCGCGCCAAAAATCGTTGGCGACGAAAACGCCTTCCGTCCAAACCATATTCCTGATGACATATGCAAGCCCCGAAATGCCGACGGATAAAATAGCGAGAGCCACAGGAAGCAAAAGCATAAGCGAAAGGTTAAAGTCGAGATTAGCGCTCTCGTAGTACCCGACGAGAGAAGTCGCCGCCATATACCCCGTTCCGAAAGATTGCGAATACGGGCACATCGCGCCGAAAGACACAAGCGAAAGGTTTTTAAAAATCAGCAGAATAACGAGCGGCAAAGCGAATATTACCGTAAGAAGATTTACCGCAACGAGTTTCCAAAAAGAACCCTTAAAAATATCCCAAAAAAGTTCCCAACGGTTAGACGGAAGCGTTCTTCTGGCGAATTCTTCCGAACGTTCGCCGCCGGTGATAATACGGTTAAAAAACCCGCTTATTTTAGAAGCCATTTATTTCTCCAACGAACAAAAATAATTTTCTATATTATATACTATAACAAATTTAAATATTTTACAAACAAAATCGGGCTATTGCCGTAAAAAAACTTTACATTTAAATTTGCTTTTGTTATATTATAAAAAAGAAAAACTATATACGTGAGGCGAACATTTATGAAAAAATACAACGTAGCGGTCGTCGGTGCGACCGGAATGGTAGGCAGAAAGTTTTTGGAAGTTTTGACCGAAAGAAAACTCCCCGTTGAAAACTATTATCTTTTCGCTTCGGCAAAATCCGCCGGAAGCAAGATCGATTTTATGGGAAAAGAACATACGGTTATTGAACTTTCCGAAGAAAATATAAATAAATACGATATCGACATAGCGCTTTTTTCCGCCGGCGGAGACGTAAGTAAACAGTTTGCGCCCATTTTTGCAAAAAAAGGCACTTTGGTTATAGATAACTCCAACGCGTGGAGACGCGATCCGTCGGTCCCACTAGTTGTTCCGGAGTGTAACGCCGAAGATATCAAATGGCATAAGAATATTATTGCAAACCCGAATTGTTCGACTATTCAGGCGGTAGTTCCGCTAAAAGCGCTTAACGACGCGTTTAAGATCAAAAGGATCATCTATTCGACCTATCAGGCGGTTTCGGGTGCAGGCGTTAAAGGATTTAACGACCTTAAAGGCGGAATTTGCGGCGATAAGCCCCAAAAATTCCCTTACCCCATTTTCGGCAACTGTCTTCCCCATATCGATATTTTCTTGGATAACGGATACACGAGAGAAGAAGACAAGATGATTTTTGAAACCAAGAAAATCTTAAACGACTGGGATTTAAAAGTTACCGCTACTTGCGTGCGCGTTCCGGTATACTTCGGGCACAGCGAATCGATCAATATCGAATTTGAAAAACCCTGCACGGTAGAAGAAGTCAGAAAGGTTTTGGAAAACACGGAAGGCGTTGTCGTTCAGGACGACGTTAAAAACAACGTTTACCCCATGCCTATCTTTGCCGAAAACAAAAACGAAGTTTTCGTTGGAAGGATCAGAAAGGACGACACCGTAGAAAGCGGTATCAATATCTGGGTAGTTGCCGACAACATAAGAAAAGGCGCTGCTACAAACGCAGTTCAAATTGCCGAAAAAGCGATAGAACTCGGTGCGGTTAAAGATCAATATAACAATTAATTTTCGGAGTTTTTATGAATAAAACCATTTTCAAGGGAACTTGCACGGCGGCGGTCACGCCATTTACCGAAGACGGAATTGATTTCGACGCGTTCGGAAGGCAGATCGAATATCAGATCAATAACGGTATTGACGCTTTGTGTATTTTAGGCACTACTGGCGAAGCCCCTACCGTTACCGACAGCGAATACGATTCGGTCGCTAAATTTGCTTACGATAAGATCGCGGGCAGAGTTAAGTTCATTTTGGGTTCGGGTAGCAACTGCACGAAAAAAGCCATAGAAAAGAGCGTGCTTGCCGAAAAGATCGGTGCGGACGGACTTTTGGTCGTTACCCCATATTACAACAAATGCACCCAAAAAGGCTTAGTAAAATACTATAAAGAAATAGGCGATTCCGTTAATATTCCGATTTTGTGCTACAACGTTCCCGCGAGAACGGGCGTCAATATTCTTCCAGAAACAATGGCGGAGATCGCGGAACATAAAAATATCGGCGGAATAAAAGAAGCTTGCGGCAATATGGAGCAGATATGCGAAACCGCGCGCCTTATCCGCGGAAAAACCGCGCTTTACTCCGGCGACGATAACTTAAATCTTGCCATGCTTTCGATAGGGTCTATGGGACTTATATCGGTAGCGAGCAACGTTTGCCCGAGAGAAGTGGGCGACGTGGCAAGATTTTATTTCACCGGAAGAAACGAACAGGCGGTAGAACTTCAAGAAAGGCTTTTGCCGCTTATCGATCAGATGTTTACCGAAGTCAATCCTATCCCCGTTAAAAAGGCGATGGAACTTATAGGGCTTGGAAGCGGAATAGTCCGCGCACCCTTAACCGAACTTGAACCCGCGCATATCGAAAGCCTTAAAAAGGTGCTATCCGATATGAACATTATCACTAAGGAGTAGAAATGGTAAAAATAGCAATCAGCGGCGCACTCGGAAAGATGGGCAAAAAGGTCAAAGAAGCATGCGACGCTTTTGACTCTGTTAAACCGATTTTCGGAATAGATATCAAAGAAAATTTAAACGACGCGAACTTCCCTATTTACGATTCTTTTGAAAAAACGGAAGACGTTCCGAACGTTATAATCGACTTTTCTTCCCCGCACAGCCTTAAAGGTCTTATTTCTTATGCGGAAAAAGTCAATGCGGGTTTGGTTCTTTGCACCACGGGATACGATAAAGACGATTTGGATATGATAGCAACAGCAAGCGAAAAGATTGCGATCTTTCGTTCGGCGAATATGTCGATAGGCGTAAACGTTTTAATAGATCTTGTTATAAAGGCGGCAAAAGCGCTCGAAAATTTCGACGTGGAAATAATCGAAAAACATCATAACGAAAAAGTAGACGCGCCGAGCGGCACGGCTTATATGATAGCGGACGCGATAAAAAACCTATACCCTGACAGATTTTACGTTTGCGGCAGAGAAGGCAAAGTGGGAAAAAGAAATCAGTCCGAAATCGGAATACACGCAATTCGCGGCGGCAATATCGTAGGTGAGCACGACGTTATATTTTGCGGTATGGACGAAACGGTTACTCTATCCCATCAAGCGACGGACAGGCGCGTTTTCGCGATGGGCGCGATCCGCGCGGCGATATATCTATCGGGTAAAAAGTGCGGCACGTTCGACATGAACGACCTTATAAACGGTAAATAATGTTAGAAAATAATTTGAAAGAGATTATATCCGAAATCGAAAACGGAAATAATCTCGGCGAAAAGATAACCCTTGTCGGCGCGACGAAGACCGTTGATATTGACACGATAAACCGTGCGATAAGTTTTGGGCTTAAAGTAGTTGCCGAAAATAAAGTGCAGGAATTTCGCGAAAAGACGGATAAAATAGTCGGTGCGGAGCAGCACTTTATCGGAAGATTGCAGACGAATAAGGTCAAATACCTTGTGGGCAAGGTTTCTTTGATACACTCGGTAGACAGTATTCACCTTGCGGAAGCTATAAATAAAGAGTGCCTTAAAAAAGGCGTTTCTCAAAACGTTTTATTGGAAGTTAATATCGGCGGCGAATTATCTAAGGGCGGCTTTTCCCCCGAAGAAGTTTTACCCGCCGCTAAAACCATATCCGAAATGAAAGGCGTTACAGTTAAAGGGCTTATGGCAATGCTCCCCGAATCTAACGACGAAGAATACTTAATAACTCTTTTAGATAAAACGAGAGACCTTTTTGAGCAGTTAAAGTGCGTATCGGCGGCGGAATATCTTTCGGTCGGCATGAGCGGAGATTATAAACTCGCGATAAAGCACGGCAGCAATATGATAAGAGTCGGAAGTAAAATTTTCGGCAAAAGGAATTACGAGGTGATAAAATGAGCGTATTCGATTTTTTCAACAGATCTTCAAGGATAAAAGAAGAAGATACGAAAGATAAGACTTTCGGGTTTACCCAAACGGAAGAAGCGCCCGCGCGCAAAAATCCCACGGCGGTATATTCCCCACAGTCTTACGACGACGTTCAGACGATTATCGACGATCTTAAAAAGGACAAGACGGTCGTGGTTCACTTAAATAAATTAAAAACCGAAACGGCGATAAGAGTTTTGGATATGCTCTCAGGCGCAATATACGCTTTGGGCGGCGGGGTTTACGAAATGGAAAAGAACATCTTTATGTTCTCCCCCACAGGACTAGAAGTCAGATAAATATATCGATAAAATAAAATGAATTTAAAAAGGAAACCGCCCTTGCGAATCGCAAGGGCGGTTTAAGTTTATATTCTTACATCATACCCCAGAATATCCATATAAACGCATAACCCGAAAGCACGGCGATAAGCGTGAAAGGAAGTCCGATCTTAAAGAAGTCTTTATACGTTGTGTTATAACCTTCGCGGGAAAGTATCCCGATCCCAACAACGTTTGCGGACGCGCCGACAGGCGTTAAGTTACCCCCTAGCGTCGCACCGCACAAAAGCCCGAAATACAGTAGGTATGGAGATACCGAAGGAAGGCTTACGCAAAGCCCCGATATTACCGGCAGCATGGTCGCGACGTATGGAATATTGTCTATAAAAGCTGAGATAAGCACCGAGCCGAAAACTATGACCGTGTATAATAAGAATACGTTTGAATTTCCGATCGAAGTAAACAGCGACGCGATGTCCGCAATGATCCCTACGCTTTCCACCGCCTTTATCAAAACGAATAGGAATATCAAAAACAGCACGGTAGTTACGTCTATCGCGCCGATAGCCGTCTTTATGGGGTTACTTTTAACAGTTGCAGTATGGTGGATAAGGCAAATTATTCCGATAATAAAGCATATAAGCCCGTTGCCGTTATCCACTAACCATTTGACGAAAGGTATGCCAACAGGAATAAGTTCGGATACAAAAGAAAAAACGATTAAAAGAACGAGATTTATCAAAAGCATTACCGTCGGGAAAAGCGAAGTTACCTTGCTGTCAGAAGGTTCTAACTTTATCTTCTTATTATCTTTTCTGAAAATGAATATCAAAAACGGAATAGTAAGTAGCGCGCCTATTTCCACCGCGAAGAAGATAGAAGGCTTTCCGTTTAAGAAGAAGAACTCGAAAAAGTTCATTTCGGCAAAATCGGCAAGCATAACGGAAGTGGTATCCCCCACGAGAGTTGCCGCGCCTTGAAGGTTAGAAGAAACCGAAATTCCTATAATTACGGGTATAGGCGAAACGTCAGTCTTTTTGGCAATAGCAAGCCCGATAGGCGCAAGCATCAAAACAGTAGCCACGTTATCTACAAAAGCCGAAATAAGCCCGCTTAACGCACACAGCAAAACAATCGCCCAAAGCGCGTTGGGAGTTTTTGAAACGAGCTTGTCCGCCATCTTATTCGGCATACCCGTTTCCGAAAACAGCCCCACGGTGAGCATGATTCCGACCAGCACCAAAACGACGTTGATCTTAATTCCCGAAAGTGCGGATAAAACGCCCATATCGCCCGATATCGCACAGGAGATCACCGCGACAAGGCAAGCTGCCCCCGTGATATAGACCTTAAATTTCGGAAGCGCCACAATTAGCGCGTATGTTAATAAAAATAAAACGAGAATAAATATTTTCATATGCTATTAAAAAAGACTTTTACCGCAAAAATACGATAAAAGTCTTGTCAAATTACAACGTAATCTCGCCCACCGGGAAAATCCGTATTGACGGCGGTGCGAACGCTTTTAGCGCCGACTACTCCCTTTTACTTTAATATAATATCACAGAACTTATCTGATTTCAAGAGCCTCGTAAGTTGCGTCAAGCTGCGCGACTTTTTCTTTTAATATCTCTTTTTCTTTTACGTCGAGCGGAAGAGATATTACCTTTTTAAGCCCGCCGGCGCCTACCATACACGGAACGCCCATGCATAAGTTTTCCGCACCGTATTCACCCGATAAAAGGGTTGAAAGCGGCAAAATGGAATTAGAATCCGAAAGGATCGCCTTAACGAGCTTAACGGTAGAAGCGGCGATGGCGTAATAGGTTGCGCCCTTTGCTTTAATTACCTTTGCGCCCGATTTAACTGTGGTCTGGTGAAGTTCGATAAGTTCTTCCTTTACGGCTTTTTCTTTGACCTTTAAAACCTTTTTGCAATAGTCTTCTACTTTAAGCCCTGAAACCGTGCATACGCTCCAAGGAACCATGCAAGCGTCTCCATGTTCGCCTAAAACGAAAGAATTAACGTTCGAGCAGTCCACGTTGCAGTATTCCGCGATAGCCTGATCTAATCTATTCGTATCGAGCAGCGTTCCCGTTCCGATAACGCGTTCTTTTTTTAAGCCCGTGCATTTTATCGTTACGTAAGTTAAAACGTCGACAGGGTTAGACACGATTATATAAAGAGCGTTAGGCGCTATTTTAGCAACGCCGGGCATAGTGCTTTTAATAATTCCTACGTTTATCTTTGCAAGATCAAGCCTAGTTTGATCGGGCTTTCTCGCAATTCCGAAAGTAACTATAACTATATCCGCGCCCTTAACGTCTTTATAGTCGCCGCTATAAACTTTAACCGACGGCACGCAAGCCGAACATTGAATAAGATCAAGCGCTTCGCCGTTCGCCTTGTCTTTATTTATATCGACCAAAACGATTTCCGAACACAACCCGGAAAGCGTCAGCGTATACGCTATCGTAGCCCCAACGTTGCCCGCGCCGAGTATAGCAATTTTTCTTCCAGCATTTTTCATTTCGTCGATTTTCTCCTATTTTGATTACCGCAATTATTTTACACCTATTGATTTTTTTTAGCAACCAAATATAAAGCCGTTAAGAAAATTTTGTCGAAAATTTTATTTTCCGAGCAGTTTTTTCATAACGTAATATAAATCCCCCGCTCCTAAAACCAAAATAACGTCGCAATCTTTAATATTAGATAGCACGCTCTTTTCAAGATTTACCGGCGATTCGGCATAAAAAACGCCTTCTCCCTTTTTATCTTTAAGTTTTCGGTAAAGATTATAGGCGCATCCTTCTTCGTCGAACGCTTCGCGCGCGGCATAAGTTTTATATATTATTACCTTAAAATCGCCGTTTAACACTTTAATAAAGTCTTGCATCAAAATCCTTGTTCTGGAATATGTATGCGGCTGAAATATAACGAGCGTTTTTTCGGGCGTTTCGCTAAGAGCCGATAGACTTGCCGCCAGTTCTTTGGGGTGATGGGCGTAGTCAGCGATAACGGGAATATTTTTTATTTCGCCTATTTTTTCCGCCCGCCTTTTTACGGACGAAAAGTTTTCAAGCGCGGACTTTATGATTTTAGTATCGATTGAAAAATAATCCGAAACGGCAAAAGCCGCAAGCGCATTGTAAACGTTATGCTTTCCTTTTAGTTTAAGGTTTATCCTTGTTTTATAAATGCCGGACTTATATACGGAAAACGAATATCCGTCTTCGCTCTTTTTAAGTGCGGAAGCAATATACGTTGCCGCACGGTTTATTCCGAAAGTTATAGCCGTTTTTGAAAAAAGTTTCTCACAGTTCGTATCGTCGCTGTTGATAAAGCAGACAGTCCCCGAAATAAACTCGTTAAAGGCGGAAATCATATTTTCCATATTGCCGTAACTATCGAGATGATCGTCGTCTATATTTAAAACGACCGAAATCGTCGGAGATAAATCGAGAAAATTTTTTCTATACTCGCAAGCCTCGCAAATTACTGTATCGCCTTCGCCGAAACAGAAGTTTGAAAGGTTTTTATCCTCTCCACCGATAAATGCGGTAGGGCTCTTTTTTGCCGCTATAAAGATATTTGTCAGCATGGCGGTGGTAGTTGTTTTGCCGTGACTTCCGCTTATAGCCACCGAATTTTTAAAGTCTTTGATCACGCTGCCCAAAAGTTCGCTGCGTGAGATTATTTTTTTGCCGAGTTTAACGGCTTTCATAAGTTCGGGGTTATCCGTGCTTATTGCGGAAGTATAAACCACGAGATCTGAGCCTATAACGTTTACCGACTGGTGCCCCGCGTATACCTTGATGTTTTCGTCTAATATCGTTCCTTGCGGCATATATTCGGCGTCGCTGCCCGAAACTGTTTTCCCTTTTTTTGCAAGGTATTTCGCAAGCGCGCTCATGGATATTCCGTTAATTCCTATAAAATGTATCTTCTTATATTTATTAAGGTCTATAATTTTTTTCATAAAATATTATATGAAAAAGGTAGAAAAAATTTTACTGGGCGATTTTTTGACTTAAAAACGCAAATTTTACGCTATTTTTTAAAATTTTTGCCTATTTTTTTAAAAAAAGGTATTGAAATATGATTTTTTGTATGGTAAAATTATTGCAAGTATTGATAAGGAAGGTAAAAATATGAAGATTTCTGACGTGAGAGTTCGCATCGTTAAAAAAGACGATAGCAAACTCAAAGCTGTTGCGTCCGTAACCTTCGATGATTGCTTCGTAGTTCATGACATTAAAGTTATCGAAGGTAACGAGGGATACTTTATCGCTATGCCGAGCCGCAAGACTAACGACGGCGAGTATAAAGATATCGCTCATCCGATCAAAACGGAAACTAGAGAAGAATTGATTAAAGTTATTCTCGCAGCTTTTGAAGAAGAAAAGGCAAAACCACAAGATTATTAATCTTTAACCTTTATTATCAATTATTATCAATGTGCGATTTTTATCGCAAACTTACTCGAACGAAAAAAGAGCGTTGAAAATTCAACGCTCTTTTATTTTTCGTTATTTTCAGAAAACCTTATCGGAAATTTCTTCAAGAAAGTTTAGGCTATCGAATATCTCCGTCTCTGAAGAATAGTCCGAAGGATAAGATTCGATAAGCGCCGCCCCGTTAAACCCGACGTCACTTAGCCGAGAGAACAGATCGTAAAAATCCGTGATACCTTTCCCCGGAAGGCATAACTTCCCGTTCTCGTCCACGTCGGAAAGATGAACTGTCACCAAATCTTCTTTCATTTCGTTCAAAAAGTCTATGTATGTCGCACCCGAAAGCCTTGCTTGTTTTAGATCAAGCGTGCCTTTAAGCCCTTCCGTCCGCTTTTTCAGTTCGGTAAAAAACCCAACGTAGTTATAATAACACCAGTGCACGTTTTCATATGATAAAATTACGTTATATTTTGCGCAAACGTCAATTATCTTTTGGGTGGTTGCGGCTATCTTATCGAAGTCCATTTTCATCGGAAGTTTTTTAAGCCTTGCCGTTCCGTGAAAGGTGTAATACTTCGCGCCGATTTTTTTAGCGCACCTTAGCATATCTTCTAAGATAACGAAAGAATCTTCCCTTGCCCGCTCGTTTATGGAATAAAGTTGCGGTTCGTATTGCGTGGTTAAAACGTGGACGGAGTGAACGTCTACCCCGCCTTTGACTTTATCTAATTTTTTTCCGAACTTTTTTTTGTATTCGCAAAAAGACGCCAAAAATACTTCGGCGGTTTTTATACCGTTTTTATTCAGAAAAGTTAACGCGTCTTCGGTTTTATACCTTGTAAACAGCGACGCGGTCGACACGCCGAGTTGCATTTATTATTTCCTTTGCGGCTCGATAAGTCCTAAATTGCCGTCGTTCCTTATATATAAAACTTTTATTTCGTCCGTTTTAGCGTCAAGATAAACGTAAAAACTGTGCCCTAAAAGTTCCATTTCTTCCGCCGCTTCTTCCATGGTCATAGGCGTAAGTATAAAAGATTTTTCTTTAACTAATTCTTTTTTTTCGGACTTTTCAACGTTTGCCGCACCTTCGAACACCACGTCTTCTTTATACGCTTTGTTCTTCATGTGCTTATCGAATTTAGTTCTGTATTTTCTTATCTGCCCTTCGAGTTTTGGCAAAACCGCGTCTAAATCGTCATAAAAATTTTCGCTCTTTGCGGTAGCGCGAACGTATCTGCCGGCATATAGCAACGAAACCTCGGCGATATGGTCGTTTGATTCTTTTTTAAATACTACCCTTGCCGCGGTGTCTCCGTCTTCGAAATATTTATCGAGGCGACCAAGTTTTTTGCTCGTAACGTCTTTTAGTTTTTCACTTACTTCGTAGTTTTTGCCGATGATTTCAACTTTCATATTTTTTCCCTCCGTATAATAATTCGAAATCTACTGCCTATTTTCCTTTATTTTTCGGAAAAAACAAACTCTCCGTCTTTTGCGTCGATAACAAGATTAGTTCCGTCGTGGAACCTGCCCCTTAATATCTCTTCTGACAGTTTATCTTCTATATATCTTTGAATAACACGCTTTAACGGTCTTGCGCCGTATTCGTTATCGTAACCCTTTTCAATTATTAAATCCATAGCGTTATCTGTAACAGTTGTGGTAACGCCCAAAACGGCGAGCCTTTTTCTTAAATTAAACAGCATTAAGCCGGCTATCTTTGCCGTTTCTTCTTTGCCGAGTTTGTGAAAAACGATTATATCGTCTATTCTATTTAAAAACTCGGGACGGAATTTTTCTTTAAGAGCGTCCATATATCTATCGCACATTTTATCGTAATCCGCGCTTTTCCCACCGGTAAAGCCTAGCGCACTCACGTGCGAAACTTCGGTCGCGCCGACGTTAGAAGTCATTATAATAATGGTGTTCTTAAAACTTACCACTCTTCCCTTGCTGTCGGTAAGTCTGCCGTCGTCTAATATTTGGAGCATTATATTGAAAACGTCCGGATGGGCTTTTTCGATCTCGTCGAATAATACCACGGAGTATGGTTTTCTTCTGACCTTTTCGGTGAGTTGCCCTGCTTCGTCAAATCCGACGTATCCGGGAGGCGCGCCTACCATCTTGCTTACGGAGTGCTTTTCCATATATTCGCTCATATCAACGCGGATAAGTGCTTCTTCGTTGCCGAAAACCGCTTCTGCAAGCGCTTTAGACAGTTCGGTTTTACCTACGCCCGTAGGACCGACGAATATAAATGAACCAATCGGCCTATTCGGATCTTTAAGCCCCGCTCTTGCCCTTCTTATCGCGTCTGAAACGGCGCGAACGGCGTCGTCTTGCCCGACCACTCTTTGGTGGAGCGTCGCCTCTAAATCCAAAAGTTTCTGCGCTTCCGTTTCGGTAAGTTTGACCACGGGAACGCCCGTCCAGTTACTGACTATCTTTGCAATATCGTCCGGCGTTAATCTAAGTTTTTCACGGTTTTTATGTGCCGCTGAAGAAGTTCTTCTTATCTCTTCTAATTCGGCGTTCACTCTTTCTATTTCTTTATTTAGTTTTGCGGCGGTTTCAAAATACTCTCTGCGTTTTGCTTCGTTCTTTTCTGCAATAAGCCTTTCGAGTTCCGCCTCTTTGCTTTTTGCTTCCACGGGCGAATTATAACTGTCAAGCCTTACTCTCGACGCGGCTTCGTCTATTAAGTCTATCGCCTTATCGGGAAGGTGTCTGTCGGTAATATATCTATCCGAAAGTTTAACCGCCGCCTCTATCGCGTCGTCCGGAATACTTACGCCGTGGTGCGATTCGTATTTATCGCGCAGCCCTTTTAATATCTCTACCGTTTCGGCGGCGCTCGGCGCGTCTACTAAGATAGGTTGAAATCTTCTCTCTAACGCAGCGTCTTTTTCTATATACTTTCTGTATTCGTCAATAGTGGTTGCGCCTATCGTCTGCAACTCCCCGCGAGATAACATGGGCTTTAAGATATTAGCGGCGTCCATATTGCCTTCGCCGGACGCGCCCGCACCGACGATATTGTGTATTTCGTCTATAAACAGAATAACGTTGCCGTTACTTTTAACGGTATCTATCGCCTTTTTTAACCTTTCTTCAAAATCGCCGCGATATTTAGTGCCGGCGATCATGCCAGCAATATCGAGCGAAAAAACTATTTTATCGCTTAAAATTTCGGGAACGTTGCCTTTAACTATGGCTTGGGCAAGCCCTTCTACAACCGCGCTTTTACCTACGCCCGGTTCGCCTATTAAAACGGGGTTGTTTTTTGTTCTTCTCGATAGAATCTGAATAACCCTGTCTATTTCTTTCTTTCTGCCTATAACGGGGTCTAAACGCCCTTCTTTCGCCTGTTTATTCAAATTTACGCCGAACTTAGATAGCCCGCCTAAATTATCGTTTTCGTTATCTTTCCTTTGGGTATTGTTTTGTGAACCCGCATACTGAAAAGATCTGCCGCCCGTCTCTTCGGGTTCTTCGTAGTTTTCTTCTTCGTCCGAAATTCCGAAAAGCGCTTCCGAAAGTTCCGCCGCCATACCGTCCACGTCTACGTTCATAAGTTGCAATATCATTACCGCAACACTGTCGGTATCGAGCAGAATCGAAAGCAAAAGATGTTCTGTGCCTACGTAACCTGACCTTGCTTTAAGAGAAATTTCGATAGACTTCTCTAAAAGGTGCTTGGTTCTCGGCGTAAACATATTTCCGGGAATAATAAGGTCCGTTTCGACTGTCCTTTTAAAATAGAACAAATATCTTTCGTTATCAACTTCGGCTTGATTTAAAAGAGCCGCCGCCCTGCCGTCCGGCACGTTCATAAGCCCGAAAAGCAAATGTTCGCTCCCTATATATTTGCAGTTATATCTTCTTGCAAGCGCGGTCGCCACTTCAAACACGTCTTGCACGTTCTTTGAAAATCCGTCGTAATACATAAATTCACTCCTTTAACTTCAAAAGTTGCCTTCCAACCACTTCCGCACGGACTAAATCTCTGTCTGTCGCGTTTAATATCTTTCCGTAATTTTCACAAAGGTTCGCCGGTCTTACTTTTATTATAAGATCGTCGATTTTATCTAAGTCGGTTATATTTATCATGCCGAGCATCGCGCCGAGTTTGACTTCGGCGATACGCTCTAAAAACTCTTTATACCCAAGCAGCACCGCGTTCGTTAATATGCCGAAAGACTTTCTCGTTCTGTCCATAGTGAATAGTTGGCGTTTGCCGTAAAGTTTTTCCATTTCCGACGCTTCTTCCGCGGCTATCCTTTCGCAGGTTTCGTTCACCATTTTAAGTATTTCGAGTTCGGATAGCCCAAGCGTTACTTCGTTGCTTATCTGATAAGTAAACCCTTCCGCAGAACTGCCTTCGCCGTAAGCACCCCTGACGGTCAAGCCCATATCTTCGACTTCGTCTATAATATAGTTAATTTTTCCGCTTTCTGTAAGCGCGGGCAAAAACATCATTACGGAAGCCCTTAATCCCGTGCCCAAGTTCGTGGGGCAAGCGGTTAAATAACCGAGTCTATCGTCAAACGCGATATCGAGATTTTTTGCGATCTCGTTATCTATTTCGTCAAGGCGGTTATATGCCGAAAAAAGTTTAAGCCCCTTAAACACACATTGCTCTCTTATAACGTCTTCTTCGTGGACCATAACGGATAGCGTTTCGTCGGTGTTTATAAGCGCCGCGCCGAACTGTTTATTATCGATAAGCGCCTGACTTATTAAATATCTTTCCTTCATCGCCTCTAACTGAATTTCAGATAGATTTGCGGCATAGTAAAGATTAAACGTATCGCACCCAGTTAAGGAACGGTAAACCTTTTTGATAATATCTTTTGTCTCTGCGGCATTTTTAACGCGGAAAGGGTATCCGCTTAAATTTCTTGCAAGCCGCACTCTCGACGTTATAACCGTTCCGTCGGCATAGGATTTCAGCGTCGTCACATTATCCCCCTTGCTTTAAGTTCTTCCGCAAGACGGCGGATCTCTTCACTAAGCCCTATCTTTTCAGTCCCCTGCGATTTTGCTATCTCTTCGTCTTTTAAAAGTATTTTATATTTATACAAAAGGTCGTTGTCTTCTTCCGAAAAGTTCGGGTTTTTGCCCGTGTGAAAAGTATCGTGCTGGAATTTACCGAGCGCCGATATTATCTCGCTATTAAAAGCCTTATAGCAGTCCGGACAGCCAAGCATGGAAGTCTTTAAAAATTCCGAATATCTCGTTCCGCAACTTTTGCAAACTTTATCATACATAAACTTAAAAAACGCAACCTTAAATCTTACAGTTTTTCGGCAAGTTTTTTGATATATTCTTTGGTTTCTTCGCCGATCTCCGCACTCTTTAACGCAAATTCGACGTTCGCCTTAATGTAGCCGAATTTATCGCCTACGTCGTAACGCGTATCGGAAAAAGAACTTGCCAAAAGATCTCCTCTTTCTGAAAGTTCGTCTAAAACGTCCGTTAAATATAATTCATTGTTTCTCGGCGTAAGTTTTTTGAGCATGCCCATAACTTCGCCGGATAAAACGTATCTTCCGATTATAGCGTAATTTGAAAGTGCTTCGGATAAACTCGGTTTTTCAACGATACGGCTGATCGTCATAACGCCGTCTTCTTCTTCTTTAATTCCTATATTTCCGTATTTACTAACGTCGTCGCCGAACACTTCAATAGTTGCGATAACGCTTTTACCCGTTTTTTCGAATATTTCGACCAAGCGTTTAACGCACGGCTTTTGCCCCTTTTCGGCATAGATAAGTTCGTCGCCGAGCAATAAAACGAAGGGTTCGTTTCCTACGTATTTTTCAGCGCATAAAATAGCACCCGCAAGCCCGTTCGCAGTTTCCTGCACCACGAATTTAACGTTATATTTCTGGGTTTCTCTTTCAATATCGTAAAGTTTCTTTTTGCCGTCGGATAATAATCTTTTTTCGAGTTCTTCGGCTGGCCCGAAATGTTTTTGAATAACGTCTGACCCCGGACTTACCACGATGATTATTTCTTCTATACCTACGCTGTCTAACTCTTCGGTTATATATTGAATAGTCGGCTTATCCAAAACCGAAAGCATGGGCTTTGGAACCGCCTTAGTGATGGGCAAAAACCTTGTTCCGAGTCCCGCTGCGGGAATTACCGCTTTTTTAACTTTTTGCATAATTTTCTCCTTGTCAAGTTTTATTTGAAATTTCTGTCTTCTAACTGTTTTATTTTTTCAACGCGCCTTATATGTCTTTCGCCGTTAGAGAACTCCGTATTTAAAAACGCGTCTACTATTTCAAGCATAAGTCCGGGACCTATTACTCTTTCACCGAAGGCAAGCACGTTCGCGTCGTTATGTTCTCTCGTCATTTTCGCGGAAAATACGTCGTGACAATGCCCGCAACGTATTCCCTTTATTTTATTTGCGACGATGCTCATGCCGATACCCGTTCCGCAGATAAGTATCCCGCGGTCGCAATCCCCTGAAACGACTTTTTCGCATACCTTTTCGGCAAAGTCGTTATAATCGACGGACTCTTCCGAAAAACAGCCTACGTCGATAAATTCGATCCCCTTTTTATTAAGATAGTCGATAAGAACGGGTTTTAATTTTATTCCGCCGTGATCGCAACCTATCGCAACTTTCATATATATTCCTCCAAAGTTTATTTTAATATGTCTTTCACTATTTCGTCGCACGCGCGCTCTATCTGCTCGCACGTTTTAACGTAAGTTTCTTTATCCATGCCGTATGGATCTTCCACTTCGCCCGTTCCCGTTATTTCGGAAAGGGTATACGCATTATCAAATCCTTTTAGCATACGTTTATGCTCTTCCGTCATGCAGATGAGCATATCCGCCTTTTTTGCCGCTTCCGCCGTAAGTAACTTGGAACGGAAATTATACGGGTTTATCCCTATTCTTTTTAACGCGTATGCGGAGTTTTTACTCATCTTTTCTCCGTCTTTCGCGAATATGCCGGCGCTATTTACCTTAATACCCTTTATGCCGTTTTCCTTAAATTTCTTTTTAAGGATAAGTTCCGCCATGGGGCTTCGGCAAGTATTGCCCGTGCAAATAAAAATTATCTTTTTCATAATTATCCGCAGGATTTTTTAAGACGGTTCATTATGCCCATATTAACGCCCTTTTCGTCCGGCATCGCAACCGCTATTATTATATCCGCCAACTTTTCCCCTTCCAAAAGTTTATCGTAAAGATTAAACGCTATCTCTTCGGGCGTGTCGCCCAGATCCAAAAGGTTTAACCCTACGAATTTTTGCTTTATCTTTCCGCCGCACATCACGAAAGGCTTTTTACCTAAGCGTTCGTATTCACGGTAAAGTTTTATAACTTCTCCGTATTCTTCTTCGCTATAAAGCGCCGTTTCGCAGTTTGGACGGTAATGCCTGTATTTAACGCCGGGGGATCTGACCTTATCCCCTTCTTTATGCTCGGCAACTTCACAAGCGCCGCAAACGGAAGTTATCATCTCTTTGGTGATAAGCCCCGCCCTTAATATCCGCGGCACTTTCCCGGTTACGTCAAGAACGGTGCTTTCTATCCCGCCCGAACATTTTCCGCCGTCTAAAATAAGCGGTATCTTTCCGTTAAGGTCGTTATAAACGTGGCGCGCGGTAACGGGGCTGGTGTGCTTTGATAAGTTAGCGCTCGGCGCAACGATAGGCTGATCTATAAATTTTAAAAATCTTTGGCAGCCTTCGTGCGAAGGTATTCTTACCGCAAGCGTATCTCCGCCGCAAGTCGCTTCTTCCGATATAACCCCTTTGCCGTAAAATACCATCGTAAGCGGACCGGGGATAAATTTTTCAATAAGCCGATAGACGTATTCCTGTTCGATTTTAACGAGTTTATTTAAATCGTAATCTTTATGAACGTGGCAAATAAGCGGGTTATCGGCAGGTCTGCCTTTAACTTCGTAAATTTTTTTGACCGCTTCGCCCATCGTTCCTATCGCCGCAAGCCCGTAAACCGTTTCGGTCGGCATACCGATAAGCCCGCCGCCGTTTAAAATCTTGCTAGCTAAAATTAGGCTTTCGTCAGTTATAGGTAGTATCTGCGTTTCCATTAAAACACACTTTTATCCACGTCGTTAAAATCTACTGCTTCCGGCTCGCTATCAGGCTCAATGGGCGAAGGTATGGGCGAATACGAAATTTCCGAAAGTTTTTCTTCGTCTCCTTTATCGCCGTTATTTTTCGGCACGCCGTCTATCTCTCCGTCCGAAACTATTTCGCCGTCTTTTGTAAGGTTCATAAACTTGGTGCACTCGCCGTTAAAGTATAGTTCGACTATTCCCTGCTCGCCGTTACGGTGCTTTTCCACGATTATCTCCGCAACGTTCTGCTTTACCTTTCCTTCGGCTATCTCTTTTTCGGTAGCGTTTTTATCGGGGCGGTGAATAAACATAACTATATCCGCGTCTTGCTCAATAGCACCCGATTCTCTTAAATCTGCAAGTTGCGGCCTTCCCTTTCTCGATTCCACCGCACGTGAAAGTTGCGAAAGCGCTATCACCGGAACGTTTATTTCTTTTGCAAGTATTTTAAGATTTCTTGAAATCGTCGAAATTTCCTGCTGACGGTTTTCTTCGGTCTTTTTGCTGCCCGAATTCATAAGTTGGATATAGTCGACCATAACAACGTCAAGCCCGAATTTTTTCTTTAACCTTCTGCATTTAGAGATAAGTTCGTGCGGGGTGACCATAGCCGAATCGTCGATAAACACCTTTTTATCAGATAAAAGTTCTTTCGCCTTTGCTATTTTAAGCCAGTCGGTTTTGTCGAGTTCGCCGCGTGAAACTTTGCTCATGGAAACGCCCGAAACAGAACAGAGCATACGTTGAACGAGTTGTTCTTTGCTCATTTCAAGCGAAAATACCGCGCACGAATAACCTTGAAGCGCCACGTTGCTTATTATGTTCATGGCAAAAGTGGTTTTGCCCACCGCGGGGCGCGCCGCCAAAATTATAAGGTCGCTGTTATGTAATCCGTTAAGTATTTTATCAAGCCCGGTAAACTTAGTGCGTATCCCGTGCGATTTGCTCTTATCGTGGCTTATTTCGTCAAGGTGCGCCATAACCTCGGGAATAACGCTGTCAATACGCGCCATCGTGCTGGTATCCGCCGTGTTGCTTATATCGAAAACCGTTTTTTCGGCAAACGCCAAAGACTCGAACTTATCCGTGCTGTTTTTGCAGTTATCGATAATTTCGGCAGAACCTGCGATAAGCCGCCTTAACATACTGTTTCTGGTAACGATATCTAAATAGTGGCGATAGTTCGCGGTGGACGGCATAACGTTGGTAAGTTCCGCAAGGTAAGAGATCCCGCCCGCGTTTTCAAGTTCGCCCGCCTTTTCGAGCGCGTCTGTTAACGTAACCAAATCTACAGGGCGGTTGGCTTTGATAAGCCCGTCCATTGCCCTGAAAATATTTTTATGCGATTCGGCGTAAAAATCTTCCGAGTCCAAGTTGCCGGCAACGTCAAGCTGAACCTTTTGGTCTAATAATAAGCACCCCAAAAGTGCCTGTTCCGCCTCTAAACTGTGAGGCATATCGCCTAAAAATCTTTTACTTTTGTTTTTAGAGTTTTCCTTTGGCATATTTCCCTCTTACTTACAATTTTATAAATTCGCTTAAAGCGTCGTCAAACGTCTTAAAGGCAGACTCGAACGGTTTTTGTTCCGTAAGGTTTACGCCCGCGATCTTTAATAGATTTACGGGATTATCCGAATTGCCCGAAGATAAAAACTTAAAGTAATCACTAACTGCTTTTTCGCCTTCGGTTAAGATCCTGTCCGCAATGGCGAGCGCGCTTATTATTCCGGTAGCGTATTTATACACGTAAAACGCGCGGTAAAAATGCGGAATACGCGCCCACTCGTATTTTATTTCGTCGTCGGATATTACGGACTTTCCGTAATACTCTTTATTGATTTCAAGATATTTTTCGCACATCTTGTCTTTCGTTAGCGGTTCGCCCTTTTCAATTTCTCCGTGCGCGAATTCTTCGAATTCCGCAAACTGCGTTTGGCGGAAAAGCGTGGTTCTTATCATTTCCAAAAGATATGAAAGAAGATACTTTTTAAGTTTAACGTCAGATTCTTTTTTAAGAAGATATCTAATAAGCAAAACTTCGTTAACCGTGCTTGCCACTTCCGCCACGAATATCTTATAATCCGCCTTCATATAAGGTTGGTTTTTGTTTGAAAAATACGAGTGTATGCTATGCCCCATTTCGTGAGCGATAGTGAAAACGTCATGCGTGGTTTTTTGATAATTCAACAAAACGTATGGATGGGTGTCGTATACCGCAACGCTATACGCGCCGCTGCGTTTACCCTTGGTTTCGTAAACCGAAAGCCATCTTTCGTCATGCGCCTTTTTAAGCAACTTTCCGTATTCTTCCCCGAGAGGTGAAAGCCCTTCTATAACCAAGTCGTATGCCTTATCGTATTCGAGTTTGATTTCGGCATTGTCGGTTGTAGGCACGTAAATATCGAACATATGCATCTTGTCGTAGCCGAGTATCTTCTTTTTTGCCGCCATATAGCGGTGAAGGGACGGTAAAGCCTTTTTTACCGAGCGGATAAGGTTATAATAAACTTCGCTGTCCACGTCTTCGGAAGAAAGCGCCATATTTAACGCCGACGGAAATTTTTTAGCCTTTGCATAAAAAACGTCTTTTTTAACGCTTCCCGTATACGTCGCCGAAATGGTGTTCATAAGCGAGATATACGCCCCGTAATACTTCTTAAAATATTTTTTTCTCAGCGCCCTGTCGGTAGAGTGCATTATAACGCCGAACATACCGTGAGACATAGGGATAGTTTCGCCCTTATACTTAAAACTTTCAAGTGGCAGATCCGCATTGTCTATTTTAGTGAATATATCGCGGAAGCCGGAGAGTGCTTCGCCGCTTTCCGCCAGTAACTTTTCTTCGTTTTCGGAAAGAATATGCGGTTTTTCCCTTAATATAGAAGAAAGAAAATAATCGTATTCGGATAGATCTTTATCGGCAATATAGCCTTTTAAAACCGAATCGTCAAGCGAAGTAAGTTCGGGCGTTATAAAAGAAGACGCGGAAGAAAACTTGACCGATAGAGTCGTCGCCATAGACATAAGCCCGTCGTATTCGCTGTTTTGCGTGTCCGAATCGTGCAGCATCATGGCGTAAACGGAAAGTTTTTCTATAATCCTTGAAACGGTTTCTTGCTTTTTCATTAAAGAGATAAACCCGTCTTTTTTTCCGAGTTTTCCTTTAAATTCCGAAAAGTCTATCATCCCTTCGGCTTTTTTATAGTCCTTTTCCCATTCGTTTATATTTTGGTAAATATCTTCTATAGCCCAAGTATATTTGTCCTGCAAAGTATTACTCCTTAATTTTTATTGCTGTGAATGGGCGCGGGTATTCTTCCGCCGCGGTTTATCATAACTTCGCAAGAAGAGTTTTGAACGGGCATAATGGGCGCGCTGCCTAAAAGTCCGCCGAATTCCACTTCGTCGCCCACAGTTTTGTTCGGAACGGGAATAACCCTGACCGCCGTGGTCTTATTATTTATCATACCGATAGCCGCCTCGTCCGCGATAATTCCGCTTATCGTGCTTGCGGGGGTATCGCCGGGGATAGCCACCATATCGATTCCGACGCTGCAAACAGCCGTCATCGCTTCGAGTTTCGAAAGAGTGATATCGCCGCTCTTTGCCGCGTTTATCATACCTATATCTTCGCTTACGGGTATAAACGCACCCGAAAGCCCGCCAACGCTTCCGCTCGCCATAACTCCGCCTTTTTTAACAGCGTCGTTAAGCATTGCAAGCGCGCAGGTAGTTCCGTGCGAACCGACTACCGAAAGCCCTATTTCTTCTAATATATGCGCTACCGAATCGCCCATAACGGGTGTGGGCGCAAGGGACAGATCCACTATGCCGAATTCCGCGTTTAACCTCTTTGCCGCTTCTTTTGCTATAAGCTGCCCCGCTCTCGTTATCTTAAACGCAGTCTTTTTGATAGTTTCGGCAACCTCGTCGAGCGACGCGCCTTTAAGCCCTTTAAGCGCGTGATGCACGACCCCCGGCCCAGAAACGCCTACGTTTATCACCGTTTCCGCTTCGGTAACGCCGTGGAAAGCGCCCGCCATAAACGGGTTATCTTCTACGGCGTTGCAAAACGCCACGAGTTTAGCGCAGCCAAGCCCGTCTTTATCGCGGGTAAGATACGCCGCCTTTTTAATGATCTCGCCCATCAGTTTAACGGCGTCCATATTTATTCCCGCCTTAGACGAACCTACGTTTACGGAAGAACAAATTTTATCGGTTACGGCAAGCGCTTCCGGAATACTTTCTATAAAAGACTTTTCGTAAGACGTAAGTCCCTTTTGGCAAAGCACGGAATATCCGCCCAAAAAGTCTACCCCTACGGTTTTAGCCGCCCTGTCTAGTTCTTTTGCAAGGACTATTTCTTCACCGACAAAGTTTGCCGTAAGTAAACTTGCGGGAGTTATGGAAACTCTTTTGTTGATGATAGGGATTCCGTATTCAGTCCCAAGTTCGTCGGCAACTTTAACTATCTTTTCCGCTCTTTTGCAAATAAGGTCGTAACAAGCCGCCGCCGTTTCTTTCGCCGTTGCCCTTACGCACGATAAAAGGGATAACCCCATTGTTACCGTTCGGACGTCAAAATGTTCTTTTTCAACCATATCTATGGTTTCGATAACTTCGTTTCTGCTTATCATATCTTCTACCTTAAATCTTATGCATTGCGTTAAAAATGTCTTCGTGCTGAGTATGTATCGAAACGCCTATTTCTTCGCCGAGCACCGTAAGACGGCTTGCTAAATCTTTAAGCGACAAAGTGCTTGCTGATAATTCGCACAGCATTATCATTGTAAAATTTCCCGACACTATGGTCTGGCTTATATCTTCGATATTCACTCCGTTTTCGGCAAGAAGGGTAGAGACCTTCGCTATTATGCCCGATTTGTCTTTTCCTATTACGGTAACTATTGCTTTCATTGTTTCTCCTTATTTGTCGCGATATTTTTTTCTTCTGATATTTTATAGGAAATCAAAAAATTCCCCTGTGTTACAAGTTCGTAAACGCGGTTTTCTTCAAGGATCGGAAAATCCTTTTCGTAAAACACCAAAACCGCTCTTTCAAAATATTCGCCCTTATACTTATTCCACTCGAAAAAGATAAGCGATTTGCAGTCCACCCCGTCTTTTTCTATAATCTCTTCGTCCGTTTTATAGTAAGTGCAAAAAGACGTTTCTTTTCTTCCGCTATCTAACTTAACGCAGAATTTATAAAACTTATCACACCGCTTAAAAGGTATTCCCAAATAGATAAACGAAAATATGACGAATACCCCCGTCAGCGTTAAGTGGATCGCCTTAACGAGAGTTATTTTCCCGTCGGCATACGGCATAAACGAATACCAAACGAAAAACCCGACAGATAAAAGCAGGTATATCGCCAAAACAACGAAATACCATATAAGCACTTTTTTGCGCTGCGCCTTAACTTCGGTAAGTTGAGATTTATCAAAATAACAGGTCATATTTTACCTTTTAATATAGTCCGTCCTTATATAAACGAAACCCTTTTCGGTCTTTTTATATAAAACCGTTTTATCGGGGTATTCAGCAAAATAATATCCGGGTTTACCTTTTACGGCATAATACTTCGGATATATTTTCTGCGGCGGTAATTCTTGCGGCTTTTCTTTTTTTAAAACGTTCTCTTCTTCCGCCTTATTCTCTTCGGCAAAATCATCATCCGGCTCGGAAAGATCCGTATCTAATATCTGCACGTTGCCGTTCGTTCTTTTTTTCTTTTTTTTAGTCGGCTTAAATATTTTGTTCACCGTCGCAATCAAAGCGTATAAAATAGACGCGGAAAATGTTATGTAGAAAACGATTTTAACGGCGGGGTTTTCTTCAAAAACGCCGGCAAAATAAAGTATCAGCCCGACGAGAAAAATTACCACGGCGGGGCGAAGATGAAAAACTTTAAGCACGCGAAACACAGATCTTAATATAAACCATATCGCAGAAATAATCGCTGCCAATAATTTACCCCCGAATAGTTCTCTTTTGTCCTAAGTTATCCGCCTGTCCTGCACGACGACGGAAAAGCGAAAATTCTGTAAAAGAAATTTCTTATGTCTTTCGTTGCGATCGACCATTTCATAACCACGCCGACTACGTTTTTAAGCGGTGTGGAGTGCCCATCAACATATCTGCTGTCCGTGCTGTTTTCTCTGTTATCGCCTAAAAAGAAAATCTCTCCGTCGGGAACAGTGAAAATAAAATCGTTATAGATATCATTAACGAACGTTTTGCCCTTTGCGTAAGGCTCGTCCATCTTTTCACCGTTAATATAAAGATCGCCGCCGTAAATTCTGACGATATCGCCGCCCACCGCGACCACTCTTTTTATTATCCAGAAACTAAGCACATTTTCAATTATAACTATATCGCCTTTTTTAGGCGTTAAATCTCTACTCGCAACGACGAAGTCTTTATCTACCAGCGTGTCGTTCATAGAAGACCCACTTACCTGAATGGAAAAAAAGACTGTGGAAAAAAGAAGAATTAAAGAAAGCGCTATAAAGACCACCGTGCCTAAAATAGAGATAAGCGCGGAGTTGGCTTTTCTTTCTCTTTTTTTATCTTCCCAAAGACTGTTTCTTATTTTAAAGAGTTCCATTATCCTTTCCCGATACGTTTTTTAGCATTTTTTTAAGTTCGTCGTATGAAACGAAAATTATTCTTCCGCAAACGGCGCATTTAAGCTTAACGTCGGCTCCCGTTCTTTCCACCTGCCACCTATCGCTTCCGCAGACATGTTTTTTCTTACTCGATATTATATCGCCGACGTTTATTTCCATTTTACACCCAAAGAATATTGTTGATTATAAATTTACCCGTCCCCAAAATTCTGACTTCGCTTACCTTAGAGTAACTTTTCAGAATTTTGCCCTGATCGGTTTTAAGCTTATTTATTTCTATAATAACGTTGTGCCATACCGCGCCGCCCGCAACGCTTATCGATGCCGAATAGATCTCGCTACTTTCTTCGCCGGTTAAAAATTCAACGGTGATTTCGCCGCCTTGTTCCATAGAGCAGTCGAACATTAAAGACGCGTCGTCCATAGGCTTATCTTTTTCGGAATTTATTTTATAAGTCTTTATGCCACGCGTGGAAGTTATTCCCTTGATATCCATAGGTCCGGATACAAGTTTAGCTTCTTCTTCCCCGTTAAAATCTATGGGCGTTATGCAATCTTTTTCAAGCCCTACGAAGTTTTCGAAAGTATCTTCTTTTATTCCCGAAAACAATATTTTTTCGCTTGCGCGTTTTTCGGGCTTAAAGGGAATTGACTTACAGATTATAGGCGTTATTAAAGAAAAGCCGTTTTTATATTCCGCACACGCAAAAATATAAACTTTTTCATATCCCTTTTCGGGAACGAAGGAGAAGGTAGCCTTTCCCACCTTTTCGGTTTTATATTCGGTGATTTTTTTATAAACCCTTAGCGCCGGATCGGAAACGCCGTTTCCTACGAAAAGCGAAAGATTGTTAAGATCCGAGGCGGAAAAAGAAACTTCGGCAAATATTTTTTCTCCGTCTTCCCCGCATTTAAGTTCGGGTTCTTTCGGAAATAATTTATTCGCGTTTTCCGCCCCGAACAAGCACCCGTTCAAAAAGCATAATATACCTTCATATTCTTTTTCAGATATATTTTCTGACCTTTCTACGGAAGCAGAAACCGCTTTATATACTCTTTCGCCTATTCTGGACGCAGTATCGTAAGCCCTGTCGAAATCGTTTTCTTTGTCGTTGGTGGCGGAAACGATCAACGTCGGGCACTTAACGTGCATAGCGTAACTTTGCGGCTCTACGCCGGCAACGTATTTAAGCATACTGTCCGAAAGTTGAGGATCAGTGGAGTTGCCGAACTTTCTTCTACCCTTATAAGTTTTCCAGCCGGCGTTTTTGATAAAAACCGCTGCGGCAAGATTTTTAGACGTTGCGGCGACGTGCCAAAGCGCGGTCGCCCCGCTCTCTATTCCGATAGCGCCCGTTCTGGTTATAAAAGGTTGTCCCGTAACAAAGCTAAGCGCATACTTTCCCGCAACGCCCCACTCGTAATGGCAGGTGTGTTTAATGTCGGTTTTAACGTCGAATAGGTTGTTTTTAGAATTAAAATAGTTGGCGTATGAAATACTTTCGGGATAGATAGTGTAATACCCTTCTTCCCTTATGCCCGCAAGGTCGATAGCAAAAACGTAATACCCTTTGTTTGCGAGTTCGACGATAAAATCTTCGTCGATCCCCTTTTCAAGATCGGAAAAGACGATAATTGCCGGCATCATGGCAAGTTGCATACCGTGCGCTATCACCGAGTATATTTTGACCTGCCCGTCGGGAAGTTCCCTGCCGTGCAGATAAACTCTGCTTATTATCGTTTCGCCGACGCGACTTTCGCTTATTAAATCGGTCTTCGGAATAAAGCTTTGATTAGCGTCGCCGAAAATCTCTTCCGGCGTTAAAATGTTTCCTGCCATAAATTCCTTAAATTTAAAAATTTTAGTTGATTTTTCAAAGAGTATAAAGTATAATATTCTCTACCGCAAAAAGGTATCCCACAATATTTATATTTATACTTATATAATTATAATACAATAGGAAACCTATTGCAAGTAATTTTTACGAAAAGAAAATTTGGCGAAAGGCTAAAAAAATGATTTGTTCTTATTCAAAAGAATACGCCGTTTCCGCGTATACGGGCGTTGAAAACGCGTTTATAACCGAATATATGCCCATTTCTTCGGGAGACGCCGTTAAAGTTTATCTTTACGGGCTTTTTTTGTGCGTAAATCCGGCGCTTGAAAAAAGTTTGTCGGATATTGCCGAAACGCTTTCCCTTTCCGAAGAAAAGGTTAAAGAACTCTTTTCGTATTGGGAAGATTTCGGGATCTGCTCGGTTATTTCCGAAGACCCGTATCAAGTTGTTTATCTTCCGATAAAGGGTTCAACCAACTCTAAACCCAGAAAATATAAGACCGAAAAATATACCGAGTTTTCAAAGGGCGTGCAAACGCTTATTATGGGCAGAATGATATCTACCGGCGAATTTACCGAGTATTACGAAATTATGGAAAACTTTTCCATAAAGCCGGACGCAATGCTTATGATCGTTAAATATTGCGTTGACAGAAAAGGGACGGATATAGGGTATCATTACGTTGCGAAGGTAACCAAAGACTTCGGCATGCGCGGTATAAACACGGTCGAAAAGGTAGAAAAAGAACTTTCGTCTTATATTTTAAGAACGAGCGAGATACAGAATATTTTAAAGGCGCTGTCAGTTAAACGCCAACCTGAAATTGAAGATTTGACGCTTCTTAAAAAGTGGACGGAAGAACTCGGCTTTGAAACGGAAAATATCGTCTTTGCGGCAAGCAAACTCAAAAAAGGCAGCATGGCAAAACTTGACGAATTTTTGTTGGAACTTTTTGCAATTAAAAGTTTTTCAAAAGAAGAGATTGCGGAATATTCCGAAAAGAAGAAAGAAATTTACGAACTTACCGTAAAAATCAACCGCGCGCTTTCCGTTTATATGGACGTTATAGATACGGCGGTCGATACTTACACAAAAAAATGGCTTTCTTTCGGGTTTACGGGTGAAACGCTACTATTTGTGGCAAACCATTGCTTTAAGGCGGGGCTGAATAAACTTCCGCTTATGGACGAACTTATCGAAGATCTTTATAAAAAGGGAATTATAAGCCTTACGGGCGTTTCCGATCATTTTGAAGAACTTAAAAAGTCGGATGAATTTATGAAGAAAGTTCTTCTTACCGCGGGGGTTAACAGAAGACCAAACGACTGGGACAGAAATAACCTTGCGCTATGGAAAAGTTGGAACTTCTCTGACGAAATGATTTTAAGCGCAGCGTCTATCGCCGCGGGTAAAAGTTCGCCTATCCCCTATATGAACGGCGTGCTTTCCAACTGGAAGAATAAAGGCGTTTATACGGTTGACGAAGTTACCGAAACCAAAGAAAATCAACCCGTAAATCAGGAAAATTACAATGCTGAATACGAAAAGCGCAGAAACAGAGCCGTGCTTGCGGCGCAAAAGAACCTTGACGCGGCAATGGCGATAGATGGGTTCGGCGGAGTATATTCAAGGCTTAACTCTATCGAAAAAGATCTTGCCTTTGCGGAAATTGCGGGCAATAAAGAAGCGCTTTTAGCTCTTGAAAACGAAAAGAAGAGTCTTAACGAAAAACTTGAAAGTTTACTTAAAACGATAAACCTTACCCCCGCGGATCTACTCCCGAAATACGCCTGTTCAAAGTGTAACGACACGGGATATATAGGCACAAAACGGTGCGACTGTTTTAATAAAAAAGTTTAATTAAATAAAGAAAGCCCCGAATTTGCAAACTTGCAAATTCGGGGCTTTTATTTTCTTTAAAATCAGTCTTCGAGCCTTATTAGACCGTCAACCGAAATAACCGCGCCTTGCGCTTTGATCTTTTCGAGCGATTTATTAACCGCGCTTTCTAAGCACTCGTGAGTTATTATCGCGACGGTTACCTTTCCGTCTTTTTCAGCCGCCTGTTTAACTTCGCTAAGGCTAACGTTGTTTTTAGCGAACACACCGGCGATCTTAGATAAAACACCCGCGGAATCTTTAACGGATAACCTTATAAAGTATTTAGATGTAAAGTCGGAAACGAACTTCGTGTTCTTATTTCCCTTTTCGGAATTATCGAAATACGAATAGTAGTAGTCGGTATGTTTTGCCGCAAAGATAACGTCCGATACGATTGCGCTGCCCGTCGGAAGTGCGCCTGCACCCCTGCCGTATAACATAATTTCGCCTACCGCGTCGCCTACAAGGTGAACGGCGTTAAACGAATCGTTTACCGAAGCAAGCGGATTAGTATCCGCAACGAACGTCGGATGAACTCTTACTTCTATTCCGTTTTTGGTATTTTTACCTATCGCCAAAAGTTTAAGTGTATAACCTAATTCTTTGCCGCATGCGATATCTTCTTTCGTTATGCCGGTTATTCCTTCCCTATGCACGTTTTCAATCGAAACCTTGGTGTTAAAAGCAAGGCTTGAAAGAATCGAAAGTTTATACGTTGCGTCAAACCCTTCTACGTCAGCCGTGGGGTTAAATTCGGCATAGCCAAGTTTTTGCGCTTCTTTTAAGGCTTCTTCGTAAGACTGACCTTCTTTTGCCATTTTGGTCAAAATATAGTTCGTCGTTCCGTTGATTATGCCCTTTATCGAAAGGATTTTGTTTGCTTGCATACCTTCGGTAAGCGTGCGAATTATCGGAACGCCGCCCACGCAACTTGCTTCGTAAAACAGCCCGACTTTCATATTCTTGGCTTCGCGCTCTAATTCCGGCCAATGTTTTGCGAAAAGTTCTTTGTTTGAAGTAACTACCGTCTTTCCGCTCATAAGCGCTTTAAGCACGAAGGTTTTAGCGGGCTCGATACCGCCGATAACTTCGACTACTATGTCTACGTTAGGATTGCTTACGACTTCTTCTATGCTTCCCGCAACCTTTTCTTTTGAAATTCCGAGTGCAGTAGCCCTGTCCACGTTCTTTTCGAGAACTGATTCTACCGTTACGTCAAGCCCTTGCGTAGACTTAAAATATTCCTTGTTATCGGTAAGAATTTTATACGTTCCACCGCCTACTACGCCCAAGCCTAAAATGGCAACGCCGACCTTTTTCATTTTGTCTCCTTGATCTCTTTATTGAGTTTGTAAATATATTTCAAACCGTCGAGAGTTAACGTTCTGTCAACGATTCCTATCGATTTAACTTCTTTGGCGATTATCTCGCCAAGGCCCCCCGTCGCAACGACTTTAAGGTCTTCCGCGCCGAGTTCTTTTTTTATCTTTTTTAAAATATTTTCAACCAGCCCCGCAAAGCCGAAAATAATTCCCGCCTGCATATTCGTTTCGGTGTTTTTCCCTATCGCCTTTTTCGGGGAAACCAATTCTATCATCGGAAGTTGCGCGGTTGCCGAAACCAAACCTTCTAACGAAGTTTTGATACCGGGTGCTATAACGCCGCCTATAAAAGCGCCGCTATTATCTATCACGTTAAAAGTAGTTGCCGTGCCGAAGTCTATAACGACCAGCGGACCACCGTATTTAACGAACGCCGAAACGCTGTTTACGATTCTATCCGCCCCGACTTCTTTCGGGTTTTCCACCTTAACGTTAAGCCCCGTTTTTACCCCCGGCCCTACCATGATGGGCGTGATGCCGAAAAAGTATTCGCACATGTGGCAAATGGTATAGTTAAGTGTCGGTATAACCGAAGAAATAATTATCCCGTCTATATCCGTCTTTGCTATGCCTTTATCTTCGATAAGCCCAACAAGAACGGAACCGTATTCGTCGGCAGTTCGCGAAATTCTCGAAGAAACCCTGAAACTTGCCGCAAGATTTTCGCCGTCGAATATTCCGTATTTTATATTAGTGTTGCCTATATCTATTGCAAGTAACATTATTTATCTTCCCCCGAGTTATCGGTAAAATCATTTTCACCGTCTTCGGATTCGGTTTTGTCTTCAAGATCTTCGATTTCTTCTTCGCTCGAATTTTTAGCGGACATAACCGTTTTTTCGATAGCCCCGACCGACCTATAAAGCGCGGGCGCTATAACGATATTCAGCCCGAGTTCGATAAAGAAGTTAAATGATACGAGCGTTACTAAAATAAATACCAAAACGTTGGACGCGTCAAGTTCTACTTCTGCCGCTGCGTTTTTTAGCGCACCGTTTACTATAAGCATACCGATTATAAATATTCCGGTATTGACCACGGGAACAACCGCGGAAGAAACGAAAGTGGCAACCCACTTATTCTTTATTATCTTAAATAAATATCCGCCGAGAAAAGCCGCAAGACTTATCTTTAACATACAGATAAGTATCATCATAAACGGCGTTTCGAGATACATTATAGAGAAGATCCCGCCTTGCCCCGTTGCCACTTGCACGGTGGTTATGATCCCCGAAACAAGCCCCAAAGCGAGCGAATACCAAGGTCCTAAGAGCATTCCGCATAAAACTATGGACAAAAGCGAGAAGTTAAGCGACGCACCGCCTGCGCCTATCGGAATAGCGTTTGCAAACAGTTGCAAAACGATCGTCAGCGCGACGAGAACCGCAAAATAAGTGAGCGAGCGAGTGTTAAAAAGTCTGTTATTCATAATGCCTCCAATCGGATTTCAGAGAATATCCGTTGTAAAAAAATAAAAAATTCGACGGTCGGAATAAATTTAATAATATTATTTCCGCTATCAAAATAATTTTAACACAAATAAAAATGCTTAGCAACTAAATATACAGCCCATTTTGTAACATTTCGGGCTTTTTTTGCCTATATTGATAGTAGAATAAACTTCGCGAAAAACAATAAACCGGCGAAGAAAGATACTATGGAGGTACATATTATGAACGGTTTCGATTTATTCGGAAACAACTGCTGTCTTTGGATACTAATTATCCTTTTGATCATCTGCCTTTGCAAAAGCGGATTATTAAACGGCTTTTTTAACAGCTGCTACTGTCTGCCCGTAGCACTTTTGCTTATTCTTTGCATCTGCAAAAAGAACGGCGGCGGATTTTTAGGTAACTTCGGTTGCGGTTGCAAATAAAAATCAGCAAATTAAAAAAGACGCTTTTTGGCGTCTTTAAATAAAATTTGCAAAAAAGGCCAACGAGTATTAACGTTAGCCTTTTTTAATTTCTTACGAATTCAAACTTTTCTTCTTGCAAAAATAATAGTAAATCAATACTATGCCTACGCTAAACAGCGCGCCGCCGATTATGTCGCTTATCCAATGAACGCCCGAAACTATTCTGCCGATCACGGTAAATGCGGTAAACGCCGCCGATACGCTTATAACGCTTATTTTCAGCGGTTTATTTTTTATGTGCCAGTTAAATTGCATTATAGCCGTCGGCATAATGCACAAAATCAGCATTGTTGTAGACGAAGGATAAGAAGCCTCTAACCGCCCGTCGATAAGCGTCGGTCTATAATTTACAACTACAAATTCGAACAATACGTATATTGCGAGAACAGCAATATAAAAAACGCCGAGCGCAAGAATATTGTAATCAACTTTACGCAAACTTTTCCGGATAATCAACTGCACGAGACCGAAAATTGCAAATCCCGCCGCCACCGCTATCGCCACAATACCAAGCCAGTCTGTAATAGAATACATTACCCAGTTCACGCCGACAAGATTACGCACGAATTCGTTAAAAGCAGCAAAGCCCACGCTTGAATTATTAGGTCCGATTGCCTTTACGTCAATAAATTTAACCAAAACCGTCCATAGCACAAATGCCACAATAAGGCATATACCAAATATTAAAGATAATTTATTTTCTTTTTTTATTTTAGTTTATCCTTTATTTTTATCGTATGAATACATTTATTAAACGTTTCAATATTTAAGTAAGATACGTAACGCTTTGTATACGTTTAGTATTTTTGCTTTTTATTCCAAGCCCCTTGCTTTTCTCTTTAATCTGGTCTCGGTATCAAGCGTCTTTTTTCTTATTCTGATATTTTTCGGAGTTACTTCCAAAAGTTCGTCGTCGCCTATAAATTCCATTGCCTCTTCTAAGCTCATGATCTTAGGATTTTCAAGGCGGAGCGCGTCGTCAGAACCCGCCGCTCTCGTGTTCGTCAAGTGCTTTTTCTTGCACACGTTAACGCTTATATCTTCTGCTTTCGGCGAAACGCCTACCACCATGCCTTCGTATACCTTTTCGCCCGCGCCTATAAACAGTTGCCCGCGCCCCTGCGCGTTAAAAAGCCCATAAGTTACCGCTTCGCCCGTTTCAAAGGCTACCAAAGAACCGGTTGTCCTTCTGTCTATTTCGCCCTTATATTCTTCGTATCCGTAAAATACCGTATTGAAAACGCCTTCGCCGTGAGTGTCGGTCAAAAACTGACTTTTATATCCGAAAAGACCGCGTTCGGGAACTTTGAATTCCAGCCTTATTCTGCTGCCGATATTTTCCATCTGAATTAGTTCGCCCTTTCTGACGCCCATCGACGAAAATACCGAACCCGTTTTATCTTCGGGAACGTCAACCACCAGCTTTTCCATCGGTTCGCACAATACGCCGTCAATTTCCTTATACATAACTTTCGGCGCGCCTATCTGGAACTCGTAACCTGCCCTTCTCATAGTTTCAATAAGTATTGAAAGGTGCATTTCACCCCTTCCGCAAACCCTGTATGAATCGGCGCTGTCAGTTTCTTCGACGCGCAGCGAAACGTCTTTAAGCATTTCTTTAAATAGTCTGTCACGCAAATGCCTTGTGGTAACGAATTTGCCTTCTTTTCCCGCGAACGGACTGTCGTTTACAGAGAAGGTCATTTCGACGGTAGGTTCGGATATCTTTACAAACGGCACGGGTTCTGCGTTTCCTAGTGCGCATACCGTATCGCCGATAGAGATATTCTCTAAACCCGAAATACATACTATATCGCCCGCCGAAGCGCTTTCTACCGCTACTCTGTTTAAGCCTTCTATCTGATATATACTGACTATATTGCCCTTGGTCTCGTGCCCGCTGACGTTGTAGTTACAAGTTTCTACCGGTGCGTTGACGGATACCTTTCCGCGTTCTATTCTGCCTATACCTATCCTTCCGACGTATTCGTTATAATCGATCGAAGAAATAAGCATCTGGAAAGGACCTTTATCGTCCACTTCCTGCGGCTCGAAGTAATTAACTATCGCCTCGAAAAGCGGGGTTAAATCCGTGCCCTTAACGTTTATATCTGTGGTCGCCGTGCCTTCCCTTCCCGAGCAGAAAATGATCGGGCTGTCTATTTGCTCGTCGTTTGCGTTTAAGTCGAATAAAAGTTCCAAAATTTCGTCTTGAACTTCCGAAAGTCTTGCGTCAGGTCTATCTATTTTATTGACCACGATTATAAGTTTATGGTTGAGTTCAAGCGCCTTTTGCACTACGAAACGCGTTTGCGGCATAGGACCTTCGCACGCATCGACTAATACCAAAACGCCGTTTACCATCTTCAAAACACGCTCAACTTCTCCGCCGAAGTCCGCATGCCCTGGGGTATCGACAACGTTTATTTTAATACCCTTATAAAACGCCGAAGTGTTCTTCGCAAGTATGGTTATGCCGCGCTCCCTTTCAATATCACCGGAGTCCATAACCCTATCCATAACTTCCTGATTGTCACGGAAAATGCCACCTTGCTTTAACATCTCGTTAACAAGCGTGGTTTTACCGTGGTCTACGTGCGCTATTATCGCTACGTTTCTTACATCTGTTCTTTTCAAAATACTGCCTCTTTATTTTGTCAATTATTTATCCACCAAAGCAGCGCGACAAGCGATTTTGCATCGCATATCTCTCCGCTTTCGATCATCTTTTTAACTTCTTCTTTATCTTTCCATTCGGGCGTTATAAATTCGTCGTCATCAAAATGCGTAGCCGTATCAGTAAGCCCTTCCGCCAAGAATATATACACTATCTCTTCCGTATATCCGGGGGACGGATAAATTTCAAACAGTTTTTTAACCCTTTCCGCCTTTATTCCGCCTTCTTCTTCAAGTTCGCGGATCGCTGCAATATCAGGTGCTTCGCCCGCGTTTAACTTGCCCGCTGGGATTTCCACTACCGTTTTATGATAGGCGTATCTAAACTGGCGGATAAGCAACACTTTGCCTTCTTTAACGCACAAAATGGCGCTGCCGCCGTTATGTTCTATTATCTCTCTTACGGCGCTTCTTCCGTCATAAAGAGTTACGTCGTCTTTTCTGAGCGACAGAATCTTCCCTTTATAGATATAATTCTTTTTAGCGGTTTTCTCTTCAAAGTTCATTAGTAACATCCTTTAAATATCCGCCGATTTTTCTGACCCGCCCTAAAAACAGGAAGGGGTGCGCTTTCGCAACGTATTTATAGGTGATAAACGCGTAGTTTATTGCGTCTTTATCCCCGCTTTCAATAACGTTTGCCAAGGTATCCACGACGGTCAAAAGCTCGTTTTTCACCGCGTCTTTTTTCTTTGACGCTTTAACTTTCGTTTTATCCACCAAAAGATAGCCCTTTATCTTTTTTATTGCGGAAAAGGTCGCCGTTTTATCGACCGGCGCCGCCTTTTTATCTACTTCGGGTTCTGATTTTTGCGTTTCCTTTTTGCTTATCTCTTTAACAGGGTCTGCGATCTTTCCTTCTATAACGTTTTCAACTATCACTTTAACCGTGTTACGGAACGGTTTTATCACCGAATTTAAGAAAGCCGAATACGCCGAATAACTGCTGCCGTCAACGTAAAAATACTTGTCCAAAAAAGTATAAAGATCGATATTTTTAGAGTCGATATCCATTAAAATGCTGAACGTAAATGCCAAAAGTTCGATAGAAGATTCGGGCATAACGAATTCGCCTTTATCTTCCGAAAGATACGGACTTTTAACGAGATATGTCTTTTTTGCCTTCGCATAGTCGAAATCTTCAAGACAGTTTTTAAACAGCGCAATCAAAGTTTCCGACGCGGCGATAGACTTTAACAGATTGACTATTTTTATGTCGGCAAGGATATATTTGCTGTTTATCATTTCGTCTGCACGCTCTAAAAATAGCGCGAGTTCTTCCTTTTTACCCACTTTTTCTTCCCCCGAATAGGTTTTAAATATAAATAATTATAACACAACGAATATATATTTATAAAGTTTTTTCAACATAAATTACAAAAAAATAAACAAACTTCTTTACAAAACACCAAAATGTGCTATAATTAACAAAAGTTAAACTAAAAAAGGAGCAAAACATGCAAGTCAAGGGCGATTCGTCTATCAATAAACTTATTCTGCTTTTCGTGTTTGACAAAATGGAAGTGCCTCTATCTGAAAATACGGTGCTCGATATGTGCTGCTCTTCTAACAACTGGCTTGCTTATATGGACTGCCAACCGGTTTTAAATCAACTTTTGGATCTTAACTGGATCTATAACGTAAGTTCTAACGGCGAACCGCTTTATACCATCACTCCGGACGGAAGGGTTTGTCTTGCAAACTTTTTTATAAATATTCCTAAATCCACACGCGAACAGATCTCGCTCTTTATCAAAAACAACCGCGCCAAATACCGCAGAAAGCAAGAGTGCGTTGCGGACTATTTTATGAATAAAGACGGAACGTATACGGTATATCTTAAAATTATCGAACCCGTGCAGCCCGTTTTAGAGTTAAAACTCGTCGTTCCCAACCGCCAGATCGCAAAAGATATATATAAAAAGTGGGGCGAAAAAGCGCCGGACGTTTACAGAAATATTTACGAAAATTTAGTCGACTGACGAAGAATAATATTGCAAAAATTTGCGCTCCGATTTAAAAATCGGGGCGTTTTTTATTTTTTCGGTGCAAAAACCGAAAAATATTACGTTTATGTTGTATTTTTATATATTTATGGTATAATAAAAAAAGTTAAAGGAGCAAAAACATGAAAAGAAAGTTTTTAGCACTTCTGCTTACCCTATTCGTTTTGCCTTTCGGTTTTATCTTTGTGGGGTGCGAGTTTCCTTTTTTTGATAAAAATTTCACCGTCTACTATCCTGAAGTTCCGCTGGACGAAACCTACTGTGCGACGTTAGATCACGTTCTCGAAACGTTTAAGTCTAACGATTTAGAACATAAAGACACGACGCATAACCTTTACGCAATTGCCCAAAAATACGAGACGGTAGCCGGCGAAAGCAGGCTGGTTACCTACGTCGAGTGGAGACAGATAAATCACTGGTGGAAAGCTGCGGACGAAGAATACGAAAATTACGACACGGCTATCACCTTCCTTAACGTGCGCATCGTTGACGGAGAAAACGTCATTAATAAGACCTTTACGCTTGAAAATAACGAGTGGGTAAAAGAAGAAGGCTGGTTTTACACTTATGAAAACCTTTATTCAAACATCGGGAATTCAGACAGTTTCAGATTCAAAATGACTTCTCATCTGTTCCTATACTCGGGCGGCACGGGAAGAGAGTTGCACGATAGATATAAGACCGCAACCACTTCGGACTATATAGAATACGTCTGCCCCGGCAATGAAATTTTCCGCATATCAAACAACAAATATAACGTAACGCTTAAATATCACTTTTACAGCGTCGGCAGCGAAATAGGCTCTCACGAAGAGCACGACGCAAATTTCGAGCCCGGTTCTAATTCCGTTCCGCACTTAACAAACGACGGAACGACAAACGGCACTAAAACTGTCGTTGTTCCATACCTTAACACAATAACTGCGGCAATGCTTGCAAATTAAACGAAAAACCTTAAAGCAAAAAAAGAACCTGCGGGTTCTTTTTTTTGACTTTCTATTTTTCCAAAATTATCGTAAACGGTCCGTCGTTTATTTGCTCTATCTTCATATCCGCGCCGAATACGCCGAGTTTAACGTTTATTCCGCTTTGTTTTAACCCTTCGGCAACGTAAAGATAAAGTTCTTTTGCTTTATCGGGCTTTTCCGCCGACAAAAAGTCCGGACGGTTGCCGTGCTCGGCATTAGCGTAAAGCGTAAATTGCGAAACCAAAAGTATTTCGCCACCTTCATCTATAATCGAACGGTTTATTTTTTCGTTCTCGTCTTCAAAAATGCGAAGAGAAGGAATTTTTTTGATAAAATAATCGGCTTTTTGCTTATCGTCCCCTACTCCTACGCCTAAAAATATAACATAGCCTTTACCTATTTCGCTAATTAAATTTCCGTCCACCTTTAAGTTCGCGGAAAGCACCCTTTGAATAACAGCTTTCATAATTTCACCTTTATCATTATATCACTTTGTATTGATATTGACAAGCGGCAGAAAAAAAAGGTATAATGAAATAAAAAATAAGGCGACAATTTTTATGGAACTATTCGGAATAGAAAAACTCTCTTTGGTGGATTACGACGGCAAAGTTGCCGCCACGGTTTTTACGGGAACTTGCAACTTTAAGTGCGGTTTTTGCCATAACGGGCCGCTCGTTACTTCGGTCGATAAGTTAGAGATAACCCCCATCGAAGAAGTGTTCGATTACCTTAAAAAAAGAAAGGGAATAATCGAAGGCGTTTGCGTTACCGGCGGCGAGCCTACTTTACAAAAAGACCTTCCCGAATTTTGCGAAAACCTTAAAAGGTTAAATCTTTCGGTTAAAGTGGATACCAACGGCACTAATCCCGAAATGGTCAAACTTTTAGCAACCGAAAAACTCGTCGATTACTTTGCTATGGATATTAAAAACGACAAAGAAAACTACGCCGAAATAATAGGATTTAAATCTTTTGATACTTCCAAAATACAAAAAACCATAGACTTCTTTTTATCCGGCGGCGCTGACTATGAATTCAGAACGACTTTAATTGCCGAATATCATAAAAAAGAAAATATCGTTAAGATCGGAGAGTGGATAAGAGGCGCTAATAAATACTTTATGCAAAAGTTTAAATTAACCGATACTTGTATTTCGCAAGACCTTCACGGGGTTGACGATGTAAGCGCAAAAGAATTTTTGGCGGCTGTATCCCCGTTTGTTAAATACTCCGCATTAAGGGGCTATTGATATTAAAACTAAAAACTAAAACCTTGCCTTTCGGCAAGGTTTTTTAATCTTTAAGTTCTAAAAGCACGTCTGCGGAAACTTCAAAATATTCCGCAAGTTTTTTAAGAGAAATATAATCGGGAAGTTTTCCCGCGGTCAGCCAACCGCTTATCGTCGTTGCGGGTATATCCGCTTCGATCGACAGTCGTCTTTGGCTTATCCCCTTTTCGACAAGTAAATCGCTTAAAATATCTTTGAACATATCTTTATATTACAAATTTATACCCAAAAAGGTATTGACATACTCAAAAGAGTATATTAAAATATAAAAAGTATGATACAAGAGAAAGAAATAAAAAAAATAGTTAGCGAAGAATATATTCTAGAAAATTGCAACCTTGTTTCTCCCTTTACCGATGAAAACATTCAGCAGGTTGAAGCGGATTTTTTAGAATATATACCATATAATATTTCAGAGAAGTATATTACACTTAAACAATTATTATTAGAAAAATATAAAAATGAATTAAAAAAACATTTTAAGCTTGGATTAAAAAAAGGTATAAAGATTATTATTGAAATTTTATCTGAGCAAAACTAAAACCTTGCCTTTCGGCAAGGTTTTTTAATCTATATAAAGGAAAGAAGATGTCCGTAACACGGACTTCTTTCTTGTGTAAATGCGCATTTGCGCAAATTATAATATTATCAACTGTTTAGGCTTTCTATATAGATAGACGCGTTTGTGGCGGCAACGGCGCCGTCTGCAACGGCAGTCGCAACCTGACGCACGGGTTTGGTTCTGCAATCGCCCGCAACGAAAAGTCCGTCCGTTTTGGTTTTGCACGTTTCGTTTGCGATAATGTATCCGTCTTTATCGAGATCCACGAGCGGCAAGAACGCTTTATTGTCGGGAACTTGTCCTATCGCAACGAATACTGCGGGAATTTCGTGATAGCAGATATTTCCGTCTTTATCCTTATACTCAACCGATTTAAGTTCGTTATCACCTATAAAGTCGGTAACCGCGGTGTTCGGGCGAACTTCGATATTATCTTTAGAGCAGAGCGTTTTAACCAAAGCGTCGTCTCCGAAGAATTTATCGAATAGCGTATAAACGTATACCTTCTTGCAGTAAGAAGAGAGCAAAATGGCATATTGAAGGGCGGTGTTGCCGTCGCCTATTACCATAACTTCTTTGCCCTTATAAAAAGCGCCGTCGCAAATGGCGCAGTAATATACGCCTTTACCAACAAGGTCGTCTCTTTCACTCTTGGTGCGAAGATGCTTATGCTTAACGCCGGACGCAATGACTACCGATTTCGCCTGATATTCGTTATATTCGGTTTTGACCTTAAAAGTTCCGTCTGACAGTTTTTCTATCCCTATAACTTTTTCTATCTCCACTTCCGCACCGAGCGCGGTTATCTGTTCGAAAAGATTATCGGCAAACTGTTCGCCGCTGATCTCTTTTATCGAAGGATAATTTTCAAGCCTTGGAGAAGTCGCGATCTGCCCGCCGAGACTTTCACTCTCTAACACTAAAACTTTTTTTCCGTTTCTTAAAGCGTAAAGCGCGGAAGTCATACCCGCCGCGCCTGCGCCTACAACTAATAAATCAAACATTAGTTTATACTCTCAATATATTTTCTTATTTCACTTGCGTTATCGTAAGTGTCGAACTTGCTACCGTTGGGAACTACGAGCGTAGGGGCTTTTTTGATTCCGAGTTTCATAGTAAGTTCTTTTTCTTCTTCCGCATTGACGGTGGTGTATTTAATCCCCGCTTTATCGAGCATCATTTTAGAAGTCTTACAGTTGGGACAACCGTTTCTCGTAAAGAGAATAAGTCCGTCGATTTCGGTGTTTGCTTCGGTTTTTTTCTCACAATCGCAAGCCGCCGCCTTTTCGTGGAACTTGGAATGTTCGATTTCGTAAACCTTTCTCTGTTCGAACTCTTGTTTTTTACCGTCGTTCCAGTTTTGAACTGGGCGGTAATAACCGGTGATACGGCTGTAAACTTCGGTAGTTCTTCCGCAGATCGGGCATTTATATACTTCGCCCGCAAGATAACCGTGATCCGCACATACCGAGTATGTCGGCGACATGGTGTAATACGGAAGTTTATAGTTTTCTGCGATCTTACGAACAAGCGTTGCGGCAGACTTCCAGTCTGGAAGTTTTTGACCTAAGAAGGCGTGGAATACCGTTCCCGAAGTATAAAGCGTCTGCAATTCGTCCTGAATATCGAGCGCCGAGAAAATGTCTTCGGTAAAGCCGACGGGAAGGTGCGAACTGTTGGTGTAATACGGCGTTTTGTCGTTGTCAGACGCGGTAATAATGTCCGGATAACGCTTTTTGTCGTGTTTTGCCAAACGGAAGGAAGTAGATTCCGCAGGCGTAGCCTCTAAGTTATAAAGGTCGCCGTAAAGTTCCTGATAATCGGAAAGTTTGTTTCTCATGAAGTTCAAAACGTCTTTTGTGAACGATTGCGCTTCTTTATGCGACATATCTTTGCCGATCCACTTGGCGTTCAGGCAGGCTTCGTTCATACCGACAAGACCTATCGTGGAGAAGTGGTTGTTAAACGTTCCCAAATATCTTTTTGTGTAAGGATAAAGTCCTGCGTCCAAAAGTTTGCTGATTGTATCCCTTTTAACTTTGAGCGAGCGAGCTGAAATATCCATCAAGTGTTTCAATCTTTCGTAGAATTCTTCTTCGTTTTTGGATAGATACGCTATTCTCGGCATATTGATCGTAACAACGCCGACAGAGCCCGTGCTTTCGCCGCTGCCGAAGAAACCGCCGGATTTTTTACGGAGTTCACGAAGGTCTAAACGGAGACGGCAGCACATAGAACGAACGTCGGACGGTTCCATATCGCTGTTGATATAGTTAGAGAAATACGGAGTGCCGTATTTTGCGGTCATTTCAAATAAAAGTTTGTTGTTTTCGGTTTCGGACCAGTCGAAATCGCGGGTTATGGAATAGGTAGGTATAGGATACTGGAATCCCCTGCCGTTGGCGTCGCCTTCGATCATTATTTCGATAAAGGCTTTATTTACCATAGCCATTTCTTTAACGCAGTCTTTATACTTAAAGTCCATTTCCTTTCCGCCGACTATTGCGTTCATTTCCGCAAGGTCGTTCGGAACAACCCAGTCGAGCGTTACGTTGGTAAACGGCGCTTGAGTTCCCCATCTGCTCGGAGTGTTTACGCCGTAAATAAAAGACTGTATGCACTGTTTAACTTCTTTATAGGAAAGGTTATCTACCTTAACGAACGGAGCAAGATAGGTATCGAAGGAAGAGAACGCTTGCGCACCTGCCCATTCGTTCTGCATAATGCCCAAAAAGTTTACCATCTGGTTGCAGAGCGTGGAAAGATGCCCGGCGGGTGCGGAAGTGATCTTTCCGGGAACGCCGCCCAAACCTTCTTTTATCAGTTGCTTTAAAGACCAGCCCGCGCAGTATCCGGTTAGCATGGAAAGATCGTGGATGTGAATATCCGCGTTTCTGTGCGCCGCGCCGATTTCTTCGTCGTAAATTTCGGATAACCAGTAGTTGGCGGTTACCGCGCCGCTGTTGGATAAAATAAGTCCGCCGACAGAATACGTTACGGTAGAGTTTTCCTTAACGCGCCAGTCGGAAACTTTAAGATAATCGTCGATTACCTTTTTATAGTCGATGATCGTATCTTTAATGTTTCTTACTTTTTCTCTCTGTTTGCGGTAAAGGATATAACTTTTGGCAACTTCAACATAGCCCGCTTGTATCAAAACTACTTCAACGCTGTCTTGAATATCTTCAACCGTTACGATGTTGTCCTTGATCTTTTTTGCAAAGTCGGCGGAAACACGGAGTGTCAACATATTTAAAATGTCAGCGGTATAGTTAACGTCTTTTGCGTTAAAAGCCTTGCTTATAGCGGTCGAAATTTTGCTCATGTCATAATCGACTAATTTCCCGTCTCTTTTCTTTACCTGAAACATATTTTATCCTCCGATGCACTTTTGCGTGCGTGTTCTTAATATATCATAACGCGATTTTAATGTCAATACTTTAATTCAATATTTTGTTAAAAATTTTTTACCCAACCACAATATATTGTGTTTTGAATAAAAATAAAGACTTTTCGCAAATAATTGCAAAAAGACCTTCGGTAAGTGCAACTTAATATTTTGGGAATAAACTAAAAGATTAGAAAATTCACACTTGCACATACATTATATAATATTTAAAAAGAAAATAAAAGTAGGATACGAAAAATATTTTAAAATAAATTTTCAAAATAAACGGAATAATCGGTTGCAAATTTTTAAAAAATATTATAGAATATAACGCAGACGAAAATATCGGCACGGAGAGGTGTCAGAGTGGTCTAATGTGCCCGCTTGGAAAGCGAGTATAGTGAAAGCTATCGGAGGTTCGAATCCTCTCCTCTCCGCCAAAGAAAACCAAAGTCGAACCTTGACTTTGGTTATCTTTTTTGTCTGTTTTAGTTTGTTTTATCAATTATTTACCAAACTCAAATATTTCTTTTGCAGTTTAGTGCGACGGTCAAATACGGTAGATACCCCGCAGGATATTGTCCTTGCCGTTTCAGATAAAGATTTACCGCTTATCAAACAATTAAGCACTTTAAGTTCGCTTTCATTAAGGTCAAGTTTCTCTATCGTTTCGTCAACTTTAACCCACTCTTCTTCCGAATAATCGTAATAATCGTTTATACGTAGTTCTGACTTTCTGCATATATCTATGTCCTTACAGTTATAAGTAAATAAATCTTGCCGTATATGTTTAGATAATATAAACATACAGCCCCCGAGTATCGTCATTTCTTTCAATACCCCGTATTTAGATACTTTCGTTATATCGTTTAATCTTTTACCTAAATGGGAGTATAAAAAGCAATAAGCGTCCATAACTATATCGTAAGCGGGAGAAAAGATATAGCGGTAATCGTTTTTACAGCGTATATCTCTGAATAAGTTATCGTACAGATTAAAGAAGAAATCTACACGGGAGAAGCGCATAAAAGCCTTAACGCTGTTTACAGAAAGATATTCGCTTAACTCTTTTACGTTGTCGGTAGTGATAATTTCATCACAGGCATAAGTTTTACATTTGAAATCCATTTTTATGATCTCCTTAAATTTTTTTGCCCTTCGGCGAAAGTAAACGCGCCATAGGGCGAAATGGATTTAAGAAGATTTATGGTTAAACTTTGGAGAATCAAGGGAGAAATAAAAAAGTTTTTAGGGCAAAAATAAAAGTCGTATCAATTACGATACGACTAAAAAGTTTTTTATCCTTGATACTCCCGCTGACCTATGGCAAAGTGAACAGCCGAACGGACAAAAAATTAAGGAATCAGACTTTAATTATCAGTTCGAAATCTATCATTACGGGGATTTT
>CACXGN010000019.1 GCA_902767225.1 uncultured Eubacteriales bacterium | reverse complement strand
GAGATATCGAATGAAGAAACGGTAAGATCAACGGAGAGCGCAACTTTCTTGTTTTCGATAGCGGATTTAACGAAGTCGAAGTTAAATTCGTCATCAGTTACGTATTTGAATATAGCGGAAAGATCGGCGATATCGCCTTCTATTTTCATTTCGGTTAAATCGGGCGCCTTATCGCTGGTGGTAAGCATAAGGTAAACGTCTTTACCCATAACGGTTTGATTGTCTATTCCAAACGAGACGACAGACTTATCAATAACGGTCATGGTGAAAGGAACGCTTATAGGAATTCCCGTAGCGTTTAAGTTAGGATTAAAGGTATAGGTTTTTCCGTCTTCTCCTAAGGTTCCTTTAACGCCGCCGAAACAATCGATCAATCCGTTTACGTCTATACCGTCGACAATGCTTGCAACGTCTATTCCGCCGAGATCGATCCCGAGTTTAGGAAGAATCTTTCCGATAACATCGCCAAGTCTTGTGAAATTTATACCGAACTTCAATCCGTTATAAGACGCAATGACCGTTCCGCTCTTTTCACTATCTAACGCCAAATAAACCGAAAGGGGAGCGCCTTTTATTTCGGTATTTAATTTTAAGCGAACAACGTCTCCGAAACAAATTTGCAGTCTTCCGCTTAGATCGATATCGCCCGATTTTAGTGTAAAGTCCGCATTTACGCCCTTTTCTTTAAGAGCGGCGATCGCTTGGGTGGAAATCGCTTTGGTTTCGGCAACTGCTTCCGCGCTTTCGGTGACCGGAATATCGTTAACGTCGTATTTTTCCTTAGGGGTCAAGGGCTCGTATCCTTCGTCTTCGGGGTAAATGTAATTTTCGGTAAGCCCCGCCTTCGCTTCAGCGGTGACGATCGTGTTAACTTGGTAAGTTTCTTCTATGGTAGTGCGGCGGAGAATAAAGCCGCTGTCAATATACGCCGTGTATTTAACCATATGGTTTTCATACGAAGCGTTAGTGCCGGAGATGGCATACATCTTTTTAATAAGCCCCGCGGTAGCCGGAACGGGGTCAAGGTTCATTTCGACCTTAAATAAACTGAGTTCGGAATCAAAAGAAAGGGTGCTTGATAAAACGGTGTTTTCTCTGATTATGTAATCGCAGCAGATATAGGGTATTCCGCCGTAGTTAAAAACGTAGTCCTTTTCGGTGAATATGGTTTTGCTTAATTCTTTTTTATCGTCTTTTACGTCGAATAATTTAACGGTGGCAAGGTTTTTAGAGTTGCTGTCAGTAATATAAAGATAATGTTTTGCGTCGTTATTAGATATAGACGCGAACATACCTTCCGTCGCCGCGGTGGAACGGATGTGCATATAAAAGTTCGTTCCGTCGAACTTCTTTTCGTTCAAAACGTTGACTAAAATATTCATAACGTTAGAATATCCGGTGGAAGTGACGTTATATTCTTTGGTATTCAAAAAGTTTAGAAAAGCCTTTTTATAAACCAAAAATCCTTCATCGGAAGAATAATCATCAATAGATCTCGCTTGTTCTTGTTCGGAAACGGCAAACTCTTCTTTAAGGCTGCCGACGGTTGCGTAATCGAACGTTTCGGGCGCGGATTGAAGTTCCGGTGGTTTTGCAATGTTTCCTATAATAGTGAAAAATGCTATCAGCCCGGCGCTGACAACTAAAACTACCGATAATATCGTTATCGACAGTTTTTTATGCAGTTTAATAAAATTCCAAATCGCTTTCATTTATTTCCTCTGGCTTTTACCGAAATTTTCAGCGGTAAAAGAATTAGATATTTTTCCTTTTTTGTGAATATAATGTTTTTTTGCGGAAAGTTAATTAATTTCAATTAATTAAACCTTTTCTTGTCAGTTTACATTATTACAAAAAGCGAAAAATAAAGCAAGGGAATAAAAAAATAAAATTCTCAACTTAGTATCTATTATAAATTCAGTAAAAAAGCAATTCTATTCTGAGTGGAATTTGAGAAAAAGGGCTTTTATGTATTGACAACAATCTTTTTCGGGGGTAGAATAAAAATATGGAAAAAATCACGGAGATAATCGGCGAAAATATCTCTTCGCTTAGAAAAGCAAATAACCTTACCCAGCAGCAACTTGCCGATAAAATCAACTATTCTAACAAGGCGGTTTCAAGGTGGGAAAACGGAGAGTGTCTTCCGAGTGTGGAAACGCTTTCCGAACTTTGCGAATTTTTCGGGGTGGATTTCGAATATATTATTAAGCGGCATACCGAGCCCGTTAAAGCGCAAAAGCTAAGAACGAACGTAAATAAATTTGCAATATTACTATTGACTTGCCTTATAATTTACGCCGTTTCTACCGTCGTGTTCGTATACATAAATATATTTTACGATATAAGTTACTGGCCGGCGTTTGTGTGGGGCGCGCCCGTTTGTGCTTTTGCTATTTTTTCTATGTCAAGGCGGTGGTGGAAAGGTCTTGTTCCCGTTGTATCTATTTCGGTGTTTATCTGGACGCTTATTGCAAGCCTGTATTGCACCTTTTTAAGTTATAACGTTTGGCTTATATTTATAATAGGAATTCCTATTCAAATCATTATTATACTTGTATATTTTATAAATAAAGACAGAAAGGGCTGATCTTTTAACTGCGTTTAATAATTCAAAATAGGGTATATATTAATTAAAATGATTACTGCTGACTATTTTGCTATAATTTTAATGGTGCTGGCGCTCCTTTGCGGAATATTTATAGGTTTCGGCAAAGGGCTTCAAGTTGTTACAAAAGGAATAATCGGTATTATTATTACTTTCTTTTTAACTTGGTTTTTCTTCGGAATCGTGTTAAGTTGGAGTTTCGTTCAAAACTGGCTTGCGGCGTTCGTTAATGCGTTAGAAGCGAACGGCAGCGCTTTTTGTAAGTTCTTACTGACGATCAGAATCGATATGATAGTTTTAGGAGCGGCGCTATTCGGAATTATGCAAATTTTAAGGATCTTGGTTCTTAAAATTATCGCTTCGCTTTTTGAATCTAAAATTATGCCTATGGTTATAATCAATAAAACTCTCGGGGTTATATTATTTGCCGGATATTTTTTGATTATAATAATGATTTTCTTCCAGATAACGTTTATGATTTCGGGAACGAGCGGTCAGGTGTATAATTTCTTGCAGGGCAGTTTTTTCGGGCTCGATAAACTGTATGTAAATAACCCGCTTAACTCGTTTATTGAAACGATCAGAACGCGCATGGGAATATAAAAGGTTTATTTACGGATAATAATAGATATATATAAATTCTTATTAGAATAATCTAAATTTACGGAGGATTTTTATGAGAAGATCTATAACGGCGTTTATATGCGGGCTTATAGGAAGTTTATTCAGTTTGTTTTGGGGTTTCGTTGCGGGCGTTGCCGGTAACGTAGGCTCTATCATAGGCAATGCTACGGATAGCGGATTAACAACTATAAACGTTGTTTACGTTCTCGGTTGGGTGGCTTTCGTCGGCGGAATTATAGGTATCGTCGGCTCGGCGTTCTGCTTTAAAAAGGCAAGGAAGGGCGGCGTTCTTTTAACTATAAGCACGGTCTTTTGCGGCGCACTTCAAGGTTATCTGTTCTATCTTTACGTTTCGCAAAGCAAAGTAATGATTACTACCTCTATCATTATTTTCTTATTGCCGATAGTTTTGCTTATCGTTTCTGCCGTTGCGGCTTTCTGCGCGAAAGAAAAAAATTACGGAAACGTCAATACTGTTTCTGAATCAAACGAATCTGTTGCAAAAAGCACGTCAAATTCTTTGGAAGCCGAACTTATAAATCTTAAAGGTATGTTTGAAAAAGGCCTTATCACACAAGATGAATACGACGCTGCAAAAAAGAGTGCGATCGATAAATATATGAAATAAAGTTGAAATTAAAATAAAAAAGCGGATAGGGTAAAATCTATCCGCTTTTCTTTTTTCGTCGTAGCTCTTAGTTCAAGTCCCTTATCTACTCATAAAAACATAAAAGCGAAGTGGCTAAATTATACCTTGACGGACAAAAATACAACCCGACAAAAAGATTTTGGCATAAAAGATTTTTGTCGGAAAGGAAGAGCAGGCAGAAAAGTCATTGCTCTTTTATGAAAAATGAAAGAGCAAGACAAAATGCCTTGCTCTGACGTGGTGCGGGTAAAGGGACTTTCGCCTGTGCGACCTACCCGCTGGACAGTGGGTGTCCACTGTCCACTTTTGCGAAAGCAAAAGCACTTCGCTATCGCTCGTGGCTCCATATTCAAGTCCCGCGACAACCTACAAAAACATAAAAGCGAAGTGGATAAAACCACTCCGCTTTTATGCTGGTGCGGGTAAAGGGACTTGAACCCCCACTCTTTCGAAATAGATCCTAAGTCTATCGCGTCTGCCAATTCCGCCATACCCGCATAATATTTGAAACAAAATTTCACTCAATAAATACGAGTGAAATTTTGTTTGGTGGAGATAGTCGGGGTCGAACCGGCGACCTCTTGAATGCCATTCAAGCGCTCTACCAACTGAGCTATACCCCCAAGTGCCGCTATTATAATACTATACTTTTGAATTTTTTTCAACCAAAACGAGACAATTTTTCAAAAATTGAAAAAAGAATAGTTTATGATGCTTAAAAGGCACCGGATTTTTAAAAATGAAAGAGCAAAACAAAATGCCTTGCTCTAACGTGGTGCTTGATGGCGGGGACTTGCTCCGTTTCGCCGCAAAACTATCGTTTTGCAACAAAACAAGTTTTGTTTATTTTTGCTTGCGCAAAAAGGCTCACTATCACGCCGGGGTAGCAAACGCAATACTATTGCGTTTGGGCGCACCTAATACAAATTGCAATAGGCTTTTAAGGTGCGACTACCTACCAGATTGGGTCCCGCCACTATTTAACAACATACAGAAAAAGAAGGTCGAATATGTCGACCTTCTTTTTCTGGTGCCGAAGGCGGGACTTTCCTCTTGTTTTTTGCAAAGCAATTTACGGAACTCTCAAACTAATGCCTTGCAAAAAACTTCGGTCAGCCGCTAAAAACTTGCCACAGGCAAGTTTTCCCGCCCTTGGCGTCGCTCTTTGGTTCAAGTCCCGCGACAATCTTGACTTATCAAAAAAGATAGCCCCGTTCAACGGGGCTATCTTTTTTGGTGCCGAAGGCGGGACTTTCGCCTGTGCGACCTACCCGCTGGACAGTGGGTGTCCACTGTCCACTTTTGCAAGCAAAAGCACTTCGCAATCGCTCGTGGCTCCATATTCAAGTCCCGCCACTATTTAACAACATACAGAAAAAGAAGGTCGAGTATGACGACCTTCTTTTTCTGGTGCCGAAGGCGGGACTTGAACCCGCACGGTATCGCTACCACTGGATTTTGAGTCCAGCGCGTCTGCCAGTTTCACCACTTCGGCTTTTTTTATTTGTATAGTTGCAATTATCGATAAAATTTGTTAAAATTAATTTTAACGTATATTTTCTTTAACTTGCTTAAAAATAATATCATATTTTTTTTTATAAAGCAAGCGGAATAATAAAGTTTTATGGAAAAATTAGTTCTTATAGACGGTAACAGTTTAATAAACCGCGCGTTTTACGCCGTTCCTTTGTTAACCACGAAAGACGGTGCGCCGACGAACGCCGTTTACGGGTTTTTAAATATGTTTTTTAAAACTCTTTCGGAAGTCAAGCCTGACTACGTTGCGGTAGCGTTCGATCTAAAAGCGCCGACTTTCAGGCACAAAATGTATTCCGAATATAAAGGCACTAGAAAGGCTATGCCCGAAGAACTACGCCCGCAGATCCCGTTACTTAAAGAACTGTTAAAAGAAATGAAGGTCTGCGTCGTTGAAAAAGAAGGGTTCGAGGCGGACGATATTATAGGGACTATTGCAAAGCACTCTTCTATCCAAACTTATATATACACGGGGGATAAAGACTCTTTCCAACTTGTAGACGGAGAAACGACGGTATACTTTACAAGGCGTGGAATAACCGACATCGACGTTTACGACAACTCGAATTTTACCGAAAAAACGGGAATTACACCAAAACAAATAATAGATTTAAAAGCGCTTATGGGGGATTCTTCTGACAATATTCCGGGTGTTCCCGGAGTTGGGGAAAAGACGGCGTTAACGCTCGTGCAAAAATACGGCAGCGTTGACGAGATATATGCGCATATATCAGATTTTACGGGCAAACTTAAAGAAAAACTCGAAAACGGAAAGGAAAGTTGTTATCTTTCTAAAACTCTTGCGACTATCGATACGGACAGTCCTATCGATTCAGACGTAGATAAAATGCGTATAACCCTTCCTTTTTCCGCGGCGGTTAAAAGCCGTTTTTCGGAACTGGAACTTAAAACGCTTGTAAAAAAAGAAGGCTTTTTTGCTGAAAAAGATGAACTTGCGGATATCAAAGAGAGCGCAAGCGGAACAAACGACGATAAACAAATTGAAAAAATAACGGTGTCCGACTTATCCGAACTATCGGGGATATTCGGCGCGGAAGAAATAACGCTTGCATATTTTGCGTCATCTATAAACCTTTTCGACGGGAAAACCGAATACCGTGTACCGATAAGAGCAAACCTTTTGGACGACGGCTTTTCGGAATCCGACGTGCTTTCTACTTTAGCGCCTTTATTTACGGGTAAGACAAAAATTATTCTGCACGACAAAAAGTCGTTTAGAAAGTATCTTAAAGAGAGTGTGAACGTCGATCTATCGGCTTTCTGTGAAGACGTTTCGCTTATTGCGTATCTTGCAGACTTTAACGGGGCGGAAACGCTCGGCGGACTTTTAGAGAGAAACGGCTACGGAGACGATCTGTCGGCGTATTCGTTAAATTGTGTTTATAAAAGCACGTTTTCAAAATTAAAAGAGATGGAGATGGAAGATCTTTATAGAAAGATAGAACTTCCACTATCCGATATTCTTTTTGAAATGGAAACGGCTGGCTTTAAGGTGGACAGCGCGTCACTCGAAAAAACTTCTAAAACCTTTTCGGAGTTTTTGGCGGCCACCGAAAAAGAGATCAAAGACCTTTGCGGCGAGCCCGATCTTAACGTCAATTCGCCCAAGCAACTCGGCGACGTTCTTTTTGAAAAGTTAAAAATAGGAAAGGGTAAAAAGACCAAAAACGGTTATTCGACGAGTGCGGACGTTTTGGAATCTTTTATCGACGCGCACCCGTCTATACCTTATATATTAAAATACCGCAGGATCCAAAAACTGCAATCGACATACGTTGAAGGCTTTAAGCCGCTTATAGATAAAAATTCGGGGCTTATCCATACGGTATTCAATCAAACGGTAACGGCGACTGGCAGGCTATCCAGCAAAGAACCGAATTTACAGAATATTCCCGTTCGTGAAGACGAAGGAAGAGAACTTCGCAAATTTTTTGTGCCGAGAACTGACGGCGGGTATATAATTTCCGCCGACTATTCGCAGATCGAACTAAGGCTGCTTGCGGCGTTTTCAAACTGCAAACCGCTGATAGACGCGTTTAACGAAGGCAAAGATATTCATAAAGCCACGGCGGCAAAGGTTTTCGGCGTGCCGCAAAGCGAAGTTACTTCTTCTATGCGAAGGAGCGCAAAGGCGGTAAACTTCGGTATAATTTACGGCATAAGCGAATACGGGCTGGCGAAGAACTTGGGCGTTTCCGCGGCAAAGGCAAAAGAGTATATCGATAACTACTTTATTCAATACCCCGAAGTTAAAGAGTATATGAAAAACCTTGTGGAAACGGCAAAAAAAACCGGATATGCCGAAACGATCTTTAAGCGCAGAAGGTATATCGGGGAACTAAAATCCGCGGCGTTTTCTATCCGACAGTTCGGGGAAAGGATCGCGATGAACATGCCCCTTCAAGGGAGCGCGGCGGACATAATAAAGATCGCCATGATAAAAGTATCCGAAAGGATGAAAAAAGAAAAATTAAAGTCCGTTCTAATTTTGCAAGTTCACGACGAACTTATAGTTGACGCAATAAAAGAAGAAAAAGAAACGGTAGAAAAAATATTGAAAGAAGAAATGGAAAATGCGGTTAAACTTTCCGTTCCGCTGACAGTTGAGGTCGGCTCGGGAAAAACTTGGTTCGAGGCAAAATAATATGGTTAAATTAATAGCGGTAACAGGCGGTATAGGCAGCGGAAAAACTGTCGTTATGGGATATTTGAAAGAGTGCGGATACACCGTTGTATCTTGCGACGATATAAACAAAGAACTCTATAATAAATTTTGGGTAAAGCGCGGATTAAAGAAGTTGTTTCCGGCGGCGGCAAAGGGGTTAATAAATATAACTATTGACAAATCGGTTATAGCGAACGAAGTTTTTTCGGATAGAGAAAAGCTGAAAAAACTTAATTCTTTTATGCACCCGAAAATTTTAAAAGAAGCGTCTCGCCGTGCACACGGGCTAACGTTTATGGAAGTTCCGCTTTTATACGAGTGCAATCTTCAAAAGCAGTTCGACGGGGTGATAGTAATAAAGCGCAGCGTTAAAGATAGGATAGAAAGCGTAAAAAATCGCTCGAACCTTACCGAAGAACAGGTTATTATGCGCATGCGTAACCAAATCAATTACGACACGTTTGATTTCGGCGACGCCGTTATAATCAATAACGACGGGGATGAAAAGGAACTTAAAGGCAAACTTTTGGTGTCCGTAAGAGAAATGCTGAACAGCAGAAAGATAATAACCGACGCAGAATAAAATACATAAAAAGAAAAAACCGACGGCAATATTTTGCCGTCGGTTTTTTTATCGATCAATAGGTTAAATTAGGCGTAGAACGTCAAATCACCGTCGGTTACAACGGTGATAATATCGATCACCCAGAAAATGAAAGTAATCGGGGGGATTAACTGTAAAACACCCGCCAACAACTTACCTCTTAAAATTCTGGTTACTGCGCCCAAGATCCAGCTGGTGAAGGGTATAATAGCCAAAATAAGGTTGATGATCTGGGAAAAACCTTGATTCAAATAACCTTTCTTTCCGTTTGCCATTTTGTTACCTCCTACTTTTTTAATAATTTATGTTTTAATTATAACATTTATATCTAATTTTGTAAAGCACGGGTGCGATTTTTTTAAGTATAATATTGAATTTATGATGTTTATATGTTAATATATGTTTAAATAAAAATGCATAAAGGAGATAAAATGACCGCCAAGATAAAAAACGCGTTTTTTATCGCATTATTATCGGTTTTCTCGTTATGTGCTATCTGCTTTATCTCGATAGCCGTGTCGGGCGAAAGAGTTGCGTCTGCGGCCCCTGTCGCCCGTCAGTTTGAACGGCGTGCCGGTGCAACTAAAATTATCGGAACTTATGATTCCGCAACGGATTATACTTCGATTACGGGGTTTGACGGTTTCGGTGAAGTTTTATATACCGCCGATCAAGTTAAATCGGACGGTATGACTATTGACGTTTACTTCGATTCCACGGAAATAGTAGACAGTTCTTCTATAGGGATTTTTTTATCAGAAGATAAACAGAAAGCCGTAAGTGAACAGTCGCGCTTTGTTGCGAACTTTTGGTTTAAATACGGTTCTTGGGGAGATCTTATCTTAGACCTTGCGAATACCCATTGCGCTCCGTATGACGGAGCGTCGTCTACACGTGTTGCCTACGCCGATTACGCTTGCACTAACCCAATTCTATCAAATATAGACGGAACTAACGTTGCAAGATATCAGTTTTACAATAACTATCAGATAACCGGTTATTCTCTCGACTTTAAAAAATACGATAGTTCGGTTTATAAAGTTATTATCTCGCTTTTATACGGCAAATTTAGAGGAGTTTGCGAAAGCATATTTTTTGTTCCTGCAAAATATGTTCCGGATAACTGCTATGTAGGCATTTACGGCAATAACAATCCGACTTCCGTCGGTCACGTTAAGATAGAAGACGAAAACCGCGCCGCTAAAAGGACTATTCACCTTACCGTCCCCGGTGGAATAGACGAAACTTATACGGTGGCGCTTAACTCCACTATTACGCTACCCGCGATGTCGCAAAAGATTGCAAGTTCGTTTGGTAGCGATTATAACGGCAAAACTTTCGTGGGCTATATTATAGACGGCAACCTTTATCTTGCAGGCGAAAGCATAACTGTTATGAAGGACTTGGAAGTCAGGGCGCTGTTTATCGATTTTTCCTTAAAAGACGGCGCGTCAGTCCGTAAAAAAGATGGGCTTAACGAATCGGGGATAAAGTTTAAAACCGAACTTAAATTAGATTCAGAGTGCTTATCTTACGGGCGTTTGGTCACGGGTGTGGGCGTTATTATGATGCCTACGGATATGATAGATAGCGGAAAGGATTTTACTATCGAAAACTATTCGGATAAGGTAGCGGACGTTTTCGTTCCCGTTTCCGATATTTCTTTCGATGCTGATGTTTACGAACTTACCGCGTCGATCGTAAAACTTTATAGTAATAACTTCGCAAGAGAATTTTCCGCGAGAAATTATATAAAGACCGCAAAGGGTATATCTTACGGAGAATATACCGAAGCCGATAATTCCCGAAAAATTTACGACGTTTCCGTTTCCGCGATAAAAGCGGGCGATACGGCAGACGTGCTTAAAATTTTCGTTCACGGAGTTTTGAATATAACCTTTAACGGCACTACGGCAAGTTTGGTTCTTCCGCTCGGAAGTTCGGATACGGTCAGCAGTTTAAATTCCGTTTCAGTAACCGGCGGGGTAGCTACGATTAAGGTAAACGTTACCGACGAGTTTATAAATACTTACGGCGGAGAGTTTTCAGGACTTATTTATAACGGAAAAAGAATACGGCTTGTAGACGGAACGCAGTCGCTTTCAGGAAAGGTGATGACCATCACCGTGGGGGTAGAGTAAAATGAAAAGGATTATTGCGTTTATAATAATGATTTTAACTATTCCGTTTGCGTTTTTGGTCGGTTGCGATAAAAAAGCCGAAAACAGCGAAGATAAAAACGCCGTTATTTTGGCGTCCGAAGAAAAGACTTCTATCGACTTTGACGACGATAACTATATAACCTGGTATGGCAGAGTCGAACATCTTAGCAAAAACGAAGTTTCGTTTAACTACTGCGCCACGGGTTTTGAAGTAAAATTCCGCGGCACCGAACTTGCGATAACCTTGGGAACGACGGGCTTTATCGACGCTGATCATAGAATTTACGTTTCCATCATGGTTGACGGCGAAACATATAATCCCATAAATAAATACGGTCTTGAAGTTGACAATAAAGTAATAATCGTTAAAGCGGAGCAAGGCGAACATAGCGTTCGGCTTTTAAAGAACGTAGAGACAAGAGAAAATATTCCTTGTTCGCTTAAAGCGCTTGCAACCGACGGGGCGTTTTTAAAAGTCAACGCAAGGAGCGAAAGATTTATTGAAATTTACGGAGACTCTATCACTTGCGGATACGGAAATATAGATAATAAATTCAACGGTAGTGATAAAAAATTCGGCGGATATTCCACCGTCACGGAAGATACTTTGCAGGCATACGGCTACCTTACGGCGATTAAACTCGGCGCTGAATGTTCGATAATGTCGGCAAGCGGGCACGCGATATTAAAGAGCGCCTTTTCAGATCCGTCTCTTCCAAAAGATCCGATAACGATCCCCGATATGCTTACCAGAACTTCTTACTATAACGCAACGCCTTACGTTAATCCCAGAAACCCGCAGGCAGTAGTGTTAAACTGCGGAACTAACGATACGACGTATATAAATAACGGCAGTTCTGCCGCGGAAATAGCGCAAAGGGAAACCAACTACGTTAACGCGTATATCGATTTCATTTCCGCGATAAGGGCAAGATATCCCGGCGTTAAAATATTTATTTGCTGCGGTATGCTTACCGCGGAATCGGTAATGAAACCTGCCTTAGATAGAGTTATCGCGGGAGCGGGCGGCAACGATATAACATACGTTTCGCTACATAATATGTGGTATACGTATGACGGCGTTTACGGCGATATCGGCGGCGATGGGCACCCCGGTGCAAAATGCCATGCGGACGCAGCGGAAGTGCTATCAAGCACGATAAAGAGCGTTATGGGTTGGTAAAATCTTAAAATTAAAAGTCCCCGAAATTCGGGGACTTTTGCTTTACAAAAAATTCTATTGCGGATATAATTTATCTTATGAAAAAACTTATTCTTGCAAGCAATTCACCGAGAAGAAAAGAACTTTTAGCCAAAGCAGGGTATACCTTTTCGGTAATCCCCAGCGAATACGACGAAAAAGCGTTTTCAACTGACCCATATTTAACTGCCGAAACTTTTGCGCTCGGCAAAGCCAAAGACGTTTTCGGTAACCTTTCGGATAAAAAGGGCACGGTAGTTTTAGGGGCGGACACGATAATATTTTCGGAAGGCAAAATTCTCGGCAAGCCCGCGTCAAAAGACGGGGCGAGAGAAATGCTTTTATCGCTTTCCGGCAAAGTCCACGAAGTTATAACAGGTTATGCGGTAGTGTCGGACGGCGATATTAAAAGCGGATATTTTATAACAAAGGTAACCTTTAACGAACTTTCGGAAGAAGTGTTGACGGCATATCTTGACTCTATGCTGTGGAAAGGTAAGTCGGGCAGTTACGGTATTCAAGACGGCTATCCGCTCGTTAAAAGTTACGTGGGCAGCGTGAATAACGTTATGGGGCTTCCGATAGAACTTATCAGCGATTTGATAGATAAAAGTTTAAGCGAATAAAAAGGCAATAAAAAAAGGCGTTTTGTTAAACGCCTTTTTAGTTTAAGATAATTACTTTTTGATATATCTTGTTTCTTCCGCAATAAATTCGGCTTTGGAATATTTAACTTTTTCAAACAGAAGTTCGACTTCTTCGCTCGGCTTTTTGGTGGCAAGCGAAACGGCTATAGCAGAGACAAGCCCCGCTATAAAGCCGGGGATAATTTCGTAAAGCCCCGTTTCAAATATTATCGCTTTATAGCCATAGTATCCCAAGTTGAAAAGTATCATCCAAAGAACGGATACTATAAAGCCTACGATAATTCCCGTGCAAGCGCCCTTGTAGTTTAGGCGCTTCCAGAAGAGCGAAAGGATTATCACGGGTCCGAACGCCGCGCCGAAGATAGACCAAGCGGCTGAAACCAAGCCCATAATGTCGGATAGGTTAAAGTAATAAGTCAAAAGCGCAAGCCCCGTTGCAATTATAGTGATAATTAAAACCGCTATTCTTCCTACGTTAAGCATCCTTCTGTCAGACGCGTTTTTGTTTATAGTTGTTTTATATATATCGGAAGCAAACGCGCTGGATGATGAAAGGAGTTGCGAATCCGCTGTGCTCATAGACGCGGCGACTATCGCCGATATCAAAATGCCGCCGAGAAGTGCAAGCGCGCCGTATCCGAAGATCTTACGAACTAAGGTAACGAACACTAATTCTCTGCTGGCTTCGGGGAGAGAATCGCCCAAATATTCGTGAGCGACAAGCCCTACGACCGTTGCCATCGCAAGAATTAAGAAAGTCCAGCAAGAACCTAATATCTGGGATTTTTTCATTTCCTTTTCCGAACGGATCGCCATATAGCGAACGAGAATATGGGGCATACCGAAGTATCCTAAGCCCCAACCGAGACCTGTAAGGATAGTGGCAACGCTTGCCCAGTCGAATTTTCCGGAAGATAAAAGGTTATAATAATTTTCACTCGTAACAACCGTGCCGATAGCACCTTCGCCGCCTTTTAGCAAGAAAAGCGTAACGATAGGAACGATCATAAGCGCGGCAAGCATAAGCAGACCTTGGAAGAAGTCCGTCCAGCAGACTGCGTTAAATCCGCCGAGAAGTGTATATATAAGTATTATTACCGCAGAAATACCCATGGCGAGTGGTTGGCTTACGGAAGGAACCAGCATATTGAAAAGTTTTCCGCAAGCGACAATAGATGACGCCGCGTAAAGACAATACCCTATAACGAATATTACCGCGCAAGTAATTCTGAGCGCAGGATTTTTGGAGTTAAACCTGTTGGATAAAAATTCGGGGATGGTGATAGCGTCGCCCGCTTTAATAGCGTAGCGGCGGAGTTTAGGCGCGATTAATATCCACGCTAAAACTGTTCCGATCAAAAGCCCTATCGAGATCCACACCTGACCTAATCCATACGCGAAGATCGCACCGGGTAGCCCCATAAGCACCCACGCGCTCATATCCGACGCACCGGCAGAAAGCGCGGAAACAAGCCCGTTCATATTTCTTCCGCCTAAAAAGTAATCCTTTTCGCTTTTTGACTTGCTTTTAAAGAAAAAATAAATGCCTATTCCGATAACCAAAATAAAATATGCGATAAAAGCCGCAATTTCGTAATAGTTGACCATACGTTACTCCAAATAAAAATTCTATGTTATTTTACAATAATATAGTGGTTTTGTCAATTTATTTTAGAAAATTGCTTTTTTAATTGTAAAAATATATTTTATTTGATATAATATTAAATACTTATAATTTTGTAGGTTATTTTTTTGTTTATGGAAAAAAAGCGTAATAATAAAAAAATTTTTCTATACGTTTTTTATGTCGCGCTGACTGTCGCTATCCTTATATTCGTTTTATCGATGAACGATTTGGGAAAGATTGGCGAAGCGCTTAAAAAAGTCAACGTAAATTACGTTTTGCTGGCGTTTGCCTTGCTTCTTGTTTACATTATTTTATATCCTATCCCGCTGTGTATTCTCTCAAAAAAGAAGAAGATATGTGCCAAAACGCTTGACGTTTATATGATCGGCATGACCGAGCATTTTTTTAACGGCATAACCCCGTTTTCAACCGGCGGGCAACCCTTTCAGGCGTATGCGCTTGCCAAAAAGAAAGTAAAGGTGGCGGACTCTACCGGACTATTGATCATGAATTTCGTGATCTTTATGATGGTCACAAACATTTACGCGCTTATATCTTTAATATATTTCGACAAGTTTATTACAAATAGCACAATGCTTATTATCGCGATAATCGGCTTTGTAATGAACTTTTTGGTGCTGCTTTTTATGATTGCGTTAGGAACGAGCAGACATTTAAAGAACGGGCTTGTTGCACTTATGCGGCTTTTGGCGAAGATAAAGTTCCTTAAAAAACTGTTAGAACCGAAGATCCCGACTTTTACCGAGTATGCGGAAAATATGCAAAAAGCCTTCAAGGAATTATGGAAGGCAAAAGGCGCTTTTATTTTATGCTTTTTAATCAAGGCGGTAACGATGTTCGCTTATTACGCGATAACCTTTTTCGTTATAAGGGCGATAGGCGTAGATATAGGCGCGGAGCACATTTTCTTTGTCGTATGCGGCAGCGCGTTTGCGATAACTATGGTAGTTTTCTTGCCGACGCCCGGTAGCAGCGGCGGTATAGAATACGCCTTTTCATCGATACTTATCGCGATAGGCGTTTCTTCTTCCGCAGTAAGTTCCGCGGGCATGCTTATTTGGAGACTATTGACTTATTATATAACCATACTTATAAGTTTCCTATTCTACGTTCTATTTGAAGTTAAGCATAACGTCGGGTTAAAAAAGAGTAAAAAATTTGAAAAAACGGCTTGCGAAGTTTCGGAAGGAAACGGCGAAGTGATAAAGACCGTTAACACTACTTTCACCGAAACGATAAATAGCGATAATAAAAAGGATGAAAATAGATGATACCTATAATCTATTGCGGAAACGATAAAATTTTCGAGGGCGTTTTTTTGTCGGCTGTAAGTGTGGCGAAAAGGACTTCATCCGATATAGAAGTAATCGTTCTCACTATGGATTACACCGAAGAAAAACCTACATATACGGCTATAACGGATGAGCATATATCCGTTTTGGACAAGGCGGTTAAAACCTTTAACCCGAAAAGCAGAGTGAGAAAAGTCGATTTAAGGGAAGACTTTTTAAAAACTTTCCCCGGCGGCAAAAATATGGTGCACAGCTACACGCCGTATGCGCTTTTAAGGCTTTTTTTGGACGACGAAAAAATTGTTTCGGGCGATAAAGCCATATATCTTGATATAGACACTATGGCGTGCGGTAATATAGAAGAACTTTGGAGTATAGACCTTGGGGACGCCGAATACGGCGGAGCGCTGGACTACTTGGGAAAGTTCTGGGTGGCGAGAGATTATCTTAATTCGGGAGTGCTGTTATTAAACCTAAAAAAAATGCGCGAAAACAATATGTTTGCAAAATGCCGCGACATGGTGTATAATAAATGGATGGCGATGCCCGATCAGTCGGCGCTATATAACACCGCGACAAAAATGTTTCGGCTTGACACAAGGTTTAACGAGCAAAGGGATATAAAACCCGATACGGTTATCAAACATTTTAACCGCGGAATAAAATGGTTTCCGTTTTTCCACCTTTATAACGTAAAGCAATGGGAAAGAGATAAAGTGCATAGCCAGTTAAAAATCACCTTTTTTGACGAAGACTATAAGTTTTTCGACGAGTTTACGGCAAAGAACGTGGATTAAATAATATCAATAAATTAACAAGGGATGAATTGATTATGAAAATTACGGTAGTATGCGACGTTTACGGGCATGACAGTAACGGAGTCAGCGTCGCGGCGACAAACCTTATAAACTATCTTAAAGAGAAAGGGCATGAAGTTAGGCTTTTATGCGCCGACGAAAAATTGAAAGGACAAGAAAATTGTTTTATAGTTCCCAAAAGGAATTTCTATTGCTTTAACGGATACGTTGCCAAAAACGGCGTAAGCCTTGCAAAACCCGTCAAAAAGACGCTTGAAAAGGCGATAGACGGAGTGGATATAGTTCATATTATGCTACCGTTTAAACTCGGCAGGGCGGCGGCAAGATACGCCCATAAAAAGGGCATAGCGGTAAGCGCTGGCTTCCACTTCCTTGCGGAAAATTTCTCCGTGCATATTAAAATGGACCACTTATATCCGCTTAACTATATGTGCTATTCGCTTTATCATAAGACGTATAAACTATGCGACTGCATACACTTCGTTTCGCAGTTTTGCAGGGATCTTTACGAAAGAAGATACGGAAAGACCAACGGCTACGTTATTTCTAACGGGGTTAGTGAAAGTTTTAAATCGAACGGCAACGAAGTTTATCCGGACGGCATAATCAATATTTTATATACCGGCAGATATTCGAGAGAAAAATCCCACGAAGTGTTATTTAAAGCCGTTCGCCGCTCTAAATATGCGGACAAGATCCAACTTATCTGCGCGGGTGAAGGGCCGTTAAAAGAAAAGTTCATAAAAGAAACTGCGGACTTTAAGATCCCGCCCATATTCAACTTCTATTCAAGGGAAGAAATAGTTGAAATCAACCGAAACGCATATTTAAGCGTTCACGCGGCGGAAATAGAAGCGGAAGGAATAGGTTGCTTGGAGGCTATCTCTTGCGGAACCGTTCCGATAATTTCCAACTCCAAAAAGAGTGCTACCAAATACTACGCCCTTTTAGACGAAAGTTTATTCAAGTGTAACGACTCCAAAGATTTGGCAAAGAAGATCGACTGGTGGATAGAACATCCGAAAGAGAGAAACGAATACAGCAAGCGTTATGCAGAGTCCGCGCTCGTAAGCTTCGACAGAGAAGCGTGCATGAAAAAAATGGAAGAAATGCTTATTAAAACCGTCGAAGAACATAATAAAAAATAAATAAAACGGAGATATTTCTCCGTTTTTTATATGCGCATATGAACGTATATATAAAAAGGATATTCAAAGATAAAAAGATAGACCGCGAAAAACTTCTCAGTTTCGGATTTATAAAAGACGGCGGCGAATTGATATATAAAAAAGAAATTGCCGACGGCGAAATGCTTTTGACCTTAAAGTTTGTAGGTAACGGCGAATTTTATTCGAGCGTTACAGATAAATCGACCGGCGAAGAATACACGCTCTTTTTGGTGGAAGACGCGGTCGGGGCGTTTGTCGGAAAAGTCAGGGCGGATTATATAGCCACGCTTAAAAGCATTGCGAAAAACTGTTCGGAAAAAGATTATATCAAGGGCGAAACTTTTAGAAAATTAGTGGAATACGCCAAAAATACTTACGGCGACGAGTTGGAATATCTTTGGGAAAAATTCCCGAATAACGCCATAATAAGAAGAGCGGAAAACAGAAAGTGGTATGCCGTTTTTATCTCTTTGCCAAAAAACAAGTTGGGCGATTTTTCCGACGAAACTGTCGAAACGGTATGTTTAAGAATCCCTCCCGAAAAGGTTTTATCTACCGTAGATAATAAAAGGTTTTTTACTGCATACCATATGAATAAAAAGAACTGGATAACCGCACTTCTTGACGGCTCGATAGACATAAATGACCTTGAAAAACTTTTAGGCGGCAGTTATTTACTCGCCGCGAAAAAGAGATAAATTTAATTGAAATAAAAATAAAACAGGAGATATTATGCAGCTTAACGGTAACGGAATAAGATCGATAAGAAACGCAAGGTCTTTTTGGTTTTCTTTTTTGGCAATAGTGTTCGGCGTTGCGTTTATAGGGTTAGGGATTTATATATTTGTTTCCGAACAGAATAAAACATACGAAATAACCACCGCCGTAATAGAAAAAATCGAAACCGAAACAATCGGCGACGACTCGACAACATACGTTTTGGTAACCTATACCGATAAAGACGGCGCAGAACATAAAAATATCCGTCTGAATTCGTATCGTTCGTTTTGGAAAGTCGGAGATAAAATTGAAATCAAGTATAACGTCGCCGATCCCGAAGATATAAAAACGCCTTCTTCATCTTTTATGCTTTTGGTTATATTCGTAGCGCTTGGAGCAATTTCCACGATAGTCGGCATATTCACTTGTATTCGGACGGTAAAGGGGGTAAAACGCAAGGCAAATATCACTAAATCAAATATCGTTTTCAACGAATTTGAAGAGAAAAATTTGACCGACACTAACCTTTACTTCCATTTTGCCGGCAGATTAAATCAAATCTACATAGTAGAAGACGAGCAGGGAAACATCGTTTATAAATGTATTTTAAAAAGGTTTAATCCGATAGGCGCAAGTTTATTTGAGTTCGTCGATTCTATAACCGGCAAAAGCAATCTTTTTAAGATCGGAAAGACAGTATCGTCTTATTCCGACGGCGGAGCTATTTTAGTCGGCGATATGCTAAGCAGCAGATTTAAAATAAACGGCACCATTTGTTGGGACTACATTGCGGACAGGGGCTACGAAATAAGACATTTATTAGAAGGCAAAACGATAGTAAGATATCAGATTTTAAAAAACAAAAACGTCGTTGCAAACATTTTACCCACAAACATAAAAGACCCGTTTAACGAAGACAGCAAGAACTTTCTTCACATGGGCAAAGGGGTTTACCGTTTGGAGATAATAGACGCTAATCTTGCGGATATAACCATGATCGCCTTTATCATTGCCCGCACGTATATGGTCGAATAATAAAAAGCAAAAATCACCCGATTTTTCGGGTGATTTTTTAAGTTTAGCCGCCGATTTTTAGTTTATTATAATAAAAAAAGTATAAATTAATGATAAATTTACTTCAAAAAAGTGTTTTCGGCAAACAAATATGCTATAATAAAACAAAATAAACATAAAAATAGGTGAATTTATGCTTGACGACCACTCGAAATATCTTTTATCCGAGTATAAGGAAAGACTTAATATCTATAAAAAGGTCAAAGAAATCGTAGTTAAAGAATTGTACGGAATAATCTCCGAACTCAAAATGATGGTAAACAGCGTTGAGGCGAGAATTAAAACCGAAAAGTCTTTGAGCGGAAAACTTGAACTTAAAGGTTATAAGTATAAAAAAATCGAAGATATAACCGACCTTGTGGGCGCAAGAGTAGTAACCTTTTATTCCGACGAAGTGGATAAGATAGCGGCGCTTGTGGAAAAGAAATTCATTATCGACTGGGATAACAGCATAGATAAAAGAAAGATGTATGACGTAAATCAGTTCGGGTATATGTCATTGCACTTTATTTGCAAGATCCCCAAAGAATTGTATTATGACGAAGCTATGCCCGAAATCAACGAAACGCCGTTTGAAATACAGATAAAAACCACCTTGCAACACGCTTGGGCGACAATTCATCACGATACGGGTTATAAAAACGATATTGAAGTTCCGAGAGAATATTTAAGGGGACTAAATAGGCTTGCGGGAATTTTGGAACTTGCAGACGAAGAATTTAAGAATATTAGAACTTCGCTCAACGAGTATAGAAAGAAAGTTACCGCTATCGTTAAATCGGGAAAATACGAAGACGCGGAACTCAACGGCGATACGTTTAAAGCGTATATCGAAACGGGAGTTTACGATGCGCTTAATAAAAAGATCGCGGAGATAGGCGATATAGAAATAGTAGAAGTGTCGCTTTTAAGATTCCTTACCGTATTCAAACTTTTAGGGTTCACGACGCTTAAAGACGTCGACGATATGAGAAAGAAATATCAAGACGCCGCTTATCAGTTCGCGCTTTCAAGTCTTGGCGGAAAGGATATTGATATTATCTCTTCGAGTACTGGTATCCTTGCGTTATGTTCTGTCTATATAATTGCGCAAGGCTATGGCGAAATCGGAATTAAAAAGATGTATGAAACATTATACGGCGAACGCAAATCCAACGATTATAGTGCGAAAAGGGCTGTCGAAATCGCAAACAAGATTGGGCTTTTGAATAAAGATTAAAGTTAAAAAGGTAAAAAATGGTTGAAGTTTATTTAAAGCTTTTTGCTATTTCCTTAATATCCGTTGCGGTTTCCGTCGGTGTTTACTTCTTGGATAAAAAGACGGCTTTTAATAAGTTGCCGTATACGGCAAAACAAGCGATTATAGGCGTTATTTTCGGAATCGTCGCAATAACCGGAACGGAACTCGGCGTAGACGTTGGCGGGGCAACGGCGAACGTAAGAGACGCTGCGCCACTTTGCGCCGGATTGATCTTCGGCGGGCCGGCAGGCATAATCGCGGGCGCTATCGGCGGCGTGGAAAGATGGTTCGCCGTCTACTGGGGCGCGGGTGCTTACGCTCAGATCGCTTGCTCGGTTTCGACCGTGCTTGCAGGGCTTTATGCCGCGGCTCTAAGAAAGTTTTTATTCGAAGGTAAGCGTCCTTCCGCAACTTTCGGGTTTGTTACGGGCGTAATAATGGAAGTGGTTCACTTAACTATCCTATTTATAACGCACATCGGCGATCCCGAAAAAGCCATCGATATAGTAAGTATATGCGTTATCCCCATGACAGTTTTCAACGGACTTGCCGTAATGCTTTCGGTATTGACGTTAAATATTATTTCGGGTTCGTTAAAGGCTAATAAACATCAATACAGAAAGATATCTCAGCAAATTCAAATGTGGCTTTTATCGATAATAGTCGTAGGGTTTGTGACATCGTCCGCATTTGTTTATTCTTTCCAAACAGGAGCGTCTAAAAACGACGCCAAATTGACCCTTCAAACTCAGGTTCAAGACGTTAAAAACGACATCGAAGAGCAGTTTAAAAAAGTAGATACGAGCGATCCCGCAAGTGTGGCGGAATTTACCGAAGAAATAACGGAGATTACAAGAAACAGGCACGTCGGTAGAAGCGGCTTTATCGTGGTGATCGACAAAGACGGAACGATTTTAAGCGATATAGCATCTCATAACGACGAATATTTAGGCAAGAATATCTCCGTGTTGGGGTTGGAGCGTTTCTCCGATTATAAAGAAAACATGATTTTTGAAGCGAAGGTATTGCAATCACTTTCTTTTGCGATGCATACGTCGACGGAAGGTTACACGGTAATCGCATCTATTTCCGAAGCGGAAGTGTTCAATTCAAGGCAATCGCTTTTGATTCTTACTTCTTTTATGGAAGCGCTGATTTTCGGAATGCTGTTCTTTACGATCTATAATCTTATAAAGCAACTTGTCGTAAAGAAGATAAATTCGGTCAATAAAAGTTTGGCAAAGATAATAGACGGCGATCTGAACGTTTCGGTTAACGTCCGTTCGAGCGACGAATTCGCTTCGCTTTCAAAGGATATCAACTCCACGGTAACCACCTTAAAGCACTATATAGACGAGGCTGCAAAACGATTAGATAAAGAACTTGCGTTCGCAAAAAGCGTTCAGCACTCCGTTCTGCCTTCCGTATTTCCGCCTTTCCCGAATATAAGCGACTTTGATATTTATGCCGAAATGCATACGGCAAAAGAAGTCGGCGGGGATTTTTACGATTTTTATATGTGCGGTGAAAGTAAGGTCGCGTTCTGTGTTGCGGACGTTTCGGGTAAGGGAATACCCGCCGCAATGTTTATGATGACCACAAAAACCATGATCAAAAACCTTACGGAGACAGGGCTCTCTCCTGAAGAAGTGTTTAATCTCGCCAACGAAAAACTTTGCGAAGGTAACGACGCAAACATGTTCGTTACCGCATGGCTCGGCATACTCGACTATAAAACGGGCGTTGTCGAATTTGTCAATGCGGGGCATAACCCGCCGCTACTTTATAGAAACGGCACAGGGTATGAAACTATAAAAGCAAGGTCTGGTTTCGTGCTTGCCGGTATGGAAGGCATGACCTATAAAAAACAGACTATTCAGTTAAGCCCCGGCGACAGAATATTCCTTTATACCGACGGCGTTACCGAGGCGAGCGATAAAGATAACATCCTTTACGGCGAAGAAAGACTTTTCAATAAACTTCAAGATACCAAAGACGATAACATTAAAGATATAATCGTTAAAGTAAATGAAGATATCGATAAATATAAAGGAGAAGTCGCCCAGTTTGACGACATAACTATGCTGTTAATACAGTTTAACGGTGCGGTTAACAATACCGATAAAACCGAAATTTTTAAAGCCGACGGAGACGCACCTACCAAAATAAGTAACTTCATTAAAGAATCGATTAAGGACTGCCCTTATAATAAAGCGTCGTTAAATAAAATCGCGGTTGCCGTCGAAGAAATAGCCGTAAATATATCGAATTATGCTTACGGCGGTAAAGACGGCGAAATCGAAGTTAAAGTAGAACTTCGTAAAGATCTATCGCGTATATCTTTTACCGATAGCGGGGTGAAGTTTAATCCGTTAGAGAAAAAAGATCCGGATATAACTTTATCCGCGGAAGAGCGAAATATCGGCGGGCTTGGTATCTTTTTGGTTAAAAAGATGATGGACGACGTTTCATATAGCAATACGGACGGTAAAAACGTTCTTAAAATAACAAAAAAATACGATAAAGAATAAGAGAGGTAAACAATGGAAATTTTGAAAAACGTTGACGGCGGAACGCTTTGTTTAAGTGTTTCCGGCAGATTAGACAACACTACTGCGCCCGAACTTGAAGCGCACAAAGAAGCCCTTACCGGAATAACTTCGTTGATACTTGACTTTACTAACCTTGAATACGTTTCAAGCGCGGGGTTAAGAGTTTTGCTCACTTTCCAAAAGATAATGAATAAACAGGGAAGTATGACCATTAAAAACGTTTCGCCGGACGTAATGGAGATAATCGATATTACCGGTTTTTCGGATATTTTAACGATCGAATAAAAGTAAATCAGAGTAATAAAATAGCCCTGCCATACACGTTTTTGTATGACAGGGCTCTTTTTAGTGGAGGCGTAGGGACTCGCTCCGCTTCGCTGAAATTGTAAACAATTTCGCAAAACAAGGTTTTGCATTTGCCGTTGGCAAATATGCTCGCTATCACGCCGGGGTAGCAAAAGGTAGGTGTCTACCTTTTGTCGGCGACCGATACAAATTGCGCTTGGCTTTTAGGTCGCCGATGCCTACCCGTTCGAGCCCCTTAACTACTTAATAAAAAAGCAATATCGTAAACAAAAGTTCACGGTATTGCTTTATGGTGGAGGCGTAGGGACTCGCTTCTCTCGAGCCTCCCGCAAAACAGTCCACCGGACTGTTTTCTTGCCTTTGGCAAGCACGCTCCCATTGGTCGCTGGCTCCTAATTCGAGTCCCTTAATTTCTTATCGAAAAAATACCACGGCTAAAACCGTAGTATTTTTTGGTGGAGGCGTAGGGACTCGAACCCTAGACCTCTCGCATGTGAAGCGAGCGCTCTAACCAGCTGAGCTACGTCTCCGAACGAATTATATTATATCATTGTCGTTTGCGTTTTGCAAGTCGAAAAACTTTTAATCGAAATTTAATTATAAAAAAAATTTTATTTATTTCACTATTTTTTTAATTGATAAATTAATATTGCAAAACGTTTTGATTTTTGCTAAAATAATAAAAAATTATTCGGCAGGGGAAAATGATAAAAAAAGAGTTTTTGGAAAGATATAACGGACAAGACGTATATAAATATACGATCAGCGGCGATATTATCGTAACGGTTACGGATATCGGGGCAAGGATCTTATCTATATTAGCGCCTGATAAAAGCGGAAAGCTTATCGACGTTGTTTTAGGATATAAAGACGTGGACGGTATGCTTAACCGTAGTTCTTATATGGGTGCTACGGTAGGAAGGTGCGCGAATCGTATCGGCAAAGAGGGTTTTGAACTTAACGGAAAGTTTTATCCTTTATGGCATAAAGAGAACAAAGCGGCTATTCACGGCGGCAAGTTTGGTTTTGACAAGAAGATATTCGATACGCAAATTAATAACGATAAAAATTTACTTATAATGAATTATAAAAGTCCGGACGGAGAAGAAGGGTATCCCGGAAATTTAGACATGGTAGTCAAATTTTCCGTAATAGGCAGCAAACTTGTAATAGAATATGGCGCGATATGCGATAAGGATACGGTATTTAATCCCACGAACCACGTTTACTTTAACTTAAACGGCGAAAACGACGGCTCGATTCTCGATAACGTCGTTAAACTTAGCGCCGACGCATATTTGCCGACGGATAGTTTTATGGTGCCGACAGGCGAAGTTAAAAAGGTTGTAGGCACTCCATTTGATTTTAATAAAGAAAAGCCGATAGGAAAGGATATAGATTCCGACAATTCGGACTTAAAAACAGCCGGCGGTTTCGATCATAATTTCTGTATAATGCATAATCATTTCGCAACGGCGTATTCAATTAAAACGGGAATACGCTTAGACGCATATACAGATATGCCGGGCGTTCAGTTTTATTCCGGAAACAACTTGCGTGGCGACGATACGGGCAAATCGCCTTATCCAAAGCGCTCGGGCTTTTGCCTTGAAACGCAGTTTTATCCGGACGCAATACATAATCCTAAATGGAAAAGTCCCATACTAAAAAAGGGTGAGAAATTTTATTCCAAAACCGAATACGAATTTTCGCTGAAATAAAACGACTGCATTACTCGAATTTACTTATCGTTTTTTCGGCGTTTTTACCGAAAGCGATAATGATTTTACCACCGTTTAACTTTTTGCAGTAACCGCTTTCATAATAGTAAGCGGCGCTGCACGTTTCTTCTTCGATTTTAGTTAAGGCTTCGATTTCTTCGTCAGATTTAACGTCGGCTATCTCAAAACATTCCTTGTTTCTGTTTCCGCCATATCCGGGGAAAAGGTATTCAACGTATAGATGACAAACGTCGCAGATCGCCACTCCTTTACGTCCGCAAAGCCTATTTGTTATGGCTCTTACTGTTGCATTTTTTACAAATAAATGATGTTGGCGATCGTCGTATTTATCATTTAAGCGTAAAATAATATAGCCGCTTGTAACGTTCCTGTAAATTTCACTTGCTCCCCAAACGAGTTGTTTGTCCATGGTTAGGTTTATATCTAAAATCTCTTCGTCATAAACTTGAAAGCTCTCGCAATTTTCACAGTCAATCATTATTTCTGAAACGTAGTCTTTATTTAGCGCCCCCAACATTATCTTATGGGTATCGGAATCAAATGCGCCCATGGTGGGGTTAGGAATAAATTCAAGAACAAGATATTCTTTCTCCATACGTGATAAAACCGAGCACAGCAAGGGATAATGCCAATTCAAATCGTTAAAAAACCAAATTTTATTGATGCCGTTTTCTGTCAAGCAACGGTTTTCAACATAGCCTTTTCGGTCGGTTACAAACGCCTTATTGTCAGCAAGACGGTGATTCCGTCTTCTGATTTTTTTTATGTCGCTGATTTTTAACTTTATAAAGCCGTTGGCGGCAACGGGAGCGTAGCCTTGATTATCATATACAAGTCTTTCATATGTTTTAAATGAAAGATCGACTAATTCCGACTTGTCTATCTCCACGCCGTCTCCGTTGTCAAAAAAAAGGTATAAAAAATCCACTTCTTCTTTCAGTATTTCTTTCTTTTTAAATGTGTAAATTCTGCTATTCATAATAAAACTCCTAAAAAAAGCCTGAACCGATTGCATCGATTCAGGCCGAAATGTAAAATTACGTTAAAAAAACGCGCCTTCACTCGCAACGATAGAAAAGTATTCGATTTTTATCCAAACAAAATAAAAACATAGTATTCCTTGCCGTTTTTTAATTTTTAGTATAATTTATCATTAAATAACTGTATTGTCAAGCCTTTTAATATATTTTAACTGATGAAAAATTATAAAAATGAATAAATTAATCAAAACCGAATACGAATTTTCGCTGAAATAAATAGAAAACAGCGTGCAAGTTTTTTCTTGCACGCTGTTTATTTTTCCTTGGCGGAGAATTAGTAATCAAAATCGAATTATTTATAAGTTTTTATAATTTCTTCGGCAATAATGCGCTTACTTACGCACCTGTCCATCGCTTGCTTTTCGATATAGCGGTGGGCGTCATCTTCACTCATGTTAAGCGTGTTTATAAGTGTCCACTTTGCGCGGTTAACGATTTTTATTTCCATCATTTTTTCTTCGAGCGAAACTGTTTTCTTTTCCATTTTGCGAAGTCTTTCTCTCGTAGCCTTGATAAAATCGAGTGCCTGCGTGACGTTTTGTTGCGGTAAAGGCTTTCTAACCGTAAACACTCCGAAATCGCAGACTTTATCGTAAACGTCGTGATAATTATCGCTCCGAACGAAAAGCAAAACGACAGACGGACTTCTATCCGATATATCTATCGCAAACTTTGCCCCGAAGTCG
>CACXGN010000018.1 GCA_902767225.1 uncultured Eubacteriales bacterium | reverse complement strand
TTCTCCGCCACGGAAATCCGCTATCCTTTTGGATGGCGGATTTTTGTTTGTGTGCTTAAACGGGATTCGAACAGGTAGGCATCGGCGTATAGAAAATTTAATTAAAGATCGTTTAATTTACGCTTGAATTTTAACATTTTGTGTAAATTAATATAATCACTATTGAATAAATATATATTTAATGTTAAAATATATATATAATTTTAAAAGGAATAATTTTATGAAAACGGCATACAAATTTTTATCTATTTTGATACTTGTTATTGTTTTCTCTTTCGGACTGTTTGCCTGCGGTGAAGGCGAAAATCCCGACAAAAAGCCTGACACCCAAACGGAATATACCATTGAGTTTGTTATAAACGACACGGTTGAATATACAACAACGTATAAAGAAACCGACGAAGACTTTAACCTTTCCCCCTTCGTTAAAACAGGCTACACGTTTAGCGGGTGGTTTAACGAAGACGGCGATATCGTTTCCGTTATCAAAAAAGGGACGAAAGAAAATATGACCCTTTACGGTATTCTTACCCCTATTTCTTATTCGGTTGAATTTAACGCGAACGGCGGTTCGGGCGAAATGGCAAAAATGACCTTTCAATACGACGTAACGAAAAATCTTACCGCAAACGCTTTCACAAAAGAAGATTATACTTTCGCAGGTTGGTCGAAAGAAGTTGACGGAACGGTTTTATACGACGATGCTGCAAGCGTTAAAAACTTATCGACAGAGAGTGGCGCAACAGTAGTTTTATATGCAAAATGGATAAAAAACGAAGATGCTAAAAATTACACCGTTCACTTTGACGCAAATGGTGGAACTGGAACTATGACCGATATGGCGTTTTTATGCGACGTAACGAAAAAGCTTTCGGCAAATGCATTTACGAGAGAAGGATATATTTTTGAAGGCTGGGCGTTATCGGCTGACGGAGAAATAATATATAACGACGAGGCTGAAGTTATAAATCTTACCGAAGAGGACGGCGCAACCGTAACGTTATACGCCAAATGGATTAAAATCAAAAGCTACACTGTTCACTTTGACGCAAACGGCGGAACGGGAACTATGGACGATATAACCGTTGCTTTTGAAGAAACGAAAAATCTTACTGAAAATACGTTTACAAGAGACGGATACCTTTTTGAAGGCTGGGCGTTATCGGCTGACGGAGAGATAATTTATGAAAACAGAGCGCAAGTAAAAGATCTTTCAGACGTTGACGGCGCTACCGTAACCTTATACGCCAAATGGCTTAAAATTAAAACGTATACCATTAAGTTTGACGCGAACGGCGGAACGGGCGAAATGGACGATATGACGGTAAAATACGGCGTTACGAAAACACTTACGGCAAATTCGTTCACAAAAGTCGGATACGAATTTAACGGTTGGTCTTTAACAAAAGACGGTTCGCTCGATTTTGAAGATAAAGCGGCAATAAAAAATCTTACCGACGAAGATGAGGCGACGATAACCTTATACGCACGTTGGATTGAGGCCGGCGCAATCGAATTACCCACCGTTCCATTAAAATAATAATTAAATAACTCAATAAAAACTCCCTTGCAAAATTGCAAGGGAGTTTTGTTCTACTATTTATATTTTTTATCAGCCGAGTAAAATATTTCTTATATTCGATATTGCGGTAGCGGACACACCTACGTCGTTTAATAAGAAGTTTTCGACCTTTTCCATATAGGTTTTGCCATCACAGTTTTCGATAAGGCTTACGTATTCGTTCATATCGCCTGCAAGCGTTCTTGAAGAGCCGATATAACCGAAGTTAGATAAAAGGTAATCTACTTGCAATTCTATCTCTGAAACGCCCAAAAGCCCGTTTAATAAATATGCTATCATACCCGTTCTGTCCGTTCCTATATTACAATGAAAGTATATAGGATATTTTGAACTATCCGACAGCACTTCTTCGAAAATTCTTCTTACCGTTTCCCTGTTTGCTGGATACATCCCAGACGACCATGAACAGCCGTATAACAGATAGTTAACACCATTTACTGCACCGTTTTTCATTTGCCCGCTTTCGTCTTGCCCTTCGCCGCGAAGATCAAGTTCGGTTTTGATTTTTAAGTCGTTATTTATCGTGTTAAAACCGTTTCCTTTGATCTCTATATTAAGTGTTTTACTCCAAGTTGTATTCCATCTACCGCCGCGATATATAAGCCCTTGCTTAACTCTTGTTCCCGAATTTGTGATATATCCGCCAAGGTCACGAACGTTGCTTATACCGTCGATAAAAATGTTTCTCGGCCCTTCTGCCGTCTTAAACGAATAAACAGCGGAATAACTTATTTTTTCAACCGATGGGGCTACTCTCCAAAAATATTCGGTTGCGGAATATAGATTATATATTGAAAAGGAATTTCCAAATACCAAAGACGGTTTGCTATCCGAAAACTTCGGATCGGTGGAAAGTTCAAAGAAATACGAGTTTACACCGGTTTCACCCGACCAAGATAAAACAACAGGCAACGGCCTTGAAAGTTCTTCGATACCGCTTGCATATTCTGAAACATGATAGTCGTTCGATTTTGACGCTGTTTCGTCCGTTTTAACGCCGTTTAAAAAAGCAAGTTGGTTTTGTGTATGAAAGTCTACCGTTGTGCCTGTTTCGGGCGTTACAACGTATGAAAACGGCTGAATATCTTTGCCCTTATCTTCACCTTTTCCGTCGGGATCAATAGGTTTAGTATTGCAAGCGGAAATAGACAATAATAGCAATACGGCAAAAAAAAGCGATAAGTACCTTACTATTTTTTTCATTATTAGAATTTACCTATTTAATTATTGATTAAATTATATCAAAATTCTTAAAAAAGCGGAAGTATTTATTTATACAACCGCTTTTTTAATGTGAATAAAGTGAATATCTTAACGAGATTACTCGTCGAATATACTCTTACCGAAGATATCGTCTCCGCCGTAGAACCCGTTGCCGGACGCCATTATAACGTCTTGCGCTACGAAAGGAATTATCTCGATTTGAATGGGAGAATAAACTTTTTTCATTTCAATTTACCCCCTTAACCTACAAGACTGAAATCAGTTGTAAATTCTTGCATAGAACCAACAACTTCACGCTTATCTCCGAAATACGGATCGTCGCCTACCTGAGGTAAGTTATATACTTTATATACGTCATTACCGATATAAGGATTAGACGGAACAGCCGCTTCGTAGAAAGGACGAGCGTAATCGCGAACGTAAAGTTTAGTTCCATCTTCGCATCTGAATACGTTTGCGTTTCCGTGGAAGGAAGCCATGCCGCCGTTGCTGTCTTTATCGAACAACGCTTCGCCGCGATAGAGATGGAAGTCGTTTCCGTTAAATGCCAAGCCCCAGTTCCAGCCGTTTGTTCTGACATGGAATTTAGTGGTATCCGTAGTAGCACTTTCATCCGTTCCGATATTTATCGCAGAGAAGTTAACGGTAGCAACGTCTAATTTAAGCACGCCGTTTACCGTGCAAGAACCTACGTTTACGTTATGCGAAGGATCGATTATATGAAGTTCTCCGCCCTTGGGAACGTTTAAGCTTGAAAGCGTTAATGCTACAGCATTTCCGTCGTGAATATCAAGATTTGCTCTTGCGCTTGAACCTACTTCCGGAGCAAGGTTAATAAAGAAGTTTTCGCTCGTGTTTTTCAATACGAGTTCGCCATTAAGATCAAAACTCGTTGATCCCGTCCAGTCTGCCAAAGGAACTGCAAACCCGTTTATGGTTACGCTTGCGCCTTTACCTATCGCTAATTTCTTAGAGCCGACGTGCATATCGATACCGACGTTTCCGGAACCCGTTTGATTTATAGTGATAGTTCCCTTGTTGAAGTTATATCCGTCGCACGGGGCAGTCGAATCGGTATCGCCTATCGCCGCGCCGCCGTTAGTGTTTACGGTAAGCGTAGACGTGCCGCCGTTTTCGTCAATCGTCATAACTTTTGCGTTTATCGTCTTGTTTCCGGCGCCGGTAGAGGTTACGGTCATATCGCCGTAGAAGAAGAATACGCTGCCGTATACCGCAGAAATTGCGGTATCGTTTGAAGATAAAGTATACGTGCCGCCTTTAACGTTGAAGTGAACGGAAGATTCGTTATTTGCATAAATTGCGTTGGAGCTCATACCCGTTACAGTTAAGTCAGTAGATACGGACTCGATTTTGGATCCTTTAGAATAAATACCTCTGCCGCCGTTCGTAAAGGTTACGTTAGAACCGTTAAAGTTTACTTCCGCACTTGCGGAATCTATATAAACTGAATTTGTGAAATTGTTAACTGTTAAAGTAGAATTATCAACAGTTAAACTTCCGGTATAAACACCGAGAGCCGAGCCGCTGGGAGATTCGTTTGTATTTGACGCGTCGATCGTTGCGTCTTTAATAGAAAGCGAACCGCGAACGTCAAAGGCGTTGCCGCCAACGTCTATATCGAACGTGCCGCCGTTTATCGTAACGTCTTTACTACTTGAAATTGCATTGCCGCTATACCCCGCGGTTACGTTTACGCCGCTTAAAATAACGTTATCTTCAGAAGAGATTCTGTATAACGAAAGGGCGTTTCCGGTTTCACCGGTTATCGTCAATTCGTCGGAGTGAGCAACAGATTCAGCGTCGGTAAAAGCATAATATCTTATTGCGCCTTCAATACTGTTAGAACCGCTGACGTTGATTTCGGTTTTAATATTAGTGATTATAATTCTATCGATATTGTCTCCGTCAGCCTGTTTATTATCTTCGTCGAGATTTAAGGTAAATACGCCGTCAGAATATTCGGAATCAAGGATTTTGCCCGCTTTAAGATCGTATTTATCGAAAACGTCCCACGGGGTATCTGCGCCGATATCTGTATGAATGTTATCGCCGACGAAAATCAATCCGTCGATATCCTCTTCAATCTGACCTATATATCCCGTTCTATTCCACGTGAATGCAAACGTTCCGGCAGCGGTTAATTGTTGCGTAGTATCACTGACGGTAACGCTTTTTGTCCACGCTTTTTCGTAATTTTCGTTAGAATCGAGCGCGGGAAGCGCAATATCGGGATAGTTATAACCGTTAACAGCGTTTGTTACGGAAATCGTTCCGCCGTTATCGATATCGGGAGTTACGGAAACGGAGTAGTTTAAGCTGGCGTGATTAGTAAGTGCGAAAGCCGATTTACCGTAAGCAGCCAAAGCTTCGATAAGGCTTTGAGTTACTTCGGAAGATTTACCGTTTTTGCGCGCGATATAAGAGTTTACGCTATAAGTTAATGTTTCGCCGGTAACAATGCCGTTAACCTTAAAGTTAAGAGTTAAAACCTTATAAAATTCGGTAGGTTTGATATCGGTAAAGTCGAAACAGTATTTACCGTTTTCGTCAGTATAGAAGTTACTGAAAGCGGCAACTTCTGCCCCGTCTTTAACGATAGATACGGAAACAACTTCTTCCCTTTCGGGATCAACCATTTCGTAATTACTTTCGAATTTGAAAGTTATGGTGATATTATCTCCGAAGAAAATATCTGCGGAATACCAGTTAAGGTTTTCGTTAGGTTCGCCGGTTATACTCAAATCGTCGGAAACTTCGGTCGATAGGTCAATTGACGTGCCGGTTTTCTCTTCTATAGTCGGGGTGATTTCGTTAAAATTCTGAGCTGCAAGACCGTAGTTCAATAAATCCTTAATAAGAATTTGCGTTTCGTCATAATTACGAAAGGTAGAATAACCTGCTGTACTTTCGGAAATCAAACCTTCAAGATAAGACTGCAATGAAAATTCTCTATAAACAAAAGGATCTTCTTCTACAACATCCGCCTCGTCGACAACGTTTATTCCGTAAATACCGAGTTTTACGGTTTCACCCATATATTGCGGCGTCATTTTGTCGTAAACGAAAGTGAAATAGCCATCTAATGGCGATTCGATTATTTCTTCAACCGATTTTTCACTTTCGTTCAAATCAAATTCAAAGACCGCTTTCGCTTTATCGAAAGAGCCGATGTTTTCAGACTTGATCTTGATTTTAATGTCGCTTGAAAGGGTTACGCTTATATCCGGATCGTCGCCTATCGGAGTATATGCGTTTGCTTTTCCGACGGGGAGCATCAATGCACCCGCAACGAAAAACGCAACCGTCATGACGAACGAAAGGACAATTAAAAGAAGCGCCCTTTTCTTTGTTTGTAGGATTTTTATCATATTTCTTCTCCTGAAATTTCGTTTGCCGCAAGAAATCTAGCAAATACTATAATTTAATATGCAAAGGTCAGAGTAAAACACATCTGATACCTTGCGATAATTTTATTTATAAAATAAATAATAGTCAATAAGTTACGCCTAAATTAATCTAAAAGAAGCCCAAATTAAAGAAAAACTTATTTTTATAGACTTTTTTCCTTAAAATGCTTAAAGCGGAAGTCGGGAAGTTTACCGTCTATATTCATTATTCTATCTTTGGGAATCTCTATTTTTTCCATAAGATTTTCAACGAGCGATATTTCGCCCACCCTATCAGGTGTATGCGCGTCTGAATCTATAACGAATTTAACGTCCGTGCTTAAAATACCCGAAAGCTCATCTTCCGTTAAGTGGCTTTTTTTGGAATTTAATTCTAAATAAGTTCCGTAATCGGCACAGACTTTCGCCACTTCGACAGGGTCGGCAAAACAACCGTAATTTAAGTGTGTGATAACATCTATCGGATTATTCTTAACTGCGTTCACAAAGGCGCGGGTATTGTTTTTAATCAGCCTTTTGCTGATAAATAGCTTTTTATTTTTACCGAGAAACAGATCCGGAAAATAAAGGTTGAATAAGCTGTTCCCCTTAAATAGCGAATATTTATGGATACCCGCCAAGAACAGATCGAATAAATCGTAATTTTCGGGTTTTAGGTCGACTTCGCCGTTAACGCCGATAAGGTTAGACTCAACCCCCATTAAAACTTTTATACCCATTATCTTCTCTGCGCTTTCACACTCGGATCTAAGAGTTTTTAAGTCCTTTTTCTTTAAGCCGAACCCGAAATGGGCAAAACCGTGGTCGGTTATGCCTATTTCTTTTAGGTTTTTGATTTTCGCACTTTCTGCGTTTTCAAGCACCGTGCCTTTGCCGTGGCTGTAAACCGTGTGCGTATGATAGTCTGCGCTTAAAAACATTATTGTCCGTCCTTTTTCATAAGTTTATTGTTTTTTCGCCTTTTTATTTGACTTTAAAAGCAGTTTTAAGCCCTTAAAGAATTTTCCGTTAAACATAACGATAAGCGCGTCTCTTTTTTCCGCTTTTACCATTCCACCCGTCAGTCTTGAAATCCCGCGCATAGGCATATAGTATAGCCCCATCATAATAACGTTTGCCTTATCCCGCTTGCCTATCTTTATCAAAAGTTTATAAGTAGTTCTTATCGCCCACGAAAACAGTCTGCCCGCAAAACCTTTAGCATACTTTAAGTGAACGACGGAAGTATTTAAGTCTACTATTATTCTGTTCTTTTTTACGAATTTAAGTTCAAAGCGTTCGGGTTTTCTTTCAAGAAGCGTCTCGAAATCTTTATCTTGGGCGTTTTTAACGTCACCCGTTAAATAGCAAGTCGGAATATCTTTATTTATCTCCGACGAAAATTCTATCCCGCGAGAAATTTTTATCGTGTCCGAAAGCCTTATATCGTTTGACGAAGAGCCGATATTTAATGCGTATTCTCCGTTATATTCCACGAACTTTTTAAGCGAGCGCGACCAAGTCCTAAACGAATATTCGTCAAATTTTATAGTTACTTTTTTGCTTTCTCCCTTTTTTAAGAAGGTTTTGGCAAAACCCTTTAACTCTTTAACCGCAGAAAATTTATCTTCGGCTATTTTACTTATATAGAGTTCCGATATTTCAGCTCCGTCGTAGTTACCGACGTTTTTTACGAAAAACTCTACCCCGCTATCCGTAACTTTAAGATCGGAATAGGCAAATTCGGTATAAGATAAACCAAAGCCGAAAGGATATGCGGTAGGAATACCTGCCTTTTCATAGTATCTGTAACCTATGTATATACTTTCTTTATAATAATCGTTAAAGTCGTCTTTATCGTAATAATCGGAAGACGGAACTAAACTGTAATCTTTAACGAAAGTATCCGAGAGTTTTCCGGACGGACAAACTTTTCCGAAAAGAATATCGAGAGCGGCAGTCGCGCCGGCTTGCCCGAATAGTCCGGTATATAATATTGCGCCCACGTCTTTTGAAAACCCACAATCCACGGGAGCGCCTGCGCTTAATACGACAACGACAGGCTTACCGGTTTTTATAAGGGCGGAAAGCAAGTCCAACTGATTTTGCGGAATATTTATATTCGATCGGTCAAGCCCTTCGCTTTCAGACACTTCGTCAAGCCCGATAAAAACTACCGCTTTATCAGCATTATCGAGAAGTTTTACAGCCTTTTTTATAAGAGACTTACTCTTCTTGCCATAGCGGTTAAAACCTTTTTCGTATCCGACGAAATTTTTTGAATAATCTTTAACGTTGCTTAAATAATCGTCAAGACGCGTAGGGTTAACGTTAGAAGAGCCCCCGCCCTGATAACGCGGATTTTCGGCAAAGTCTCCGATGAAGCAAATCCTTTCGTCATTTTTAAGTGGCAAAAGGTTGTCATTCTTTAATAAAACCGCGCACTCTGCCGCAATTTCTTTGGCTAATTTATGATGTTTTTCGGGATCGAACTCTTGTTTTTCAAGTTTTCCGTAAGTTTTCGCAAAACCGATGAAACGATCTACGCAAGTGTCTAACTCTTCTTCTTTTAACTCGCCGCTTTTAATTGCGGAAAGAATATCTTTCGCCGTTTCGCCGCCGGAAGAAGGCATTTCGATCTCGTTGCCGCATTTTATCGCTTTAACTCTATCGTTATTTCCGCCCCAGTCGGTTACGACTATTCCTTTATATCCCCACTCGTCCCTTAATATATCGACAAGAAGTTTTTTATTTTCGTTAGCGTATTCACCATTAACTTTATTATATGCAGACATCAACGCTTTTACTTTACCGTTTTTTACAGCCATTTCAAATGGCGTTAGATAAATTTCGCGCATTGCCTTTTCGTCTACGACCGAATCGACTATCATTCTCGACATTTCGCGGTTATTTAGGGCATAGTGCTTTATACACGCCGAAACGCCGTTTTTTTGCACACCGGCTATAAAAGACGAAACAAGACTGCCAGCCAGATACGGATCTTCGGAATAGTATTCGAAGTTTCGTCCGCAAAGCGGATTTCTTTTAATATTTACACCCGGACCTAAAAGCACACCGACTTCAAGCGCTCTCGCTTCTTCGCCAAGTGCCTCTCCGACCTTTCCGACAAGTTCGGTGTTCCAACTGTTAGATAGCGTCGTTGCGGTAGGAAAACAAGTCGCCTTTACGCTTTCGTTAAGCCCCAAGTGATCGGCGGAAAGCATTTGCTTTCTGAGCCCGTGAGGACCGTCGGAAAAATACACCGACGGTATAGAGAGCCTATCGATTTCCTGCGATTCCCAAAAGTTTTTACCCGACGTTAAAGACACTTTTTCTTCAAGCGTCATTTTGTCTATTATACTTTTATTATCCATTGTTTTCCGCCCGTTCCGCTTTTTCAAAGAATTTAAGTTCGTGTATGCACCACCAGTTGCTATCATTCGTGGTTTTGTTTACGATTTTAAGAGCAGATATTTCCGTCTCTTCAAAGGAAATTACCGTTCTTCCTATCGAACACTTTGCCGCGGCAAGTTTTCTCCAAGGTTCGTTTTTCCGTTTATAATATATATCTATATTTTCAGCTCTATCACCGTTAGGAGTATAAAGCGTAAGCCCGGTTAAAAGAGCAGGATTATCGAAGTAGACCGCTATATACTGGTTACCGTCTCCGTTTTGCAGTTCGCCGTTTGCCCATCTGGTATTATAGTTACCGTCGAACATATTATACATCGTGTCCGTGCCGTCCCATTTATACGCTTCCATGCTCATTGCAGTGGGCTCGAATTCTTTTCCCGGATCTTCGTATGACTTTGACGCGCACTCTTTGATTATCTCGGTCAAAAACTCGTTCTTTTCGTATTTTTCGGTAGCGTATGCCGCCCACTTTCTTGCAATAGTATCGAAAGAATCGTTTGCGTAGTCCACTTGTTCGACTGACGGGTTATAATAATATCCCCAGTTATCCGATTTTGTGGTGCTGGTGTTTTTATAAGTCCAGCTCGACCAAGAAAAACCGTTAGCCGATAAAGTTTCCATGCAAGTGCGCCACGCGTCTTCCGCGCTCCAAAAATTATATTCGCCGAAAAGCACGGGAACGTTATACTGTTCGCGTTTTTCAAACAGATACGAGACTATCCAGTTTATAAAGCCCTGTTGTGCGGCGGGATTTTCTTTATCGTCCGCGTCGTAAAAATGCACTTCGTAAACCACGTTTTCCCAACCGTTCTCTTCGGGGGTTTTTAAGTCGTCAAACCCGACGAAAGCCTCGGGAACGATTATATGATTATCGTCGACTTCTCTGACGACGTGATAAAATCTGTCGTATAACGAATTTGTATTATATTCCGAAAGTTCGGCGGGTTCAACCGGCGCCATGGGTTCGTTTAAAAGATCGTATCCCATAACGGCGGGTTCGTCTTTATATCTGCCGGCAATGGCTCTCCATATTTGTTCGGTTTTAAGCCTATAACTTTCGTTAGTCCAAAGTTCATTTGAATTCCAATGTCCGCCGGTAAGCCAGCCGCCGCTGTGCCCGCCGACAGAGCCGTGCAAGTCCAAAAGAACATACATACCAAGATCTTTGCACTCTTTAATTACCCAGTCAAGTTGATCGAAGGCGTTATCTCTAATATTTCCGTCAAAATCCATGATTTCCGTCCAGAAAAATGGAACTCTGACGTAGTTTAGATTTAAGGATCTTAAATATTCTAAATCGGATTTTTGAATGTAATTATTCTGATAGGTTTCAAGGAGTCTTTCTCTCTCTTCTTCGGTAAACCTATCACCAAGAGCGGTAAGCACGGCAAAATGGTTCATAAAATGCCCGCCGTCAACACCGTATGTATAATCTTGACCGCCACCATCCATCCAGCCTTCCATATGCAACCAACCGCCGAGATTAACACCCCTTAAAGACACCATCTCTCCTTTGGCATTATAAAGATACTTTCCGTTTGCCGTTAAAAAGTCGTCTTCCGTGATTTTTGCATAAGTTTCTTGATCAGGCTCCGGTTGAACGTCATTATTTTTCGGAACGATTTTACACGCGCCGAGAAAAATACCGCTTAGAGCAAATATTAAGGATAATAGAATAACGATAAGGTTTCTTTTTTTCATAAGCGTTTATGCGTTTAATAATTCAAACAGTTTATCGGCAAGCATTTCGGCACCGTCGCTCTCCGATGCGATTTCGCAGTTTTTGACAAGGCTATTATATTCGGTTTTATCCTGTATCCACCTTTCAACAGTAGTTTTTATTTCATCTAAATTTTTTATAAATATCGCCGTTTTTAAGGATTTAACGTGATGTTCGCAGATCCATTTTTCAATGGGTGTCGCGCAGAAGTTTACTATCTGCGGAACCTTAAAGTACGTGGGTTCGGCAAGGCTGCTCGCCCCCGCTTTTCCGATAAATAGGTCGGCAGCGGCGGTAAGTTCGAGGATCTTATTCGTAAACCCTATCGGAACGAAAGTTATATTCTCGGGATATGTAAGCGTTTTGAAATACTCGTAAAGTTTTTCGTTTTTGCCCGCAACCGCGATAATAGTCATTTTTTTATCGCTTTTCAGCAATTTTTCAACCGTTGCTTTAAGTTTGCCGGCGCCATAAGCCCCGTCCGCCAAAAGGATGGTGAATTTATCGGTAGGTAGCGAGAATTTTTCGCGGTAATACTCTCTGCCCTTATTGATTTCAAGCACTTCCCTTCGTATCGGGAAAGGAACGAAGTTCACTTTCGTATTTTTGAAAAACCCGTTTTCAGCCTTTTTCTTTCCGCTTTCGCTCGAAACGAAGATGGCGTCCGTTCTCTTATCCCATTGTTTTCCTATAACGGGATCGGGACAATACGCGAAAAGTTTGGTATCTTTTTTTATTATCCCATTTTCACGCGCCTCAGCCGTGTAGTAAAGCGGGAAAAAGTGCGTGCAGAAAATAAGGTCGGCGTCAAGGTTTTTAAGAAGTTCCATAGACGGCTTAAATCCGCGCTTATATTTTACCTTCATTAAAAACCCGAGAGCCGTTTTTTGGCTAAAAACGTCCATAAGCAGGAACTGCGCCGAGCCCCTGCCTTTATATTTGTTATGCTTTTTGACTTCTTTTATCAGTTCATCTTCTACGTATTTCATATCGGGATCGCCGGTCGTTCGGAAAAAATCGCATTTGACGATTTCGGCTTTTCCCTCATACTTTTTGCAAAAAGCGTTATAGACGGCGGTCATGGGCATTATATGCCCGAGCCCCGCTTCAACAAAAGTGAAAACTATTTTCTTCTTTTTTTCCATAGCCTTTATTTATCAATAGTTATTGTATTTCGCAAGATCCATAAGTATATCGATGAAGAAAATATCGTCGGATAAAACAAGGTTTTCGCCGTCGTTTGTGACTTTGACCTTTCTTCCGCAAGTATATTTATCGAAGTTATACGAAGGAAGAGTAGATAAATACGCCAAATCTTCAACCAAATCGGGATCGCCGTGTTTTGTCCAGTTGTAAATACTTTTCGCATCGGTTATAGTGCTTGCGTATACCGTGCGAGTGCCGGAAACGGGATTAGAAAGAGTTACGGTATACTCTTTATTTTCCGTATCGGTCTTTTCAATATAAGTATACGTTCCCGCCATAGAAACGGATATGCTTGCTACGCTTCCGCCCCAGTCGTTCGGGTTTGCCAAAGCGATAGTGTATTCATAAAAATACGTATAATCTTTTGCAAGTTTAAGTCTTTGGTCGATAGCGTAACTTATCGACTGTCCGTCACCTGCTTTTTCGGGCCAGCCGGTTGCAAGCAAATATTCGTATTTATATTCGCTTGCGGCAAAAGTAGCGTCGGAAGTTATATGCAAACTCTTATCCTGACCGTAAACCTTTGAATAGGTATACGTTCCGCGAACTTCGCTCTTTTTAACAGTTTCTTCCTTTCCGCAAGCGCAAAGGGATAAAAGAGAGAAAGTAAGAAGTGCGGCAAGGAAAGTCGCCCCGAATATTTTAAACCATTTATTGATCTTATTAGTCATTATCCTTTTCCCCCCCCTATCAAACAACTATAAACGCTGCGCGCCATTCTGCGCCTTTTGCGGTAAACGTTCTTCCATTATATTCGGCAAAGTAGTTTATCGTGTCGTCCGCAAGAGTTTCGGTAATACCGGAAGAAGTAAAGTGACTTCCGTAGAAATCGTCCATCCAGTATGAAAAGTCTATATATTCGTAACTTACGTTGCCACCCGAATGGTTTTCGTATACGTAAACACCCGTGGCTTCCATCTTTCTGCCTGACGTAGAAACGTTAGTCGTCGCGGTTTTGATAAAAAGCGTAAGCCTATCGGCATTTTCTTCGTCGTTATTATAAAGCGGCATAACCTTTATCGCACCGTTTACTCTCGACGCGTCGAATCCTCCGCCGACAACGAGCGAGTTAAAGGAAACCGAAGAATAAGAACCGAAATTTACGGTAGTTTTAACTATACCCGTCTTTTCATCTTCTTTCTGATCGAGTTTATAGACGTCGTTAGATAATTGAACGGTATTATACCATTTCGGATTTTCGGGAGTGAGCATAAATCTTTCCGAATAAATGTTATCCGAAAGCGCAGCCCAAAGCGTAAGACCGTTCATAATGTAACCCTTGTTGGTTTTATACAAACTTGCAGGGAAACTTCTGAGATCGAAATGCTTTACCGTATACACGTTTACGGGATAATTACCGACGTGTTTACCGTTTTCGTCTTCATAGGTAAGTTTAACTTCCTTTATTCCCGCGGAAGAAAAGTCCGCTTCTGCGGTAAACTCTACTTCCTTACCGTCCAAATACATTTTTATGCCGTCCGTATTGACGGTTTCACCTATGATATATTCGGTAATTGCCGTATCGTCCATAACGACTTCGGTATCGTATAATATCACTTCGCCGTTATGCTTTTCGGTGAGTGTCCATGTAAACATTATAAAACCTAAAAGCACAGTTAAGGCAATAAAAACGCTATAAATTATATTTTTCTTTGTCGAAAATATTTTTAAACTCATATTATTCCACCTTTTATCGGATTTTTTCGCTTAATTTTAAGCGTTACTGAAATCAAGCCTTTTACGCTTCTTCGGGTTTAACTTCGCTTTCTTCCGATTTCTTTTCCTTTCTCGTTGTTCCGAGTATGCCGGCAACCAAAAGCGTAACTATCGAAATTGCAAAGAAGATCGTGCCGAGTATACATTTCGGAACGGCTATTTTGTTCGTTTCAACGTCACCCATATTTCCTACGGTAAAGTAAATACCTATCGGAGACAAGCACGGAGTTAAAAGCCTTATGAGCGAATAAGTCATCATAAATATCGCTATTCCGTAAAACATTTTACTGAAAGTCGGATTTTTCCCCGTAAATAATGTATCGCCGATAAGAAAGGCTATAAACCATAAACTGATAAGCGTTAAGGTGATGGATAATCTGTCTTCCGAATATCTGAATACCGAATAAGTCGACATATACCAGATAAATCCCAAAATTCCGAACACGAACGAAAGAATAAGTAAATAAAATCCTACGCCAGCTCTTTTAATCTTTAACATCAGTTTCTTCCTCCTTTACACTTGGAGATAATTTCGGAATTGCGATACATACCGCAGTTCCTACGGTCAGAACGCCGAATAGTGAAGCAAGAACGACAAGCGCCGTTTGCCACCACGATACGGAAGAACCGATCACCGTGTCGGGACTTACACCGTTAAGCGCGCTACTGTTTGCAAGCGCATACATATAATAATGCATATTATCGTATAGCGCCGTCATAAGTTTTGGATCGCCCTTTACTTTCGACTTATCGTTATATTCAGGCCAGTAACTGCTTAGTAGGTTATCGGCGTTAGACGTTGCCATAAACGTAACGTTATTATATACGCAGTCTTGCGGCTTAAAGTAGTTACCGCCGACTACCATGTCGGTAGAAACAAAGCCCTTAAATCCCCACTCGCCGCGGAGTATGTTCTTAATAACGCCGGTATGCGCGTTGATACAGGTAACGCCAACGCGGGAGAAACTGCTCATCAATCCCAAGGCGCTTATCTTGTTCCCCGCAGCGTTTTCATATTCCGCATTAGTTAACTGTTCAAATCCGCGAAGTTCGATCTCTCTTGCGGACTGTTCTTCCATAAACTGACACAAGCCTTCACGGAAGGATTCCTGCATGTTGAACGCAAAGTGTTTTGCCGAAAGGAGCATACCCTTAGAAAGCCCGCCTTCGACGAAGTTCATACCGCAAAGTCCTGTAAGCATCGGATCTTCCGAGTAGTATTCATGGTTTCTGGAGTTAAAGGGAGAACGGTGAATATTCATACCCGGAGCCCATTGAATAACGTTTCTGCTCCAAAGTCCGTCTTCGCCGAATATTTCGCCCTGCTTTTTCAATAATTCTTTATCAAACGTCGCCGCAACGATAGGTTCGCACGGCATATCGCTTGACCAGTAATCTTTATTCGGATCGTTCGAAGAAACGCTCATCGTTCCGCTCTTGACCGCTTTTGAAGAGATAACGCGGCTGATGTTTCCGCTAGGTCCGTCTATCTGCCAAACTTCGGGAGCATTAACCGACATGAACGCTTTACATGAAGCGCCGCCGTATGGCGCGAATTTCCAAGCCTCGTCAAAGGTTATCTGCTTTAATAGATAATCCCATTCGGGGTCGTCGAACGACTTCATTTTATACATTGCGATAGTCTTATTTTCGTAAGGATTGCCTTCCGCGTCTTCTTCGAGAGAGTGATCGACGCCGAATTCAACGCCCGAACTTCCAGAAGAGAATTTATAGGTCGCTGTATTTAGCGCGTCTTCCATATCCGCAGTATACGTAAGACCGGTATACGATTTCGGGAAGGTTGCAGGCCAGTCTTTTCTGGATAAATACGTTACGGTTTCGCTGCCGCCCGAATAATAGTTATAGTCCGCGTCAGCCATCTGGTTTTTGATAACGGCACCGCCATGTCCTACCGAAAGAGTGGTAGCGTCTATCTTACCGTTGAAATTAAAATCCGCAGCGTTGGGCGTCCACTTAAACGCTTTATCTGCGTTAGCGGTGTTATATTCGTCGTATATTTTTTCGGAATTTCCCGCGTCCTTTTTAAGAAGGGTATTATTTAACGCGTCGTGCGCGCCGTTACCTAATGCGAAGTAATAATCTTCCTGTTCGATGATGTATCCGCCGGTAACGCCGTCGTGAGAAGCAGTTTTATCATAACTTGCAATAGAAGTTAAAGGAACTGTGATCGTAACGTTTGCGGTTTCGCCAGCGTCTAATTCAACGCGTTCAAAGTTAACGAGTTGGATAGCCGATTTTTCAACGTTATTCGTCTTATCGTAATCGCTATACGGCAAAGACGCCCATAACTGAACGACGTGTTTTGCCCTGATGCTACCGGTGTTGGTAACTTTTACGTTTGCGGTAAACATTTTATTTGCCGCGTCGTAAACGATATCTCCGTCAAATTCTTCGGTAAAGGTCGAATATTCGAGACCGAAACCGAAAGTATAAGACATTTCGTCCGCATACTGCCAAGAAGTTGCGCCGGGTTTTGCCCCTTTTATGTTAGAAGCGTTTCCGTTACCCTCTACGCAATCCGCGTATCTGGTTTCATAATATCTGTATCCGATATAGAGCCCTTCTGCAAGAACAACATAGTGTCCGTCGTCTGCGTCGCTATGACCCGAATTAGACCATTCGAATTTTGCCGTGCCGTTTTGGTTGATATTTCCGTGGTTTTGCGCCGCGGGAGAACCTGACGCGTTTGCCGCAAAAGTATCTGAAAGTCTTCCGGAAGGAGAAACGGTGCCGCTTATTATTTCCGCAACGCCGGTCATTCCGTAAAGTCCGGGAAGACCTATCCACATTATGGAGTTTACCCTATCGTCCCTTTTAAGTTCGTCGATTTCCATAGCGACGGCGCTGTTTATAAGCACGATAACTTTTCCGGGAGCGATTTGGTTAGCAACGTCGATAAGATTTCTTTCGTCATTAGATAAGCCGAGCGAACATGTAGAACCGTCGTTTTTCTTAACGCCGTATGATCCGGTAAGGTATTCTCTGCCTTCACCGCTGGATCTGCCGATAACTACTATCGCAGCGTCGTTATATTCGTTCCTTCCTGTGCACTCGGTTAATTTAATATCCGGTTCATCGATGGCAAAAGGAGCGCCGGACGAGCCGTTTGCCTCGCTGCCTTCTACCCATTTCGGGAAGGGTTTTCCCGAATAAACGTTTATCATGTTCGGGTCGTTTATAATATTTTCGCTCTTTAACGCCGCTTCAAGCGTTATAGGAAGATCGAAAACTTTTCCGTCGCTGGTGGTTAAGGTTTCCCTTACCATGTGGCTTCCGACGATACCGCAGTAAGCGGTGATACGGTCGTCTCTGACGTTGCCGTTTTTATCATACGTGTATGCATGCGAACCGAGAACGGTAACTTTTTTCTGCGAAGTGTCGCCCGCGCTACGGAGCGGCAACGCGTTGTCGGTATTTTTAAGCAACACGCAACCTTCTTCCGAAATCTGTTCGGCAATCTGCTTTCTTACGGTGAGCATTTCGGTAATATTATTGTAGTCGGACATATAAACGTATGCGTCCGCACTACCCGCGCTTGATCCATTGCCGCCAAGTATTCCGTCTACCATCAATTTGTAGTCGCTTACCGAAGTGACTTTTATCGCTCCGAAAGAAATACCGACCAACAAGCCGAATACTACGCATAGGATCTGCAATAGTTTTTTAGAGTTAATAAGTTTTATAAAAAAGTTCATCTTTCTCTCCTTACCTTATCAAACTTTTGGTTTTTTCTTATCGAGTTTTGCTTTTTCGGTTTCAAAGTCAAGTCCTTTTTTCTCGCACTTGATTTTGAGTTCTTCCAAAGCGCTTTCATATCTTTCCTGTTCTGCCTTTTCCTGTTCCATTTTCAGTCTTTCGGCAGGTTCAATCCACTCTTCGCCGTTTTTAAGTGCTTCTTCTTTTTGCCTTGCAAGTATTGTTTCTTTATCTTTCGTGATAAATTTCTCTACCGTAAAGAAAATCATAAGAATCGCGCAAATACCGTAAGCGATAGTTTCTATCCATATATAACTTATCGTATTTGCCAAAGCGTTCGCGCCGCCGTTTGAAATTGCGTTGAATATACCCATTGCAACGGGGGCTGACGCAGCCATAATAGAACTGTATATCGACATCGTTAATCCGTCGCAACGATAGCCGCGCTTTGCCTCGATATGATCCAAAACGTCCGCAATCATTGCAAGTATCATATAGCATGCGGGAGACGAGCCCAAACTCTTTAACGCCACGCCCACCGCGACGAGATAGAAGTTAGTCTGAAACAGCCCCGCAAGAACGCCGCCCAAAAGTCCGATTATACAGCCGACCAAAACGACCGGTCTTTTACCGAACTTAGCGGAAAGCGGCCAAATAAACGCCATCGCGACCGCCATAGGAACTGCGCCGAGAATATTTATTATCGCCATTGCTCCGCCGCCGTCAGATCCGCCAATGGCAGTTCCCGCAAACTGATCGGTGCAAAAATAAGTTATAGACAGGTTTTTGAAAGTTCCGCCGAACTGGAAGAGCAAGTAGAAAATAATTACTATCCACCAGAACTTATCGGAAGCAATGCCTTTAAGTTGTTTTTTAAGCGGGATCTTTTCTTTTTCGCCCGAAATATGTAATCCTTCTTCCGTTACCCTTTCGCGAGTGAAATAATACTGCAATACGGTAAATAAGAAAGTTACTATACCTACGGCAATAAAGGCGATCATCCAACCCGTTTTGTTCGGAGTATCCCAGCCGCCCAAAAACCAACTTATGATCATCGGGAAGACCATTCCGCCCGCGCCCATAACGGCAACTCCGGCGAAATTTGAGAAGGACGCTAAAAGTCCCCTTTGGTTAGAGTTTCTGGTAGATACGGGAACGAGCGTGCTATTAGCCGTGCTATATAACGGATAGGCTACCGAATAATAAAGGTTATAGGCTATCGCCGTTAAAACCATGGTTAAAACAGGAGTATCTATTCCGTTACCCATCGGCACGATAAACATTACTATACAGGCAATACTCAATAAAATCGAAGAAAGCAATATCCAAGGTCTTGCCTTCCCCGCGCTCGTGCGCGTTCGCTCTATCAGTTGCCCCGCCACAAGATTACCGACGACGATAAGCACCGCGGAGATCAGCGGAAGCAAGGATAAAAACGTCGTGATATTCTGCGGAAGAACCCCGCCGACTTTGTAGTTCACAAACAGCACGTCAGTCCAGTATCTGTTCAAAAAACTGGTAAAAATACCGCTTGCCAAAAGCGCGCCGAACGGCCCGATAAAGTAGCCGAACAGCATTTCGGGGAATTTTACATTGGCAGAACGTATTTTTGACTTAAACAGCGTTCTGTCGAACATACTTTTCTTGTTTGTTTTTTGCATATCTTTCACCCTTATAATGATTTTTCCGTTTTACAATCAAATTCGTGTTTGCCGCTTGAAACGTCAAACTCGTCTCCGTTCGGCAAGGTAACCTTTCCGTGCGCTGAAACGGGAACCGAAACGCTTATTCTGAAAACGTCTTTTTCGATCTTCCATTTTACTTCGATCCTTCCGTAAGGCGTTTCAACGTATCCTTCCGCAAAAGTGATACCGCCGCCCAAAACAGGTTTGACCGAAAACTCTTTATATCCGCCCGTTACCGCTTCGATACCGAGAGTTCTTCTGTATAAGAAGTCGCCTACCGCACCGTTTGCGTAATGGTTGAAAGAGATCATGCCGTGCGTTCCGTCGCTTTCGCCAGTATTTGACGTTCCGTCGTCACGCAATGCGTCCCAGCGCTCCCAAATGGTAGTCGCTCCCGCTTTGACCTGATGTAGCCACGATGGGCAACCTTCGTTCAAAAGCATTTTATATGCGGCGTCCGCCTGACCGCCGTCAGATAGCGCGAACAGTATGTATGGAGTTCCGGGGAACCCCGTGCCTATATTGTAGTTATTGTTTTCTACAAGCGCTTTTAAGTTAGCCGCGCCGCGAAGTTTATTTTCGTTTTTGAACACTCCGTAATAGAGCGGAAGAACATAACCGGTCTGGAATTCCTTTTTGAGTTTTCCTTTTCCGTCGGTAAAGTATTTTTCGTATGCCCTACCAGTTTCTTCTTTAAGTTTCGTATAATATTCGGCGTCCGATTTATTTCCCAAAATCTCCGCGATTTTGGATACGATATTTAAGGAGTTATAAAAACAAGCGGTGGCAGTCCACTTTCCGCGCCCCATCCAGCCGAAAAGCCCTATTCCCGGTGCGCACCAGTCTCCGTAATGATGCCCAAGGCTCCAAATCCTTCTGTGTCCGCCAACAGAGAACAGCCCAGCAAAGAATTTACACGCTTTTAAATACTTTTTCATCGCGACGTAATTATCTTTAAGAACGTTCACGTCGCCGCGGGCAAGATACTCTGCCCAAGGAACTAAAATGCACGCGTCGCCCCAGTGATCGACAGGCATAATGAAAACCGATTCGAGATTCGACGGGAACATCACGTATGGAATTATAATCGGAACTGCGCCGCCTTTTTTCTGATCGGCGCGAAGATCTTTAAGCCATTTGGCATAAAAATTAGAAGTGTCGAAGTTATATGACGCCGTCCTTGAAAAAAGCGCTATATCTCCCGTCCAGCCCATACGCTCGTCGCGCTGCGGGCAATCTATCGGAATATCAATAAAGTTCGATTTGGTGCTCCAAAGAATATTTTGTTGCAATTTATTAAGGCGTTCGTCCGAACAAGTAAAGTCGCCAGTTCTTTCGAGGTTTGAATAGAGTGCGTTCGCCTTTATGATTATTTCACCGCTTTCCGCACCCGATACCCCGACGTATCTGAAACCCATATACGTAAATTCGGGGGTGTATTCTTCGCCTTTACCGTCGCTTATATATTCAATAGTCTGTTTTGCCGAGCGTAGCGGCTGAACGAACAAGTCTCCGTTCATCATAATTTCCGCGTGGCGGATTGTGATTTTTCTTCCGCTTTCTACGTTTGCTTTAATAGAAACAACGCCCGCGAAGTTCTGACCGAAGTCATAAACCGTTTCTCCGTTTTTCGCCTTAAATACGTTTATCGGCGAAAACTCTTCCGAAAGAGTCGGTAAAATACCGTATGTAACTTGCATCTTCGGATTGATTTTTACCTTTTCTACAGTTGCGCTTTTAAAAGAAACGTCTTTCTCGGTTATTCTTGCGTCGAAAACTTCGCCGTCGTAAAAATCCGCCGCAAGATATTTTAAATCTTCGGTAACGCGCCATGATTCGTCCGTTCCGAAAATCTCAACCGTGCCGTCTGTATATTCGACGCGAATATCAGCCAAAAAGGCTTGCCTGTTCGCATAAATTCTGTTACGTTTGCAATAGGTAAATTTTCCTACCGCCCAACCGCCCGCAACGTTTACGGTAATTTCGTTTTCTTTTTTTAATTTAGAAGTTATATCGTAGAATTGATATTGCAAGTTCTTTTTATAAGACGTGAACCCGGGCGCAAAGTAATCTTTGCCTACCCTTTCGCCGTTGATAAAAAGATTATAAATTCCGAGTGCGGTAGAATATATAACCGCTTTTTTGATTTCTTTATCTACCGTGAGTTTTTTATTAAAGGTCATTACCTTCGGGGAAACTTTCTTTTCCTTAAAAACGTATGACCCGTCGGTTATCCATTTCCCGAAAAATCCTTCGCCGAGTTTTGCCGTTTTAAAGAAAGTGGAAGATTCGGCTGTTTCACCTTTCGTGCTTTTTACAAAAACTTTAAGCTCGTATTCGGAATATGGCTTTAACGGTTCTCCGTCATAACGAGTGCCCGTTTCGTCGTTAACTTGCTTTTTCCAACCGTTGCTAAGGGTAAATTCGGCACTATCTAAGGAGACGCCCGCCACATCGCTAATAAGCGAAAAAGCGAAACGCGGATTTACCTCGTCAGTTACAGTTCCGTTATCGATTCCGTTCACGGTCAATCTTTTGATTTTAAGCATCTTTTTCCCCAAATAAAAAAATCAGTCATATACATTAAAATATAGGCTGAATAATTTTTCAATAGCTAATACCTAACTTTCCCATTTTAAAGCGTAAATTACTGTCCGCCTGCCGTTTCGATCGCCTTCGCTTTCGCTATCGGGAAAATAACGTTTAAAGAGAACACTCCGTTTTTAGCACGGATCTTAAAACTTCCGTCGTATTTATCGACGACGTTTTTAATGCTTTTAACGCCGAAACCGTGATATATTTTATTACCTTTCGTGGTCTGCGGCATACCGTCTATAAAGTCAATCTCTCCGACGTATCCGTTCTCTACGTGGATCAAAACCACTCCATGCGATTTCCTTATCATAAGCGATATAACGCGCTCTTCGGGTTTTTCTATTTTAGAGACCGCCTCTATGGCGTTATCCATTGCGTTACCTAAAAGCGAATACAGATCGGTGTTCGATATAAAGTCTAAAATGCTTCCGTCGACTATTCTTTCAAATCTTATCCCCATTTGATCGCAGAACATACTTTTTTCGGTTAGTATAACGTCTAAAACTTCGTTTCCCGTTTTTATCGTAGTATCGTAAATGGATATTGCACGTTCGAGTTCGTATTTTTCGTCAAGCGAAATAGCCGTGCTTAAATTTGAAATCATCTTTTTCAAATCGTGAAATTTGATATTTAAAAGTTCGATATTCTTTTTCGCGATATCGTATTGAGACTGACGCTCGTAATTTAGATGCTGTATAACGTTATATTCGCGCAAATATTTGCCCGCCCTTATAACGTTTATCTGCACAATTAATGTTAAAGCGCAACAAAGCATATCGTAAAGAGCGTATACGACGTATAGTTCTATTTGCATGCTCGTGGAATACTGGAACATTGTGGTATAAAGAACAAGAGCGATCGAGATATAGATAGTGCTTTTCACCTCCAAATACTCCTGCTCGATATTTTTCATTTTTCTCGCAAATAAAAAATAAATTGCCGTGTAAGATATAAATAAGACCGCAATGTATAGAACGTTACTCCACACCGTGGTAAGATATACACCTAAAAGCCGAACGGAAAGTTCGCCGAGTTTATACGAAAAGTGCTGAGTGGCAGCCGCGCTTACACCTAAAAACAACGCAATAATAAATTTTACGTCGAAAGAAAACCAAATGGTTAAAAAAGCAAGGCTGATAAACAGCGTATATTTTACCATCGGCAAAAACATAGGGCCGTGCCCCGTTAAGTATAAAGTTTCAAGATAATTGAATAAATAGGAAATACCTAAAAATAAGGCTACGCTGACAAGAACCCTTACGATAAAGAGTTTCCTTCTCGGCAGTCTCACCACGAAAAGCAGACAACTTAAAATAAGTTCTGCAATATATCCGTGTATTGAAAAAAATCTTAAAATGACATCTATCATAGATAATTGCCTTTACCGAGCCACTCGGCGAAAGCGTTCATAAATTTTTTCTTTTTCGGCTGACTGATTTTAAGCACGTCTCCGTTTGTCATAGTAACGTCGTATTTATCGATAGACGATATATGTTTTAAGTTGACAAGATAACAGTTCTTGCACCTTAAAAAATTCTCTTCTTCCAGCCTTTTTTCAAGTTCTGCAAGCGAGCCGCCGCCCTCTATATTCCCCTCGAAAGTGTGGAATATAATTTTATGCCCGATAACTTCGATATAACAAATCGACTTTATGGGAACTTTTCTGTATCCTACCGCACGCTTGATAATTATTTCACGCGATTCGTTTTGGCGGATAAGGTTCATAGCCCTATCCATTTTTAAAACGAAACTATTATAAAACACGGGCTTTACAATAAAGTCCAACGCGTCGACTTCATAGCCCTTTACGGCAAACTGTTGAAGGTTTGTTACGAAAATCAGCAAAACCGACTTATCGTATTCCCTTAACTTTTTAGCCGTTTCAAATCCATTTACGTCCGGCAATAAAATATCCATAAACACAAGATCGTAAACAGGTTTATAGTTTTCCAAAAAATTCAAAGAGTTGTTAAAAACGCTGACGTTTATTTGAACATTCTTTTCTTTGCCGTATTTTTCGGCAAATCCTTTCAGCGTTTCGGCAGACGCCACATCGTCTTCGATTATTGCTACGTTTACCATACAAACCCCTTTTTGATTAATTTTATCATTTTTTGTTAATTTTGTCAATAATAACTATTTTCTCGGCAGGCGGGGTTAAATCGCTTTCGCACTTGATTTTAACCGCTTCCGTCCCTTTCGGTTTTATTATCGCAAGGCAAGACCCGTAATACGTCTTACACTCGCTATTTCTATACCCTTCTTTATTGAACGGACATGCGTTTCCGAAAGCCAAAAGTTCGCCGTTTGAAACGATTATTTTAACGTTCGCTTTTTCAAGCGGTTTTAAAACCCCGTTTTTATCGGTCAGGCGGATTTTAAGGTAGATAAGTTCATCTTCTTTTATCCTGCCGTTTTCAGGTTCAAGTTTTAATACCGTTTGCTCGTCGGCGGTTTTAAGCGACGTTTTGCCGACCAAATTTCCCGCTCTATCGAAAGTTTTTGCAGTCAATTCACCGCTATAATATTTGACTTTGAATTTTGCTATAAAATCGTTTTTGAATTTTTTTGTTCGGATTTTTTCGCCGTTTAAATAAAGTTCCGCCATATAAGCGTTTGAATATACTTCTACCTGCGTTTTTCTCCCTTCCGCACCTTTATACGACCAACTCTCAATAGCGTTCGTCATCTTCCATGCGGACGGAGAGTGTTTTTTATCATACCTATCGGCGGGAACTGAGGCAAGCCCTATATCGATTTTCCCAAACGCCGCCTTTGTGTAAAGCGTTTCGCCGAAGGTATCGCCTATCAAATCTATTCTTCCCGACCCAGCGCTCATCCAACCTATTGACGGAGAAAAACTTTCCGTCTCTTCTTCATACAGCCAAGAGCCGACCGCCACTTCTCCGAGATAGTCGATCCCTGCCCAAACGAAGTCGCCTATTACGGCAGGGTATTTTTCCGCAAGTTTAATGAATTTACCTGCGTCCTTACAAAAAGTTTCAGTTCCTAAAATTATTCTGTTCGGATATTTTCTTACGTCTTTTTTATACCGTAAAATCCCATAGTTATATCCGGCGACGTCAAGCGTTTCATAAGCCTTTCTCGTTTTTATATCGGCACCCTTTAATGTTGCGCCCAGTTTCATCGTTTTATCGCCGAGTTTTCCGGCAAGCCTATTGAAAAACTCGCTGCCGACAGCCTTTCCGTCGTCCTTTTCGGCTTTTTTGTCGCTATATATTCCAAAGCCCAAAGAACTGAGTAGATTGAAAAAGATATTTATTCCGCAAGTTACGGGTCTATTATCGATTTCGTGAAGATAATTTACCATTTCACGGCAAAGGTCTACGCCTTTTTTCTGTGCGGTTTCTGATACTTCGTTGCCGATAGAATACATTATTACCGACGGACTGTTAAAATCTTTATCGACCATATCCGCAAGGTCTTTTTTGTAATTCTTTTCTACCTTTAAGGCATAGTCGTGTCGGGTTTTTCTTATGAACCAAATGTCGACGTATTCGTCGAGAACGTATATTCCAAGCCTATCGCAAGCGGATATAAAAGCCTTGCTACAAGGATTATGCGCACATCTTACGGCGTTATACCCCGCTTCCTTTATAAGTTTTACCTTTCGCTCTTCCGCAAAGTCGTATGCGCAAGCCCCCAAAAGTCCGTTATCCGCATGAACGCAAGCACCTTTTAAAAGGACTTTTTTTCCGTTTATTTTTAATCCTTCTTTCGCGCTAATCTCGACTTCCCTTATCCCGAAAGTTATTTCTCTTTCATCTTCGCCGAAGACTACTTTAAGCCTATATAAATTAGGATTTTCGTCGTCCCAAAGTTTTGCCTTATTAAGATTAAATTCAGTATAACCGTCTTTATTGATGTTAAACGCGCCCGAATAAATTTTATTGTCTCCGTCAAAAACCGAATAGGCTACTTCGCCTTGCCCGTTTGAGAGAACGCGAAGCTTCATGCGCCTATTTTTATAGGAAACTGTGGATATTTTAACGCCGTTAAAAAGAATATGTTTATTTGGCAAAATGTGCATTTTAACAGGTCTTATTATCCCAGCGCCCGTATAGTATCGGCAATTCGGTTGATCGGAGTTTTTAACGGTTACCTTTATTTCATTTTCTTCTCCGAATTTTAAATATTTTTCGATGGAAAGATTAAAGGTTGAAAAACCGTATTCCTGACTATATACTTTTTCGCCGTTGATAAAATATTCCGAGTCTTTATATACCCCGCCGAATTCAAGCAATACGGTATTTTCCGCATATTTTCTAGGAACAAAAAACTTCTTTTCGTATTCGTAATCGTTTCCCTTAAAAAAACAGCAATGCCTTCCAGACGGATTATTAAATGATCTCGGTTCAATTATCATTGCGTCGTGCGGTAAATCAACATCGCTTTTTATGCCGCCGACAGCGGAAAATTTCCAGTCTGAATTAAAATTAAAACTTATCATAATATCTATTTATATTTAACAATATTTTTACTATTTTTATCAATCGGAATTTCCTAAACTAATAAAAAAAGGGCACATACTATCGTTTTTTTCACTCAAATTAATAATTATGAAAAAAAACCCAAATCGGGCGTTTTAGATACAAAAAACACAGATAATTCGAGCGTTTTAGATACAAAAAACTTTGCACACTTATTAAAAAAAAGATCACAAAAATATTTTGCATTGCAAAAGATTTTTGTGAAAAGGAGGAGCAGGCTGAAAGGTCGTGGCGATTGTCCCTTTACAATCGGCTGACAAAAAGACTTGCTCCGACGCGGTGGAGGTAAGGGGATTCGCTCTTGTCTTTTTCAAAGCAAGTTCAGTTGTCTCCAACTTATGCTTTGAAAAAGACTTCGGTCAGCCGCTAAAAATATGCGGAGCAACGCATATTTTTTTAACGCTCTCGTTCGACTCCCCTTCTCTTTATTTTTCATACAAAACAAAAACCGTGGCGCTTGCCACGGTTTTTGTTTTGGTGGAGGTAAGGGGATTCGAACCCCTGGCCTTCGCGTTGCGAACGCGACGCTCTACCAACTGAGCCATACCCCCATGCATCGCTTAATTATTCTATCACAATAATTTTTTAATGGCAACTTATTTTTATAAAAAAATTCCCCGCTTTAAAAATTTTTAAAACGGGGATTATTTTATACTAAATCGTAATACACGCCTATTCGGTTAAATGTTACGGAAACGTCGAACGTTCCGGGGACTTCCCAACCGAGATTCATGTTCCATAGTCTGAAATCTTCAAACTTAACGTTATCACCGAACACGTTACTCTTTTTAGCCATTTCATAGCAATAGTGAACAAAATCGGTCATTTTCATAACTCTTATGTATCTTTCGCCGATTTTCAGCGGTGCGTCGAAAAACTCGTCGTTCGGGGCAAGATATAAGGGATACCCCATTCCCGGATCGAACGAATAAGTTTCACCGACCGCCCAAGAGATATGTTCGGATTCATAAGAATCAAAAAGTCTTAATCCGAACCAAATAGGCGTAGGCGAAGGTCCGCCGAACCCAAAATACCAAACGAGTTGCGCTCTCTGTTCAGATGGATATTTAGGCGAAACGTCGTATTTTATTACTTCGTCGATAGAAAAGTCAAGATAATAATAAATATCTTTGACATCACCCATTTTATATTGATCGCCGTCTCCGTATTGTTCGATTAAAAGGTGCGCCCACTCACCTTTTTGCCTTTTATATTCCGAGCGCTCTTTATAATCGTATTCTTCCCCGCAGTTTGCGCGAAGTGTTAAACTGCCCTTGGCGGGGTCTATCGAAACTGTTTTACAGCCGTTAGTATAAGTATATTTCGTGCCGTCTATCGTTAAATTTCTGTTTGCGGCGTCGCCGAAATCCATCTTCGACGTCCATTGAGTAAGACTCCAAAACCTATTTGCGGGGATTGTATTAAAACCACTTCTTGAAACATACGAGTCCGCCCCGACAAAGCGCGCGTTTCCGTCATAATCTAAATATCCCGTCATATCGCGTTTTCCGTATGGAGTTTGTATGATATTTATGCCGTATTGAAATTTTTCGTCGTGCAACATATTTACGGCGGTGTCGGGAATACCTTCCGGCAGATCGTCGCAATAACTTCCGAAATTTTCGTCTTCTATTTCGGATAATGTTTTTGCCGACTTAACGTCAAAGCACGCCGAACATATAAGAAATATAAACAGCACTAAAAGAACTGAAATTATTCTTTTCACGTTTTCTCCTTTACTTTTCATCTACGTAAACGCCCATTCCGTAAATAGTTGCCTTGCAATCGATAGTTCCCGGAACTTCCCAACCTATATTTGAGAAGTGGAAATACGCATCGTCAAAACTTGAATTTTCGGGGAACCAACCGGTTTTTATAAGATTTTTAAAACAATATACTGCAAAATCGTCTAAACAAACGACGTAGCGATGTCTCTTTCCGTCGGGTTTCGGATATTCAGTCATATACTCGTCTGCGGGAATATTATAAAGCGCAAGATCAGTTCCGGGGTCCGAGGTAAACGTTTCGCCGGCTATCCAGCTCGCCTTATTAAATCTCGTATCGTAAAGCGGAATACCGAACCAACTGACTACTTCTTCTACCCGATCACGCATTTTACTGTAAGCATACTGTCCCGAGTGGAGTTGCAAATACCAAACAAGTTGGCTTACCTGCGCGTCTTGCCCGAATTTAGAAGCATTAACGTTATAAATCTTCTCATAGTCTATCGAAAAATCGATATACGCCCAAACGTGTTTTAAATCTTTAAGATAATATTTTTTTGAATAAGCTGATGCACAAGTCATGAGCAGATGCACCCACTCCGGCGCAGAAGGACGCTCTTGATAGTTATACTCAAACCCTGCGTTTACGCCAAGCGATATTACACCGTCCGTTGGGTTTATTTCAACTTTTTTGGCATCATTATAATAAACGTAATTTTTTCCGTCTTTTTCAAAATTGATATCAAAATCTTCGCCGTCATTGCCATTGTTTCCAAGCGTTAAGCGAGTATACCATTGACAAAGACGCCAAGAGTATGAACTTTGGTCAATTTCGCCGTCGTAGTCGGTAAAGCCGCAATCCAAATAACTTACTTTTCTACCGCAAAGTAAAAAACCGTTACGATAATATTCATCACTTAATAAATTTATCGCCGTAGACGGCAATTCTTCAGGAACATCTTTTGTATCGCTTGGATTTGCCCATCCGACTACCGAAAACAATATCAGCACAGAAAGAAGAACACAAAGTATTTTTTTCATATTAATCACCTTTCTTTCTTCTGATCAAAAGCATTATGGCGGGAACAGCCAAAAGCGGAGCGCATACCCAAAGATCCGAAACGGTTATTCCGGAACTACAACCACCATTTTTGTCAGCGGGTGTATCCGGATCGACCGGATCTACAGGATCTACAGGATCGACAGGATCAACAGGATCAACGGGATCAACGGGATCAACGGGATCGACCGGATCTACAGGATCTACAGGATCTACAGGATCGACCGGATCTACGGGATCGACAGGATCAACGGGGTCGACAGGTTTTTCGGGGGTTAAAAATTCTTCTGTAACTGTATTATTATTTATCTTTGTAAGCGTCATATCGTATGCGCCCGAAGTGCTGTTTGTTTGAATAATCAAATGTGCGGCAAGGTCTTCCCCGAACATTTCTTTTGCAAGGGAAATTCTTAAACGGTTATTCATAAGATACATATCGTTAATATCCAGTTGTAAGTATCTGTCGAATTCATCATGATAAGTTCTTACGTTGATTTCATTTGTAGTAGAATCAAAAGGCGCTTTAAATGAACCGGCAAGCCAAGTGAAATAGTTTTCACCCGTGCCGGGTCTATATATGAAAACCTGAACTGAAAGTTCCGTGTTCGAATTTTTACGGATAAGCATAAAAACGCCGTAATCGTTCGGGGACATTTCCCCTCCTACTCCGCCGACGTTCCAACCTTTTTGAACGGCAGAAAAACCGACCATGATCCAACCGCCGGATCCGAAACTGTCTACCCTAATGTTAGCGGAAAACTCGTCAATAGAAAAAGTTTTCCCCGTGACGGCATATCCGCCACCGCCGGTCGACGTGTATTTTAGCCCTTCATCCGTAAACGCGGTTGCCGCAGGACTTTGTGTTTTTATTATAGGAATTTCTTCGGCGTTAGCATTTTTAAAATCATAAAAATTAAATCCTATCGCCAAGATCGCTATAAGCAAAATACTAAGCGTAACAACAAAAATGTGTTTTATCGATTTTCTCATTTTATACCCCGATTTAATTTATCTAAATAATTATATCATACCTAAATATCCTTTTCAATACCATTTTTTAAACAAAATAAAGCGGCATAAAGAAAACCGCTTTACACCGCCATATATTTTTAACATTTGTAATTTTAATTTTTTTCATCTTTAATTAATGAAGATACCACTTTTTGATATCCACCCGTGCCATAGTTTAAACACCTACTGACTCTGCTTATCGTGGCGCTGCTCACCCCAACTTTTTCGAAAATGGTTTGATAGTTTTCACCCAATTTCAATAAAATCGCCGTTTCAAGGCGCTGTGCCATATCTTGTATCTCTTTTATCGTGCAAAGATCCTCTAAAAAATCAGCGCAATCTTTTTCGGTTTTTAACTCCGATATAACTTTATATAATCTTTTTACGGATTCATTATGAAAATCTGCCATATCTTCTCCTTTCTTTTAGATTTTATCACTTTATCGTAGTAAAGTCAACAATATTAGCAAATTTAAAATATTTTTTGATTATAAAACGCCGATACCTACCCGCTGGGCAGTGGGCGCCCACTGTCCACTTTTGCAAAGCAAAAGCACTTCGCTTTCGCTCGTGGCTCCATATTCAAGGCCCATCCGACAAAAGAAAAGACAGGCAATAGCCTGTCTTTTCTTTTGTGTGTATGCTCCAATTTTTGATTTTGCGAAAACTTGTCTGACTTTGCAGCGTTTGATTTTTGATTTTGCGAAAACTTGCGTGATTTTGCGGCGTTTGATTTTTGATTACGCGAAAACTTGCGTGATTTTGCGCGCGTTTGATTTTTGATTTTGCGAAAACTTGCGTGATTTTGCGGCCCCGCACGGGGGGTGTTTTTAGGGGGTTTTTACCCCCCTACCCCCTTTCTCGTTCTCACTTTCTCACCAAATCAAAAATCTTTTATATACAAAAAGTTCTTTCTAGCGAAAAAACTGAATATTCAAAATTAAATTCT
>CACXGN010000017.1 GCA_902767225.1 uncultured Eubacteriales bacterium | reverse complement strand
CTATGGCAAAGTGAACAGCCGAACGGACAAAAAATTAAGGAATCAGACTTTAATTATCAGTTCGAAATCTATCATTACGGGGATTTTCTTTTTCATAATATAAACGGGATATTTTACGTTATCGGAATAAAGATTAAAGCCCCGACTTTCGTCAGGGCTTGTTTTCGTTGGGGTATTAAATTGAATAACCATTTTATCGTTAAACAGCGTTATCTCTTTCACTAAAAGGGTTATAAGCATCAGCGGTTCTTGTCGCAGGGCGTCTTTGTAATAATCTGTTATCATTGCCCGTGTCAGTTTGCTTGAATTCTTGGCTTTCTCTAAAATCATTTCTCTTTCAAGGCTTTCGCTTTTTTCTTCCAACTCTCGCAGTCGTTTCATAGCGGTATTGCTCGTTCCGCCGTTCTCTATCGCCGTCATTATATTCTTTATGGCGTTTTCGGTCTGCCGTTTCTCTTTAATCAGTTGCGTTAGTACAAAATTCTTTTCGGTATTTTCTTCCTGCCGTTTAAGTAAAACGCTTGCGACGTAATCAAGGTTGTTTTTATCGGTAAGATAGTTATATATGTTTTCTAAAACGTACTGTTCCAGAACGTCTTTACGAACTTGCTGTTTAGTACAATCGCTGCCGCGCTTTTTAGACAAACACTTGTAATAATACTTTATATCGCCCGTGTGGGATTTACCGCATTCCGCGCTTATGAAACTTCCGCAATACCCGCATTTAAGTTTGTGTCTTAAAAGATATACCGTCTTAACGCTGCGACTGCCGTGTTCGTTATTAGCGGCTTTTATCCGTACTTTTTCATAAGTATCGGTATCTATAATTTGCGGATAGATATTAGTAAATTCTTCGCCGTTATAATGATAAACCCCGGAATACTTTTCGTTTTTAAGTATTTTGTAGATATAATGCGCCTGCCACTTTTTACCGCAGTTGGAAATGCCTTTTCGGTTAAGGTCTTTTGCTATGTCTTTAACGAATTTCCCGCTTGCGTATTCTCGGTATATGTATCTTACAATCTCGGCTTTTTCTTCATCTATTAAGACTTTATGATTATCTATCTTAAACCCGAAAAGTGTTTTACCGCCCGTAAAGTTGCCCTTTATACGACTTTCTTTAAGTCCGCGTTTTACCTTTTGAGAAAGTTCGGCGGAATAATACTCGGCGTAACCTTCAAGCATACTCTCTAAAATTATGGCTTCGGGACTGTCGGGTATGTATTCCGTTGCGGATATTACCTTAACGCCGTTATCTTTTAAGGTCTTTTTGTGCATAGCCGTTTCGTATTTGTTACGGCTGAACCTGTCGAACTTATACACTAAAACGTAATCCCACTCGTGCCTATTCATTACCCACGGTATTTAACACTTTGGGGGTTGTCGGTAAAATCGTATCTTTCTTATTTTTCGGAATGGTCGCTATCGCCGCAATCACTTCTGTTATATCCCTGTTGGAAGTGGTAATACATTTTCTCATTCAAAAATTTCCTCTTGACCGTAAAAAAGCCCTCGCCGTTGTAGGCGCTGCAACCTTTTTGTTGTCCATTCCTATCGGAATTTCTCTTGGATATACGATTCTCGAAAAAGAAGGTATGACCATTGCCGGATTTAACTGGCTTGACTTTTTCGATCAGGTCGGAAATACCGTACTTATGCCCGTCTGCGCTTTTGGGTCTTGTATCGCAATCAGTTGGTGTGCGTTTAAGGGTAAAAATAATAAAGAACGATTCGGCTGTAAATATTTAAGCAATCAGTTGGAAAGCGAGGGGTTAAAACTCGGCAAGTTCTCCACCGTTTTCGCTTTTATGGTCAAATACGTCACCCCTTTATTGATTGTGATAATAGAAATTTTTGGAATAATTAACGTAATATTCCCGACGGTAAACGGCGTCAAGGAGTTTTCAATCGGAGGACTTGTAGTCGTCCTTACCGCCGTATTTTTGATAATTTTAACTTTGGCAATATATTTTATATTCTTAAAAAACAAGCATACGGGCTCTAACGACGACGAGATTAAAACCGAAAAGATTTAACGGTAAAAAATATCAAAAAGCACCTGCAAAAACAGCAGGTGCTTTTTACGTAAATTATTTTATGTATTTACATATCTTCTCTGTCAAAGAAACCTAACGTGATTAGCGCACGTATCAATTTTTCCAGATATTCGAAGTCTGTGATAGGCCAGCGGTATCCGAGGCGGTAAAGCGCCTTAACGGAATATGCGGAATCCCAACCGATTTCTTCGTGAGAAAGCCCGTCGCTCGAAGCGTAAGACAGTAAGGAAGAAACGGCAATACTCTTTTTCTCGTCATACATTGCTTCCGTCATCGCTTTTGCGAAAGTTTCGTCGTCGACTTTTTCGATTTCAATCCCCGCCATAATCATCGCGTCCACAAGGTCACCCATTTGTACTTTATGCGAATTCAAACTATGGAAAACGGTGAACTTTTTAGGCGTGGCGGCAAAGAGTATTATTGTTTTTGCCGTTTCGTCAATCGGAGAGAGATCGACCTGTTGATCCAGATTGGATATGGGGAATTTTTTAAGAACCTTATACCCTTTAAGACTACGCATAAAAGCGTTAGTTATATTGTTTATCTGGAATTCACCGTCGCTGTTTCTACCCATAAGATTGCCGAGACGAACTATCATACCGTCAAGTCCATCTTTCTCAACGGATTCAAGTATAGCCTTTTCGGCTTTGAACTTAGAGTTGGCGTACTTATTGGACAGATCTTGACCGAAATACAACTGATTCTCTTTCATTCTGTAGTCGTCAGGGAATTTATGATCAACATTCTCACCCGAAACCGACAGTGTAGAAGTTTGTACCAGCCTTGCGTTCTTTTCTTTTGCAATCTCAATAAGATTTAACACTCCACGATAGTTAACTTTTTCGATTATGTCGTCGCTCGAAAAATGTTTTACGATCGCTGCGGCATTGATTATTGTATCGAACTCGTAATCCTTTAACATCTCGCTTAAATGTTCGTCCACAATGTCGCCGTTGACAACCGTAACCAGACGTTCAATCTTCTCGTCCATTGCCGAATCAAAATAGTACATCAAAAGCCCCTTTATTCGTTCGATAGGCGTAATATCTTTTGAACGTACCAGAATTATGGTCTTTATATCGCCGTCAAGCAATTCTTTAAATAAATGAATTCCCAAAAATCCGGTCGCACCGGTTAAAAGAACGGTGCCGAGTTTACGCTCCGATTTTATCTCGTCCACATATTTTACATCGTTGTATTTAAGGGCAGGCATCTCGGCTTCAACCTCAAAGTCTTGTGCTTCTTGCGGCTTTGCCTTTCCCTGAACGTTGTTGTTCACGTACTCGGCGAGTTCCCTCGGAGAGGGATGGGCAAATATATCCTGATAAGATATAGGATAACCCTTGTTCGCACCGAATATTGCAACTCTCGCCGCTGATAGCGACGTTCCCCCAATCTCGAAGAAACTATCCGTCGCACCAACTTTTTCAATGCCCAAAATCTCGCCGTAAGCCTGACAAAACTCTTTTTCCAAATCGTTTTGGGGCGGGACGAACTCTTTCGAGTCGTCAACAAACACGGGCGCAGGCAGCGCGCGTTTATTGACTTTCTGATTTTGATTAAGCGGAATAGCTTCAAGCTGCATTATGCTTGCCGGAACCATATACGGCGGTTTATCCTTTAATATGTGTGCCTTAATCTCGCATACGTCTATCTTTTTATCAGCGGTAAAATACGCTGCGAGATATTTCCCGCCGCTTTCAGCGTCAAAAGCCTGAACGGTAACGTCTTTGATGCCGGGGAATGATCTTACCGCCATTTCAACTTCGCCGAGTTCGATACGGAATCCGCGAATCTTAACCTGACCATCGTTCCTGCCAATAAAGTCGATTGTGCCGTCCTCCAGCCTACGGACAATATCTCCTGTCCTGTAAACCCTTTCGTAACCCTTTTCGGAAGAAAACGGGTTCGTAATAAAGGTCTGTTTTGTTTTTTCTTCTAAATTAAGATATCCCTTTCCTACGCCATGGCCGGCAATCCATAATTCGCCAAGCGCACCGTTAGGTAACTGGTGAGCATTGCTGTCCACAACGTAAAGCTTATAATTATCCAAAGGTTTACCTATAGGTATTCTGTTATACAGTTTGTCAACGAGATATGTCGTTGAGAATATAGTGCATTCCGTAGGCCCGTAACCGTTTATCATGGCATAGCCGGTCGGCGGAACTAACGGTGTAAGCTTCTCGCCACCTACCGAAAGATATTTAAGCGAACTCTTGTCGTTATTTGTGGCGAACAACCTCCCCACTTGAGTAGTCATAAACGAGTGCGATACCTTGTTGTCTTCAAAGTATTTTGCAAGCTGATCCAAATTCATCCTCACTTCGTCGGGAACTACGCATACCGTCGCACCGGTTGTCAATGCGGGATACAAATCCATCATACACGCGTCAAAACCAAAACCGGCATAAGCGGAAACGACGTTGTCCGACTTAAGTTTATAATACCTGCGATACCAGTGGCAGAAGTTGTTTAAGTTGGCGTGCGTAAGCATTACGCCCTTAGGCGTTCCCGTCGTGCCGGAAGTGTAAAGAAGTATCATAAGGTCGTCAGGAGACGGGCCTTTTAAATTATCCTTTTTGATGGGCAGGCTGTCGAATTCCTTCGTAAACAAAACGGGTAAATTGCAACCCGGTATCTTGTCTAACAGGTTCTCTTCCGCAATTATATAGGATGCGTTAGCGTCCTGAATCATAAACAGCAATCTATCGGTAGGATAAGAGCTGTCGAGCGGTTGATACGCCGCACCTGTCTTTAACACGCCAAGGGTTGTCAGTACCATATTTTCGCTACGCGATATAAGTATAGAAACGACTTTACCCGCGCCTATACCCGATTCTGTAAGCCGATAGGCAATACGGTCGGATATTTCGTCTACCTGACGGTAGGAGAGCTTAATATCTTTATATATTACCGCAACGTTGTCTGGATATTTTTCGGCGTTCTTCTTAAACGCACTTACTATATCCGTTCGTTCGATCTCCCTCTCCGTAGAATTATATTTTATAATATTTTTTTCGTCTTGTTCGGTAATTAGAGAAATGTCATTAACTTTCTTGTCTTCGATAAGAGACTTAAATGCAAGCAATGTGCTGTTTATAAGAGAATTCATGCTCCACTGCTTATATCTGTCTCCGTTATATTCTACGTGTAGTAAAAAACCTTTGTCGGTATCGTTTATCGCAATCAATATCTCCGCCTTCATCTGATTCAGAGAAAGCATTTGTACGTTAGGCAAATCATGCCCGCCTATCTTATATCCCTGCGTTATCTTTCCTTCGTACACGAACAGTATGTCCGCCCTTACGCCGTAGTCGTGAGCGATTTCCATAAAACCGTATGCGTCGTTAGCCATATTTTTCTTTAACTGCTCGGCGGTCTGTTTGACGTACTCTGCTGAGGTTGTCACCTTATACGGCTCGCACACTATCGGCAAAGTGTGAACGAACATACCTACCGAACGTTTGAGACGTACGTCGTTCCTTCCGTTGTACACCGTCGAGAACAATGCGTCAGGCCTTCCTAAAAACCTTGAAAGAGTGAGCCCCAAAGAAGATATCCAAAGGCTATTTATCGTAGCCTTGCTATTCTGCAAGAAAGCGTCAACTTTTTTCCTATCCACCTCGAATTCTATATCGAATTCGACTTTACCGACTCCTTCGGTCTTATCGTCGATAACAGGAAGACAGTCTACATCCTTATCTTCCAAAAGATTGCGGTAATACTCTTTCGCCGCCTCGTATTCTTCACTTCCGTGTATTTTCTGCTCGTCAAGAGCAAGTTCGTATTCGGTATATTTTTCTCTACTCGGCTCTATACCGTCGTACGCCTTTTCTATATCTTCGAATATGGCGTCAAGCGATTCGCCGTCAAAAACAATATGGTGTGCGTCAAAGAACAGTTTGTTGCCCTTTTTACCCGTTAAAATATATGCACGGATAAGTGGTTCATTAAGTAAATCGAAAGGCCTTACAAGGGTCTGTGCGCCCCCTTCCAAACTGTCAAGATTTAGGTGCTGCAATTCAATTTTATCATCGTCGTGTCTTTCGGCACGGAATTCACCCTTCTCGTTGGAAACAATTCTCATTTTAAGATACGGGTGGGCGTCTATTGCATTGATGAAAGCCTCTTTTAAGCGAACAATATCCACACCTTCCGGAATATCCACTATGAGAGGAAGGTTGTAAATAGTCGTATCCGGATGAGCAAGAACTTCGGTAAGAATTCCTCCCTGTGCCATTGTAAGAGGATAGTCCTTTTGAATCCCGTATACCTCTTCTTCCTGTTTGTCGGAGATATATTTTAATAAGGTTTCTATTGTGGGATACTTTTGGAAATCGCTTATCTTTATCGTTTTACCTGTAAGCGTGGTCAGTTGTGACGCAAACTGCATTCCCGTAAGCGACGTAAGTCCTACCACACCAAAATCGTCGGTTACACCGAAATCGTCGTAGCCGAGTATCTTCGCAAGCGCATCAAAAACCGCTTTCTCCTCTTTATTCCTCGGCAAAACCATCTCTCCCGCAGTCCTCGTAGGCTCCGGAAGCGCTCTCCTGTCTATTTTACCGCTTGGGTTGAGCGGCATTTTTTCAAGTCTCATAAATACCGAGGGTACCATATATTCGGTAAGTCCCGCCGCCATATGAGCTTTCAATTCTTCTTCTTTTACATTATCTTCGGCTGTATAGTACAGCACGAGTTGTTTGTCCTTAACAAGTGCGATAGCCTGCTTAACTCCGTTAAATTTTGTTGCGGAATTTTCCACTTCGCCGAGTTCGATACGGAATCCGCGAAGTTTTACCTGAAAGTCGATTCGTCCAAGGTATTCAAGTTCTCCGTTTTCGTTGTATCTTGCGAGGTCGCCCGTGCGATACATTTTTTCACCGACGAGGTGTTTGCAGTCGATAAACCTCTCTTTATTCAGTTCCGGTCTCATAAAGTATCCTTCACTTATCTGGATACCGGAAAGGCATAATTCACCCGTCATGCCGAGCGGTAAAAGGTTACCGTTCAAATCACAGACAAACGAATATGAATTGGGGACGGCTTTTCCAATCGGTATATCACCATCTTTGCTTTGATCGACTTTATGGTAAGACGAAGCAACGGTAAATTCGGTAGGTCCGTAACCGTTGTAAAGAGTTACGTCGGTTTTGGCACACGGAAGGAATTTTTCTCCCCCTACAAAAAGATAATCGATTTTCAGATTCGGATGTGCGTTAACAAGTGAAAGACCTATCTGCGTCGATATCGTCATTCCGGTGATTTTATTTTTGCATATATAGTCGTAAATAAGGTCAAGATCTATTCTCAGCTCTTCACCGAAAACGTGAACCTCCCCGCCCGCTGCAAGCGGAGTAAACAAGTCGTCTACCGAAGCGTCGAAAGAGAAACTCGCATGCACACCGTGAACGCTGTTTTCGTTTAAGTTTAATCTGTCTCTCCTCCACGCGATTGACGCCGACAACGAGTGATGCAATATAACAACGCCTTTAGGTTTTCCGGTAGAACCCGAAGTATATATCATATATGCGGGCAAGTTTTCCGCAGAACGGTTTATAGGTCTGTCGTTTGCGTTTTTATCAAGAATCTCTTTTACGGTCTCATCTGTCAGTACGATTTTGGCTCTTGAATCTTCGAGCATATACGCTATTCTGTCTTCCGGATATGCGGGATCTACGGGAATATATGCGCCACCCGCTTTCTGTACCCCCGCAACAGCCGCTAAAAATTCCTTGACTCTGCCCATTTTCAACGCCACAAAGTCACGCTCTTTTACTCCGTTTTCCACTAAATAATTTGCAATAACGTTAGACGCTTCATCAAGCTGCCGATATGTAAATGAACTGCTTTTATCTACTACTGCTCTTTTGTCCGGGTGTTTTTTTACCTGTTCGAGTAAAAGATCGATATACGTTTTATTCTTATCGAAAGCAAGATATCCGCCGTAAGAAATATCGATTATACGCTTTACTTCTTCTTTCTCTACTATCGAAACGTCTTTTAAATTCTTTTCTGAAATAAATCCTTTAATTACCCTTTGGTATCTTTCGGCAAAATCCTTTATCCATTGTTCGCTGTAAAGATTTCCGTGGTATTGAACACCAAGCGTCAGATCATTGCCCGTCGAATATAACTGAACGCTTAATTTCTCTCCCGTCGCATTGTATGGAAGTTCTTCTCTCGTTATGCCGAGATCGTTTAGTTTCGTCGTCTCGAACATTCTTCCCTGATATGCGAACATAATGTCTGCACTATAACCGGAGCAAGAAGTAAGCTCTCCGAAAGAAAAAACGCTGTATTTAACGTCGTTCTCCAACTGTTCGCCCACTTTTTTAAGATACTCCGCAACCGAAAACGTAGGATCGTTGTTGCAAAGCAAGGGCAAAGTTTTTACTAACATCCCTACCGTTTTTGCCGTCTTAAAACCGTTTCTGCCGTTATTTAAGGTGGCGAACGCCGTCTTTTTATTCATTGAATACAACGAGAGCAAATAACCGAATGCACCCGTTGTAAAAACGTCTTCGTTTATGCCGTTGTCTATACAATATTTTTGTATTTCGTCTAAACCGATTTTTAACGGCACTTTACTCTCGCAAAACAGCGTGTCCTTATCCTTTTTATCACCTTGCGGAAGGGAGACTTCTTCCACGTCCGCAAATTCCTTTAAATGCCAGTCTTTTGCGATACTGTACAATTCGCTTTGTCTTTCGGCGTCTTCTTTTGCCGAAATGTGAAACGCCGTATAAGCCTCTTTACCAAACTTTTTCCCCTGATATGATCCGATTATTTCCGTCAATATTATATGAATGGAAAACCCGTCGGAAATAATGTGATGTATATCGGCAAAAAGGTATACGTCCTTTTCCGTCTTATATATTTCAAACCTGAATAAGCGATCTCTCTTTACAGAAAAAGGCTTTATCAATCTAATTTTAATCTCGGCAAATTCGCTTTCTTTAACGTGAAAAACTTTACATATTTCCTTTTCGTTGTCCTTGATATAACGCATCATAGGAATATCGTTTTCACCTAAAAACACCTTTGCAAAAAGTGACGGATGGTTTTTTGCCGTATTCTCCACCGCCTCTTTAAGACGATTTTCATCTGTACTTTTTCCGAATCTTAAAAGAATCGGATTGTTATAAGATGTCTCCCCATCGCGTTTTTCGCACGATAAGAAAATTCCCACCTGAGATTGCGTTAACAAAAAGGAATTGTTTTCAATAACTTCGGTGTAATTCTCTCTTGCCTTCTCTAATTTTTTAATTAACATTGATACGTACCTCTCGAAAAAAATATTATCAGTTAAAAATTAAAAACGATAAATCTCTTACTACTTGGTGTTTTTATTATATTTGATTACCGTTATTACGTTTTTGTTGCCCTTTCTTGCATACCTTATTTCATCGACCAAACTTTTGGTTATAGTTATCCCGAAACCGCCCGGCTTTACTTTCTCTTGCCCCGTTGAAATATATTTATCTTTTACCGACAGAGGATTGAACTTTTCTCCGTTGCCCGTAAATTCCATTATTAAAGCCCCGTCCTCTTCATGGGCTGAAAAGCCGACTTTAAGGCTGTCGCTCTTTTCGTACGAAATAAAATTATTTATAAGTTCGTCTATAACCACATCGAGCATAGAAAGAACGTTTTTATCGACGAAAGAAAACTCGGCGTTAAACGCGTCTGTCGCTTCTTCTATCACACTAAAATCAGGTTCGATAAATTCCATATCGACGCGACTTTCACCTATATCCGCAATCATAAGAGTTATATCGTCGAACGCCTCGTTATCGCCCACGAATTCTTTTAAATCTCTTTTGACTTTTTCTAAGATACTCACATTTGAGCTTTCATTTGCGCCTAAACTCTTTTTTATCCTGTCGTATCCGAATTCTTCCATAGAACCGTCTATCGCCTCGTTAAGCCCGTCGGTATAAAGGAACAGTTTTTTACCCGTCAAATCGAATTCGTCCTTTTTATAGACAAAATTTCTTTGACCGCCGAGTATAAAGTTGGAATCGACTTCGAGTTTCTCCACCTTTTCCCCGATAAGAAAAGGCTTTTCGTGCCCCGCAGAAACACACTCCATTTTCTTCGTCCCGATATCCACAACTCCTATAAACGCCGTCACAAATAACCCTGACTTATTGTTTATCATCAACTCATTATTGACGATAAACGCCGTCTTTACCACGTCGCCCGTTTCAATAAGTTTATTTTTGATAAGGGCCTTTGATTTCATCATAAACAGTGCGGCAGGCACTCCTTTACCGGATACGTCTGCAACGACTAATGCAAATCTGTTTTTATCGATATAGAAATAATCGTAAAAATCCCCGCCGACTTCTTTTGCGGAAATATAATCGGCAACAATCTTGACCTTGCCGTCCGAAAACCTGTTTGCAGGCAGTTCTTCGCTTTGAATATGAGAAGCGATTGACAGTTCCGCATTCAGCCTTTCTTTTTCCTTTGCCTCGGCCGACACCCTTTCGGTATAATCTATAATCTCTTTTTCCAGCCCCATAAACGATGCGGACAGTTCCCCTAGTTCGTCCCGCGATTTAACTTTAGGGTTAATCACGGTAAGCGTTTCACCGGAAGACGCCTTCCTCGTGAACTCTTGCGCACTTGAATTTAATTTGGAAACGTTTTTTGTGAAAGCAAAATGAGACAGCAATACAAAAATCGCCACCATAAACACCGCCGCTGCCGAAAGCGCTATTATTTCGGTTACGATAAAGTTTCTCATCATAGCGTTAATACCATTTTCGTTATACTCTACGAAAACGGTGCACAAATAGTTTTCGCCGCTGTATATATCGGTGTATTTCATGGTTTGTCCGTCGATAATGAAGTCTTCGTATGATTTTTCGGTTTTATCCGTTTCGTCGCGATAAGAATTGTCTTTTTCGGTCAGCTGATAATAATCGCCAGGAAAACGGGTTAACTCATTGTAGTTATTCCCTAAAATATAGTTGTAATCGACAAGATAGAGGTATCTGTTACTTTCCGAAATTTTATGCGCTAAAAAAGAACATTTGGAGCTTATACGGCTTACTGAATACATAATCTGCGAAGAAATACCGCGATAATAAGTCTGCCTCGCCAACTTATCGGCAGAAAGCCCTATGCCGTTCGTATTATAAAGTCCGCCGTATTTATCCTGAAAATAAGCGTGCCTTTCACTTAAATCCGACGATTGGCTCGTAGTAGGATCGGAATTATATATTTTTAATAAATAATCCCTAATAAATTCAAGTTCTTCTTGCTGAGCTTCGTCGATGAAAAATTTGTCGATATCTTCTACACTCGCATTGACGTCCGCAAGTAGTTTGTCTCTCGCATTATTCTTATATATAACAACACTTAAAACGAAAGCAAGAGTCATTAGCGCAATTGTAATCAACGCACCTATCAAAAATACCTTCGTTCTTATTTTTAAACGCAATTTGGTTTTCCCTTTTATTTTTATTTTATTGTCAACATATTCTTAAATCCCGTTACAGAGAACACCTCTCTGACTACGGCGTTTATGTTGTGAATTTCAAACTCTTTATTCTTTTCGGCATAATAGTTTTTCAATGCGAGAAGCAAGCGTAACCCTGCCGAAGAAATATATTCCACGTCGGCAAAGTCCATTATTACCTTGCTTTCGGTTACGACTTCTTCCTTTAATCTTGCGTCCATTTGTGCCGAAGTAACGGTGTCTATTCTACCGTTTATTTTTACTACCATAGCGTCGCCGTGATTAACAGATATCTCCATTTTTCTATCTCCTTAAACCATGTTATTTATATAATTGCAAAAAGCTGCTTTATATCGGTTTTTCCGTCTCAATATTGAGTTCGAAAAACTCTTCTCCCTTTCTTGTTACGGTTATAACGTAATCCCCCTCTTCTAACTGCCTCGCACAATACTTTTCGCCGAGATATGTTTTCACCCCCTCAAAAGGAAAAGAGGGAATAGTTTTTACTTCTTTGTTTAGCCCTTTACCGTGCGCCTTTGAAAGACTTTCCTTTGCCGTCCAAAGGCGGAAAAAATCCTTGTCGTTTTTTACATACGGTATTTCGTTTGTGTCAGAAACGTAACGGACAAGATCCCCGCTGACGGGACGGACGTTTTCTATGTCTACCCCGACATCTTTATCGGATAAAACAAGTGCAACCGCACCGTTGCAGTGCGAAACGTTGAAACAGACTCTTTCCGAAATGGGTTTCCCGAATTCGTTTACCGTCCACAATCCTACGTACTTTTTCTTTAAATATGCCGAAACAAGATGAAGGAGCTTGTCTTTTTCGTTGACGTAACGGCGAGCGGAAATCAAATCCTTTTGATCCGTTTTAAGTCGGATTTCCGCTTCGGAATACGTAAGCCCCTCGGTAAAAAACAATATCAGCCTCACCGTTGTTTTATGTTCGGTGGAATTTTCGCAATTTTCGATCATTATTATTATTATAATAATATTAACTGATATTTTCAAGTGTAAATCGATTTTTTAAACCCGAAAAACAAAAAATTGTTTTTATCGCTATAAGCCTCGGCAAAACGGATAATCGACATTTTAAAGTATAAATATATAAATAAAAGCGGCACAAAACGCACCGCTTTTATTTTTTATTCAAGACAAGCATTATCTCAACAAGTTGTGCTTTGATAAATAAATCATTTAGTTGAGTAGAATAATAAAAGTCGTATTTATATTTATCATAGTCCTGTTCTATTTCCTTGTTGATAATAAAACAATTTATTTTATTTCGTGATACAAATAAATTATCCAGTCCAAGATTTATATATATCCCACTATCCTTTATATAATCATAACTATCTTGTAAAAAATCTAATTGATCCATTAAAGTGTTCAAATCATTCCCATCATTTACAAGGTATATACTTAATACAGGAGGAATTACATTTATTTCGCTAAAAAAACTATTATAAGTGCTTGTCGCTTTTCTTCCAACTCGTCGTCAAGGGTATAATCGTTTAATCTTTCGGTCATCTTCTCGATAGCGTTAAACGGTATTTTACCTTTCTTACGGTAGATATATCCGGCGGCGCGCTTGTTCTTCACTTTCGGCTCTTTCTCAAAGAAAAGGTAGTGAATATGTAAGTGTTCAGGTCTGTCCAAATGCAAGGCGCATATTAAGTCCATATTGTCTGGATCAAAGCCCGCGTCCTTATAGAATTGATTAAACGTTTTCTTTACAAGGGCAATACACTTTTCGGGCGTGTCTATAATCTTGGAATCTTCTTTATTGAAAGATATAAACCCGTGCCATAAGTTTTTTTCGCCGTCTCTCGCGCGTTGCTTGATTTCCTTTACTTCCGCTTTCGATAACATACCGTCCTGATTAAAAACTCCCGTGCTTTTTTGCAGGTATTGTAGCATAGTATATTTCGTCGCTTCTTCGCCGTAAACTTTGCCTTCCGTTGTCATATACTTATAGATATTATTCTCGCCCGACATATCGAAGAAGGCGCGTTCCGCCGCGTGCTTTTCTATCTCGTCTTGCGTGGCGTTCTTCGGTAGTCTATACGGCGTGTAAGCAATATCGAATATGACGGGTGAATTGCTGTTTTCTATAATGTTTTTCCTCCTATATTTTTTCGTTCCCTGTGGGCGAAAAGAGAAAGTCGGGTATCCCGATTTCGCTATCCGTTTTGCGTGAAAACTGCAAAACCTTAGCCTGCTTACTTTTTCGCCTTTTTTGCTTCCGTTTTGCTTCCCGTTTTGGTCTCCGTT
>CACXGN010000016.1 GCA_902767225.1 uncultured Eubacteriales bacterium | reverse complement strand
TTTGCGCAAGCTTCTTTAAAAGCGTCGATGAAGTTCTTGTCATAAGTGGAATCTTCACCGTGAAGCGTGATGAGCGCAACGGTAGGCGTTTCGCCGCAGGCGGTAAGACCGAAGCAGCAACCTACTGCCAATAAAACAGTAAGTAAAAGTGTGAAAAGTTTTTTCATTATGTGAACCTCCTAACCCTTCCGGGTTTAATAACAAGTTAACTGCGGAAGACTATCTTTCCGTCTTCCATTTTATCGATAACGGCGAGAGAATAAAGGTCGACGCCCTGTTTTCTCAGTTCGTCCCCCGCGCCTTGGAAACCTTTTTCGATTTCAATAGCGATCCCAGCAAGTTTTGCCTTTGCCTGAGAAACTATGCTCATAAGCGCCTTGCATGCTTCACCGTTAGCAAGAAAATCGTCAATAATCAAAACCGTATCGCTTGGCGATATAAATTCATTATTGACGATTAAAGTATTCATATTTTTATGAGTGAAGGAATAGCAATCTGCGGAATAAACCCCGCAATCCCCCATGTTTTTGGTACGCGATTTTTTTGCGAAAACCACGTTACAATTAAAAAACTGCGCGGTTATGCAAGCAATCCCTATCCCCGACGCTTCGACGGTAAGAATTTTAGTAACCCCGCAGTCCTTAAAATGCGCATAGATATCTTTACCAAGTTCTTTCATGAGCTCGATATCGATCTGAGTATTCAAAAAAGAATCGACTTTAAGTATATTGCCCGGTAAAACCTTGCCTTTACTTAAAATCATCTGTTCAAGATACTTCATATGCCTTCCTTCGCAAAAAACAAAAAAACAGGATTAAATCCTGCTTTGCCAATAAATACGAATTACCGAAAATAAAATTTCGGTTGATCTCTTTCCAATAGTCGCAAATGTGGCGATGCGGTAGAAACGTTCGGGCCGTTTATCCGAACCTATATTGGCAAATATTTATTTTACGATAGAATTATAACTAATATTTATACTTTTGTCAAACGATTTAGCGACCAGTTTTAAGGATTTTTAAAATATCCCAATTATTTTTTTAAGCGTCTATATTTATTGCATAAACCGTTTTTTAATGATAAAATATTTTTGGAAAATCGTAAAGGATTTATATATATAATGTATTTAAAAGGACGCGGGCGCAATTTTATACAGGGCGTAAAAGAAGGTCTGCCGATAGGGCTTGGCTACCTATCGGTCGCTTTTGCTTTCGGCGTTAAGGCAAGCCTTTTGGGAGTGCCCGCGCTAATAACCGTTCTTATATCCATGACCAACCTTACCTCCGCCGGTCAACTCGCAGGCATAACGGTCATTGCCGAAGCAGGAACGATTCTCGAAATGATTGCGACACAACTCATCATCAATTCAAGATACTCACTTATGAGCATCTCTCTATCGCAAAAAGCGGTGGGAAATTACACCATACCCAAACGTCTGTTTTCTTCGGCTTTTGTTACCGACGAAATATTCGCCGTGGCAGTTACTAAGCCTTCCTTCGGATTTCCGTTCTTTACGGGGCTTTCGCTTCTTCCATACGTCGGTTGGGTTTCCGGCACCGTGGCAGGAGTTTTACTAGGCAACGTTTTGCCCGTCGAAATCCAGTCGGCGCTCGGCATCGCCATATACGCAATGTTTATTGCGATAATAATTCCGCCGGCGGAAACGAACTTCGCGGTCCTTACCGTGCTGTTTTTCAGCGCGGGGCTAAGCTGTCTTTTTTATTTCGTTCCCTTTCTTAGCAAAACCTTTTCAACCGGAACCGCAGTAATAATATGCGCTGTCGTGACCGCCGCGGTGGTGTCTCTTATTTTTCCAATAAAGGAGAAGGAATATGAGTAGCGGAACTATGATTTTAATGATTTTAGCGATGGCGGTGACGACTTATATATTAAGGTCGATACCATTTGTTTTTATAAGGCGCAAAATAAAATCAAGGTATTTGAAAAGTTTCTTTTTTTACGTGCCTTACGCCGTGCTTTCCGCAATGACGTTTCCTTATATATTATATTCTACCGGTAATTTCCTCGCGGCGGCGATAGGAACTGCCGTGGGGCTTATTGCGGCACTTTTCCGCCGTTCGCTCTTAATGGTGGCGGTCCTATCCTGCATTGCCGTTTTGATAGTTAATTATATACCCGTAATATTTTAGCCGAAGCCCCGCAAGGCATAACGCCTTGCGGGGCTTTTATATTTTTTATATTTTTATTTTCAAACCGTAATAAATATAAGATATCCCGTTTTGGCTTAAAATCTTTTCGGGCGGAACGCCGAATTTTTCCGAAAGGGTTTCTACCGTATCGAAAAGATTTACCTTATAAAGTTTTCGGCTTGGATCCGTTTCGATATAAAGTAGATCCCCTTCTTCTATCTCTTTCGTTAAGGCGTTTAATTTGCATAGCACGGTTATGGGTAAATTGAACTTTTCCGAAACGGTTTTTGCCGTGTCGTCCTTTTCCACCCTATAAAAAAACTTTTTCATATTAAGTATTATATTTGCTTTTATCCGCGAATAGAATATCAAAGAAAACTATCTGTTCAGGTGAAATGTTGAAAGGTTTTTTTAAGACTGTGGCAGTCGTAACGGTTTTTTCGATATGTGAAAAGTTTTTGGGGTTTTTATACCGCATTTTTTTATCGAGAACGATAGGCTCGGAAGGAATAGGGCTATATCAGGTCGCACTATCCGTATTCGCGCTTTTATTGACGATCTGTTCATCCGGTATTCCCATTACCGTTTCACGGTTTATGACAAAATATCGTTCACAGGGCAAAAATGCCCAAGTGAATAAGGTGATAACGGCAGGGCTTTCCATCACGGTTATGATCGCCCTTCCCATATGCGTTTTAACTTTTATTTTAAACGGAAATCTCGGATTTTTATTCGCCGACCCAAGGTGTAAAAACATATTTTTGATCGTTTTGCCGGCGCTTTGCTTTAACTCCGTTTATTCGGTTTTAAGGGGAGTTTTTTGGGGCAATAAAGATTTTCTGCCGTATAGCGTTATAGAACTTTTGGAAGAGATCTGCATGATAGTGGTGGGCGTCATTCTTATCGCGCTGTCATCTAACGTTACAGAAGGGGCTTACGGCGCGGGAATCGCGGTTTTGGTCTCTTATATTGCGTCTTTTTCGCTTGCGGTCGCCGTGTTCTTTTTAAGGAAAAACAAACTCGCAAACCCCAAATCGGAATTTAAGAACCTTCTCTTTTCTTCCGCACCCGTAACCGTTATGCGCACGGCGAATTCGCTTGCCGTTTCTTTGGTATCGGTTATTCTTCCCATGCGACTTATCGCGGCGGGTATGTCTAGTGCAGACGCCCTTTCAAGTTACGGCGCGGCGGTAGGTCAGGCGATACCGCTCTTATTTATCCCGACGACTCTTATCGGCTCGTTCGTTTTGGTTTTAGTGCCCGAAATTTCCGAAAACTTTTACCGCAAGCGCTATTTCTATCTTAAACGCGACATTGAAAAGTCCTTAAAGTTCACGGTTTTCGTGTCTTGCCTTTTCATACCCGTGTTCGTTGTGTGCGGCAGAGAAATAGGCGTTTTGATATACGATAGCGCCACCGCCGGCGAATATTTATCTTCTTCGGCGTTTTTGATGTTCTTTATGGGAATATCTAATATAACGACAAGCGTTTTAAACTCTATCGGTTTTGAAAATAAAACTCTTTTATACTTCGTTATAAGCGGGATATTGATGCTTGCCTGCATTTGGGTTTTGCCCACCTTTATAGGAATTTACGCATTGCTTGTAGGCTTTACCTTTATCTACGGATTGACTTCGGTGCTTAACCTTATAAAGATAAATAAAGAGTGCAAAGAAAAGCCCGCATATCTAAAATTTATACTTTCCGCCGCCGCACTTATCGCCCCCACCGTGCTTTTGGGATTTATGCTGAAATCTTTGTTGCTTCCGCTTTTCGGCACGGCGCTGACCTTTATTTCCGTTTCGGCTATACTCGTTGTTTTTAACGCGCTTTTATACGTTGGATTTAATCTTATAGATATAAAAACTATTCTTTTAAAAATAAAAAAAGGCTTTCCGCTCAATCCTTTCCGTCTTTTTTCAAGAAAAAGGGGTAAGCGTTCCGCCCAAAGATAAATTTAATTGAAAGCCTTTTTAAGAATCGAAAAACTTTTGACCTTTTTCGGTAATAAGCCTTTCGGACTTGGGGTATTCGAATATCTCTCTATTATTTTCGTTTGCTTTTAAGTATGCCGCAAACTCTTTCGCATAATACTTTGCCATACCAAGGTTATGCATAAGATAGTGCCCGCAGTTTTTAGCGGTTGCGCCCGGCACTTCTTTGGCGCTTTCTACCGAAGAAAAAGCGCGGTATATCAAATCGAAAATTTCTTTCGGCGCTCTGTTTCCTTTAAGTATAAGATAAAAACCCGTAAGACAGCCCATAGGACCCCAGTAAATAATCTCGTCTTGCCAGTCTTTATCGTTGCGAAGAAAAGTCGCTATAATATGCTCTAACGTGTGCATCGCGGCGACGTCTATCACCGGCTCAATATTCGGTCTTTTAAGTCTTATATCGTAGGTGGTAACCTTTTTTTCGCCGACCGTATCTTCACGGCTTAAAAATATACCGGGGATAATCGCCGTGTGATCTACCGAAAAACTTTGTATCAATTTCATTTTTATTCCTCTTTAAGTTTTAGTTTTATTCAGATTGCCCTTCTTTTATAAACAGCGTGAACCTACCGTCGGTGAACGCTTTTTTAAATATGGCAAGTATCGCATAGCAGAGCGCGCAGTTTACCGCGGCGACAAGCACCTGCCACGGAAGGCGAACTATTAAATACGCCCAAAAGGTCTTTTTGCCCATACCATACATAAGCCATAATGCAAAAGTATTAAGCCCCGAAGTGCAAATAATAAGGCAAAGAAGAGCGGATATAGCCGTTTTAACGTAAAGATTTCCCTTAAAATATTGAAATATCACGCCGGGGATAAGCCCCATAAGCCCGCTCGCAATGCCGATAATCGGATTATACGGCCCTGCGGGAAAGATTATAGCCCCTATAAGGTCGCCGATAAACCCGACGGCAAAGCCCGCTTTTGCGCCTAAAAGTATTCCCGCAATAAAACAACCCGTCATAGTAAACGATATTGCTATATAGTTTACCGGATTATAAGTTAAAGCGTTCAGCGCGGCGGAAATCGCCGTCAGCACCGAAACGTAGACAAGTTTTTGCGTTCTGGTTAAGGTGTTCACGGCGTATGATTTTTTTAAGATAAAGAACAAAACCAGAAGTGCCAAAAATCCCAAAAGGGCTACGTAATAATACCACTCGGAAGCGATATTATTAAATATCTTGGCAAAATCAAACGCCCCGATGGGATCTTTACCCGCAAGTAAATTAAACATAAAAAAATCTCCCGAAAATAATTAGAGAGATCCGATAATATTTCGCGCAAAAACGCTTTATAATAGCGGACGCGCAAAGACACCGCAAGGCAGACCTTTTCGTTTGCGAACGACATCCCATTTCGCAACACTTTACGCGTCTTTGCTACTCTATGCGTTTATTTTAACACGCACTTAAAATTCCGTCAATAAATAACGAATAAAATTTTTAACCTTGTTAATAATACGCGTATGATAGTAACGCTAATAAGAACGCTTATAATATTTATAACGCTTATCGTGATCATGCGACTTATGGGCAAGCGGCAAATAGGCGAAATGCAACCTTTCGAATTTGTGGTAACGCTTATCGTCGCCGACCTTGCGTGCATACCTATGGCGGACGTTTCTATTCCGCTAGTCTACGGAGTGGTGGCAATATTAGGGCTTTTTTTATTGCACGAGATAATGTCTTTATTAGAACATAAAGGAAACTTTATGAAGTTTATCATTTCCGGAAAGCCGAGCATCGTTATAAATAAAGACGGGGTATGTTTAAGCGAACTCAAAAAAAACGATATGGACGTCGGCGATCTTTTAGAATCTATGCGGTCTATGGGGTATTTTAACTTCGACGATTTAGACTATGCGATATTCGAGTCTAACGGAAAACTTTCAGCGCTTGAAAGCGATAAAGATAAGCCCGAGAAGACGGGTATGCCCCTACTTATCATCAACGACGGCAAGGCTGATAAATCTAACCTTGAAATACTTTCACTAACCGAAAAGCGGCTTTCGGAACTTTTGGCTTTTCAAAACGCAAAAATCAAAAATACGGAAGTTATGACCGTTGACGAAAACGGCAGAACTTATATAAAAGAACGGAATAAAAAATATAAAATTTTAACGCTTCCGGTAAAAGAGCAGGCTGTATGAAAAAATCTTTGATAGCAATAGTCATAATAATAGCGCTTTTAACGGCGGGCGGAGTATACGAGTCTTTTTTTATCACCAAACAATTTAAGGAAATGAATAACACTTTTACCGCCCTATACGATAAAATCGATAAAGAAGACGCGGTAGAAGACGACGTTATCGCCGCGCAAAACAAGTGGCTTGAAAAAAAGAAATATCTCCACGCGTTTATTCCGCACGGAGAGATAAAAGAATTCGACCTTTGGATAGCGGAATCGGTAATTTTGGTTAGAGACGGGAAGTGGACGGAGGCACTATCGAAAGTAGAAGTAATTATAGAACTGACGGAGCAGATCCCCAAAACGTTCGCAATATCGCTCGAAAATATATTATAATGAATACCGCCCTATATACTTGGGAGTTTTTTATTGCGTAAACAAAAACGGGATAAATTTTAATCCCGTTTTTTACTTAAAAAATTCAAAATTCTTTCTTGGTAGTCTGGTGCTTCGTCGAACACCGAATGACCGTATTCGTTATAGATATAAAGTTCCGATTTTTTTATTTTATCAAAAAGTTCTTCCGCCGCGGCAATGGGAATAACCTTATCGTTTTTTGCACCTATAATAAGCGTTTCGCATTTTATCTTGTCAAGGTCGTCGTAGATATTGAAATTTTTGGCGCACTTTGCATAGATAATAAATCTATTTAATTCTTCGTCCGTTATGCCGTCTCCGCTAAAATCCAAAAAATCGGCGTTTTTCTCTAAAAACTTTTCGGAATAAAGTCCTGCGGCAAACTGCTTTAACAGTAAACCCCTTTTTCCTTTTTCGGCAAGGGCTATCCACAGATCGATCGCGCGGGAAGAGCCTTCTATCCGGCGGGCACAGGTAGAACCTAAAACCAACCTTTCTATCCTTTCGGGATATTTTGCCGCTATACACTCTGCTACCATTCCCCCGAAAGACGCGCCGAAAAAGTCGGCTTTATCTATTCCGAGTTTATCCATACAAAGCAAAACGTCTTCCGCAACCTTTTCCGCCGAATAATTGCCGGAAACGTTTTCGTTGCGGTCTATAACGTAAACGGTATAATCTTTTTCAAAAATCGCATACTGTATTTTTATAACCGCCGCGCTGTCTATCACGCTTTTAACGGAAAGCCCCGGAAGAATAATAAACGTTTTTTTGCCGCATCCGAACTCGGCATATCTTATTTTGCGCCCGTCAGATTCTATGATACCCGTTTTACTCATTTTTCCCTTGTTCGCGAACGTTAACTTTCTTCTTGGTTATAGCAAAAACAAATGCGTTAACCGCTTCTAATATCCACTCTATCCCTAAAAGGACAACATGAGCATGAATATGTTTTAACGGGTCGATTATCATTAGTGCCGAAAAAATACATATCGCAACGCTTAAAACTATGTTCAAAATAAGCATCGTCTTGTTCATTATCTTGCCGAACATTTCGTTTTGAAATGTGTGTCCTTCTTTAAAAATGGACCATACCGCCCACACGACGCATGAAATATAAATCGTATTATCGCTGACAAAAGACGTTATAAGCACTATCACCGCAATGAAAATAGCAGATGCGCCGTGAATATAATTTTTCATCTGATTTCGCCCAGCTTTGTCTCTTGCAACGACTACTAAGTTCATACTTCCGTATAGCATTATAACGGCGAAAACCAAATACGGTATAAACCAAGCGTCGCTTGTCGCAAGATACTCGGCAATCATTAAAACGATTATGCCCATTAATAAGTAAATTAAGGTCATTATATTTTGAAAAATTTTCATACTGCTTGCTCCGTTTCTATTAAAATTTCCACAAATTTATTCCGAGCGATTCGTCTCTTTTTCTTGTAAGGTTTGCAGGTAGAATCCTTATCACTATTTCAGCCGTAAGCGATATAACCGCCCTTAAAAGATGCCCGCCTATAACTTCGCCTTTGCCACTTGCGCAGGTTATATGCGCGTGCACGTAAGAATTATTTTCCACCATGCAAATATTGCCCACGATAGAAGTTATCTCAGAGTCGTCAAAATAGCAAAACTCGTTATATTTTTTTATTTTCGGATCGAACACGCCTACGGTTAAATCGTTAGTTGCGCCTATCCCCGATATTTCCGCCGCCGTTATCTTTTCGGTTTCGGCGACTTTTTTAATGGACGCAATTATCTCGTCGCCCTTATCTAACCTTAACAAAATCGTATCGTTGTATCTTTTATATTCCATGATCGTTCCAGCCTTTAATAAAAACCGTCCCCAAAGCATTAGGGACGGTTTTTGACTTTTTAAATTACTTTCTGGGGTTTTTGATGTTCGCCTGTGCTGCCGCTAAGCGTGCGATCGGAACGCGGAAGGGCGAGCAGGAAACGTAGTCAAGACCGATTTCGTGGCAGAACTCGATAGACGAAGGATCGCCGCCGTGTTCGCCGCAGATACCGCAATGGATATTCTTTCTGGTTTCGTGGCCCATCTTTACCGCCATCTTCATAAGTTTGCCTACGCCTACCGTATCGAGTCTTGCGAACGGATCGAATTCGAAGATCTTAGCGTTATAATATGAAGGCAAGAACTTACCTGCGTCGTCACGGGAGAACCCGAAGGTCATCTGCGTTAAATCGTTAGTTCCGAAGCAGAAGAATTCGGCTTCTTTTGCGATTTCGTCTGCGGTTAAAGCCGCTCTCGGGATTTCGATCATCGTGCCTACTTCGTATTTAAGATCTACGCCGGCTTCTTTGATAACTGCGTCAGCGGTTTCAACAACCGTCTTTTTGCAGAACGCAAGTTCTTTAACTTCGCCGACTAACGGGATCATAATTTCGGGAACGACTTTCCAGTCGGGATGACGTTTAGAAACGTTGATAGCCGCCTTAATAACCGCTTTGGTCTGCATAACCGCGATTTCGGGATAAGTTACCGCAAGACGGCAACCACGGTGACCCATCATCGGGTTAACTTCGTGCAAGTCGTCGCAAAGAAGTTTAATTTCAGCGGGAGTTTTACCCTTTGCGTCAGCCAAAAGTTTGATATCCGCATCTTCCTTCGGAACGAATTCGTGGAGCGGCGGATCCAAGAATCTGATGGTAACGGGCTGACCTTTAAGGGCTTCCATAAGTCCTTCGAAGTCCGCTTGTTGCATCGGTTCGATCTTAGAGAGCGCTGCTTCTCTTTCTTCTTTGGTGGAAGAGCAGATCATTTCACGGAATTTATCAATTCTGCCGGGTCCGAAGAACATGTGTTCTGTTCTGCAAAGACCTATACCCTGTGCGCCAAGGTCCGCGGCACGCTGAGCGTCTTCCGGAGTGTCGGCGTTGGTTCTTACGCCCAAAGCCTTATATTTATCTGCAAGTTGCATGATTCTTCCGAAATATCCGCTGTTGGGATCTACGGGAACGGTTTTAATAACGGTGTCGTAAATGTTACCGGTAGAACCGTCAAGCGATAATCCGTCGCCTTCGCGGAAGATCTTGCCTGCAAGTTTGAAGTATTTTTCGTCTTCGTGCATTTCGATGTCGCCGCAGCCGGAAACACAGCAGGTTCCCATACCACGTGCAACAACCGCCGCGTGGGAAGTCTGTCCGCCACGAACGGTCAAAATACCTTGTGCGTATTTCATACCTTCGATATCTTCGGGAGAAGTTTCAAGTCTTACGAGAATAACTTTCTTACCCGCTTTGCCTTCGTTAACGGCGTCTTCGGGGGTAAATACGATAGTTCCGGCAGCCGCTCCGGGGGAAGCCGCGATACCTTTACCTACAACGTTTTCTTTATCCGCTTTTTTAAGAGCGGCAACGTCGAAGGTCGGGTGCAATAACATATCGAGCGTTTTAGCGTCGATCTGTAAAAGCGCTTCCTGTTCGGTGATCATGCCTTCGTCGATAAGGTCGCAAGCGATTCTTATAGCGGCGGCAGCGGTTCTCTTGCCGTTTCTGGTCTGTAACATATAGAGTTTACCTTTTTCAATGGTAAATTCCATATCCTGCATATCTCTGTAATGGTTTTCTAATGTAGTGCAAACTTCCAAGAACTGTTTGTAAACGTCGGGAAGAACTTCCGCCATTTTGGAAATGGGCATCGGGGTTCTTACGCCTGCAACAACGTCTTCACCCTGAGCGTTCATTAAGAATTCGCCCATAAGTCCTTTTTCGCCCGTTGCGGGGTTACGGGTAAACGCAACGCCCGTTCCGCAATCGTCACCCATGTTGCCGAACGCCATCATCTGAACGTTAACTGCGGTTCCCCAGCTATACGGGATATCGTGGTCCATTCTGTAAATGTTTGCTCTTGGGTTGTCCCACGAACGGAATACCGCTTTGATCGCTTCAAAGAGTTGTTCTTTGGGATCTTTCGGGAAGTCTTTACCGATTTTCGCTTTATATTCGGATTTGAACTGGTTAGCGAGTTCTTTCAAGTCGTCAGCGGTAAGATCAACGTCGAACTTAACGCCTTTCTTTTCCTTCATTTCGTCGATCAAAACTTCAAAATATTTTTTACCGACTTCCATAACGACGTCTGAGAACATCTGAATAAATCTTCTGTAACAATCGTAAGCCCATCTGGGGTTACCGGACTTTCTTGCCAAAACTTCAACGACTTCTTCGTTTAAGCCGAGGTTAAGAATAGTATCCATCATGCCCGGCATAGACGCTCTTGCGCCCGAACGAACGGAAACAAGGAGCGGATTTTCTTTATCACCGAATTTTTTGCCCGTGATTTCTTCGAGTTTTTCGATGTTCTTCATTATTTCCGCTTGGATGTCGGCATTGATTTGTTTGCCGTCCTCATAATACTTGGTGCACGCTTCGGTAGAAATGGTGAAACCCTGAGGAACGGGAAGACCGATGTTGGTCATTTCCGCAAGGTTCGCGCCCTTGCCGCCGAGAATTTCGCGCATCTTTGCGTTTCCTTCGCTGAACAAGTAAACGTATTTCATTGTAAAAATTTCCTCCAAATTATTTTTCAAAACTAATAGGTTTATACAACCTTTTTTATTTTACACTATTCCTTAAAATTTTTCAACCGTTTGCCGTAAATTAAATCAAATTTTTTAATCGGTAAGTTATTAATTTTACAGCAACAAAAAACGGACGTCTAATAAGAGTCCGCTTTTATTTTGATTTATGTAACCCCATTTTAACCGCCAAACGGCAGAGAAAACCTTTTATATGTTCGGACAAAGTAGTCTTATCCTTATTGCGGTTTTCATTGTCGAGCATATAAAATTTATCGTAACTTTCGGAAAGCGCTTTAATAAGCAGTCTGTTTTCCTTTATACAATATGGGTTTTTAGCAACGTCTTTTTCTATTTTTATGGCTTCTTGCCTGAAAAATTCGACGTCTTCTGAAAAATTTTCGAATTGCTCAAAATCGCCTATCGCTCTTACTACGACTACGATACTGTCCGCAAGGCAACAGGCGGCACGTTTTTGCAAGTTGGGACACCTAGACGATACGGCTTGGTATTTTTCCTTTGCCGCATAGAAAAAATCGTAAATCTTCTTGTTGACCTTTTTATTTAAGGTTATAGAATTTTCGTGCCGAATATAAACGTAATTTTTGTCTTTAATCACTACGACACGTTTTGCCTTTAAGAACAATTTATAAGTAGTGAAAACGTCCTCAAAGATCCTGCCTTCCGGAAAGCGGACGCCGATAAAAAGTTCTTTATCAAAAAGTTTATTTACGGCGTAATCCCCTACGCTTTTCGGCGGCAATATCGGCTTAATAACGTCCAGATTTTTATAAACTCTTAAAAAGCCGTTATGGGTTTTAGGCATAGACAAAGCGTTAAAATTTTCGTCTACCATTTCTATGCCGAAGCAAACGATATCTCCGCCGTGTTTTTTAGCGGCGGTATATGCCGTAAGCAAATAATCTTGTTTTATTAAATCGTCCGAATCGACGAACGCTATATATTTTACCGAGTTTATTGTTAAAGCAAGATCTATTCCTGCGTTCCTTGCCGAAGAAAGCCCGCCGTTAGGCTTATGTATAACTTTAACCCTTGGATCGTTTTCGGCGTATTCGTCGCAAATTTTGCCGCTGCCGTCGGTAGATCCGTCGTCAACTAATATCGCGACAAAGTCACGAAAAGTTTGGGACAGAACGCTGTCTATCGCCGCTCTTAAATATTTTTCCACGTTGTAAACGGGAATTATAACGCTGATAATCGGATCCATACTAAATATTTTTTAACTTAAATTTTATTGCCGTAAAAGTATAACACCGCTTATATCTTTTGTCAATGCGGAGTATCTTATTAAAAAACGGCCTGTCGGCCGTTTAAGTTTATATTATCTTATCGAGTTCGGATAAAGAAGCCAGTTTTACGTCCGCCTTATGGGCAATATAATACTCCAAAAGCCTTAAAGCGTCTTTGGCGTTTTGGCGGGTTATCCCGCTATCTGCGGATAAAAGAGCCGCATGGGTAGAAACTTTTATCTCCCTACCCTTTCCGTCAAAGCAGTCCGCACACTTAAAAGAGCCCGTTTCCGAATCGAAAAACACTCTGTTTTCTATTTTAGCCCCGCAATTAACGCAACCGGATAGAGAAAGCGCGTAGCCCGAAAGAGAAAGCGCCCTAATCAAAAAATCGGTCAAAACGGAAGTCGGTTCTTCCGAAGTATACGCCATTTTCTTCAAAGAATTTATAACGAGCGTAAAAAGTTCCGCGGAAACTATTTCTTCCTTTGCGAACTTTTTAACGTATTCTAAAACGGCGGAAGCGGAGTAGTATTTAACGATATCTTCGCGAAGGGGATAAAAACTGTCTATTAAACTTGCGTTTATTACAGTTCTTCTTTCGCCCTTTTTAGCAAAGATAAATTCCGCAAAACAAAAAGGCTCTTGGGCAAATTTAAGTTTTGCCCCAGCCTTTTTTACTCCTTTTATGTTGGCGGAAACAGTCCCCTTTTCAAGCGTAAAAATAGAAAGTATTTTATCGTTTTCGCCGTAATTTATTCCGGAAAGGACTATTCCGCCGTATTTTTCTTCCATTTTATCCTACTTGTTTTTTATAAGATTTTTATAAAGCAGATAGTAAGAAATTTCGCCCGTTTTCTCGAACGCGTCCCACGCGGAATCCGCAGGCGACTTAAAATTAAAATCTTCGTTGGCCTTTCGCATAATTTTCTCCTTAAAAAAAGTATGCGTTATTTTGCCAAGGATTATACCGACTATTCTTCTTTATCGTATCCGTATTCTTTCATTAAAAAAGCGCTGTTCCGCCAGTCTTCTTTGACCTTAACGTAAGTTGTCAAAAAGACCTTCTTTTCTAAAAACTTTTCCATATCCAAACGCGCATAGGTAGATATCTCTTTTATTTTAGTTCCGTTCTTGCCGATTAAAATAGCCTTGTGGTTGGGCTTTTCGCAAATAACGTCAAGACTGATTTTATATACCTTGCCTTTTTCGTCTAACGAAAATTCGTTGACGATAACGGCGACGCCGTGCGGAATTTCTTTTTCGCAAAGCAAAAGTATCTTTTCGCGCATTATTTCCGAAACCATAAATCTTTCCGAACGGTCGGAAATAATATCTTCCGCAAAAAGCCTCTCTTTTCCCGGAAGTTTTTCTTTTATCACGCGCAAAAGTTCTTTAACGTTTCTTCCCCGCCTTGCCGATACCGGAACTATCGGAAAACCGTATTCCGAAAACTCTTTAAGTTCTGAAATTAAAAGGGATTCGGGCATAATGTCCGTTTTAGATAGAACGAGAATAAACGGCAGATCGTTTTTACTGAACTTTTCTATCAGTTTTTTATCCGTCTGGCTTACGCCTGCGTGGGCGTCTAAAACGAATAAAATTATATCTACGTCTTCCACCGTTTGATTCGCCGTCTTTTGCATGTGCGAATTTAAAAGGTTGTCCGCCTTATAAAGCCCCGGTGTATCGATAAACGCTATCTGCGTTTCCGCATCGGATAAAACCCCCATTATCCTGTCTCTCGTGGTTTGCGGCTTTGGGGAAACGATAGCGACCTTTTCACCCACCAACACGTTGACGAGTGTGGATTTGCCCGCGTTCGCCCTGCCGATAACTCCGACATATCCACTCTTCATCAGTCTTCTATCCCCAAAAGCAATAGCGCGGCTTTTTCGTTTTCGCGCATTTCTTTTTTATCTTCTTCAGTCATGTGGTCGTATCCGAAAAGGTGCATAAGCCCGTGGATTATAAGATAAGTCCTTTCTCTTTCTACGCTATGTCCGTATTCTTCGGCTTGTTCTTTTATCTTGTCTTCACAAAGCACGATAGAGCCTAAGAAAAGATACTTGCCGTCAAGCTGGGTAAGATAGTTTTCACGCTTTAAAACTTCGCCCTTAATGCCTTCGAGCGAAGGATATGAAAGCACGTCGGTAACCCTGTCCACTCCGCGCGTTTCACGGTTTAAGTTTCGCATATTTTCGCCGTCGGAAAATACCAGTTCCACTTCTATATAGTCCTTTTGCCCAAGCACCATATAAACGGCTTTTGCAATCTTTTTAAGTTTCAACTTTTTATCGAGCGATTCGATTTTAAGCCTGCCCATCAATTTACGTCCTTTTTCTCTATTTTTTCCAGATCCAACTGCGGATATTCTATTCTTTCGTGATATACTCCCGAAAGGTTGTTTACTATAACGTGGATTATTATATTAAGTTCTTTAAGGGTGATCTCACACTCGTCGAACTGACCGAGTTCGATACGCTGCTTTACCAAATTCCTTACTACTTCTTCCACCTTTTCTCTCGAACGGTCTTTAAGCGCTCTTGCCGCCGCCTCGCACCCGTCGGCAATCATTATTATCGCGGCGATTTTGCTGTGCGGCTTAGGACCGGCGTAGCAATAATCTTTTATGTTTACTTCGCCGTCGGTAAACTTTTTAGCCTTATCGTAGAAAAACCAAATAGGCAGCGTTCCGTGGTGCTCTAAGCAAACGTCCGCTATCTCTTGCGGAAGCCCGTATTTTAACGCAAGGTGGTATCCGTCAAGCGCGTGAGCCTTTATTATGTTTGTCGAAAGTTCGGGAGTCAACCCGTCGTGCGGGTTAGTTCTTTCCGACTGATTTTCGGAAAAATATTCGGGACGACGAAGTTTACCTATATCGTGATAATAAGCGCATGTTCTTGCAAGGAGCGCATCTTCGTCTATTGCGGTGGCGCAAGCCTCGGCAAGGTTTGATACCACTATCGAGTGATTGAACGTTCCGGGCGCCTCTGTAATAAGTCTTCTTATAAGTTTGGATTTATGGTCGGTAAGTTCGGCAAGTTTAAATGCGGAGATCTTTTTGAAAACGAATTCAAAGATAGGCAGCAACAGCATAAATATCGACACCGCAAGAACGCCCGAAGAAAGGGCATAGATTAACTGCCGCCAGTTTGCACCGCCGCTTTCAACAACGCTTAAAAGCGCCATTATTAGCGCGGGGATAGAAACGCTTAAACTTCTGACCAAAAGTTGAAAGCGCGAATAGACTTTAAATGTTACGAACGCAATTATGATACTGCTTATAAAGCCCGTGATAAACGAAGAGTATGCCGCGCTCGATACGGCGGATACCGAAAACACGTCTATAAGCAAAACTATAACGTTGAAAATTCCGCTTAAAAATATCGCAATACGGCGATTGATTAAAAACAGCAATAAAACGGAAACGAGCGCCAGCGGACGGAGATAGGTATCGAGATAATTGCCTATTATAACGCAGATAATAAGCGCTATCTCCATAATTAAAAATATCATTTCCGAATTTTCGGCGCGGCGCAAAAAGTTCCTGTCTTCGTAAAAAAGATAAATGAACGTTATGGCGAACAGTAAAAAGAGCGCAACGACAAAGCCCAGCGGGTGATTATAATCTTTAATAAAATTCGCAAAAGAGCCGCCGCCGTTTTTCATATTCATATACGCGCTGAAAAAGTATATTCCCAGCACGATTATAAAGTTGGCAAGATAAACGAAAACGTTTTTCGCTATATTGCCTTTCGTCCATCTTTCGATTTTCTCAGATTCGTAATTATTTTTCATTTTTTGCTCCGCTTCTACCCCGCGTGGAAAACGTATCTGACCCCCACGCGAACAGAATAAGTATAATTTTCTCCGTCAAAGATTTTTTCCACACTAAAATCTTTTGTTTCATAATCCGAAAATTTTTCTTCGGCTAAAAGAAGCGCTTTATCTTCTTCCCCGTCCACCGCAGAAACGTATAAAAACTCTTTTTCGGAAATGACGGTAACCGTCGCTATCACGTTGACTATTACGGTCTGCTCTTTAATAGTCATAAGCCCGTCGACCAAAACGTCGCCCGCATTAACCCTGTCGCCCGAAGAAACGAGCGCCGTGCCGCGATACACTTTAACGCTTTCTACCGTTCCGCTCTCTAAGGCTATAAGTTTATCGACGTTTCCGTCTATAATTTCAGGCGGCTTTTCGGATAGAATAAGTTCGATTTTAAGCCGATTCCCTTCTTTAACGCAAGAAGCAAAGGATAATCGCGGGTTGCTTTTTACTATACTGCCGCCAAGATCTTTTAAGTCTATATCGGAAAACCTTGAAAACCTGTTTATCCCGACGCCGTTTAAATAACTTTCGACTTCTTTATAATAAACGCTGCCGCTACCGCAAAAAGAGAAAGAAAATATAAAATCGTTGCAAATATACGCGGCGACGAAAAAAATCGTAAGTCCCAAAAGAACGCCTAAATTTCTCCAAAAAAACAATGCGGGATAAAAGCCGCCGCGTTCTTTGATTTTTTTAACATTATAACATAATTCTTTGCTTATTGCAAAAAATTTTTCGGAGTCCGAATATTTTACGGAAAGCACGGTTTTTTTGCCGCCTGAATTTTTTACGTTATACACGTTTATACCGGCTTTATATAGTGCCGAAAGCAGCCTTGAAAAATTCAGCCCTTCAACTTCGTAAACTATAAATATTTTATCTTTTAAATTCTTTCCAAACTTTTGATCTTTCCGCAAATCGCCAGATCCCCCGCGCAATATTTTTTGATATAAAGTTTTTCTCCGCGAATAACCACTCCGCCGCTTTTAAGCGAAACGGTGATCTCTTCCGGAGAATATTTAGTTATCTTTCGGACAAATTCTATATAAACGGCGTTATCGCCGATAATCGTTGCCTTAAATTGCGGAAGGGTTGTATCTTCCCCAGAAAACAGTTTTATTATATCGTCTTTAAATCCCATAACTTCACCGATATATCTTATGCCGAACGCCTTTTTGTAATACCAACAAAACCGCTCTTGACAAATACTGTAATCGATTATAAAATAATTTGGATAAGGAGAAAAAATGACTCGCGGATTCGTTACGATCGCCACCGGCAAAGACAAATATTTTATAAACGCCGTTAATCTTTTAAGATCTTATCGGCATTTTTCGAATAATCCTTTGCCTTTTGCCATTTTGGCGGATAAGGAAAACGAATACACGTCGTTTTTCGATAAAGTGATTGTTCTTCCGAAAAACAAAGTGCATAACTCTTATCTCGATAAGTTAGAACTTTCGGGGGCGGTGCCGTTTGACCAAACGGTTTTTATTGAATCGGACTGTCTTGCCTACGGCGACCTTAACGAATATTTTACCGCCTTTGATAATTCAGACGATTTTTCGGTGTTCGGTGAAGACGGCCCGCTTAACGGAGAAGGCTGGTTCGATTATAGAAAAGCCAAAGACTTAAAAGATAAACTTACCTATCTTCCTCACTTTCACAGCGGAATAATCTATTTGAAAAACACCGAAAAGTGCCGACTGTTTTATAATACGAGTATAGATATTCTTAAAAGCATAGATAAATATTTCGAAGTTGATTCCGACGTCGCTACCGACGACAAGACTTTTGCCATTACCCTTTCGGTATGCAATTTTAAAACCACAAAAGGCAAGCCGGAATATATTTGCGTTTATCCTTCCCGCTACGTTCTATTTGCAAAACCTAAAATGCATATCCCTTCTCTAAGTTATTCCACGTGTGACAAAAAGCGGGTGAAAAACGTTCTTTTATGCCACTTCGGTATGGAAGAAACGACGCGCCCGATTTATAAAAGAGAGATCTATTCTCTAAACCGCGCAATAGATAAAAAACGCATTTCGCGATTAAAACTTTTTTTATATGATATTGCGAACGTTTTTTCGGGATTATTTATTCACTTAAAACATTTATTCAATAAAATTCGGGACTCTTTGATAGTCGATAAAATCAGAAAAACTTTCTTTAAAAAAGATAAATAAAAAAAGGATGGCGAACCATCCTTTTTTTATTTTATTTTACGGTTTTATTTTTTATAGTAGTTGATAAGGCAACCTTTAAGGATAATTTCCTTTTCGGCGGAAGTTATCGGATCGATCTTTAACACAATATCCCTATTATTTTCGCCTAAAACTTTTGCTTTAAATTCGGTTTCGCCGTTTTGTATCGCCGCCTTTATACCTTTAATATAAACGTATTCGCCGACGGTAAAATCGTTCTTATCAGAAAGGAAAGGTATCATACCCCAGTTGATAAGGTTACTTCTGTAACGTTTTGTCGCGTATTCTTTCGCGATGTTGGCAACGCCGCCCAAAACTCTTTGGCATGAAGCCGCCTGTTCTCTCGCAGAGCCGTCGCCCGGTTTTACCGAACAGACCACGCTGCCGTATGTGGTAACGCTTTCGTCTATTCCCAAATCTTTGGGGAAGCCTTCGCCCTTTACCGCCTTTGCCCTTTTAACGTATTCCGGATCTTTTCTCGACAGCGCAAATTCCGCAAGTTTTAACGGATTAGAGCGGTAAGAAGAAGTCTCTCCCGACGGGATAAGTTCGTCCGTCGTAGTGACGGGATCGGTCAATACCGAAACGACTTTAAGAAGTAGATCGTCTTTAAGCGCTTCCATCTCCGGCCAGTCGGCGATATTCGGACCGTATTTAAGAGATAAATTGCTATCCCCGTTCCCTACCGCGTTATATACTCTTGCCCTATATATCTTGGTGTCGAAGCGGTATTTCTTTATCTTCTTTGAATATTCAACGTCCATAGCCGAAGTTATAGCGCCGCCGTTTTTCGCGGTCGCCGCGATACTTCTTGCGTCCATAAGCGCAACCGCCGCAAGTTGCCCGCCAGAAGGCTTGCTGCCTTCTCTCGATTCAAAATTTCTAGTGGTGTGGCGGATGGAAAGCCCGTTGTTTTGCGGAACGTCTCCCGCGCCGAAACACGGACCGCAGAAAGCCGTTTTAACTACCGAGCCGTTCTCCATAAGTTTGCTTATATATCCGTTGTCGGCAAGCCCTTTATATACGGGTTGGCTCGACGGATAAATATCTAACGTAAAGTCGTTATTATCGATAGGCGTTTCGCCCAAAATATCAGACGCTTCGGCTATATTTTCGTAAGTTCCGCCCGCACAGCCGGCAATGACGCCTTGTTCTACGAAAACCTTGCCGTCTTTAATCTTATCGGTAAGTTTAAATTCGCCTTTACCTTCGGGTAAAAGTTTTTTGCCCGCTTCTTCGCACTCTTTTAATAGTTCATAGGGGCGCGAAAGGAAATCTTTTATCGTATACGCGTTAGAAGGATGGAAAGGAAGCGCTATCATCGGTTCGATTTTTGAAAGGTCAATAACTATCGCTTTGTCGTAATATGCGCCGTCTCCCGCTTTAAGGGGTGCGTATGCGCCCGCTCTTTCGTGAAGTTTATAATACTTTTCGGTTTTTTCGTCCGTTTCCCAAATGGAAGATAAGCAAGTGGTTTCGGTCGTCATAACGTCGATACCGAGACGCGTATCCATAGAAAGCCCTTTGATGCCCGTGCCTATAAATTCCAAAACTTTATTTTTAACGAATCCGTTTTTGAAAGTTTCTTTAACGAGCGCAAGCGCAACGTCGTGCGGGCCGACGCCTTTGCGGAGCCTGCCTTTTAAATATACGGCAACGATTTCCGGCATATCTATATCGTATGTTTTGCCTAAAAGTTGTTTAACGAGTTCGGGGCCGCCTTCACCTATCGCCATAGTTCCCAAAGCGCCGTATCTGGTGTGCGAGTCCGAGCCTAAGATCATTGCGCCGGTGAACGCTCTCATTTCGCGCATATATTGATGAATGACTGCAAGGTGTGGCGGAACGAACGCACCACCGTATTTTTTAGCGGCAGAAAGACCGAAAACGTGATCGTCTTCGTTAATAGTTCCGCCTACTGCGCATAAAGAGTTGTGGCAGTTGGTAAGCGTGTAAGGAATAGGAAATTCAGTTAGTCCGCTCGCCTTTGCCGTCTGAATGATCCCGACGTACGTTATATCGTGCGAAGTGATCTCGTCAAATTTTATGGATAATTTTTGCATGTTGCCGGAAACGTTATGGCTTTTAAGAATTCTATACGCCATAGTCAGTTTTTTCGCATCGAGATCTTTTTCTTTCGCCTTAACGAGTTTGCCTTGTTTATAATAAACGCCTTTGTTAATAAGTTTTATCATTACTTTCTCCGTAAGGTTTTTTCAATTATCCATTATATATTATCATAGTTTTTTTTGCAAGAAAATATCGAAAGATAAATTATATCCGATTGTTTTGCCAAAGTATTGATTTTTGTTTTCGGGTATTATATAATAGTCGGGAAAATTATGAAAAAATTCAGATACAATTTTACACCTACCGTATTGATCTTAATCGTTTTGGTAATACTTTTAGCGGGCGCGGGGCTCGGCTGGAATATTTTTAACCTTATAGAGTATTCTTCCGTTTCCGTTTATAAAACGGTGATATATGCTATAACCATAGTGCTAACCGCCTTTTTGATAGTTCTTGCCGTCGCTTTTTTGGTTTTCAGCGGATACGTTATTTCGGAAGAAAAAATTTGCCTATACTTTGGCTTTATAAAATTTTCCACCCCGATAAAAGATATAGTCGGCGCGAAAGTATTTATAAAGAGCAAAAAACTCGTTGTTTATCTTAAAGACGGAAAGTTTTCCGTCATAGTTATTTCGCCCGAAAAATTTGACGAATTTTTAAAGGATCTGCACGGTAAAAACCCGTCTGTAATAGCCGAAAACGAAAGCGAAGAATAAAATACACAAAAAAATTTTTATAAGAATAAAATATTGTTGACAACCATATTTTTATGGTGCTAAAATCAATATAGAATTAAACGTCCGGTAGGTAAGGCTACCATAGGGATACGGATTGCTACCGCAAAGTAGTGGAGACACTATGAGAGGGTCAGAAGATTTTGTCGAAAACAAGGCTTGATCTAATGCAATTACACAGCCCTGTGATGCTAAAGCCAGTATGGTTGCGCTTTTGATTTGTTTTTAAGCGTTATTATAACCTACCGAAATCGGTGGGTTTTTTTATTCACAAAGGAGCGCGTATGACAGAAGAATTGGAACTTGTTTTTGAAAAACTGACTTTCAACTTCGAGACTCGTAAATTTGCCGAACTCCGTATCCTTCTGCTCGATATGGAGCCTTTTGACATCGCGACTTACATGGAAGAAAATCTCGACGATAAAGAACAGATCATATTTTTTAGGCTCCTTCCCAAAGAACTTGCGTCTGACGTTTTCGTCGAACTTAACTCCGACATGCAAGAAAACCTGATAAAGGCATTTACGGATCGCGAACTTAAAGCGGTAGTCGACGATATGTTCTTAGACGATACGGTAGACATTATCGAAGAAATGCCTGCGAACGTCGTTAAAAGAATACTTAAAAACTCCGATCCCGAAAACAGAAAACAGATAAACGAACTTTTGGAATATCCAGAAGATTCCGCGGGCAGCATAATGACGCCCGAATTTATCTCCCTTTCCCCTTCGATGACCGTCGAAGCGGCTTTCGATAGAATAAGGGCTACGGGCGTTAATAAAGAAACCATTTATACTTGCTACGTAACCAACCGCAAAAAGATACTTATAGGCGTTGTTACCGTTAAAAGTTTATTGCTTGCCGATAAAAAGCAACTTATCGAAGATATAATGGACACGGCGGTCGTTACCGTCGAAACGGTGGAAGATAAAGAACAGGTTGCGTTGAAGTTTTCTAACTACGACTATATCGCTCTCCCCGTCGTGGATAAAGAAGGCTGCCTTGTCGGTATCGTCACCGTCGACGACGCGGTAGACGTCATCCAAGAAGAAGCGACCGAAGATATCCAGAAGATGGCGGCTATTTTGCCTAACGAAAAGCCGTATCTTCAACAATCGGTTTGGACTATATGGAGAAACCGTATTCCATGGCTGCTTCTCCTTATGATTTCCGCAACGTTTACCGGACTGATACTCAATACCTACGAAAATACCCTTTCCGGAATCAGCACAATGCTTATCGCATGCGTTCCTATGCTTATGGATACCGGCGGTAACGCCGGCGGTCAGGCGTCGGTTACGGTTATCCGCGCGCTTGCTCTCGGGGACTTGGAGTTTAAAGATATATTCAGGGTTTTATGGAAAGAGATCCGCGCGGCGATCCTTCTTGCGGTAACGCTCGCCGTGGCGTGCTTTGCGAAGCTTATGCTGATCGATAACCTTTTATTCGGCTTTACGGATTACACGCCCATAAGATCTTTGGTAGTATCTCTCGCGATGTTCGCCACCGTAATAATGGCAAAAATAGTCGGCTGCGTGCTACCCCTTATCGCAAAGAAAATAAAACTCGACCCTGCGGTTGTCGCAAGTCCGTTTATAACCACGATAGTAGACGCGCTTTCACTTCTCCTTTTCTGCGGAATATCGATCGCTATATTGCAAGCGTAAATTGAATAATTTAAAACCCCCGACGGATTTCCGTCGGGGGTTTTTATTTATATTTTCACTTATTTGTTTTTTGCCGCCAAAAGGTCTTTTATCTGCTCTAAAAGATATTCGGTGGTGTGTTTTTTAGCCTCTTCTTCGGCTGCCTTTGCTTCTGCCTCCGCCTTTGCCTTTTCTTCGGCTTCTTTTGCAGCCTTATCCGCCATATATTTTGCGACAGCGGTTTTATCTTTAAGATTTACGCCTGCGGCTTTCATTTCTTCTTTTTCTTCTTTGGTGGGTTTGCCTTTATTTAAGCCCGCTTTTATCTTTTCGTTATTTTCTTTAACCTTGTTTATGGTTTTAACGATAAGGAACAGAACCAAAGCGATAAGAATAAAGTTGATTATCGCGGTGATAAACGCACCCCAGTCGATATATATGGATTTAGACATATCCACTACCCCGTCCACAACGACTTTGCCGTTCGGAAGGAAGGTTACGATCTCTTCTAATCCGTTGCCACCGGTTATTGCAAGCAATACCCAGTTGATGATAGGCATTAATATATTTCCGGTGAGCGCGCTGACTATTGCAGAGAAAGCGCCGCCGATAATAACGCCGACAGCCATATCCATCACGTTTCCGCGAGAGATAAATGCCTTGAACTCATTAAAAAACTTTTTCATAGTTTTTTCTCCTTTGCTGATTTTTACCTATAATTTCCGCTTGTGCGGCTAACTTTATACTCCGAAGGCTACCTTTGTTATAACAGACGCTATCGCGATAAGCACCAAGTATAGCGAAAACCATTTATAGTTGGCTTTCTTTATTATTTTAAGCATAAACTTAATTGCGATATATCCGGTCAGCATAGAGGTAATCATACCCAAAACGAGCGGCCAAATATATATAGGCGAACCGTTTTTAATTACTTTATACCCCGAAAGTACTGCCGCGCCTAAAATTACGGGGATACTCATTAAAAAGGTAAAGTTCGCGTTCTGTTCCCTATTTAGCCCCATAAAACTTCCGGCAGAGATAACCGTTCCGCTGCGTGATAGCCCAGGGACTACCGCAAGGCCTTGCGCCACGCCCATAACTGCGGTGTTCGCGTAAGATAGCGGCAGACTTTTATTCTTCTTTTTGGAAACTATTTCCGCCGCCAAAAGTTCGCCGGCGGTAAGCAAGAAAGTTCCGCCGAGCAAGCACGCGGAAAGCACCGTGCCGCCCTTAAAATACCCTTCTATAACGTTTTCAAGGAATATTCCCGTTATGACCGCGGGGATAGTCGCTATCAATAAATATAAAAGTTTATTGAACGGTTTTTTGAAAAGAGAAAGGATTTGTTTAAATAGGACTATAACTACCGGAATAAGCGTAGCGATATGCAACATAACGTCGAAGAATACGCCCGCCGAAGATGCGTCAAGCCCCATCCATCTTTCAATAAGCAAAAGGTGCCCGCTTGAAGAAACGGGTAAAAACTCCGTCAGCCCCTGCACGGCACCTAAAAGTATTCCCTGCCAGATCTCCATAAATCTTGCTCCTTATGAAATTAATATACGATATAATTTACTCTTCGTCAATAAGTTTAATGAATTCTTTGACGGCAAAAGTTAAATTTTCGTCTTTCGGGAGCGCCATACCTATCGCCCTTGTGGGAAGCGCCGGGTTGGTTTTTATTTCTAAAAGGCTTTTTTCTTCGTTCAATTCGTGCATAACGAATTCCCGCGGTATGCAGGCTATTCCTATACCGTTTTTGGCAAGTTCGGTCATAAGTTCTAGGCTTGCAAGTTCGATTTCGGGATGCAAATGAATCCCGTGCGAGTGGGCAAACCCCACGATAGCCTGCCTCGTGGCGGTGGAAAGCTCTAACATCAAAAGCGGATAGTCTTGAAGCCTTTTAAGGTCCACGGTATCTTTAGTAAGTTCAATAAATCTTTCGCTACAAACGAAAGTATCGTGAAGTTGCATAACGTTGCTTAAAAGATTTATCTCGCTATCGTCGATAGGAAGATTGACAAACCCGACGTTACCTTTCTTCGTCCTTAGTAGTTCTATGGTTTCCGCCGAAGTGCAGTTTTGCAAAATCAGGTTAACGTCAGGATATTTTTCGTGATATTTTTTTATGTATGGCAAAAGAAAGTGCGTGCTGACGGTGTCCGACGCGCAAATTTTAACGACTCCCGTCGCCGTGTCTTTAAGTTCGGAATATTTGCTTTCCGCCTCGTCGAAAAGTTTAAGCGCCTTTTCGACGTAAGAAAAGATCTGTTTTCCGCCCGTTTCCGAAAGTTCCATACCGCGGTGCGTTCTGTTAAAAAGTTTTCCGCCGAGTTGCCCTTCAAGTTGCTTTATCGCTTGCGATACCGCCGGCTGCGAAATATAAAGATCTTCCGCCGCCTTTGTTAAACTTCCGCACTTGGCAACGGTATAAAAAACTCTGAACAGTTCTAAATTTACCATACTCTACCCTTTATTTGCCTACGCAGAATTTTGAAAATATATTGTTTATTATATCTTCCGTAGCAGTTTTACCCGAGATTTCACCGAGCACGTCCCAAGCCGCTTTAACGTCTATCGCAAGTAGGTCGTTCGTGGAATAATCTATCCCCGAAAGTGCGTCTTTAAGGCACTTTCTCGCTCTGCCTAACGCGTCAAAGTGCCGCTCTTCGCATAAAAAGTCGCCGTTAAAATTTAAGCCCTTGCCGACGGTTTTATCGTAGATCGCCTTTTTAAGTTCGTCTATATTCGTCCGTTCCTTTGCAGAGACCTTAATGTCGGCACGGCTGTCCGAAATGCCGCCGCAATCGATTTTATTTAACACGACTAAAACGTTTTTATCTTTGATAAGTTCGTATATTTCGTCGTCGCTACCGTCTATATTCGTTCCGTCTAAAACGAAAACTATAAGGTCGCTTTCGTCTAAAACTCTTTTTGATAGCATCACACCGAGATTTTCGATCTTGTCGTCGCTGTTTCTTATCCCCGCCGTATCCGAAAACTCGAATTTGACGCCGTCTATATCTATTCTTCCTTCTACGATATCTCTTGTAGTTCCGGCGATATCTGATACGATCGCCTTGTCATAATTTAAAAGTGCGTTTAAAATCGAACTTTTACCCGTGTTCGGCTTGCCGACGATCCCTACTTTCACGCCCGAGACCACCGCCCTGCCAGAGCCGAAAGTCGCAAGAAGTTTTTCTATCTCTTTAACAACTAAATCCAAAGTTACTTTAAGATTTTGTTTTACCGAAAGATTTAAATCTTCTTCCGGAAAGTCCATATCCGCGTCAAGTTCGGATATTGCGTCTAACAGTTTGTCTTGAAGATCGGAAACTTTCGCGTTCAGTTTTTCTCGGTATAGGTAATATCCCGCCTTTGCCTGCGCTTCGGACTCTGAGTTTATCATATCGATAAGCCCTTCCGCGGAAGACAGCGAAAGTTTGCCGTTCATAAACGCGCGTTTTGTAAATTCCCCGTTGTCTGCTAGCCTTGCTCCGAGAGATAAAGTCTGTTTAAGTGCGCCTTTAACAATGGCAATGCCGCCGTGCGTGTGATATTCGACGATATCTTCGCCCGTATAACTTTTCGGGGCTTTAAAATATACGCACATACCGAAATCGCGGAAGCCCCCGCAATCTATTTCGCCGACGTATAATTTATACGGTTCAAAATCCGAAACTTTGGTTTTGCCCGCGGGGAAAAACATTTTTTGTGCGATAGAAAGGGAATCTTTCCCGCTCGTTCTTATAACCGCAACACCGCTTGCACCCAAAGACGTCGATATTGCGGAAATTGTATCTTCTATCATTTATCGTCGTCCTTTTTGTCGTCCGAAAACTCGGAGAACGGATCTTCGTTTTTATTGTTATCGCTTTGCTTTTCGGAAAATTCGGAGAACGGATCGCCGTCAGAACTTCCGGAAGAGTGGTTTTCGCCCTGATTGTTACCGTTATTATTCTGATAATTATTATAATATCCGTTATAAATCGTTCTGACGTAAGCCGCGTAATCCACGGGTTCTCTGTTCCTTACCGCAAAAACTATCGGTCCGAAAAATCCGAACGCCGAAAGCACAGATAATAAAATGAGCCTTCTAGGCGCGTATTTTTTGAATATTCCGATATACGCGTAAACTAATAAAACGATGCTTATAATGTTAAGAACTCTGTAAACGTAAGAGAAAACGTTTACGACTGTTGCCACCGCGTCGGGATTAGAATACGGATAGATTATATTTTGAACGTAACACGTTCCCGTCCAGAACCTTTCAAAACTCTTCGGAACAAGATCGGAATAAGAAGATAATATAATCTCACCGCCTTGCAAATAGTATCCTATAAGCGGGAAGTAAGCAACGAAGTTTATAGCGATCATCATTACTTCGGCTACGGTGAATATAACAAGAAGTATAATTTCAAACTTATTTATTACCTTACCGAAAAAGGAAACCCTTCCGGCGATTTTGCCCGCAACGTAAGTCCATGCAAACGGAATAAAACTTAAAAACGCCGGCTTTACGTTTTCTTTTTTCGCAATTTTATAAAGCCCTATCGACCTTAAAATATAAAAGGCTAATATGAACGCCAAAGTGATCGCAAAAATCGCTATAACCCCGCCTTGCGGAAATTCGGCATAATTGCCGTTACGGTCTATAATGGTAATCATTTTCTCTCCTTAAAATCGGTTTAATACGCCCTTGCGAATATAACCAGATGTTTGGCGGGTTTTCCGCAGATAGCGCACTTTTCGGGAACGCCTTCTTCGTCTACCATAACTCTCGAAGTGGCTTGCGCGTATTCTTTAACTTTGTCTTCACACTCACGGCAGCCGCACCAACCCGCTTTAACGAAGTTGCCGCCGTCAACCCCTTTTAAAATTTCTTCAAGGTTGTTCGCCCTAACTACTCTTTCGTCACGGCGTTTCTTTGCCGTTTCAAGCATATTCTTTTGAATATCCGCGAGTAATTTATTTATTTCCGAAACGAGATTATCTAAACGGACGGTAGTCTTTTCGAGCGTATCTCTTCTAAATACCATCGCCTGATTGTTTTCTATATCTCTCGGTCCTATTTCAATTCTTACGGGAACGCCTTTCATTTCCCACTCGTTAAACTTCCAACCGGGGCTCATATCGCGCCTATCTGTTTCAGCCCTAACCCCCGCGTTGATAAGCGCGGTTTCTATTTCCGCCGCCTTTTCGTTTACGCCGCCCTTATGCGCCGCAACCGGAACGATTATCGCCTGAATAGGCGCAACTTTCGGCGGAAGAACTAATCCCCTTTGATCGCCGTGCGCCATTATTACCGCACCTATTAGCCTTGTAGAAGTTCCCCAAGAAGTAGTGTAGCCGTATTTCAATTTAGAGTCTTTATCGAGATATTTAATATCGAACGCCTTAGAGAAGTTCTGCCCTAAATAGTGCGAAGTGCCGGCTTGCAAACTCTTTCCGTCGAGCATCATCGCTTCCATGCCGAACGTGGCGACAGCCCCCGCGAATTTTTCCTTTTCGGTCTTTCTGCCGGTGAATACCGGAATAGCGAGCGTTTCTTCCGCAAAGGAACGGTAAACGTCTAACATTCTCATCGTTTCTTCCATGGCTTCTTCTTCGCTTGCGTGAACGGTGTGCCCTTCCTGCCATAAAAATTCGCTCGTTCTTAAAAACGGACGGGTAGTCTTTTCCCAACGCATAACGTTGCACCATTGATTCATTATTACGGGCAGATCCCTGTAAGACTGTATCCATTTTGAATACATAGTGCCGATAATGGTTTCACTAGTCGGGCGGATCGCCAAAGGTTCTTCGAGTTTTGCCCCGCCCGCGTGGGTAACAACCGCAACTTCGGGCGCAAAGCCTTCAACGTGTTCCGCTTCTTTTGTAAAATAACTCATCGGGATAAGGAGCGGAAAGTATGCGTTCTTACTGCCCGCTTTTTTAAAGCGCGCGTCCATATCCTTTTGAATATTTTCCCAAATGGCATAACCGTAAGGTCTGATTACCATAGTGCCCTTAACGGGGCCGTAATCCACAAGTTCGGTTTTAGTAACCACGTCTGTATACCATTGAGTGAAATTCTCGTTAATGTCAGCAATCTCTTTAACGAACTGTTTTCCGTCCATAAAAATCTCCGTATAATAAATTAGTTTTTTACGGAAATAATTATATCACGGCGGAAAAGATTTCACAAGTTTTTTATAAGTATTTAAATAAAAGGCTTGTAAATAAGGGTGAGTTGTTTTATAATTAAAAAGTATGACGGACATAAAGTTCCGTTCGCAAAGGAGAAAAATACGATGGATTTAGAAGGGCTTACAATCAATGCAATCAGGGTATTATCGGCAGACGCTATCGAAAAGGCGAAATCGGGGCATCCGGGGCTTCCGCTGGGCGCCGCGCCTATCGGGTTTGCAACGTTTACGAATATGACGTTTAACCCCAAAGATACGGCTTTCGATAACCGCGACAGATTCGTTCTTTCCGCGGGGCATGGCTCTATGCTGGCATACTCGCTCTATTACCTTTTCGGATTTGCTCTTAAAAAAGAAGATATAATGAATTTCCGCCAACTCGGCAGCAAAACCGCAGGGCACCCCGAATACGGCGTTTGCCCCGGCGTTGAAACGAGCACGGGCCCATTAGGGCAAGGTATCGGTAACGCCGTAGGTATGGCATTGGCGGAAACTTACCTTGCGAATAAATTCAACCGCGAAGGCTTCAACGTCGTCGATCACTACACTTTCGCTATCTGCGGCGACGGCTGTATGCAAGAAGGCATCGAAAACGAGGCTGCGTCTATCGCGGGCAATCTTAAACTCGGAAAACTTATCGTTTTATACGATTCGAATAAAATCACTATCGAAGGCGATACGGATATAACCTTTACCGAAGACGTTGCTCTTCGCCATAAGGCTCTCGGCTGGCAGGTAATCACCGTTGAAGACGGGTATAACGCAGGTTCGATAAGCCGCGCCATCAAAAAGGCGAAAGCCGAAAAAGAAAAGCCTTCGCTTATCATCTGTAAAACCGTTATAGGCTACGGCTCTCCGCTTGCGGGAACAGCCGCTTGCCACGGCGCACCGCTAGGCGAAAATAACGTTAAAGCGCTTAAAGAAACGCTCGGATGGGATCTTCCCCCGTTTGAAGTTCCCGAAGAAGTGTTTAAGTATTGCAAACGCTTTGCAAATAAAGGAAAACGCGCCGAAAAGGCTTGGAAAGAGATGTTTAAAGCATACGCCGAAAAATATCCCGAACTTGCCGCGGAATATAAATTATGGAAAGATAGAAAGATCCCCGACCTTTCTTCATGCGAAGATCTTTGGAAGTTCGATAAGGCGGACGCAACAAGGGGCTATTCTTCGGTCGTTTTAAATAAACTCGCCGAAAAACTTCCCTTCCTTATCGGCGGCAGCGCGGACTTAGCGCCCACGAATAAATCGAATATGAAAACCCGTGGCGACTTTTCTGCCGAAAACCGCGGCGGATCTAACCTTCACTTCGGTATCCGCGAACACGCAATGAGCGCTATCACTAACGGTATGTATCTGCACGGCGGGCTTTTGCCGTATTGCGCGACCTTTACCGTGTTTGCCGACTATATGAAAGGCGGCATGCGTATGGCGGCGCTTATGAAATTGCCTATCGTTCATATCTTAACGCACGATTCTATCGGCGTCGGTGAAGACGGACCTACCCACCAACCTATTGAGCACTTAACCAATATGCGCTCTATTCCGAATATGAACGTCTTCCGTCCGGCGGACGGTGTTGAAACCACCGCCGCTTGGATAACCGCACTTTCTTCCGACACTCCGTCTTGTCTCGTTCTTTCAAGGCAAACCCTTCCTAATATCGCAGGAACTAATAAAGACGCGTTAAAGGGCGGATATATCGTTGCGGACAGTAAAAAGAAAACCCCCGATATTATCCTTATCGGCACGGGCAGCGAACTTAACCTTTGCGTTTCCGCAAAAGAAGAACTCGAAAAATGCGGTATCGACGCAAGAGTCGTTTCTATGCTCTCTATGGAAGTGTTTGAAAAACAACCCAAAAAATATAAAGAAAGCGTGCTGCCGAACTCCGTTCGCGCAAGAGTATCCGTTGAAGCCGGCTCCACTATGCCTTGGTTTAAATACGTTGGGCTGGACGGTAAGGCAATCGGAATCGACCGCTTTGGCGTTTCCGCCCCCGCAAAACAACTTTTCGAAAAGTTCGGCTTTACGGTTGAAAACGTGGTCAATACCGCCAAAGAAGTTTTGGGAAAATAACTTACAATATAAAAATATATTAAATCAATAAAACCCACAAGGCTCGGGAACTCCCGAGCCTTGTTTCTTGTTGTAGATTTAATCTACTTTATAAACGATTAAATAGTAATCGTCGCATATTTTATTTGCGTATTCCACCCTTACTATATAATCAAAATCTTTAAATTTTCTTTTAGGAAAAAATTTAAAAGCAACTTTTTTAAATTCCGCATAGCCGCCTGCAATCACTTTATCCTTTTTATCGTCAATTTTATAAGTGTTTCCGACTTTAATCTCGCTTATTTTAAGCATATCAAACGGGCTATGTTTTTCGTAATAATCTTTCATCTTTTGATCAAAAACGTATATAAAGTATTTTTCTTCGTTGTCTGATAAAGAAAGCCTATTTAAATCGTTGAACACTTCTCCCATATTCGTTGCGGTGGCAATATTGCTGTATTTCGTTTGCCTATGATACTTAAATTCTATAACAGTATCTTCCCCGTTAACGTATAAATCGGCACGGAAACGGGAATTTTTTATGTAAGTTTTCTTTCCCGTTTTTAGTTTTATGGGCGTAAACGGCGCTTTGCTTCTATAATAAGGAACTTCTATTTCCGCATTTATTTTTTGCGTTTCAATAAACCAATGGCGGATTAAGCATTCGGTTATAAGGTGTGGAATAGTGGAAAATTGTTTGTTAAGTTCCTTTTGAAAGTCTGTATAATTAATTTTCATTTTTTCTCCTATGTTTATTTACTTTTTAAATTAATTTTGATTTGTAATTAAATCCATATCAGAACAATGAACGACATAAGGTGATGGATTATGATCTTCAATAGGATATTTAAAAAGATGCTTCTCAATCGCTTGCCACTCTTCCGCAGTCCCGTTATAATAAAAATCATTCAATTTTCTACACCCTTCGAAAGATTGCCCCCCTAAAAAAGTTACGCTGTTACCTATTGTTGCACTTGTTAGTGAACTGCAAAAATGGAATGCATAACCTTCTATACTTGTTACGCTATCAGGAATAGTTATACTTGTTAGTGAACTACAATACATGAACGCAGCATATTCTATACTCGTTACACTGTCTGGGATTGTTATACTTGTTAATGATCTGCAACCATAGAACGCATTGTTATAAATAACTTTTGTATTTTCATTTATAGTGCAAGAAGAGATATCGGTTGATTTTACTTTCATCAATACCACATAAGGATTTGTTTCATTACCTAAATAATATGCGTTATCATATTCGTTATACTGTAATTTACTGCAACCACGAAACGCCCCATACCCTATACTCGTTACTCCGTCGGGTATTGTTACACTTGTTAATGAACCGCAATCAGAGAATGCATTTCTTCCTATACTAGTTACGCTGTCAGGTATTGTTACGCTTGTTAATGAACTGCAATTATAGAACGCAGCATCTCCTATACTCGTTACGCTGTTACCTATGGTTACGCTTGTCAATGCTTTGCAACTATAGAACGCCCCAGCATTTATTTTAGTTGCGGTGGTTATATTTGCTTCCGTTACTAATTTGTCGTTTATATATAATAATGTATTTTCATTATTTAAAGGATTTCCATAACCATCATCAGCAAAATTAATTTCGCACCAACCGTCTATTTTGCCGGTATAATTTACTTTTGTTAACGAATTGCAAGCAACAAACGCCAATTCCCCTATACTCGTTATACTATCTGGGATTGTTATACTTTTAAGCGAAGAACAATTATAAAAAGCATCGTTTCCTATACTCGTAACGGCTTTTCCGTTATAAGTTGCGGGGATAACTATTTCTTCAAGATATTTTGCCTTTCCCGCTTCTACCGCATAAGTGCCGTCGGACAAAAGATAAAAATCCAGCCCTTGCGGATTTTCGTCAACGGCAGGCGTATCCGTATCGTCGGGTGTTTCAATCACGGTATCGTTTCCGCCGTTATTCCCGTTTTCGCCTTGCGGATTTTCACCGCAGGCGGTTAGCCCTGCTATGCAGCACAGCAAGGTTATGCAAAGCACGATGATAGTTAAAAATTTGTGTTTCATAAGTTTTCTCCTTTTTTATCGTTAATTTTAATATTTGTATTATAATTATATGGAACATTTTGTTCCAAGTCAAGTAAAACTGAACGATTTGTTCCATATATATAGTATGAACAAATTTGCAAATAGATTTTATGAACTACGCAAAGAAAACGGATATTCGCGTTCATACGTGGCAGAAAAACTATTCGTATCGGTAAGGCTTATAAGTTACTGGGAAAACGGAAAAAGAGAGTGCGACTTTAATATGTTAATAAAAATTTCCGATTTTTTCGGCGTTTCAATAGATTATTTATTAGGGAAAAAAGATTTTTGATAAAGCAAAATCACGCCCGCAACAAATAGTTGCGGGCGTGATTTTTTTGTTTTTTTCTTATTTGCTCTTTTTAGCGGGGGCTTTTTTTGCAGCGGGTTTTGCGGCGGGCTTTGCAGCCGGCGCAACTTTAACTGCGGGCGCAGCCTTAGCTTCTACTTTCTTTGCAGGAGCGGTAGCGACTTTAACTTCCGCTTTTGCCGCGGGCTTTTTAGCGGGTGCTTTTTTCGCTACGGGCTTGGTGTTAAAAGCGGTGAACGCTTTATCGCAAGGGTTTTCTAATGCCTTGTCGCACTTTGCGCAGTAATCGAAAGAACCGCAGGCGTCAGCGCCTATTTCTTCGCTCTTTTTCCACTTGATAACGTCAAGTTCCTGTTGTTTTTTAGATATAGCCATTTTCTTTTTCTCCTTCGTAAATTTTTCTTCAATATAGCATAGAGAAAAAACTATGTCAATTTTTTGCACGTCGAATTATTTTTTTTGTGCATATTTAAAAAAATTTTTCAATCCGAACGAAATATCCGAATAAGTCTTTTCAAAGTCTCCCGTCCACCAAGGATCTGCTATATCGCGTGGGGTTTCCGTAAAATCCAAAAGGCAAAACACCTTTTTATCTTTATCGCCGCCGAAAAATCTTAAAAGATCGCGTCTGTTATCTTCGTCCATACCGATAATATAATCGAACTTAAAATAATCTTCTTTAACGATCTTTCTCGCGCGCTTATTTTTGCAATCGATATTCAGTCTTTCCAGCACGTTTTTAGTGCCGTGATGCACGGGGTTTCCTATCTCTTCGTCGCTGGTTGCGGCGGATTCTATATAAAACTCCTTTTCGGCGTTTTGCTTTTTAACAAGGTCTTTAAAAAGAAATTCCGCCATCGGTGAACGGCAGATATTTCCTAAACATACGAATAAAACGTTTTTAATCAAGCCTAAAAGTTTCCTTCGCTTTTTTAATTTCTTCTTTTATTTCGTCCGAAAAGTCCATAAACCACTCTTCGGTCTCTAAAACGTATTTTTTTATGAACGCGCCGTCGGCTTTACTTAAACTTCTGACGTTATCAAGCCTGTCTGCGGTTTTTACTTTAAATGCAATATCGTCGGACTTTATTCCGTCAATATACTCTTGCATAACGTAGCCCTTCTTTTTTGTGAGAAGTTTAACCGCTTTAAGCACCTTTTCGTTTGAAAGGGAAAGTATCTCTTCTTCCGTTGCGTCGGTATCTTCTAATAAATCGTGGAAAAGCCCCGCTATCTGATAATCGATAGGCAGTCCTTTGTTTTTTAAATCGAGCGAAACCGCAACGGGATGCACTATGTAAGGCTCTCCGCCTTTCCGAAATTGCCCTGTATGTTTTTTTGTCGCATATTCGAGCGCACGCTCGTAAAGTTCTTTATCGTCCATTTTATATGCTCTGATTATCTTCCGTCGGTTTTTCTGTTTCTTTCGTTTCGTTTTCCGAATCTTCTTCCGATATTATAAGCGGCAAGGTTTTAACTTCCGTTTCTTTTTTAGGCTCAACGTAAACGTCTGAAACGTCTTCGTCGCTTTTAAATAATCTCATTTGACTTATCGCCTCTATCATAGCCACGCCGGATAGGTCCATTATACAAGCGGCGCCTAAAACGATAAACCTTATTATTAAATAAGATATCATAATTATTATAGCCGGCGAATTATATACCAAATTCCCCGCCCCGTTAACGCTTGCCGTGATGGGCGCGCAAAGATATACTATAATGCTTATAAACGCCAAAAGGATAAATAACGTTGAAAGCGCGATAAAAAGCAATATCAAAAATCTCGACGTTCTTTTTACCTTTGCGTTATCGTTATCTTTATTTGCGGCGTAAACGCAAAAAGCGAATAAAAACACGCTTAAAAACGCCGACGCCCACAAAATGGCTCTCTGTAATTTACTTGATAAGTTTTTCATTTTTCACCCCGTAATAAATATTTTATTATACGGAAAACCGACTTAACGTTTCTTTTCTTTTATTAAGGTAATTTTATATTATTTTATTTTTTTTGTCAACAAAGTATGGCTTTAAGGCAAATAAAACCGTCATATATTTCGCTATCCGCGTTTTAGGTATAAAATTAAGCAAAAAGCCGCTTTAAGTTTTTGCTTAAAGCGGCTTTATCGATTAAAAATAATCAAAGGTTTTATTTTATTTTTTTACGCCGGATTGAATTTACTTTTCGGCTGTTTGCACCTGGGGCACTTCCAGTCCTCCGGAAGATCATCAAAAGCCACTCCTCCGTTTTCTGCGGGATCGTAAACGTATCCGCATATCGAACAAACGTATTTACCGGTCTTTTCTACCGCCGAAAAATCTACTTCGGCAAGCACGGTATGAACGGGATTATTCAGATCCATAACACGTTTTGCTTCTAAATTTTCATACCCTTGCGGAGTATGTGTTCCGCAATATACCGTTTTATGGTTTGCGATAAATTCGCGAACGCGGTTTAGCGTTTCTCTCGCCGCGGCGGGATCGTCAAACACTACCGAAAGTTTGTTCTGATAGAGCGCTTCGTCCACGTAAGTTATATCGCCGTGTAGCATATAGAAAAGTCCGCCGTCTTCCACTATAACGATGCTGTTTCCGTTCGTGTGCCCCTTCGCCTTGATATAATAAACTCCGTCCGCTATCTTTTGGCTTTCGGGGAAGTTATAATACGCGCCGTCAGTGAACTTTACGGGAACGATGTTTTTTAGTCCTTTAAGTTCTTCCGCCGCCGTTTCTTCTTCGTTTACGTATATTTTTGCGTTCGGGAAAGATTTCAATTCGCCCGAGTGATCGGCATGCTTGTGCGTGAGCAGAATTTTAGATACTTGCTCCGCCTTATACCCCGCCGCGTTTAGCGCTTCCATATAAGTGCAGATATCTTTACCGGTAAAAGCAAGGCTGGTTTCGTTCGGCTTTTCTTCGGGCGTGCCCGCGGGAAGCCCCGTGTCCACCAAAATTACTTCTTTGCCCGTGTCTATAAGATAGTTCTGCAAACTTCCGCGATAGCGAACGTTTATATCGAACTTATCCATACCTTCTTCGCCGCCGAAAGCAAACGGCTGACTGTAAAACCCGTCTTTTCTGAATTTGATCGCTTTAATGATCATTTGTCCCAATCTCCTTTTAACAGTTTATATAATAATGCTTTGAACTCTAAAAATTCTTCGTCCGTAAGCCAATGTTCTTCGGCAATGGTTTTCGGAACGCATACCGCGCGCTTTTTCAGTTCGCGCCCCTTATCAGTAATACTGATAACTATGCCGCGCCTGTCTTTTTCGTCTTTATTTATTTCGATAAGCCCTTTTGCCTTTAACTTCTTCAATAACTCCGTTAAAGTGTTCGCTTTAAGATACAGCGCGCTTACAAGATCCTTTTCGTTTACCTTTTCTTTTTCCCATAAAACCATCATGGTAACGTATTGCGTATAAGTCAAACCGATCTCTTTTAAAAGCGGTTGATATCTTCTTAATATCTTGTTCGCAACGGCATACGTCGGAAAACACACTTGATTTTCAAGTAATAATAATTCGTAATCGTTCATCTTTTGATCACCTTAAAATAATTATATCGCATACGACATATTTTTGTCAATAAAAAATTTATTTAATTTAAAACCGCATAAAAAAGCATTAACCACAAAAAAGCGCATAGCCCTTGCTATGCGCGACAACATCTCTAACTTAACTAACTATCACTTTTACCAAGCAAATAATCTGTTGAAACGTCGAAAAAATCCGATATTTTTACCAAAGTATCCATATCCGGCTCTCGGCTTCCCGATTCCCAAAAACTGACCGTCTGATTGCAAACCCCGATAAGTTCACCGAACTTTCTTTGGGATATCCCCTTTTCGATCCTTAATTCTTTTAAGCGCAAGCCAAAAAAATTGTTTTTCATATTATTATTGTATGAAATTTTCCTACATTATGTTGACAATCCTACGTTTTGTAGGATATAATTGTAGAAAATATTTACAAAAAGGAGAAAACGAATGAAAGCACCGAATAAATGCCCTATGTGTGGCGAAGTAAAAGGATGGATTTTAATAGATGATGAAAAAAAGGGGTTTAGCGCCGGCAAGGCATTAGTTGGTGGTGTTCTTTTAGGCGGAATAGGGTTAGTAGCCGGTTTCCTTGGCAAAAAGAAAAATATATATTATTGCAAAAATTGTGGCTTTCAGCACGAATATAAAGGATAAGTTAGATTACATTAAAAAAGCAACAAACGATATCTTCCCGTAAAGAAGATTTTATCAAGATATATCATTATCCACCGCAGCAACTACCTTCAATATGCCGAAGGCATATTTTTCGCTTTAAACTAAACAAACTAACAAACAAAGGATAATGTAAAAGAGAAA
>CACXGN010000015.1 GCA_902767225.1 uncultured Eubacteriales bacterium | reverse complement strand
TCGGCTAAAGATCGTCGACTTGGTGAGCCGTTACCTCACCAACTATCTAATCTTACGCGAGTCCATCCATAAGCGATAAATCTTTCAATATATTACCATGCGGTATTATATCTATATGCGGTATTAGCACAGATTTCTCTATGTTATTCCCCAGATATAGGCAGGTTGCTCGCGCGTTACTCACCCGTCCGCCGCTAAGTTTAGGAGCAAGCCCCCAAACTCCGCTCGACTTGCATGTATTAAGCACACCGCCAGCGTTCGTCCTGAGCCAGAATCAAACTCTTGAGTTTAATGTTTTAAAGCCGAACCTTGCGATTCAACTGCTCTAACGAATTTCGCTTGTTAGCGTTTTGTCATATTATGACTGTTTTTGTAAGTACGTTATTTTCATACTTCAAAGATTTTGACAGAAACATTCAAAATAACTATTATTTTGTCTTATTTCCTTCTATTCAATTTTTAAACAACTTCCGCCAACGTCGGTTGGCGACCTGCCCTCAACGGACAGCCTACATATAATAGCATAAGCATTTTTTTAAGTCAAGCAATTTTTCAAGTTTTTTTAAAGTTTTTTTCGGTTTTTTCAAAAAATTTTTTTGACCACAAAATATTGTGTTATCTTTGGATTTTTACACGATATTTTGATAATGGACAAAACCGAAATTGTTTGAAATCGCCTAACGATTTGCCTTATGCCCCGCTCGACCTAAAATCGAGGGTAATTGTGATTATAAAGTAAAACTTTGATTAAGTCAAGGGATTTTTAAAAGTTTTTTAAATTTTTTGTCGAATTTATTTTTAGGTAAGAATAGGCAAAAATAAAAGCCGGACAGAGCCGACTTTTAAGCGATATATATTATATATATAATGTATAGGGATTACTCTTCTTCGCCGCCCATGATCCCGAAATAATAGACGGTTAGAATAAGTATCTCTGCCATAGAGACAAGTGGACTAACGAACGAATACCATGCAAGATTGCCCCTTGCGGATTCGATCACGGTGAATACGAACTCAAAAAGCATAGCGATAAGCGCAATCACCGAAAATACTTTTATAACTCCGTCAAATTCCCTATTGCCGCTTATATAGTTTCTGCAAACGAGAACGCCTACCGTGATATACGAAATAACCATGATCAGGTTGAATATAAGATAGAACACCGTTACAGCGTCTCCATACCAATTGAAAACTGTGACCGCGAGCGATTTTAACGAAAGAAGGAAAATATAAGACGCGTCGATCGTTATAGCAAGAGCAAGTCTTTTTCCATCGTGCGCCAAAAAGGCAAAAATCACATATAGAATTATTCCTATACTGATAAAAGTTTCAAGCACTTCTGCTAGAATACTTAAAGCGGAAAATCCTTTTACCGCAAAATAAATGATCGCAAGCAAGCCGTTTATACTTGCAAGCCCCAAAAGGATAAAAAGAATTATCTTGAATCCTTCTTTAAGTTTAGCAATCGCGCTGTCGTAAATATTTATCATAACTTCCCTCCACAATTAAAAAATAGCTTTTTCTATTACGCCGCCGCCGATACAGTTATCGCCCTGATAAAATACTGCAAACTGACCTTCTGTTATGGCGCGCTGCGGCTCGGCAAATTTAACTTCGATACCGTCTTCTTTTATATAAACCGTGCATTTTTGTTCGGGCTGGCGGTATCTGAATTTGCCCATACACTCGATCACGTTCCCTTCCGGCTTAAATGGTATCCAGTTGACGGACTTCATAAAAAGCCCTATGCTATAAAGCCTGCTTTCGTCTCCGTGAGCAACGTATAAAATATTATTTTCAAGGTCCTTTTCTATGACGAACCAACGCGTTCCGTCGTCGCCCTTCTGCCCGCCTATGCCAAGCCCTTTTCGCTGCCCGATGGTGTAATACATAAGCCCCAAGTGTTCGCCGAGAACTTTGCCGTCCATCGTCTTTATAAGCCCTTTTTTAGCCGGAATATAATTTTGCAAAAAGTTTCTGAAATTCCTTTCGCCGATAAAACATATACCCGTGCTGTCCTTTTTCTTGGCGGTGGCAAGCCCGTTCTTTTCGGCTATCGCTCTGACTTCGCCTTTATCCAGTTTCCCAAGCGGAAACAAAACGCCTGATAGTTGGTCTTGCGAAAGTTGGTTCAAGAAATACGTTTGATCTTTCCCCTGATCTTTTGCTTTTTTTAACCAATGTATGCCGCCATCGTGCAAAATGTCGCAATAATGTCCGGTGGCTATAAAGTCCGCACCGAGTTCAATAGCCTTTTCCTTAAAGTCGCGGAATTTGATCTCTCGGTTGCAAAGAACGTCCGGATTAGGTGTTCTGCCCTTTTTATATTCTTCCAAAAAGTAGGAGAATACTCTGTCCATATATTCTTTGGCAAAATTGACAGAATAATACGGAATGCCGAGTTTGTTCGCAACTCTTCTTACGTCGGTAAAATCTTCTTCCGCCGTGCAAACGCCGCACTCGTCCCGCTCTTCCCAGTTATTCATAAATAGCCCGATGACGTTATACCCCTGTTCTTTGAGTAAAAGCGCCGCAACCGAACTGTCAACTCCGCCGCTCATTCCAACGACGACCGTCTTTGCCATTTGAGTTTCTCCTTTTCTAAATAATAGCACAATTTAGGCAGAATATCAACAAATGCAAGTTATTTAAATTACTTGATTATTTTTTAAAAAATGATATACTTAAATATATTATCGATATTTTTGCATCCGTAGTCTAACTGGATAAAACGGCGCCCTCCGACGGCACTGTTCCGAGTTCGAATCTCGGCGGGTGCACCAAAAGCAAATCCGTTCGCATGGCGCTTTCGGATATATGGGGAACTAATGCTTAAAGAACTTTTTTCTGAACTGAGAAAATCTTCAGTTTCGGTATTGCCGATATACGCCCTAGTGATCGTTTTATACTTTTGCGGCGCAATATCGCTATCGGGATACGAGATTTTTTCTTTTTCTATCGCGACAATCTTTATAATATTAGGCATATCTTTATTTAATTACGGCGCAGAACACGCCATGACCCCCATCGGAAAAAGTATCGGTAAGGGGCTTACCCGCCAAGGTAAAACGTGGGTGCTTTTTCTGGTCGTGTTTATCTTCGGCCTTGCGATAACGGTTGCAGAACCAGACCTATCCGTGCTGGCGCTTCAAACTTCTTCGGTATTAAACAGTTTGTTCTTAATAATAGCGGTCGGCGTTTCCGTGGGATTTTTCCTGCTACTTGCCGTTCTTAAACTTATAAGAAAAAGAAGCCTTATTAAAATATTAAGCGTGGCGTATATGTTTGCCTTCGGTCTTGTTGCCCTTATAGCATATCAAGGGAAGGAAAACATGGTCGCACTCTGTTTTGACTCGGGCGGGGTTACCACGGGCCCTATGACCGTTCCGTTTATTATGGCGCTCGGCGCAGGTATTGCGTCGGTAGTAGCACAAAAGAGCGAAAGAGACGCATCTTTCGGATTTATTGCTCTCGCGTCCATAGGACCGGTTATTATCGTGCTTGTTCTTACCTTGTTTTCAAACAATAAAATAGATTACAGTCTCGCCGATTATTCGCTTTCCGATAACTTCTTTTCAAGTTACGGGCATTACCTGTTAGAAAAACTTAAAGACGTCGGATTAAACGTAGGCGTACTTTACGTGTGCTATCTGATAATAGAACTTGCGTTTTTGCACTCCGGAAAAGATAAGATACTCCGCATGACCGGCGGGCTTTTGTTCGCGTTTTTCGGGCTGGTTATATTCTTGGCGGCAGTCGATTGCACGTATATAGGCGTAGGCTTTAAGCTCGGCAAAAATCTGGGCAACCTTTCGCCCGCAATCATTATTATAATTGCGTTTGCGATAGGCGCGCTTACGGTTCTTGCGGAACCCGCCATTAAGATACTTATCACACAGGTTGAAGAACTTACTAACGGTCTTATAAAAAGAAAAAACATGCTTATCGCTCTTGCGATAGGCGTTGGCGTTGCGATATCGCTGGCAATGATAAGGATCATATTCAAGTTTTCGCTCTTATATATCGTTTTGCCCGGATATTTGCTTTGCTTTATACTTTCGTTTTTCGTTCCGAAGATTTACGTTGCGATTGCGTTCGACTCTGGCGGCGTTGCCTCGGGCCCGCTTACTTCTAGTTTTATTCTGCCCATAGCACTTGGGCTTTGCACGGCACTTAACGGTGTGGATCAGATATTGAACTTCGGGTTCGGTATCGTTTCGCTGGTTGCCCTAAGCCCGCTACTATCCATAGAAATTCTCGGCGTGATATCACTATTCAATAATAAAAGAAGAGCAAAGAAAGAAATAAAACGCGTTTTGAAAGAAGATGACAATATAATCATCTCGTTCGGTGAATAACATGAAAAAAAGAAAAAATCTCGCTAAACTTTATCTTTTGGTGATAACTATTCCGAAAGGCAAAAAAGAAATAATCGGCGATATGCTTGAAAAGTATGACGTTACCGCCTTTTTATCCACTTATGCAAGGGGTAGCACTGAAAAAGTCTTTACCAAAGAAATTATGTTCTGCGTAATAAAAAAGGATAAAGTTAAAGACGCCGTTTTGGCAATCCAAGATAAATACACGGGTTTCCATAAAAAGATTTCTATGGCATATGCCGTGCCGCTTGAAAGAATAATAGGCGTATCGAGTTATATGGCGTTGGCAAAAGGAGGGGTGTAAAATGGAAGAAGTTAAAATATTAAATATAGTTGCGATAATAAATGAAGGCTACTCTGACCTTGTTATGGAAGTTGCAAAAGACTTGGGCGCAAGGGGTGGCACAATTATCCCCGCAAACGGAAGCGTTTCGGCAGAGGCGATGAAACTTTACGGCATAGGCATCCACCCCGAAAAGGAAATCGCGCTAATTCTCGTTAAAGAAGATATGGTCGATCCGATCCTTAAAAAACTTTACGAAAAAGCGGGAACGGAAACTGACGCAAAAGGAATATTCTTTACCCTGCCCGTTAGCCACGTTTCGGAAAACATATTAAAGCAATATACTAAACCCGAAAAACAGTAACTTATAAATACAATTACATATAAAAAATAAATTAACCCCGCGGCGAAGTTTCGCCGCGGGGTTAAATTAAAAATGAAAAAACTATATATTATTTAGATTTCTTTTTGTTCTTCTTGAAAATTTCGCCCAAGAAACTTCTTTCGTAGTCTTCGGAATTTCTTAAAACGATCAGCGTTAATATGCTGAAACAGAGCGCCGCCGCAGAAATGGCAAGCGGAATAATAAACAGCGAACGGCACGCGCCGTTAAGATTAAGCCCAGGAACTTTCATTGCGATATCGCTAAGCGAATAGAAATGAACGTTTATAACTACCAAAAGCACGACTGCCGCGGCGGATAAAATTATACTCGTTTTAAACACCGCTCTGTTGAATTTGCCCGCCATAAACACGCATACAAGAAAGTCCGCAAAAACGATAACCGCTAAAAAGCACATGGCTGCGCACGCCGAATATATGTATACTTCCGCACCATTTCCGAGCATTATTTCAAGCGATTCGAAGTTAAACGCCGCACCGCCTATATTTTTTGTGGTGGCGATCAAAAACGCGCCTTCGAGCGTTATTTCGTCTCCGCTGATAAAAACGAATTTAATAAACGGCAAAACGAGCGCAAGCACGAAAGATAAAATCAACATCAAACTTATAGTCGGGAATATAAACCTTTTGGCCAAGGTAAAACCGCCGCTCTTTTTGATCCCAGAAAAATCACCCATAGATCAAGTCCCCTTTTTTAAATTAACGAATATATTATATAACCGCATATCCCTTTTGTCAAGGGGCAATTCCGGCGCTATTTTACACCATATTTTTTGTTTTTGCCGCCAAAAGATAAGGATAATTTATAAAGATATGATATAATAGACGTATGATAAAAACCGTTTTGATCGACGTTGACGACACGATTTTAGATTTCAGAGAGTGCGCGGGCTTTTCCATTGAATCCGCTTGCAAAGAATACGGGATACCCTATTCTGCCACGTTAAAGGATACCTTCGTTAAAGTTAACGACAGTCTTTGGCAAAGGGTTGAACGCGGCGAAATAACGCGAGATTATCTGCACGACACAAGGTTTGACAGTATCTTTTCCCTTTTAAATATCTCTGCCGACGGAAAGGCGTTTGAGAAGACTTTCCGCACCTATCTTAACGAATCTTCAATCACCGTGGACGGAGCAAAAGAACTTTTGGAATATCTTTCGAAAAAGTATTTTTTGGCGGTTGCCAGCAACGCCTTTTATACCCAGCAGATCAACAGGCTTAAAAAGGCGGGGCTACTTCAATATTTCAACGATATATTCGTTTCTTCAAACGTGGGAGCTGATAAACCGAGCAAAGAGTTTTTCGATTACTGCCTATCGCACTCTCCCGCTAAAAATAAGTCCGAAGTTATAATGATAGGCGATTCCGTTACGGCGGATATAACCGGCGGAAAGCGATATGGGCTTACAACTTGCTATCTCGATAGGTTTAATAAAACGCCCGATAAAAATTTTATGCCAGATTTTACGGTGAAAACTCTTGCCGAAATTAAAAATATTCTTTGATTTTTTATGTTGACGGGTTAACCTTTTTATGATAGAATACTTTTAAAATAAACTTAAAATTATTTAAGGAGATAAAGATGAGTTCAAGATACGAATCTGCAAAAGAAATCTACGCAAAACTCGGGATCGATACCGAAGCGGTTCTCGAAAAACTTAAAACCGTTCCGATCTCTTTGCACTGTTGGCAAGGGGACGACGTTACCGGTTTCGATCACGACGGTCCTTTGACCGGCGGCATACAGACGACCGGACATTATCCCTATAAAGCAAGAACGCCCGAAGAACTTATGCAAGACATCGAAAAGGTGCTTGCTATCTGCCCCGGCGCTAAAAAGTTAAACGTTCACGCATGCTACGCCATTTTTGAAAAGGGCGAATTTGTCGATAGAGACAAGATAGAGCCCAAACACTTCAAAAAGTGGGTTGACCTTGCTAAAAAATATAAAATGGGTATCGATTTTAACCCGACTTTCTTCTCTCACCCCAAAGTTAAAAACGGACTTACCCTTTCTTCGCCCGACGAAGAAACAAGAAAGTTCTGGATCGCGCACGGTAAAGCGTGCATCAGAATTTCCGAATACTTTGCAAAAGAAACGGGTATCCCCTGCGTTATGAATATCTGGACGGGCGACGGCTTTAAAGATATCCCCGCGGACAGAATGGGACCAAGAATGAGATATAAAGACAGTATCGAACAGATACTATCGGAACCTTATGATTACAATATGGTAAAACCCTGCGTTGAATCCAAAGTTTTCGGTATCGGCGTAGAATCTTATACTGTAGGCAGCGGCGAATTCGCTTTAAGCTTTGCGGCTGAACACAAAGATAAGTGCATGCCCCTTATGGATAACGGGCACTATCACCCGACCGAAGTAGTTTCGGATAAGATCCCCGCACTTCTTTGCTTCTTCCCCGAAATCGCGCTCCATATCACCCGCCCCGTTCGTTGGGACTCCGATCACTCGGTTTTATTTGACGACGAAACCAAAGAGATGGCGAAAGAAATCGTTCGTTGCAACGCTTTGGACAGAGTTTATATGGCGCTTGACTATTTTGACGCAAGCATCAACCGTATCGCTTCTTGGGCGGTGGGATTAAGAAGTTGGCAGAAGGCTTTACTTAACGCTATGCTTATTCCCAGCGAAATGCTCAAAAACCTTCAAGACGAAGGAAAACTTTGGGAACTTTTCGTTAAGCAAGAAGCCGCGAAAGTTCTTCCTTTCAGCGATATATGGGACGAATACTGCCGTCGCGCAGGCGTTCCTACCGAGTGTGAATTCTTTGACGAACTTAATAAATACGAAAAAGAAGTTCTTGCTAAACGCGCTTAATCTAAAATTTATCCCCACGGTTACCGTGGGGATTTTTTTATTGTAAATCACGCCTTTATATGATATAATCAATTAGGTGATAAAAATGAAAAGAATAGCGACGTTTGAAAAAGTCAGTTTAAATGAATATATAAAATCTTCCGCGGAAGAAACCTATAAAGATATTATTCTTCCCAAAAGGGCGACGGCAGGCAGCGCCGGATACGATTTTTTCGCGCCGTTCTCCTTTACCCTTAACAGCGGCGAAAGTATAAAAGTCCCGACGGGAATAAGGGCAAAGATAGACGAAGGCTGGGTGCTTAAAATTTACCCGCGATCTTCTTTGGGCTTTAAATACAGACTGACTTTGAATAATACCGTCGGCATAATAGACAGCGACTATTACTTTGCCGAAAACGAAGGGCATATATTTATAAAGATGACCAACTGTGGAAACGAACCTATAAATATAGAAAAGGGCAAGGCTTTTGCCCAAGGAATTTTCGTTGAATACGGCATAACTTACGACGACGACTGTTTTGCCGAAAGAACGGGCGGTCTCGGCAGCACGGACAGAAAATAATATAACAAGTAAAAAGTCGCGGCAAATTGCCGCGACTTTTTATATTTTTAATACTCTTAATATTCTATCGTATATTTATAAAGGGAAGACTTGCTTACGCCCCTTTCCTTTGCTACCCTTTTTAAGGCTTCTTTTTTATCCATGCCTTGCGATAAATATTTATCTATATGTTCCTTTTCCGAAAGGTTTGAAAAATCTTCGCCCGAAAAGCCTTCTATAACCAAAACGTATTCACCCTTAGGATCGCTTTGGTATCCGTCTTTTAAGTTAAACCTTTCCGCTCTTTCGAACATTTTAGTTATCTCTTTAACGGCGACGCAAGTTCTTTCGCCGAAAACTTCGTATATACTTTCAACGTCTTTTTTAACGTCGTGCGGGGCGGAATAGAAAATAAGCGTGGTATCGAGCGACTTATATTTTTCCAAAAATTCGCGGCGTTCCCCCGCCTTTTGCGGCAAAAATCCCAAAAAGGTAAACCTGCTTGAATCGAGCCCGCTTAAAAGCAAGGCGGATAGGCAGGCGGAAGCACCCGGAACAACCGTAAATTCCAGCCCTTCTTCAATTAAAAGTTTGCATAAAACGTTGCCGGGGTCGGATATAACGGGCATACCCGCGTCCGATATTACGGCTATGTTTTTGCCCGCCTTTAATTTTTCGATTATCTTTTCGCCCGCCTCTTTTTCGTTGAATTTATGATACGAAAAGAGCGGCTTTTTTATTTCATACCGCGCAAGCAGTGTGGCGGAGTGCCTTGTATCTTCGCACGCGATCTCGTCAACACCGTTTAGCACTTCCACCGCGCGGTAAGATATATCTTTTAAGTTGCCTATCGGCGTTCCCACAAAATAAAGCATTTCAGTTCCTTATGTTTTTTTCTATTTTGATCCCGCTCTTGCCACCCTTAACCGCTTCTAAAAGCATTAAATACGGCGCTTTATCTCCGCCGCTTATAAGTTGCAATCGCTTTGGCTCTAAACCGTTATTTTTAAGCTCGAAAACGACTTCTGCAAGCCTATCCGCCCTATGAACGATATTGAACCTGCCGCCGAATTTAAGCGCCTTTTTAACGGCGAGAACGAGTTCTTTAAGCGTCAGCGTTTCTTCCGAGCGGCAAACGGCGATCTCCGATCTTTTTTTCTTTTCGCCGGAAGACGGCTGTTCGTATGGCGGGTTGCAAACGATAAGCGAAAACTTTTCGTTATACTCGCTGCCTATATCTTGCAGTTTGCAGTTGACCACCTTAAAAATATCGGTCAACCCGTTTTCTTTAACGCTTAAATAAGACATATCGGCAAGCGGCTTTTGCATTTCAAACAGCGTTACGCTTTTTATCACCTTATTCAGCCCGTAAAGATGAAGCCCCACTATTCCGCTGCCCGAACAAAAGTCCGCAACGACGTCTCCCTTTTTTACCTTAACAAAGCGCGACAAAAGCACCGAATCGGAAGTGAAACGGTAAAGCTTATCGTCCTGATAAATTTTAAGTCCTTCTAAGGACAGATCTTCTAGTTTTAACATTTTAAAAATTAAGGCGCGAATAACTCGCGCCTTAAAATTTCGGTTAAAAGATTATTCTTCGGAAATGGCTTCCACGGGGCAACCCGCAGCGCACGCTCCGCAACTCATGCAAGTATCGGGGTCGATATTGTATTGAGTATCACCCTGACTGATTGCTCCAACCGGACAAGTATCGGCGCAAGCGCCGCACATTATACATGCATCACTGATCTTATATGCCATAATAGCACCCTCCTCTTTCTTGTAAAATAATTTTATCACAAATATTTTTCTTTGTAAACAACTAATCGGAAATTTTATCCGTCAATTCGTCCGTTTCTTCGTCTTCTTCCTTGGTGTTTACGGGGCAACGCTTAAAGTCCAGTCTATCCGTCGGGAAATCTTTATAAACTTCGCTGCCGTCCGGCTTGGCGATTTTGACCTTGGTGATAAGTTTTAACATATCGTTTGAAACGACAACCCCTTCGCCTTCGGGCGTGCCGACCGTTCCGCCGACCTTGGGCATTTTTTTGCATACGCCGGCGTAATACTCGTTCTCGTAACTTAAACAGCACATAAGCCTGCCGCAGAGTCCCGAAATTTTAGACGGGTTTAAGTGCAAACCTTGGTTTTTAGCCATTTTAATTGACACTTTCGCAAAGTCCGGCATACAACTTGCACAGCAGCAAGTCCTTCCGCACGGGGCGATACCGCCGAGAAGTTTCGTTTCGTCACGGATACCGACCTGACGGAGTTCGATGCGTAGCTTAAATGCTGACGCAAGGTCTTTTACTAATTCGCGGAAGTCTATTCTGTTATCCGCCGTGAAGAAAAAGGCGAGTTTTTTGCCGTCGAAAGAATATTCCGCGCCGATAAGTTTCATATCGAGTTTTCTTTCGGCGACCTTTTTATTCGCGATCTCTAATGCTTCGGGAATTTTTGCCTCGTTTTCCTTAACGGTTTTTTCGTCCTTTTCGTTCGCCTTTCTGACTATTTCTTTGAGCGGATATTTTAATTCTTCGTCCGCTATCTCCTTAATGCCGAAAACTACGGTTGCATACTCTAACCCCTTTGCCGTTTCGACGATAACGCCCGAGCCTTCGGGATAAACTTCCTTATTGCCGTTCGGGGCAAAATAATATGTTTTAAGCGTGTTTTTGAATTTAACGCCTATGATTTTCGCCATTTGAATTTCCCCTCCAAAATTTTGAATAACAGCCACTCTTTAAGCATAGTGGCGTTGGTGTTTGCCTTTCTTCTCTTTTCCGCCTCGTTAACGGCGTCTAATGCATATAATATCGCGCCGCGCGTAAACCCTTGCGCGTTCTTTATTTTTAAAAACGTTCTTTTATCGAAGATAAGTTCTTCCCTATTATCCGCCGCCGCCAAAAGATCTCGAAGTAGAACTTCTAATACCGACAGAAATTCTTCAAAGTCTATCTTTGCGGTGGTGATTTTAGTAGAATAGTATAAAACTTCTTTGCTCGACTTCATATCGGTTAATATCTCCGCCGCAAGGTCAGTTATCTCCGTAAGCGACTGATCGTTATATAGCGCCAGCGCCCGCCCCAGCGTTCCGTCTCCGCAAGACACGGCAAGCGATAGTTTCTCTTTATCGGGGCACTCCGATTTAAGCGCTTCCGCGATCTTTTCGTTTGAAAAAGCTGCGATCTCTAACTTTTTGGTTCTTGACTTAATGGTCGGAAGGAGTGAATATTCCCCCGTTGCGCCGATCAAAATACAGACGTTTTCGGGCGGTTCTTCAAGCGTTTTTAAGAGTTTGTTTTGCGCCGCGTCGTTCATGGTTTCGGCGTTTGCGATTATGAATATCTTTTTTTCGGTCTCTATGGGCTTAACGTAACTCTGTTCGATAATATCGATAACGTCGTCTTTAACCACCGCGTCCGAATCTTTGGGATAATATAAAACGTCCGGATGAATATTCCCGTCGATAAGATTAGCCATTCTCGATCCTTCTTCGGCACCGAGCAAAGTTTTTGCGAACGCTTTAAGATACTCTCCGATAAACTTCTTATCGGGGGTTATAAGCAGATACGCGTGCGAAACTCTGCCGTTTTCTTTATCGCCTGCAACTATCCCGTATGCCGAAGAAGTCTTTAAAAGATTTAATATATCCGTCATCAGATAATTCCCCGCTCTTTGAGCGCGGCGACGATCTTTTGATGCGTTTCTTCCTTAGTGCCGGAAGCGTCGATAACGCAAAACCTGTCCGCATGTTTCTCGGCAAGGCGCAAATAACCTTCGTAAACCCTATTGTGAAAATCCATACCCGAAAGTTCGACTCTGTCCGAAGTGTCTACCCCGCCCTTTCTTTTAAAGGCTGCCTCGGGCGAAAGTTTTAAAAATACCGTGCAGTCGGGAGTAAAGTTTTTTATCGCAAAAGAGTTTATCGCCGAAACGAACTCTTCCCCAAGCCCCCTTGCATAACCTTGATAGGCTAGCGAAGAATCGATATACCTATCGCAGAAAACCAGTTCGCCGGAAGAGAGCCTTGGTTCTATCACCTCGGTCAAAAGTTGCGCTCTTGCCGCGGCGTATAAAAGGGCTTCGCACTCGTCGGTCATCGCGGAATTTTTTCCGTCTAAAATAACGTTTCTTATCTGTTCGGAAATTTCCGAGCCGCCGGGCTCACGGGTAATATAGTAACTTATCCCGTTTTTATCCATGTATTCGCAAAGAAGTTTTATCTGGCGAGATTTGCCTACCCCTTCGCAACCTTCGAAAGTAACGAATTTCCCTTTCATTTTATCCCCTTATCTTAACGGTTTTAACCTTTCCGTCTTTAATACCGAAAACGTATTTGCCGCTTTTTACTTCGTTAATAGCTTCTTCGTTAATTTTTTCGCCCGCGACGACGATAGGCGAGCAAGGCGGCAAAACGCCGAAGTTTTCCGCGCATATTCTATCCGCCGATTCTTCTATCGGCGTATATTCGTATTCGGCGTTCACCGCCGAAAGATACGGCAATACCCTTTCGCACTTTATCCTTTTTCCGTCGGCAAGCGGCGTTGCCGAAACGCCTTCGGCTTGCTTTAACAGTTTTAATGCGAGAATAAACCTTTTCAAGTCTTTAACGCTGTTTGAAACGGAGAACATAAACACGGTGTTTTTTCCGTCGTTCATTTCGGCAAAGACGCCGTTTTTTTCCAAAAATGCGTTCGCCTTCCCAGAATCGTAGCCTGAACTATAAAAATCTATTACGGTTTTCATAGGGTCGTCCGTATGCGATAAAACGTATCCGAGAGCCTTTATCTCGTCATCCGTTCTTTGTTTTGCGGCGCAAAACTTTTCAAGTTTTCCGTCTTTGTTATCATTTAAAAACTTAACGCCGTATTCCACCGACGCGGCTATTATATAAGACGGGCTGGTGGTGGAAAAAATATCCGCCGCGGAAAGAAGCCTACGCTCTAAAAAGACGTTGTTTATTAAAAGCAACGCCCCCTGATTAAAAGTGACGTTGGTTTTATGCACGCCGTCTACCCACGCGTCGGCAAATTCACCCGCGTAAACGGGATACCCCGTGAATTTAAAATGGCTGCCGTGCGCACCGTCTATAAGCAAAAGTTTGCCTTTGCTTTTTAAAAATTCCGAAACTTTTTCGATATCGAAAACCCTTCCGTAATAATCGGGGTAAGTTAAAAGCGCGCCGATCGTTTCCGGATTTTCTGACACCGCTTTTTTAACTTCGCTTAAAACGTTTTCGGTATCATCTTCTATAATTATCGGTTCTATCCCCGCAAGCGTTAACCCGTTATAAACGCTTTTATGCGAAGAGCGGAAGATTATAAGTTGCCTGCCCACGTCTTTTATTCCGTAGATCATAGAAAGCACGCCCGCACTCGAACCGTCGGTAAGTATGTGGCATTTTTTTGCGCCCATGATTTTTGCGATATCTTCTTCCGCGGAAGATAAAACGTTTTCTATATCAAGAGCGGGAAGTTCTGTAACGTCGTATCCCGAATAAAAGGAAAGACCGCTGACGTTCTTTCCTTTATGCCCCGGCATATGAAGTCTGACGGGCTTTGATTCTTCGTAAGATTTAATTGCCGAATAAATTTTCAAATCGTCCATAAGTTTTTATTTCAAGTCGGAAAAACGACCGATTATTGTATCTAAAAAGGAAAGTTCTTCAAATTGCAAATCGGGCTGGTAGTTTAAAAGATCGAAAAACATTATGACCACGTCGCTCGTGCCGCCGCCGGTCAAACGGAAAAACTTTCCGCTGTTTAGTTCTCCGCCGGTAAGCCTTGAAGTTATAAGCCCGTATCTTCTTTCGCCGACTTCGGCTTTTTCCTTTTCGTAAATTTCGCGATATTCTTCCTTTTCTTTTTCAGCCGCTATGTTATAAGATTGTTCGTAGCGCGTGTATCTGTAAAACAACTTCTCGTCATCGGGAAGAGTATCGTCAAGATCTAAAAGTTTTTCTAAAAGCGCGGCGGAAGACTTGATTTTTCGTATTCTTAAAATTTCTTTTTCGAGCCCCGCTTTTTTATCCTTTTCGCTTAAAAATCTGTTGTCGCCTTTCGTTCTTTTTTCAAAGTTTACCTTAACGGAGTTTTCGTCAAGCGCGTCGCCGACGTAAAACCTATCAAGATATTCGTTCGCGTCTTTTAGCAGATCTTCGAACGAATATACGGGCGTTATCCTGTAATTATCGATCAAAAGGTTTGCCCTGCGATACGGATATCCGCCGTAGTCTACGGGAACGGTATCGGTTATAATAGCGTCCCCTTCCTTTGCGGTAAGGCGGGTGTTTAAAAGGTTATAGTTTTTAGTAAGTTTTTCGCCGGAAACTTCCAAAACGTCAAAACTGAAAGTATTTTCCGGCGGATCCTTGGTAAGAAGATTATAAAAAGAATCTTCGTAGGCGTTATTCACGTTTTCATCAAAAAAATAATGAAAATGCTGACCTGCGGATAACCGAACCGCCGTTACGACGTATAGCATATTTACCGCAACGATTATTATCGCGGTTACGATAGCAATTATTATCCACTCGTATTGAAGCAGATTAGATAGCCTATGCCTTGTTATTTTGTTATCCACGGTAAATTTCGCCTTAATTATTGATTTTTGATAGGTTTCATAGTCGGGAAGAGAATAACGTCTCTTATCGACGCACTATCCGTTAAAAGCATAACGAGCCTATCTACGCCGAATCCCAAACCGCCCGTCGGGGGAAGCCCGTATTCGAGCGCGGTAACGAAATCTTCGTCTACCTTGGCGTCGTTTCCGCCCTTGGCTCTTTTCGCTTCAACTTGCTTAACGAATCTTTCGCGTTGATCTATCGGATCGTTAAGTTCCGAAAAGGCGTTGCCCATTTCCCTAGCATATATAAAATATTCAAAACGTTCGGTGAACGCTGGGTTAGACGGTTTTCTCTTCGCGAGCGGAGAATTTTCAACCGGATAATCGTAAATTATCGTCGGCTGAACGAGATTTTCTTCTACGAACGCGTCGAAAAATGCTATAAGTACGTGACCTTTTGTTGCCTCGTCCCCTTCTTCTACCGTAACGCCCTTTGCTTTTGCGACCGCTCTTGCTTCATCGTCGGTCTTCCAGTCGTTATAATCCACGCCTGCGTATTTTTTGACCGCCTCTACCATAGTGAGCCTTTCCCATTTTTTGCCCATATCTATTTCGACGCCCTGATATACGATCTTATCCGTTCCGCAAACGTTATTCGTTATGGTTTTATACATATTTTCGATAAGGTCCATCATATCGAAATAATCGCTATACGCCTGATACATTTCAACCGTGGTAAATTCGGGGTTATGCGACTTATCCATACCTTCGTTACGGAAAATTCTTCCTACTTCGTATACCTTATCGAACCCGCCGACGATAAGCCTTTTAAGATAGAGTTCGGTTTCTATTCTTAAAAACATATCTATTCCGAGCGCGTTATGGAAGGTCTTAAACGGGCGTGCCGCCGCACCGATCTCTAACGGTTGCAAAACGGGCGTATCCACTTCGAGATAACCTACGCCGTCAAGATATTTTCTGATCTCGCCGAGAATTTTAGAACGCATAACGAAAGTTTTTTTAACTTCGGGGTTAGCGATAAGGTCGATTTCCCTTTGACGGTATCTGGTGTCTTCGTCTTTAAGCCCGTGATACTTTTCGGGGAGCGGCAAAAGCGACTTAGAGAGAAGTTCAATAGAGTGCGCGTGCACGCTGACTTCCCCCGTGCGGGTTTTAAATACCACGCCCGTGATGCCAATAATGTCGCCTATATCGTATTCTTTAAAAGCCTGATAATCGTCCCCCAAATCGTTTACCGATAGGTAACTCTGAATAGTTCCTTTGCCGTCGAGTATCACAGCAAAAGACGCCTTTCCCATAATTCTTTTGGAAATAAGTCTTCCCGCAACGCCGACGGTTTTGCCTTCGTAAGATTCGTAAGCGTCTTTAATATCCTGACTATACGCCGTCCTGTCGTATTTGACCTTTTCAAACGGGTTTTTGCCCGCGGCTTTAAGCGCGTCCAGTTTATCACGCCTGATTTTAAGTATTTCGCTTAGATCCTGTTCGGGTATTCTCTGCTCGTCCATTTTTTCGTCCTTTGATTTTAATAAACTTTTTTAACCGTGATATTTATCGTTCCTTTCGGCACGTTTACGGTGATCGTGTCGCCAGCCTTTCTGCCGAGGAGTGCGTTGCCGATAGGAGAGTCGTTTGAAATTCTGCCGAGTTCTACGTCCGCTTCGGTCGTGCCGACAATTTCAAAAGTGTGTGCTTCGCCAGTTCTTTCATCTATAAAGTCAACCTTGCTACCGAGAGAAACCGTGCCTTTTTTGGGCGCTTCTTTAATGATCTCGGCATATTTTAACTTATTTTCGATTTCCTGAATTTCGCCTTCGACCATAGCCTGTTCGTTTTTGGCTGCGTCGTATTCGGCGTTTTCGGAAAGGTCTCCGAATTCACGCGCGGTTTTGATCCTTTCGGTGATTTCCACGCTTTTAACGACTTTTAAGTATTCCAGTCTTTTTTCGAGTTCTTCTTTACCTTCTTTGGTAAGTATTACCTTTTCCGCCATAAAAATATAGCCCTCCGTTTATTTAATGCGGACTTTCGTCCATTATTGCTTTCTAAATTAGTATTATAATAGATATAATTTAAATTGTCAACTTATATAAAAGGTTATACCGCTTTAATAATAGGGCTCAATTTTTAAAAATAACATTTTTTGTAACTTTTTTTCACAAACCTATTGACAAGCCGTTTTTTAGTGATAAAATCAAAGTGTAAAAAGAAATTATCTTTTTGCGTGTGAAGTTTTTTCTGAATAATATATGAAAAAAGAAGGTTGCGCGTGCAACCTTCTTTTTTTGCGATAAAACTTAAAACTGCTCTTTGTCGCAAAAATCTCCGCAACAGGTGCAATTTTCACCGTTACCGCAAGTTACCTTAATGCTTTCTAAACGGCAGTTGCAGCCGTCGGCATTGTGCTGGCACTTTGTAACGTCGCACTTAATAGAATAATTTCTGTTCATACTTCTCTCCTTGAAAGCATTATGGGCAAACAAAAAGAGATTATACCTGAATTTATTTTTTTATTCTTATCGTATCCGCACGCGGCTTTTCGTTGACAAAACGCGCAAGGCATAGTAAAATTAAATCGTGAGGGAAATATTATGAAAGTTATTTTGATAAAAGACGTTAAAGGTTCGGGAAAGGCAGGCGATATAATCGACGCAAAAGACGGTTACGCAAGGAATTTCCTTATTAAAAACGGGCTTGCCAAAGAAGCGGACGCGCAAGCTATGAACGACAATAAAAACCAAAAAGCCGCTGCGGATTTTCACAAAAAAGAATTGCTTAAAGCAAACAAAGAACTTCGCGACGCACTCCATAAAAAGGAAGTGGAGATCGAGGCAAAAACGGGTGAAAACGGAAAGTTCTTCGGCTCTATAACTAATAAAGAGATCGCGGATAAACTTGCCGAAATGGGCTTTGATATCGATAAGAAAAAGATCGTTTTGGACTCTAACATCAAGTCTACGGGTGCTTATAAAGTAAACGTTCGAATATCCGCGGAAGAGACCGCCGTTATCACCGTAACGGTCGTATAAGAAAAATTTAAAATAGAAAAAGCGTTGCTTTTCGCAACGCTTTTTTTGTTAGCCTAAAATCGCTTTATGGAATACCTTTTTGCCCTTTTTGATCTTTACTCCGCCTTTAAGTTCTTCTACCGTTACGTATGCGGTAAAGTCGGTTACCTTAGCCCCGTCAACGCTTACGCCGCCTTGCTGGATAAGCCTTTTCGCCTCGCCCTTGCTTAATGCGAGTTTGCATAAAACCATAAGGTCGGATACAAAAATCTTGCCGTCCGTAAGATCGCTTTCGGAAATTTCGGTTGAAGGCATATTCGCGTCGTCCCCGTCGCCCGAAAAGAGTGCTTTTGCCGCCGCTTGGGCTTTTTCAGCCTCTTCCTTTCCGTGAACTAATTCGGTAAGGTTATACGCTAAAATTTCTTTCTTTTCGTTGATCCTGCTATCTTCCCACTTTTCCATTTCGGCAATCTGTTCGAGCGAGATAAAGGTAAGCATCTTTATGCACTTCATAACGTCCGCGTCGTCTACGTTGCGCCAATATTGATAAAATTCAAAAGGCGAAGTTTTGTTCGGATCGAGCCAGACCGCGCCCTTGGCGGTTTTCCCCATCTTTTTGCCTTCGCTGTTAAGTAAAAGGGTTATCGTCATGGCATAAGCGTCTTTACCCGTCTTCTTGCGGATAAGTTCGGTGCCGCCGAGCATATTGCTCCATTGATCGTCTCCCCCGAACTGCATATTGCAACCGTAATGCGTGTTGAGATAATAAAAGTCGTAAGACTGCATTATCATATAGTTGAATTCAAGGAAAGAAAGCCCCTTTTCCATACGTTGCTTATAACACTCTGCCCTAAGCATATTGTTTACGGAAAAGCACGCGCCCACGTCACGTAATAATTCGATATAGTTGAGCTTTAACAGCCAGTCGGCATTGTTTACCATTATCGCTTTATCTTCGCCGAACTCTATAAATCTTTCCATTTGCTTTTTAAAGCAATCGCAGTTATGCTGTATCATTTCGGGCGTCATCATCGAGCGCATATCCGTTCTTCCCGAAGGATCGCCGATATAGCCCGTTCCGCCGCCGATTAATACGACGGGTTTGTTTCCCGCCATTTGAAGCCTTTTCATTAAACAAAGCGCCATAAAGTGCCCAACATGCAGCGAATCCGCAGTAGGGTCGAACCCTATGTAAAACCTTGCGCCCCCGTTGTTTATAAGCGTTTTGATTTCTTCTTCGTCAGTTACTTGCGCTATAAGTCCGCGCTCCACTAATTCTTCGTAAATTTTCATTTAACTATCCTTTTTTAAGCCTAAAATTTCTTGATAAATTTTCGTATAATTTTTTGCCGTTGTTTCCCAGTCGGTAAAGATATTTGCCGCGTTTTCGCCTACCGTATTTAACAAAGCTTTATTTTCCATAAGGCTTTCTATTCTTTGGGCAAAAGCCTTCGGCGAATTCTCTTCGACAAAGCCCGTAACGTTATCCGTAAGCCTTTCGGAAGCGCCCGTGCCGCGAATAGTAAGCGTTGGCAAGCGGTTATTCGCCCCTTCTAATATCACTAATCCGTCGGTATCGAATATAGACGGAAAAAGCATAAGATCGGCGCCGCTATAATATCTGTTCAGTTCTTCTTTTCCCGCCACGCCGCCGACGAAGATCACGTTTTCACTTAGCCCTAACTTTTTGCTGAGTTTTGAAAACTTTTTAATATGCGGGCCTTTGCCGACGATATAGAAAATAAAATCGTCTCTCTTCTTTTTAAGTTCGGCAAGAGATAAAAGGGAAAACCCGATATTTTTATATGATATTACTAAGCCCACGTAAAGCAAAGTGAACTTATTTGAAAGCCTGTTCTTTTCAAGCGGCGGTTGTTTTTTTTCGCCGCCGTTTCTTATTACGGTTATCGGATTAGCAACGCCGTAACTTTTAAGCGTTTGTTTCATGCTTTCGGAAACCGCGCAAACGGCGGTCGCCCGCTTAACGCGATTCATAACGCACCTTAATAAAAGTTTGCTGACGATCGTGCTTTTAAATGCGTGTTTATAACAATAATAGTATTTTGTATGGACTGTCGAAACGGTAGGAATACCGTGTTTTTTTGCGTATCGCGTGCAATAAGCCGCCATCTGCCCCACGGTTTGAAAGTGCATAACGTCCGGCGAAAAAGCGTCAAGCGTTCTTTTGACCTTTCTATCGATAAACGGCATCGCATAATAGTCGTTGGGAGACACCTGCAAACTTTTCACCCGAACGACCTTAAAAGGATATACCTTGTCGTCATACGGCTTATTATTATCCGGTGCAAAAACTATTACTTCGTGCGATTTTGACAGCGCCGCCGAATATCTTGCGACCGCGTTTTCCGCGCCGCCGAAACTCGGCGGAAAACTGTCTGTAAATACGGCAATTTTCATATTCGAACAAATCCGACAAATTTTACTTATAAAAGTTTAACTTAACCGCCGTAAAAAGTCAAGCGGAAAAGCGCAACTGTGATTTTTGGGTTGACTTTTATCTTATAGTAATGTATAATCGAAATACTATGTTTAGTAAAAAACGTAATAAAAAATCGGTCGTTCCCACGATCAATAAAATAGATATCGACGAAGAGACAGGCGAACCTATTTTCGTGGAAACGGAAGCGCCGCAAAACGTTAACGACGAAGATAAAACCGATAAGGTCAAAAATTCCGAAGGGTTAGGGCTTAAAGACCTTGACAAAATGGACTCGAAAGAAGCGAGAAAGCAACTCGCCATGCAGACCTTTTTGGGGATAGACAGGGAAAAAGAGCAATCGATAAATAAACGCCAGAAAATTTTCAAGTGGTCGTTTACTATCCTTTTCGTAGCGTTCGTTCTTGCGGTTTTAATTTATACCGCAGTAGAAGATTTTACGGGCGGCGAACCCGTTTCTTGGGAAGTTATAGGCAACACGCTTAAAAATAAATGGCATTACCTTTTCGTTGCCGCGTTCGGAATCGTCGCTTGCTATTTTATAAGGGGGCTTCAACGCTCGCTTATTTGCAAAACCTTAACCGGAAAAGCGCTGTTTAGGCTCAATCTCGAAACGGGTATTGTCGGGCAGATGTATAACTTTATTACCCCGCTCGCCGTAGGCGGTCAGCCGTTTGAAGTGCATTATCTTTCAAAGCACGGCGTTCGCGGCGGATACGCTTCTTCTATCCCTATCGGAACATACATAATAAACGCTTTTGCCAACGTGGCGATAGGCGTTATCGCGCTGGTGCTTCTAAAAGTCGGTGCGTTGCAATCGGTCAGATACGTCGATAAAATAATATCCGTAGACGTAATTTTTATACTTGCTATCGTGGGGCTTTCGCTTCAACTGATGATGCCTTTAATGGTTTTGCTGTTCTGCTTCTTCCCGAGGCTTTCCGCAAGACTGGTATACTTTTTTATATTTATAGGCTATAAATTAAAGATAGTTAAAAATAAAGACGTTCTGTTTTACAGAACCCTGCGCACGGTATCCACAAACTCGCGCTGTCTTAAAAAGTTAATGAAAAAGCCGTTATTAACGCTCGTTAACTTTTTACTGACCTTTGCAGAGCAGTTCGCGTATTTATCTATCGCCTACTTCACCCTTAAACTTTTCGGTTTCGGCGGGTGGATAGTCGGTGAACATCATAATTTGGCGGAAATAATCGTAGAAGGAATACAGATAATTATGCTGTGCGTTATTCTTAACGCGGCGGTTTCATTCTTCCCCACACCCGGTAACTCGGGCGCTGCCGACCTTTCGTTTTACAGTATGTTTTCTGCGGCGCTTGCCAAAGGGCTTGCCTTCCCCGCAATGGTATTTTGGAGAATTATGTGCTTTTACTCCTTTATTTTAATCGGATTTATATTCATAAGGGCAAAAGCAAGTAAAGATAAAAAACACGGACCTTATAAGGACTTGATTAAATAGTATAATGATAACAATATTATATGCCGGAAATTATAAGGCGGCGGACGGTATTTTGATTTCTTTACTTTCTATGGTAAAGCATACCGACGCCCCTTTAAATGTTATTTGCCTAACCATGGATTTGTCGGAAATGAACGAAAATTTCCGCCCTATATCTAAAAGCTTTTCCGCCTATATGGACGGAATATTGAAATCCAAAAACCCGAACAGCAAATTTACCGCTGCGGATATGACGGAAGAGTTTAAGAAGAATTTATCTAACTCCGTCAACCTTAACAATAGGTTTACCCCTTACACTATGTTAAGGCTTTTGGCGGATAAAATGGACCTGCCCGATAAGTTTATTTATCTGGACGCGGATACTGTGATTAACAGAGATATTTCTCTTTTATTCGATATAGATTTAGAAGATAACGAACTCGGCGTGGTTAAAGACGCTTATACGTTAAACCCCAAATACTTTAACGCCGGAGTTTTACTCGTCAATTTTAACGCTTGCAAAAAAAGCGCGCTTTTTGAAAGGGCAAGAGAAATAGTAAACAAAAAACGCTTACTTTATATCGACCAAACGGCACTTAACAAAGTCTGCTCAAAAAGAATAATGCTATCGGATATATTCAACTCTAAAAACGTTTACTATCCGGATATCGTGGTTCATCATTTTTGCGACGTTAGAAAATATTTTTTCCATAGAATAAAGCCTTGGGAAGTCGATTTGGTTAAAGAAAAAACCGACGTTTATAACGACGTTTTAGACGATTATTCACTTAGAAAAAACCAAAAACAATGGGAATATTAAAATTAAAAAGCGCGGCGATAAGCCGCGCTTTTTATTGCTTATTTATTCTTTTTATGTTTTTCTTTATATTGTTTAATGACGTCTAAATAGTTTTCGTAAACTTCTTCTGCCACCATTTCCCACGTTCTATACACGTTTTTATACGCCATATCCCCCGCTTTTTCTATAAGTTCGGGATTATTGCACAAAAAAGCAATCTTTTCGCCGAAACTTTCAGCAGTTTCTTCGGTCAAAAAACCGTCTACGTTATCGGTTATCGTTTCAGCCGTGCAAGCGCCTTTTATCATAACGGAAGCAACTTTGTGCGCCGCCGCCTCTATTCCCACTACGCTTGCCATATCAAAAGTCGACGGGAAAAGAAGTAGATCGGCTCTCGTATAGTATTCTTGAAGTTCCGCCCTATTGTTTACAGGGCCGGTGAAGATACATCTGTCTTCGATATCGACCGTTTTAACGTATTCTTTCAGTTCTTTTAAGTCAAACCCACCGCCGACGAACAGCATCTTAAAGTCGCAACCCGCGTCTTTTACTATTCTTAACGCGTCGCATAAAAGTTTAAGGTTTTTATACATCGCCATACGGCCGACGAATATAAACACGTTTTTCTGCCCTTTAAGGTTATGCTTTTCGTCTATCTTTTTCTTTAACTCTTCGGCTGAGTCGGGGTATACAAAGTCCGTGCCGTTTCTTATAACCCTTATATCGCCTTTATAGCCGTATTGTCTTAATATCTCGCAAGACCCTTTGCTTACCGTCCAAACGCTGTCCGCCTTGTTATATACTTTCATAATGAAACGGATCATGAAGTTAACTAGCGGCTTAAAACCTTTAAGCACCCTTTCAAAGTCTTGATGATACTGAGTGTGAAGAGTTGCAACGAGCGGGATTTTATTCTTCCTTGCCCTTTTTAAGGCAAATCTGCCCATGCCGAAAGGAGAGTGCGCGTGAATAATATCAAACTTTTCCGCGTCGATTTTTTTTGCGCAACGCTTATCCAAAAAGGGCAAAGCCGTTCTGTATCCTTCGGGCGCACGCATAGACGCGCACCTTATAACTTCAAACTCTTCCTTGTCTACGTAATCGGACTTTCTGCCCGCCGAAGGCACGCATGCTTTGCAGCAAGACTTTTTATTTAGAATTTGGGAATAGTTTTTTACAACGTTAACGACGCCGTCTACCGTGGGATAAAAAGCGTCGCACATTTCGCAAATTTTTATTTTGTCCATTACATTTCCTCTAAAACCTTGTCCAAAAGCGCCATTGCGTTTTTAACCGCAACGTCCATATTCACGTATTTATATTCGGCAAGGCGACCGAGCAAGAATAGATTTGGAAAGTTCTTCGCTTCTTCCGCGTATTTTTTATGAAGAAGTTCGTTCTCTTTTCTGGGAATAGGATAATACGGTATATTTTTATCCTTTTTATAGGTTTTGGGATATTCTTTTACGATAACCGTTTTTTCTTTTTCGGGGCAGGCGAACTTCGTGAATTCCGAAATACGCGTGTATTTTTTATTCACGGTATAGTTTACTACCGCCGCCGGCTGGAAGGATTTTGCGTTTACCGTTTTGAATTTAAACTTCAAGCTTCTATAAGGCAGAACGCCGTATTTATATTCGAAAAGTTCGTCCACACAACCGGTAAAGATAATCGGCTCGTCAAATTCCGTGCCGTTAAAATATATCTTGTTATCGGATAAATAAAGCATTTTATTTGCGTCTTTACCGAGCGAAAGATATATCTTCGGGTGGTTTAACATATTCTTTATCATTTCGGTAAATCCGAATTTTGGCATGCATTGATAAGTATCGGTAAAATACCCGTCGTCTTCCGAGATATACACGGGAACTCTGCCCATAACCTCGTCGCCCAGTTCTTCGGGTGCAAATCCCCATTGTTTTAACGTGTAAATATAGAATATATTTTTATAAACGAAGTCGGCAAACTTTCTTACCCTTTCGTCTTCGTGTTTTTTTAGCGCAAGGATAGGCACTTTTTTGCCGTAGCCTATCTCTTCGGTAAGGATCTGTTTGATAGCCTCCGCCTCTTTTTCGGGATACATCTCGAAAAGCGAAGTAAGGTTAAACGGAACGGGAACTAGCTTTTTTTCGTGCTTCTTTTTAAGCGACGCCAAAACTTTATGTTTATAAGGCACCCACTCGGTAAACCTTGCCAAAAAATCGTAAACTTCTTTATAGTTGGTGTGAAAAATATGCGGCCCGTAAACTTGAACGGTTACACCGTTTTCGTCTACCTTATCGTATGCGTTGCCGCCTATCGTGTTCCTTTTATCTATTACGGTTACGTTAACGTCGTTTTCGGCTAAAAGCCTTGCAACCGTCGCGCCGGAAAGCCCCGCGCCTATAACTAATGCTCTTCTTACTTTCATTTGTTTTTTCCGCTCTTTAATTTATTTACGAATTCCGCGATCTTTTCCACCGCCACGGCAAGATTTTTCATCGAATAAGCATACGAGCAACGCACATAATACTTTCCGAACTCACCGAACGCGTCGCCGGGGACGACCGCTACCTTTTCTTCTTCTAATAATTGTTTTGCAAATTCTTCGCCGGTAAGCCCCGTGCTTTCGACCGACGGGAAGATATAAAACGCACCTTTCGGCTCGAAACAATTAAGCCCCATATCCGTAAAGGACTTGTGCATAAACTTTCTTCTCTGATCGTATTCGGCACGCATGGCGCTGACCGTTTCAAAATTATTCGCCTTGCCGTCTTTAAGCCCCGCAAGCGCCGCGTATTGCGAAAATATGGGGGCGCAGATAAGCGCATATTGATGTATCTTTAACAGGGCGCTTTTGATGGGCGAAGGAGCGCAAACGTATCCGACGCGCCAACCCGTCATTGCGAACGATTTTGAAAAACCGCTTATTAAAACCACTCTGTCTTTAAGTTCTTCAAAAGACGCAATCGAACAATGCTTTTTGCCATAAGTCAGTTCGGCGTATATCTCGTCGGAGATAACCAAAAGATCGTGCTTTATGATAAAGGGTATGATTTTTTCTATGTATTCTTTTTCCATTATCCCGCCGGTGGGGTTATTCGGATACGGAAAGATTATCGCCTTCGTTTTATCGGTAACCGCCTTTTCCAAACTCTCGGGAGTTAATTTAAATCCGTTATCTCCCGAACAGGAAACCGAAACGGGTTTTCCGCCCGCAAGCGATATGCACGAGCAGTATGAAACGTAACTGGGGTCGGGAACTAAAATTTCGTCCCCTTCGTCTATCACCGCGCGAAGAGTTATATCTATCGCCTCGCTAGCACCCACGGTTATAACGATATTTTCGGGCGCAAAATCCACGTTAAAGCGCGAAAAAAGATATTCGGAAATTTCCGAACGGAGTTCCGTTAGCCCGCTGTTTGACGTGTATTGCGTATATCCGCGTTTTATCGCGTTTATGCCTTCTTCTCTTATCTCCCACGGGGTTATAAAGTCGGGCTCTCCCACGCCTAAGGATATAACGTCCTTTCTGTTGGCGCACATATCGAAAAACTTTCTTATACCCGACGGTTTAATGCCGGCAGCCCTTCTGCTTACAAAATTTCTCATGCGTGGATAATCTGCCTTTTGCTCTCTTCTTTAACGCAGGTGATCTGCCCTTCGATCTTGTATTTTTTAAGAATAAAATGTGTCTGAACACCGACTATTCCGTCAATAACGCTGAGTTTTGCGGAAATAAACTTTGCAATATCCGCAAGGCTTTCGCCCTCGGCGAACACGGCAAGATCGAAACCGCCGCTCATTAAATATAGGCTTGTAACTTCGGGGAAGTTATAGATCTGTTCGGCATACGAATCGAAACCGTTAAGTTTTTGCGGAGCGACTTTAACTTCTATAAGCGCCTGAACTTTCTTGTCGGACGACTTTTCCGTATTTATAATGGCGGAATATTTTACTATAACGCCGTCTTTTTCCAACTCTTCGACTGCGGATTTGACCTTTTCTTCCGGCTCGCCCGTCATTTTAGAGAGTTGCGAAAAAGTGTATCTCGCGTTTTCGCCAAGCAACTTAATAAGATTTTTCTTTAAATTTTCCATAGTCACCCCGATTTTGCGGCGAATATGCCGCGCGGTTTATTACCTTTCAATTTTACTCTATTATCAATACTTTGTCAATAATTATATTGCTTTACGAAGTGCTTTTATGCTACAATGTTTAAGGTGAAATTATGGTTAGAATTTGGGCAAAAGTTATTAAGAACGGCAAAATTATAAAACAGTTTACCTTTGAAAGAATAGGCGCTATGGACTATTCGCTTTTTTTTGACTTTTTATGCGAGATATGCGGTAAACTGGATATTCCCACCCCCGTTTTAATGAAGACGCATATCTTTAACTACGCTAAATATAATAACGTTAAGTTCAAAGAAGACGACTTTATGGAGAAAATAGACTTCGATAAACTTATTTTGGAAAACGCCCTGTTTTAAGGCGTTTTTATTTTTATTGTATATTTTTTTATTTATAGAGAATACTTCTATCGGGAGGAGATTATGAAAATTACGTCAATAATCGCTTTTTGTCTCGTTCTGATAGGCGCTCTCGTTTGGCTTATGGTTGGCTTGTTCGACTTTAACTTGGTTGCGCTCATCTTCGGCGCGGGAAGTTCAGCCGTCGTATCCAGAATAATTTATTCTCTTGTCGGCATATCCGCGCTTTGGCTTATATTCTACTGGATAGTATATAATCCTTTCAGAACAACGGACTAATAAAAAGGTCGCTTATCAATAAGCGACTTTTTTAGTTTAAATAATGTTTTGCAATAACGCGTTATTTAATGTCTTCAATAAAATATGATATATTTCGGCAAAAATTCTTAAAACCTATTGACAATCGCTTTTATTTGCTATATAGTTGTTTTACATTAAAAATAATAGAGGCGCGGAATTTATGATAAGCAAAAGCGGGGCTTTGGCTTTTGCGGGAAAGGAACTTCCGCCGAAGAGACCGATCTTCCCGAAAGTCGGTTTTCTGGGTGCAGGGAAAATATCTTTGCAACTGTCACAAGAATTTGTGTTGCGCTATTAGATATACGGAAACTTTCGCAATATTTAATGGTATTGCGATTTTTTATTTTTACAAAGGAGTTTACTATGTTAAACGCAAAGAAGTTTTTTAACGGAAAATCGATCACTCTGATCGTCGCCGCAGTAGTTATTTTAACTCTGCTTATCGTTGCGGTGGCTTGCGGGCTCGTTACTAAAACGGTTATGTGCCCCGAATGTCACGGCACCGGAATGATAGAAGCCGAAATATGCGAAACGTGCGGTGGCACAGGCAAAGTTGTCGGCACCATTTGGGCGCTCTTACCCCCGATAATAGCGATAGCACTCGCGCTTATAACCAAAGAAGTTTTCTCTTCGCTTTTTATCGGTATTTTATCGGGCGCGATCCTTGCTTCCGGATTTTCTTTTACAGGAACGGTTGATCACGTTATCAATACCGGTCTTATCGCCGCAGTATCCGATACCGCGGGTATATTCGTATTCTTGATCGAACTCGGAATTTTGGTCGCCCTTGTCAATAAGGCGGGCGGCAGCAAGGCGTTCGGCGAATGGGCTCAAAAGCACGTTAAAACGAGAGTCGGTGCGTCTATATGCACTTTCGTTTTGGGCGTTTTGATCTTTATCGACGACTACTTTAACTGTTTAACCGTTGGTTCGGTTATGCGCCCCGTTACCGATAAACATAAGATAAGCCGCAGTAAACTTGCCTATCTTATCGACGCAACTGCCGCACCTATCTGTATGATAGCGCCCGTTTCTTCTTGGGCGGCGGCTGTTTCGCAATACGCCGCCGACGGGCAAGGTTTCTCGCTCTTTATCGCGGCGATACCTATGAACTTCTATTCGATACTAACTCTCGTGTTCGTTATCTCTCTCGTTTTAATGAAGTTCGATTTCGGTCCGATGAGAAAACACGAACTGAACGCATTAAACGGCGATCTTTTCTCCGGAAAACAAGTTAAAGACGATAGCTACACTCCGTCCGAACGCGGAAAAGTTTGGGATCTCGTTTTGCCGATAGTCTTCCTTATCGTTGCTTGTATTTTCGCACTTTTATACGTGGGCGGGATTTTCGAAGGCGCTTCCTTTATAGACGCGTTTGCCGATACCGACGCAACTATCGCGCTTCCTTGGGGCGGACTTATCGCTCTCGTTTTATCTATCATATATCTTGCTATCCGTCAGAACGTTTCGTTTAAAGAATCTATGGAAGCGATCCCCAAAGGCTTTATCGCAATGGTTCCCGCAATCCTTATTTTAACCTTTGCAACCGCACTTAAAAATATCACGGGCGTTCTCGGTGCAAAATACTTTGTGGGCGATATGATGAGCGGTGCGGCGGCAACTTTGCAAAGTTTCTTGCCGGCGATAATCTTCCTTGTTGCGTGCGTGCTTGCTTTCGCAACCGGAACATCTTGGGGAACGTTCGGTATACTTATTCCTATCGTTACCGCTATGTATCCGGGCGGAACTGCGGCTAACGCGCAAATGGTTCTCGGAATCTCGGCTTGTCTTGCCGGTGCGGTTTGCGGTGACCACTGTTCGCCGATATCCGATACCACGATAATGTCTTCCGCAGGCGCGGAGTGCGAACACATTAACCACGTTTCAACACAACTCCCGTATGCGATCTACGTCGCGGCGATATCTTTTGTGTGCTTCGTTATCGCGGGATTTGTTCCGATCTGGTATGTTATGCTCCCCGTATCCATAGTTATTATGGTCGGCTCGCTCTTTATAACGAAGATAATTGCGGCAAAGTTTTACGCTAAAAAAGATTCCTTTATCTCTCCCGATAAAAAGGAAGATTCCGCAGAATAACCACATTAAACTTAAAAGCCACGCTATTTTGCGTGGCTTTTTTATTTTAAGATAACTGCCCTTTTACTTTTGAAAATTTGTTCTTTTCTTCCGAAAGGGTTGTTTCGGGCGCGCTTTCCACTTTGTAGTAGCCGTGTTCGGTCATTTGCATAAACACGTCAAGTTGATCGTTCGCCGTCTCTTTTATATGGTTTTGCGCCATCGTGCGAAAGCCTTTGCTTGCGCCTTCGGTTAAAGCGGTGGCGTAAAGTTTTACCATCGTTTTTTCTAAATTCAACATATCTTGCAGGCTGTCTTTTTCGTTAAGCATATTTTCGCCGTTTCTCATATTCCCCTCCTTATAGCATCCCTAAAAGCGTATTGAAACGCTTTTCGTGATTGTTCGCAATATTGCAGAAAGTTTCCGCTAAATTTTTGTCCGTTAAAGTCTTTGAATAAAGCCTTGCCTTTTTGCAAGCCTGTTCTTCATAGGTAAGAAGATCGGAAACGAGTGTCGCTTCCTTCGTGGTTAACATATTCCCCATAGGGCACCTCCTTTTTTATACCCGAATTATTTCCCTTGCTTTTATTTTTATACACAAAAACAGCCGACTTATTGAATGTCGACTGTTTTTATTTTATAAATATTTTCTATACCGTCTTTTTATATTCCTGAATAATTTTTTCTACCGCTTCATTATACTGCTCTTCCGTTATAACGCTTAAATCTTTGATTTTCTTTAATTCCTGTAACTTTGTCAATAACTCTTTTTCGTTACTTTGTGAATTTACGTTTGTATGGTTTTTAGATTTATCTTTCTTGCTAGACAATGTCGGAAGGCAGATTATCGCTATCAACAAAGGAAATATTATTACGCATGCAATTATTCCGAAAACAACTTACATAATTCCCAAAAGCACCGCAATGCTTGCGGATATGATTTCAAAAATTCTTCTAACCCTATTGACTTTCATTTTCTAAAATCTCCTTTTCACAATTAAACTTGTATTGTCAATCTTGTTACAAGAATAATTGTAAAATGCAGATATGAGTAAGTTCAGCGAAAACTTGTTAGCGCTCAGAAAAGAGCACAAAATCAGTCAAACGCAACTTGCGGGCTATTTATACGTTACTCAACAATGCGTTTCCGAGTGGGAGCACGATAAGATCGAACCCACGATGACAAACCTTATAAAACTTGCCGATTGTTTTGACGTTACAATAGACTTTTTGGTCGGCAGAAAAGAATTTTAACACTTTAATTTTTTTGCACTAAAAAGCACGCTCCGATATTTCGGAGCGTGCTTTATTTACCTTTATTATTTATTAAGGTTTTCTTTTAACTTACCGAGTTCGTCGTAAAGTTCTTTCGGAACTCTTGCACCAAGTTCGCCGTAGAATTTTTCAATACCTTCGGTTTCTTCTTTCCAACTTGCCTTATCGATAGACAAAAGATCTTCGATAGTTTTTTCGGTAATTCCGTCAAGCCCTTCAACGTTGATATCTTTTGCATAAGGAACGTAGCCGATAGGAGTTTCTTTTGCGTCTACTTTATCTTCGCAACGATCTAATATCCAGTCTATAACGCGGAGGTTTTCGCCGAAGCCCGGCCAAATGAAGTTGCCGTTTTCGTCCGTTCTGAACCAGTTTACGTTGAAGATCTTGGGTTGATTTTTAATCTTTTTACCCATTTCGATCCAGTGAGCGAAATAGTCGCCCATATTGTAGCCGACAAACGGTCTCATTGCCATAGGATCGCGACGAACAACACCGACTGCGCCGGTAGCGGCAGCGGTTGTTTCGCTTGCCATTATAGAGCCTACGAACACGCCGTTGTTCCAGTCTTTACTCTGATAAACGAGCGGAGCGGTTTTTGCACGTCTTCCGCCGAAGATAATTGCGGAAAGCGGAACGCCGTTAGGCGCTTCGAACTGGTCTGATAGACACGGGCAGTTTGCGGTAGGAGCGGTAAATCTCGAATTCGGGTGCGCGCCCTTTATGGGTTTGCCGTTTTCGTCTTTCATATCGCCGTTCCAAGGATTGCCTTTCCAGTCGATAGCGTTTTTAGGCGGGTTTTTATCCATACCTTCCCACCAAACGGTTTCGTCGTCGAGATTTTCAACAACGTTTGTAAATATCGTGCCTTTTCTGGTCGATAAAAGCGCGTTGGGGTTAGATTTCATGCTAGTTCCGGGTGCAACGCCGAAGAATCCGTTTTCGGGGTTTACAGCCCAAAGTCTGCCGTCTTCGCCGACTCTTATCCAAGCGATATCGTCGCCGACGCACCAGCATTTATAGCCTTTCTTTTTATAAATTTCGGGCGGGATGATCATTGCAAGGTTGGTCTTTCCGCAAGCCGACGGGAAAGCCGCTGCAACGTATTTGATTTCGCCTTTCGGATTTTCGATACCCAAAATCAACATATGTTCTGCCATCCAACCTTCGGTTTTGCCAAGGTAAGACGCAATACGGAGCGCAAAGCACTTTTTGCCGAGCAAAACGTTTCCGCCGTAGTTAGAGTTGATAGACATAATAAGATTTTCTTCGGGGAAGTGGCAGATATATCTGTTTTCTTCTTTAAGTTCTGCATAAGAGTGAACGCCTTTAACGAAGTCTTTATCGCCCAAAGCGTCTAAAACCTTTGCGCCGACTCTCGTCATGATCGCCATATTCAAAACGACGTAAATAGAATCGGTAAGTTCGATACCTATTTTAGAGAACTTACTTCCTACCGCGCCCATAGAATACGGAATAACATACATTGTTCTTCCTTTCATAACGCCATTAAACAATCCGTTCAAAAGGTTTAACGCTTCGGTGGTTTCCATCCAGTTATTGATGGGGGCGGAATCTTCTTTATTTTTAGAGCAGATAAAGGTTCTGCCTTCTACCCTTGCAACGTCGTTGACTTCGGTGCGGTGGAGATAGCAACCGGGGAGTTTTTCCTGATTGAGTTTGATAAGGATTTTTTCGTCAACCGCCTGTTTTCTTAAACTTTCGAGTTGTTCTTCGCTGCCGTCGATATAAACGATTTTATCGGGCTTACAAAGAGCGGCGTATTCATTTACGAACGATTCGAGTTTTTTGCTGATATACATTTTATTCTCCTATTAGCATTATATCGTTTGTCTTTTTTGTTTATTTTAGCACGATAATCAAAAAAAAGTAAAGTTAATTGCCCACGGTTTTAACAATTTACGATAAGATTTTCTTATATTATTATATTTTTTACGACTTTTGTATGAAACCTTTTAAAATGTTTTATTCACTTTCGGCAATTTTCGACTTTGTTTTATCCTTTCACATATTTTTCGCCCTTGCTCTGAATATATTATTTAATAAATTATTTTAAAAGGTTATTCGGTTATGGAATTTATAAAACAAATTCTAGTTCTAAAAGAAATCGAGTGTGGGTTTTCTTCTCCCGGCAAAAAACTTTCGGGAATATCGCGCGTGGAAATCGAAAACGGGGTTGCGACCTTTTATCTTTCGCTTATCAACGTTAAAGCCGCAGATTGCGGAGAATACGTCGCTTTCGTGCTTGACGGCGGCGGAAAACTGTTTTCCTTCCCGCTCGGGAAAAGGCCCGTTTCGTTTACCGAAAATTTCAGGGTAACGCCGAGCGTTAAAAACGGTTTTTCTTCGGGGATATGCTACGTTGAAAAGGGTATCCCTCTACTTATCGCCTACGCAAGGTCGGAAAGCGTTTTAACCGACGCGGCGGATTTTAGAAAAAAAATAACAGACAAATACATAGAAAAGCACCGCGAAGAAGATCTTGCACCCGATAATCCATATGCCCCCATACCGCCGACTCTTCCGCCCATGCCGCCGTTAGGACCTATCCCGGGGATTGACGAGCCGGAAGAAGAACCGCGAGATAAAACAATGCGCGAAAGTTACGACGACGAGGCTGTGGCAACCGAAAATTATTACGAAAAGGACGAATCTTACGAAGAGCGAGAATTTTTAAGAAGGTTTAGCGAAGATGTTCGAACTGAAAATGAAATGCCTTTTAGCGGAGAACAAGGCAAAACAGAAAAAGGCGAAAGCGGCGCTTGCGGGTTTCAAAATGAAACAGGCGACGATAGCGGCAAAGAATATTCGGAAGGAAACACTTACTTTGAAAGCGTCAGAAACGAAATAGAAGATATGTTCAATAAGTTTCCACCCGAAGAACGGCTTGCCGTAAGCCTTACGGATAGCAAATGGATAAGAATAAATTATTCGGATAATAAGTATTACGTTGTGGGGATCATCCGCGAAGACGGAAAGGAAAAATATATATGCTACGGCGTGCCGGCAAAATACTCGACTTCGCCGCCAAAGGAACTTAAAGGCTTTTGCACTTTTATTCCCCTTTCGGTTTTCGATTTGAAAGGCGACGGATACTGGATGATGTTTCAAGACGCCGTTACCGGCGACTGCGTTAAAAAGAGATAACGATTTAAAAAGTTAAAAGCCGACCGAGCGGTCGGCTTTTTTATTTTTTAATTTTTATAGCAATGGCGAAAAGATATTCATTATGCTTGTTATCAGTTTTGTAAATATATTTCTGTTGATCTTTTTGTAATCTACAATATCGGATTCACCAAACACGTTTTCAAAGTCTCTTTCTATATCCTTTATACAAGGCGTGCCGTAAAGATTGACGCCGCACTCGAAGTGATGCACAAAACTTCTGAAATCGCAGTTGACCGTTCCGATAAACGCCGTATCGTCCGAAAGGATTTGCTTTGAGTGGATAAACCCGGGCGTATATTCATAAACTTTAACGCCGCTTTTACACAAAAATTCGTAGTGCGAGCGGGTAATCAGAAACACCGCCTTTTTGTCCGGAATATGCGGGGTAACTATTCTAACGTCTACCCCGCGCGAAACGGCGAGTTTTAACGCGTATAATATAGAATAGTTCGGGATCAGATACGGCGTCGTGATATATAATCTGTTTTTTGCTCCGCTTATAAGGTTGATATAATTTTCTTCCGAAATATTATCTTTATAAAACGGTCTCGGCCCGTCAACGAACGGCTGAATATATCCTTCGTCCGTAAACTTTGCCGCGTCTATGTTTAAGTATTGTTCAAATTCGGTGGTGGGATTTTTGAATTTGCCTAACGCATCGAACATCAATAAAAAGTTAAAAGTGAAGACCTTTACTTCCGAGCCTTCTATTTTAATAGAAGAATCCTTCCACTTTCCGAACCTTTCTATTGCGTTGATGTATTCGTCGGCAATGTTCGCTCCGCCCGTGAAGGCGACTTTGCCGTCGATAATGACTATTTTTCTATGGTCGCGGTTATCGTATCTTCCGATCGCCCTTGGCCCCATCGGGTTAAACTTAATACATTTTATCCCGTCTTTTATAAGTTTTTTGGCAAAACTTATGGGCATTTTAAGCGAGCCGACGTCGTCATACATAACGCGAACTTCCACTCCCGCCGCAACTTTTCTTTTCAGTATTTCATGTATCTCGTCCCACATTTTTCCGGGGCTGATAATGAAAAACTGCATAAAGATAAAATTTTCCGCTTTTTCGAGTTCTTTTTTTAATTCTAAGAAAAACTCTTCGCCCGAGCCTAAATACGTCGCCCTATTGTTAAAGTCCCCCGTGAACCCCATCTGGCGGTAAAGGCTTTCGCTTATGCCGAAACTTTCCGAAAAATTTTCTTTTTCTTTTATCTCGGTTTTCGGAAGGTAAATTACACCTTCGACGTATTGCTTTTCCATAAGTCTGGTCTTTTTTCTTTTAAGTTGCGGATCGTAGTAAAACGCATAAAGAATCAAACCCAGTATCGGAAAAATAAAAAGTAGCACCGTCCAAGAGAGTTTGTATTCGGGTTGTTGCTTTTTATTGTTTATTTCAAAAAACGCTATAACCGCAAACGTTATGCAAACGGCTTGAAAAAGAGCAAACCAGTCGTGTGCGTAAAGCAAAATAAGGCAAAGCGCCGCAACCTGAATAACACAGCCTATAAAGGTTATAAAACCCCTGCTGAATAAAAATTTGAAAACCTTTAAGGCAACTTGTAATCTTTTCATAACTTTAATATATATTGTCCTATAAACCGGTATTGTATAAACGAATTTCAGTTATACTATTTTATAATTATATAATATCTTAATGAAATAGTCAATATAAGAGTTAAGGGGGTTTTGTCGTAAAAAAGAAAGCGGAAAATTTCCGCTTTCTTTTTTATTTAATATGTCTGTTCTGTTGTTTTAGTAATTTATCAACGAAGAAAGTAGGCACATAGCGAACGTTCTTGCAAAGAAGTCGTTCGGGTGGTTTATATTGTTGGTGGTAAGATCTATAAACCGTTTACCCGCAGAATACATAGAATTCTGGAAGGAGCAAACGTCCACATAAATAACTCCCGATTCTTCGTTTGCGATCTGAACAAGTTTTGCGTTATACGGTTTAAGGTCGTTGTATCCGTCCGCAAGTGCATTTGTATAGAACGACGGTTTGATAATTATTTCCACGTTAGAATTTACCTTGCGCAGAGTGGTTATCATTGACTTAATATTGTTATAGAAAGCCGTTGTATCTATACCGCTGTAAATAGAACTGTCGTTAGCGCCGAATCTTAAAATAACGAGATCCGGAACGTAGCCTTTAAGAATTCCTTTTGGTTTACCGTTCCAAGGCGCTGCTTGCCCGGTAAGCCCAGAGAAGTTTTCATTCGAGTAGAACATATCGTTAAGTCCGGCTTAGTAAACATATTGACCATGGTTTATCCAACCGCCGCCGCCATTTACGCCGTTATTTGAAGTATATCCGCCGCTCGATTTATTAGTAAGCGCAACGTTAACGCCGTAGTAACTGCCGAGGTTATCCGCAAAAAGCGTCATCCAGTCGTCGGTGAACGGGTTGTTTCCGAGATACTTAGATGTGTTTGCACCCGTAGCAACGCTGTCGCCGTAGACAAACAGTTTAACGTCTTTGCCCGCATTTAACTTCGCCATAGTTTTGGGAAGCCCAGAACCTTGGTAAGATGGCTTAAACCCGCCCCACGCATTTACATCGTGGGTATAAGTTACGGCAAGTTGCATTTGGTGGATTTCGTTATTTTCCGTAAACGGAATAGTTCCGCCACCCACTCTCGGATAAGTTCCGGATAAGTTCGGCCAACCTACGTCGCCCGAAACCTGCTTGTCGGTAACGTACGGCATATTCGTCTTAAACGTTCCGTCTGAATTGATGCTACCGAGTGCGACTATATATCCGTTTTCGTATTTATAGTCAACCCCTTCGGTAAAGGTTATAGTCTGCTGATCTACGGGAAGAGATTTTCTTGAATTGTGGAAATACCATTTTACGGATAAAATCGTTCTCGCATCAAGTATCAATTTTGCTTTAGGCGCGGAAGTTACTTTGTTGTTCGCATCGGTAGGCGCAGTTAAAACGATACTTTCGTCATACATGGTGTCGCCGAGCCAAATGTTTTTGACCGTGTCCGCATAAGTTTTGGTAAGTTTGGTAAACTTGACCGTAAGCGTGCTGCTGCTAAGCGACTGAGTAAAAGTTTTAATTCTGTATCCGTTATAGATAAGCCCTTTTATCGACCCGCCGAGAACGGAATTAAATTTGCTTGCGTTTACCGTAAATTTAAGGGTTACGGTAGTTCCGGATACAGATCCCGTTACGCTTTTTATTATCTTTTCGGAAGCCGCTCTTCCGGTAGTATCGATAAGTGCGTAAGTTCCGGAAGTTTCGGTAACGTTCGGAACACCGTCCATATAAATAGTCAATCCGTTGTTCGTGTCGGCAGAGCCCGCAGCCAACGCTTTTTCCGCGACGGTATGAATCGTTCTCGCGTTGTTCGATTTAACGTAATCTAAATAAACGAGTTTTCCGTTTGCAAGTTTTAAGTATGATCTTGCCGCGAAAAGTCTGCTGTAATTTGAAGGATAAAGCCTTATAATAGCCGCGTTTAATACGGTTTCACCGCCCGAAAAGGCAAAATTCGAAGACTCAGTATAAATATTTTCAGCCTGATTTGAACCGCTATAATTTGCAAGCGTGAATTCCTTGCCGTCTTCTATCATATCCGCAGGCATTACGATTATTCCCATACCGGATATCTTAGAAGAATAAGCGTCATACGTCGCTTTTTTAAGAGCGCACTTAAATCTTATTCCCGAATAGTCTAAGGCGTAAGACAATAATACCGACGCTCCTTCTACCTGATAGAAATCCACAAAGCTTGCGGTTACCGTTGTGTTGGCGTTTACGGTAAAGGTGTCTCCATTATAATAGAAAGTATTTCCTATCTTCCAGCCTATATTGAGTTTATCTTTTATATATTTTTGCTTGAAAGTATACGTGCTGCCGACCGCATATTTGCTCGTCGTTGTAACACCGTTCACAACTTCCGTCACCGTATACCCGTTATCCGCTTTAATATGAAATCTTGCGGATTTACTTATCTGCGTGGAATCTATAAATCCATAGGCAACAAGATAGCATTTGCCGTTTGCATCTAAAACGTTATTTGCCCAACTTTCGGCAAAATACAGTGTGGAAACGTGCGTTCCCACTAGCGTTCCCGCGGTGACCGTAACCTTCATTTCCCATACGCCTTCGCCCGTTAAGTGATTAAACGTTAAACTTACGCCGATATTAGCTTCGTTTTTAAATACGTAGTTTGGCGTTCCCGAACCTATCGCCTGATTTGTAAGCGCCTTGTCGGTATATACGATTGCCGCGTTGTCGTTCGCGCTATTATTGAAAACAAGTCTGGTTTGCCCCGACCATCTTCCGGGTGCGAAAACTACGTTAAGCGAGTTCTGCTCGCTATTCGGAATTGCACTCTTTGTTTTTGCGAACCCGAACCCGAAATACTGACCGTAAGCCGTGGGCATTTGCGTATCGTAAAGCTTAACGGTAAGACCGTCAAGTGTGACCTTGCTGTTTTTTGCAAATCTGACGTTCGCAGTAGGTCCTTGGCTGATGTTTGAAATAAACGCAGTTCCGTCGCTTGAAGAAGTTATCTGCGGAAAACTTGCTTTTGAATTATCGTCTTCTATCTTAATTGACATAGCCATATTTGTAGCTGGGGAACCACTGCCTACGCCTGCATATATCGCCGCGAATACTCGTGTGCTTGTTCCGGAGCCCGAAGCCGCTTTTATCCTGCTTGCAGGAACGTATATCGTGGTTGAAGACGCTTCCCAAAGTCCGCCGTAAAGATCGGTTACCGTAACCTTCCAAACTTTGCTTGCGGATACGTAGCTAAATTCAAATGAAAGCCCCAACGTGGTAGCTGTCGTCATAACGTATTCTTTCACGCCTACGTTACTTATGTTCGGATCCGAACACGCAGTATCTTTAAAAGCAACGGGCTGATATCCGCTTATCCCTTCGTGATTGTGATTTGTCGCAATGCTGACTCTCGTTTGTCCGGACCAAAGTCTCGGGCGGAAAGTTACGCAAAACTGCGTTGCGGAAAGTGAAGGGTAGTTATTCGGCTGATCGGAACCCAAGCAAAAACCGAACCAGTCGCTATCATTACCAGAAGTAACGATGTTGTTGCAGTAGATACTGATTTTTGCGCCGTGAAGCTTGACTGAATTATCCCTGTTAACCAAACGTGAACCCCAACCGTTAACTCTCGTGGTAGACGCATAGCCCGTGGAAGTATTGAACGAATAAGTTTCGCCGTTATATCCCGACCAACCGAAGAAATCGGTATATGATACACCGTATCCCGTCCAGTCGGCGGAGTCTGCGCTTGCTGGTTTTGTTTCCGTGCGAATAAACGCAAAAAACGCCGCCGTAAACAATATCGCAAGCATCGCTAAAATTGATATAAGTTTGTTTTTTATGGATTTTGACATTTAAATCCTCCTCCCTTTATCAAAAAAAACAAATATACTTCTCATAATAATTTATTTCGTTCTATTATTATATAACACATTATTGAAATAGTCAATATCGGATTTTAAAGGTTTATATACAAAAAAGCGGAATTCCTTCCGCTTTTTTGCCTTTATTATGTTTTCTATTTTTTTCTATCAGAAGTTTATCAACGAAGAAAGTAGACACATCGCGAACGTTCTTGCAAAGAAGTCGTTCGGATGGTTTATATTGTTGGTGGTAAGATCTATAAAGCGTTTACCCGCAGAATACATAGAATTCTGGAAGGAGCAAACGTCCACGTAAATAACTCCCGATTCTTCGTTTGCAATCTGAACAAGTTTTGCGTTATACGGATCGAGATCTTTATACCCGTAAGCAAGCGGGTTTTTATAGAAGGAAGGCATTAAGGTTATCTCTACGTTCGGATTTACCGCGCGAAGAGTTGATATCATAGACTTCATATTGTTATAAAAGTCGGTAGTCGTAACGCTGTTATAAATCGAACAATCGTTTCCGCCGAATCTTAAAATAACGAGATCCGGAACGTAACCTTTAAGAATTCCTTTTGGAGTTCCGTTATAAGCCGCATCTTCCCCGGTAAGGCCGGAGAAATTTTCGTTCGAATAGAACATGTCGTAAAGCCCCGCCTGATAAATACGTTGACCGTGATTTATCCAGCCGTATCCGCCATTTACGCCGTTATTTGAAGTATATCCGCCGCTTGCTTTGTTTATAACAGAAATATTCGAACCGTAATAACTCGAAAGGTTATCCGCAAAAAGCGTCATCCAGTCGTCGGTGAACGGGTTGTTTCCGAGATACTTAGAAGTGTTTGCACCGGTTGCGACGCTGTCGCCGTAAATGAACAGTTTGATATCCTGTCCGGCGTTTAACTTCGCCATGGTTTTGGGAAGTTTTGTTCCCTGATAGGAAGGAACGTATCCTTCCCATGCGTTTTGAGCGTGGGTGTAAGTTACCGCAAGTTGCATTTGGTGGATTTCGTTATTTTCGCTGAACGGAATATTTCCGCCACCCACTCTCGGATAGTTGTTTTCGCTCATTCCCGGCCAGGTAACGTCGCCCGAAACTTGCTTGTCTGTAACGTAAGGCATATCCGTCGCGAACGTTCCGTCGGAATTGATACTGCCGAGTGCGACTATATATCCGTTTTCGTATTTATAGTCAACCCCTTCGGTAAAGGTTATCGTCTGCTGATCGATGGGAAGAGATTTTCTAGAATTGTGGAAATACCATTTTACCGAAACGATAGACTTAGCGTCAAAAATTATTTTTGCCTTAGGTGCGGAAATTACTTTGTTGTTCGAATCGGTTTCCGCAGTAAGCACAATACTTTCGTCATACATGGTGTCGCCGAGCCAAATATTTTTAACCGTGTCGGAATAAACGCCGGTTGGTTTATTGAAAGTCATAGTTACCACGCTCCCGCTTAAAGATTGAGTGCCGCTTTTAATTCTGTATCCGTTATAGATAAGGCCCTTGAACGTGCCGCCTAAAATCGAAGTGAACTTAGCCGCGTCTACCGTGAAATTAAGAGTTACGGTAGTTCCAGAAATAGATCCCGTTACGCTTTTTATTATCTTATCGGAATCCGCCCTGCCGCTCGCATCGGAGACAGAATATGTTCCGCTGCTTTCTATTACGTTCGGAACGCCGTCCATATAAACCGCAAGGCAGTTATTCGGATCTGTCGCCCCCGCAGCCAACGCTTTTTCCGCGACGGTATGAATCGTTCTTGTGTTGTTCGCTTTAACAAAGTCGGTATACACAAGATCTCCGTTCGATAATTTAACGTAAGATCTCGCCGCGAAAAGCCTGCTGTAATTTGAAGGATAAAGTCTTATTATAGACGCTCTTAAATACATTTCGCCGCCGTCGAAATTAAACTTTGACGCTGCCGCGTAAACATCTCCCGCGCCGCTTTCACCACCGTAATTTGCAAGAGTAAATTCCTTGCCGTCTTCAATTAAGTCCGCGGGCATTAAGATTATTCCGATACCTGCGATCTTAGAAGAATACGTGTTATAAGAAGTTTGTTTAAGCCTTGTTTCAAATCTTATTCCCGAATAGTCGAGTGCCGATTGAAGCAGGACGGAAGCGCCTTGGGTTTGAGCAAATCCGACAAAATCTGCGGTTACCGTTACGTTAGAATTTATAGTTAATGTGCTGCCTAAATTATAGAAAGTAGTTCCGCTCGTCCAGCCTATATTGAGTTTATCTTTAACGTATCTTTGTGTGAACGTGTATGTGCTGCCCGCGGAATATTTATATGTCGTGGTTACCCCGTCGATAACTTCGGTTACGGTATATCCGTCTTGAACCTTTAAGTTAAATCTGACAGGCGTGCTGATTGCCGAAGAATCCATAAATCCGTATGCCACGATATAGCACTTGCCGTTCGCGTCTAAAACGTTGTTCGCCCAACTTTCGGCAAAGTAAACCGTGGAAACGTGCGCCCCGATAAGAGTTCCCGCCGTAACGGTTATATCCATTTGCCAAACCCCGTCGCTTGACAGGTGCTTAAACGAAAGGCTAACTCCTATGTTTGCGGTATTTTTGAAAACGTAGTTCGGCGTTCCCGAACCTATCGCCTGATTTGTAAGCGCCTTGTCGGTATATACGATTGCCGCATTGTCGTTCGCACTATTATTGAAAACAAGTCTGGTTTGCCCCGACCATCTTCCGGGTGCGAAAACTACGTTAAGCGATTTGTTTTCCAGCGTAGAATCATTCGGATAATCTTCCGCATTTTTAGCAAACCCGAATCCGAAATACTGACCGTAAGTCGTGGGCATAGCCGTATCGAAAAGATCTACCGTAAGTCCATCAAGAGTAACCTTATCGTTTTTACTAAATCTTACCTGATTTGCGTGTCCTTGCGTTATGTTTGTTATGGTTGCCGTGCCATCGCCCGCTACCGCCATGCTCGGAACTGCCGCTCTTGTATTATCGTCTTCTATCTTAACGTGCGTTGCCATGCTGGTCGCGGGAGAATTATCCCCCTTATTGCCGAATAACGCTAAATACACCATAGTGCTCGCACCTGAACCGGACGCCGCCTTTATCCTAGCCGGCGAAGCGTATATCGTTTTCGATCCGGCTGCCCACATGATGCCCAAAGGATCGGAAACTTTTATTTGCCATACGTTATCGGAAGATAGATAGTGGAATTCGAATTCAAGCCCGGTTGTTTGGGCGACGTTTAATACGTATTCGTTTACGCCAACGTTACTTATGTTTGCGTTGGTAAGCGCTTTGTCGTTAAACGCAACAGGCGTAAAACCGCTTATTGCCGCGTGCAAATCGTTTAATCCTATTGCAACTCTCGTCTGCCCCCAAAGTCTCGGACGGAAGTTTACGCAGAACTGAGTATACGTTGTAAGCGTAGGATAAGTTTCGCTTATAGCCGAGCCCAAACAGAACCCGAACCAGTCGCTATCCGCGGCGGAAGTTAAAACGTTGTCGCAATATACGGTGATTACCGCCCCGTCGAGTTTGACAGGCTTTGAAGTCACGATACGCGAACCGAACCCGAACACGTTAGACGAATCTACGTATCCGTCGGATTCTCTGAACGAATATCCTTCGCTACCTGTGCCGTAGCCCGACCAACCGAAGTAATCCGAATATGTGCTACCCCTTAAAGTCCAACCCGAAGCAGCGCTTGCCATGTTCTTCTCTGCATGCAAAAAGCCGAAAAACGCCGCGATAAAAAGCACAAAAATCAAGGATAATACGGTTATAATTTTCGTCTTTAAGGATTTTTTCATATAAATCCCCCTTTATTTTAAAGACTTCTTACAAAAATCTGCCCATAATCCTATATACATTATATATTATAAAAATTTGATAGTCAATACCGAAATTTTTTGAAAGTGTTAAAAAACATCAAAAAAAGCGGGAAAAACCCGCTTTTTTTGTTGTGAATTATTTATTTATTAAACGTTACCGTTACGACGTTTCCGTTTTGCGACTGAGTGAACGTTCTGTATCTTTCCCCATTAAAGGTAAGCGTTCTAAAATTACCGCCAAGTAAACTTTCAAACCTATCTGCGTCTACGGTGATGTTAAGAGTTACGGTGTTTCCACTATTGCTTCCCGTTACCGAAAGCGAAACTTTGGAATTATTGTCTTTTGCCCTATAAGAAGAGTTGACGTTATCGGTAAGCGCATACGTTCCGCCGCTTTCCGAAACGGTTAGCGTTCCGTCGATAAATCTATATATATTGTCTAAAAGTTTTTGCGAATAAGAAGATTTGCCGTCTCCGCTTCTATGCGTAGTAGAGTTAATAAGCGAAGTCGCCACGCTTGTTATAGACCTTGTGTTGTTCGTATCTGTAAAGTCAGTATAGTGAACATCCGTGCTGCCGTCGCTGTATTTTATTCCTATAAACGATCTCGAAGAAAATTCTCTGTTATAGTTTTTGGCGTAAAGATTTATTATGGAAAGTTTTGTCTCCATCTTTCCGTCCACAAATACGAAATCCGATTTGTCGATCAAAAGTCTTCCCGCCTGCGAGTCGCCCGAGTAATTTTCATAGGTAAATTCTTGTTCGCCGATAAGATTTTTCGGCATTACGATAATACCTGTCGACGTAACAACGTCAGAAATGTCTTTATATCCTTTTATAACGCCCGAACCGACATTGCTAAATTGATTTGCGAACCTTATTCCGCAATCATCGGCATCATTTACAAGCCTTATCGAAGCGCCGATAGTATGCGAGATATTCGCATACCAAAGGGTGAACGTCGCATCTTCGCTGACGGGATACCCATAACCTTCGTTATATAGCGAACCATCCGCCGTTTTCCAACCGATTGCCACAGCACCGTCTGCGTTTTTAAGTTCGGGAAGGTTATACTTTTGTCCGTAAGTACCCGTTTTGACAGTCTCTTTTCCTTTTTCAATAAAGGTAAGATTATATTTCTTTGCTTGCCATACCGCATATAACGTAGCGCCGCCTTCGGGTATCTCGTATGAACCGTTATCAGCATAAACTACTGCGCCGCCGGCAGAAGTCGCCCAGCCCTTAAAGTCGTATCCGGTTTTAACAAAGTTGTTTTCGTTTAATAGTTTTGCCGCGCCGTATCTTATATTCATAGGCGAAACGCTACCGCTTCCCGCACCGTTGCCGTTAAACGAAACCGTGTATGACGGATCTACGAACGTGATCTTTTCGGACAAACTCTTATGCCCCGCGGATTTTCCTTTGGCTATAACGTAAGTTCTCCCGCTGTCGTCAATAGCCTTTGCCATATCTGCGGCTTTAATATAGCCTACCATCGTTTGCGAAGAACTCCAGTTTTTCGTTCCCACAACGTTGGAAATAGTTACCTTCCAAACAGAACTGCTGATTTTGTTGAAAGTAAACGTGAAACTCATGCTCTCACTCGTGCCGTTTCCGACCCAGGCTACTGTAGAAACGCCGAATCCCCTTGTGGTAAGCGCCTCGTCTTTATATACGCAATAAGTATCGTCTCCGCCGTCAGAGTTGATAAACACTCTCGTCTGTCCACCGTTAGTCGAGCTCCAACTCGGCTTAATTATAACGTGCAGTCCTGAAACGTCCGCAACCGTTTTATCCGGTTTATATCCGTAAACTGCGTGTCTTTTTAAGACTACTCCAAGCCACTCGTCGTTGTTTACGGTCGAGTAATTGTCGCTCGATAGGGTAAACGATAATCCGTTTAAGAAGTGTGCCTGCGAAAGAGTTACCGCCTTATATTCGGAACGAAGCCCAGTTACGGTATACGAATTATCCGTCCTGTCATAAGAAAAGGTCGGCGTCTCTTCCGCTTTGTCTATATAGATCTCCACCGAAAGGGATTTAGTTTTGTCGGACGCATTGCCTTGCCCTACCACATACGCCTTTCCGTCGGCGTCCATAACGTTTTCAAAATAATTACTCGGAACGTAAACCGTGCCGTAATTTCCTTCCCAGCCGTTATGTTCTATATCTACTTTCCAACACGATTTAATCTTTGTGAAGGTGAAAGTCGCCGTGCAAGTTCCCAAATTGAACACAAGATTTTGTGTGCCGTAAGCGGTGATAAGTTTATTTTCGTTATTGTTTCCGGGTGTGCAGTCTGGCGTTTTATACGCTATCGAAGCATCAACCGAGTAATCATGATCGCGCGCCAAAACAAGTCTTGTTTGTGCGGCAGTCATACCGTTATATTTCGGCCAAAATACAGCGTTAAAACTCGTCTTTGCAAGAACGGGCGAATCGCCGAAGTTTTTAGCAAATCCGAAGCCGACGTATCCTATGTCGGTAGAGTGCGTGGTCATTTTTATTTTAAGCCCGTCAAGTTGCACTTTTTCATTATACGTGGCAACAGTTCCGTAAGTATTAAAGCTCATCCAAGCATGCCCCGTTTGTGCGTTTGCGCCGCCGATACTTACGCCTTGCGAACTTTGCGTGGTCGACCAACCGTTAGTGGTCGTTATGCTCGAACCGACAAGAGAGTGCCCGTAAAGCCCGAAAGAGTCAAACGGAGTTACGCTTACTTCAAAGTCCCCCGCGATCGCCTTTACTTTTGCTTGGTTTGCCGCAAACGTAAAGGTCTGCGTTTTCGGCATATTCGCAAAAGTCGGGTATTCGATAAATTCGTCTAAAACGAGCGACGAATAAACCACTTTGCCCGTAGAGTGATCTATCAAATCGATTTTATAGTAATAAACCATATCGTCGTCTTTCGCTTTCGGGAAGGTAACGGATATGTTCGCCCCTACCGACGCGCGCGATACGGTCGCCCTTGCGGAAGGTTCAAAATACGGCGCGGTGTTTTTCGCCATTACGGTTTTTCTGCTGTAACTGTCTAAATGCGAGCCGTCTTCCGAATAGGCGTTAAGATACCAGTATCCGCCGCCCGTTAAAGAGGCTTTCATCCTTCCGGTAGTTCCGGAAGCGGGCGAAGAACCGTTATAAAAATCGTATCTCGCTATCCTTATTCTGCCTTGGTTATCTACTTCGATAACCATACCGTTGCCCTGATCTCTGGTGTATTTAGGTTCTCCGGAAGTGTCTGTGTTAGCACGCTTAAACACGCCGATCGAATCCGAAACATAGTCGGATACAGAACCGCTGTTTATCTGCGTATAAGTCGTTTGATTTATATTTCTTTCGTCCGTCGTTCCCATATGGGTATGACCGGTGAAAAGAATTACCTGCGGATAATCTTTTAATATATCGTCAAGGTCTTGCGAAGCGCCCCAAACGGAAGTGCCCGTCGCTTCGTTAAGCGCGTTTCCACCATAAAGGTAGCCCAGATTCTCGTATAATGCGCTATGCAAACTGCCGTAGGCGTCGTTTTTAGAGGGAGAGTGACTGTTGACGAAAATATACGGGAAAGCGTTTTCATCTTTTTGAATCTCGTTTAAAGTCTTTTTAAGCCAGGTTTTCGTTTCGGCAGCCAAAGTGTTATACGATTCTTTGGTTGAGGAACTGAATCCGTAGTTATTTATATCCACCGAAACGAAGTGATAGTTCACGCCATTTTTAGATATGACCGTGTGCCTATCGGCAAAGTTTCTGGCGATATCTAAATCCGTATCGTGCGCGTAAACGCCGTATTCGTTAAGCTTGTCGAACCACGCAGAACGATTCATACAACCACTCCAGTAAACGTCGTGGTTTCCGAGCGTGAATACAAAAGGCGTGCCTTTGAAGTATTTATTCTGAACAGTAAAATAACTGTCTACGTTAGAAGCAAGCCCGTTTTCGGTCAAGTCGCCGCAATGCATAATTGCGTCGATTCCGGCTTTTCCGTAAGCGGAGTTAAAATAACTCATCGCGCGCTCTAAGTTATCCATCGTCGGGAACTCATATCCGTAGGCAGAACTCTTTCTGCTTGTGTTTCCGCCAAGCTGAGAATACGTGACACCGACGTGAGAGTCTGAAACGTTCGCTATTCTGAAAACGATGTTGTTCTCGTCAAAAGCAGTAGCCGCCTCCGCGACGATAGGTTTTGACGAAGTTTTTCCGAAAGCGACCGCCATTATAGAACATATGACAAGCACCGCGCTGCAAATCGGAATAAAAATTCTTTTCTTGGTTTTGTTAAACATAACTTTAACCCCTTTGACAATATTTTTTTCTACAAATTTCGCTTTTCCGTATCAAGTCTTCAAATTATATATTATATTTTAATACATTATTTCGCTTTTTTCAATACCTTTTTTAATATTTTTATGGTTAAAATACAAAATCTCGCATTTTTGCGGGATTTTCAACTTTTTAGACTTTTTCTGAAAGATATTTAATTGCTTCTATATATCCGTCAAACCCTTTTCCGGAAATTTTCTTTTCGGCATAAAGACTTACGTAACTTATCTTTCTGAATTCTTCTCTACTGTCCACGTCGGTTATATGCACTTCCACCGTTTTAATATTCACGCTTTTAAGCGCATCTAAAATGGCGACGGAAGTATGAGTATACGCCCCGGGGTTTATGACTATTCCGTCGAATTTTCTATACGCCTTTTGAATAAACTCCACGATCTTACCTTCGTAATTCGACTGAACGCACTTTACCTTTACGCCGAGTTTTGCCGCTTCTTTTTTTATTTTTGATATAAGCGCTTTATAACTTTGCTTACCGTAAAGATCCGGCTCTCTCACGCCCAGCATATTTAAGTTTACGCCGTTTATAACTAAAATTTTCATAAGTTCACCTTAAATTATTTCTTTATAACTTCCAAGGAACACGAATTTATCCGAACTGTTTTCGAGTTCCGCGATCAAATTCAATACGTCGGATCTTGTGATATCCCCTTCGAAGTCGAAATAGAACATAAACTCAAAGTCGGTGCCTACGATGGGGCGGGATTCTATCTTGGTTAGGTTAAGCCCCAAGGTAGAAAACTTCATAAGCATTTCGTTAAGGCTGCCCGGTCTATGCGACAAGGCGGTCATAACGCTTATTTTATCGCTGCCTTTAAATATTTCAAGGTCTTTCGCTATGCAAATAAATCTCGTGAAATTATTGACGTTGTTTTGCACGGCGCGTTCTAATATTTGCAAACCGTAAAGCGCGGCGCAGTCCGGCGAACAAATTGCCGCAACCGTTTTATCTTCTTGTTCGCTAACGTTTTTAGCGGCGATCGCCGTGTTTTCTCCGAGTTCGGAGTCTAACTTATGCGATTTTATGTATTCCGAACATTGACTTATCGCCTGCGGGTGCGATACCACCTTTTTTATTCCCGATAAAGTCGCACCGGGAATAGCCGCAAGACAATGTTCGATTTTTATTCTGACGGTGCGAACAATGTGAAAATCGTATTTTTTCATAAGGTCGTATACGTCGAGCACCGATCCCGCCGTGCTGTTTTCAATTGGCAGAACGCCGTAATCGCAAAGCCCGCTTTCCACCGCGGAGAACACCCCTTCAAAGGTCTTAAAGTAGTTAAGATCGCTTATCGGAAAAAGTTTTTCGGCGGCTGTTCCGCTGTTTGCACCCTTAACTCCTTGGCACGCTACCGCGGCTCTTTCCGGAAGGTCTGTTAGCCCGCCTTCTATTATTTTATCAATCGCGCTTTTGGTTTTACTCGCGCTTCCGATAAGCGAAGACTGATAGGCTTTCGATGTTGCAAAAATCGTGCTATACAGTTCTTTTAATAGCGTGTGATATTTTTCGGGCACGTTTTCGGTGATGCGGTATAGTATCTTCCTTTCCCTTTCCAAGTCCGATACCGCCTTGCCCGTCTTTTTCTTTTCTTCGGCGACCATGCCGCACAGATTTATCCTTTCGATATACTCTTTAACTATTTCGTCGTCGATACTGTCTATTTTTTCTCTGATTTTGATTAAATCTTCCATCTTTATTCTCCTATTATATCGGTAAGTGCTATCGCCACCGCAGATTCTATACACGGAACGGCTCTCGGCAAAATGCAAGCGTCGTGCCTGCCGCCGATCTTGATTTTCACGTCTTTTTTATTGACCAAGTCTATCGTGCGTTGTTCTTTCATTATCGAAGGAGTCGGACGCATTGCTACGCCTATCGTTACGGGCGCGCCGTTGCTTATTCCGCCGTTTATTCCGCCCGAATTGTTGGATAAAAATTCCACCTTTCCGTCTTTATAATATAGCCCGTCGTTCATCTCCGCTCCGCGCCCTTTGATAAAATCAAAACCCGCGCCGAACTCTACCCCTTTAACCGCGGGAACGGAATAAATAAGCGAAGATATTTTGCCTTCTAACCCGCCGAAAAGATTATCTCCTACTCCGCCGTTTAACCCGAATATCACGCACTCTATTCTTCCGCCGACAGAGTCGCCGTCTTTTTTTGCTGCCGCAATCTCGTCGAGCATTTCTTGTTTTTTTGAAAGAGACGGATATTCGCCCTTGCTTTCTTTTATTATGTCGTTATAGTTTAATTCTCCGTCTTTATAAGACTTGCCTATAACGTTTCCCGTTTGGGAAACGTAAGCACAAATTTTAATACCCTTAGATAAAAGATATTGCTTGCAAATTCCGCCAACCACGCAAAGCGGCGCGGTCATACGTCCCGAAAATCTGCCGCCGCCCGAAAAATCGAGCGTTCCGTCTTTTAAGTGCCAAGCGTAATCCGCATGCGACGGTCTCGGCTTTCCGAAAAGGTCGGAATAATCTTTGCTCTTTACGTTGCCGTTGACGATATAAAACGAATAATCGCCATAGATCTTTCCGTTATAAAGTCCCGAAAACACAGGTTCGTCTTTCTCCGTTCTTGCGGTGGAAAAAACTCCGCCGTTTGCCTTTCTTCTATCTAAAAATTGCGAAAGGTTTTCAAGGTCTACCGTCGTTTCGGGCATACCCGAAACTACCGCGCCTATTTTTTCGGAATGCGATTCCCCGTAAATTTCTACGGTGAGTTTATCTCCTTTAAATATCGACATCGAACTTTCCCCCTAAACTTTTAAGATCGGAATAAAAATCCGGATAAGACTTTTTAACCGCGCCCGCGTCTTCAATTATAGAATTTCCCGAAGCGTAGCACGCGAGTATGGTAGAAGACATAGCCGTTCTGTGGTCGTTGTTGCTGAAAAACTTTCCGCCGAACGGCTTTCCGCCTATTATATGCAGGTCGTTTTCCACAAGATAGCAATCTATTTTTGCGCTACCTAGCATATCGGTTATCGCCTTTATCCTGTCGCTCTCTTTATACTTTAATCTGCCCACGTTTTTAAGCACACTTTCGCCTTTTGAAAAAGCCGCCACAACGGAAATAATCTGAACAAGATCGGGCACGTCTTCGCAATCGTAGGTTATTGCGTTCAATTCGTTTTTTCGGACGGAGATAGAAGACTTGCCGAGTTTTACACTCGCGCCGAACTTTGAGAGTATATCGATAATTTTCCGGTCGCCCTGCTTTGAACATGCGTTAAGCCCCTTAACGCAAACCTTATTTTTAATCGCGCCTGCGGATAGCATAAACGCCGCACCCGAATAGTCGCCCTCGATCGTTATTTTATTATTCGGCAAAAACTTAGACGGAAATATTTTGTAGCCGTTTTCGGTTTCCGTAATTTTTATTCCGCAGTTTTTTAAAACGTCAAGCGTTATATCCACGTATCCGCCGCTAACTTTATTTCCGACTATTTCAAGTTCGCACTCTCTTTCAAGTATCGCAAGCGCGAACAGCAGCCCCGTTACGTATTGCGAACTGACGCTGCCGTCCACCGTGAATTTATCACCGGAAAGCCTGCCGCTGATTTTAAATCCGTCAAAGGTAATTCCGTGATTTATAAGAGTTTCTTTAAGTGCGCTAAGCGGTCTTGAAAGAAGTTTTTCGCTGCCGATAAACGTCGCGTTTACCCCTAGTGCCGCGGCTATCGGAAGCAAAAACCTAAGAGTAGATCCGCTTTCGCCACAATCTAAAACAGCGTTTTTTCTTGGCGAAAAGGATTTTACTTTTAAGCAGCCGGAAGTTAGTTCACAGTCTGCGCCCATCGCCTTCATGCACCTTATTGTCGCAAGCACGTCTTCGCTAAAACCCACGTTTTTTATTAAGGTTTTCTTCCCCGAAAGGCACGCCGCTATTATGTATCTGTGCGCGTAAGACTTTGAACTCGGCGCGACTGTTTTTCCCTTTAACTCGTGCGGGGTTAACATAACGTTCATAAAATATATCCTTTTATCTCCGATAGTAAAATATTCACGATTTCGGGACGAAATTTATCGTCTATAAGCACGAAGTCCGCACCTTTTCCCGACCGCTTTTTGTCGATTGAAATAAGAGATATAAGTTCGTTTAAATCATACTCGCACGAAACGTCTATGCCTAAATTTTCTGCGGTGAGAATATAATCTTTTCTTACTTTTTCGGAAGTCCCAAAATATTTTTCGGAAATTTTTAACGCATAAACGATACCCTTTGCAACGCATATTCCGTGCGGAATAGTAAAGTGGGAAAGTTTTTCGATAGCGTGTCCGAAGGTATGCCCGAAGTTTAGAAGTTTTCTTTTTCCGCTCTCTTTTTCGTCTTTTGAAACTATATCCGCTTTTATTTTCAAGCACTTATAAATAAGGTCTTCGTCTATTTTTGAAATATCTATTTTTGCGTCTTTTGAAATAAAGCGGTATTTTAATATCTCGCCTAAGCCACACAAAACTTCCTTTTTAGGAAGGGTTTTCAAAAACCCCGTGTTAATATAAACGGCGCTCGGCTGATAGAAAGTTCCGCAAAGGTTTTTGCCCTTTTCAAGGTTAATTGCGGTTTTACCGCCGACTGAAGAATCCACCATAGAAAGCAGCGTGGTAGGAACCGCTATAAGCTTTATTCCGCGCATATAGGTGGAAGCGACGAACGCGCCCAGATCCCCCACTACTCCGCCGCCGAAAGTTATTACCGTATCTTCTCTCGTAAATCCGTTATCCGCAAGCCCGTTTAATATCTTTAAATAATTTTCCACGTTCTTGCTTTCTTCCCCCGCGGGAACGACGAATTTAATGACCTTTTTACCGGTAAGCGAATTTTCTATTTCGTTTTTATATATCCCGTCTACGTTGCTATCGGTTATAACCGCCACAAGATCGCCCTTTATAAGCAGGGATACTTTTTCGGTAAAAGCGGCAAGGCTATCCGTAATAGTTACTTCGTATTCGCTTTGGGTTTTAACTCGCAAACTTTTCATACTTAATCCTTTTTCTGCGATTTAACGTCGATGGCAAGTTTTCTGTCGTTGCCATCTTTAAGAAGTTTTTTCAGTTCTTCTCTGTCGCTTAAACTTAGGGCGACTTTATATTTATTAAGATTATCCAAAAGTTCGGTAAGTTCATTTAAAAGATAGTCCGCGTTTTCCGTCATTAAATCCGCCCACATTTCGGGGTTTAACCTTGCGACGCGCGTCATATCCTTATAACTTCCCGCAGAAAACCCGTCGTGCACTTCGGCGCTTTTGTTTTTGATGAACGCGTTGGATACTATATGGCAAAGTTGCGAAGTGAACGCGATCCTATTATCGTGCGTTTCGGCAGAGCATATCTCCACGTTTTTAAATCCAACCGATAAAAAGAACTGTTTAACGGTATCTAGCGTGAATATATCCGCGTTGACGTTAACGAGTATCATAGACGCGTTTTCAAAAAGAGTAGCCGTGGAGTGGTCTATCCCAGAAAATTCCCGACCCGCCATGGGATGCCCGCCGATAAAGGTTACGTTCGGATATTCTTTCGATAGTCTTTCCATACAAGATACTATCTTTCTTTTTATTCCGCAAAAATCGGTTACGATCGCGCCGTTTTTAAGATACGGAAGGTATTTTTTCATAACTTCTTCCGCCTTATCGGGCGTTACCGCGACGACTAAAAGGTCGATTTCTTTTGCGGACTTTTCGTCAAGTTTAAAGTTTATAGCCTTAACCATTTCGGCTTTTAACATAACGCTATCTAGAGCGTCCGCTCCGTATACCGTGTGCTTTCCGGCTTTAACGAGCGTTTTTCCGAAAGAGCCGCCCATAAGCCCTAATCCTATAATTCCTACTTTCATAATATCTGTTTCTTTCCGCAAATGGGGAGCATGTTGTTAACGCTTTTCGCTATGTCGTCAAACTGTTCGGGGCGAACGGATTGAGCGCCGTCGCAAAGTGCGTGCGGCGGATCGTTATGCACTTCTATCATAAGCCCGTCCGCACCCGCGCCGACGGATGCGAGCGATAACGGTTTAACAAGCCTTGCAAGCCCCGACGCGTGCGACGGATCGACTATTAAAGGCAAGTGGGTAAGTTCTTTTAAAACGGGCGCCGCCGAAAGGTCCAAAGTGTTTCTCGTATACGGCTCGAAAGTCCTTATTCCCCTTTCGCATAATATAACGTCTTTTGAGCCTTCACTCATAATATATTCAGCGCTCATAAGCCACTCTTCTATGGTGTTTGCAAATCCGCGCTTTAATAAAACGGGTTTTTTGGTTTTGCCCACTTCTTTTAACAGTTCGTAGTTCTGCATGTCTCTTGCGCCTATCTGGATAAGGTCTACGTCCTTAAATAAATCTATGTGCCGAACGCTCATTATTTCGGTAACTATCGGAAGCCCCGTTTCCGCTTTCGCTTTAAGCAAAAGTTCGAGCCCCGTTTCCCTTAACCCTTGGAAAGAGTATGGCGAAGTTCTCGGCTTAAACGCTCCGCCGCGCAAAAGTTTAGCGCCCGATTTTTTGACCGCTTCGGCTATCCCGATAATCTGCTTTTCGCTCTCCACCGAGCAAGGCCCCGCGATTATCGTAAAGTTATCGCCGCCGACCTTTACTCCCGAAACGTCTACGATCGTGTCTTCGGGGTGGAACTTGCGGTTAGCAAGCTTAAACGGTTCTTGGATACGTTTTACGCTTTCTACTATATCTAGCGAACGGACGAGGTCGATATCTATTTTACTCGTGTCGCCGATAAGCCCTAAAACCGATGAGTGGCTGCCTTCCGATAAGTCTACTTCGAGCCCTTGCTTTTTCACCCAACCGATAAGGTTGTTTAACTGTTTTTCGTCGTGTTCTTTCTTGATGATGATAATCATAATGTTACCTCGTTTTATAAAATAAAAAAGACCGATTTTTCAATCGGTCACTTTATACTCAAAATAAATTAAGCAATACGCAAAAAATAACCGATATTATCAATATGGTCTTTTAAAGTAATATGCGTAATAAAAGAAAAAGGATTTTCTCATAATATTTGCCTCAACGCTTTCAGTATATTATTATTTTTTTCCGTTGTCAACAATTATTTTTTGTTTTTTCAAATTTTTTTTGCCGACCGAACTTGCGCGCATTGCATTAAGTATCGCAAGGATGGCAACCCCCACATCACCGAATACCGCTATCCACATGTTTGTTATTCCGAGTGCGGATAAAATAAGTATTATAACTTTAACGGCGATTGCGAAAACTATGTTTTCATAAACTATGCGCATAGTCTTTTTTGCGGTGGATTTTGCAAGCGGCAAGGTCTTTAAGTCGTCTTTTATCAAAACCACGTCAGAAGCCTCTATCGCCGCGTCGCTACCGACTCCGCCCATAGATATACCTACGTCTGACAGCATAAGCACGGGCGCGTCGTTTATTCCGTCGCCAACGTAACATAAAACGTCTTTTTCGCCCTTTTTATTGATCATTTTTTCAACTTCTTCCGCTTTTCCTTGCGGAAGAAGATTTGCCTTATATTCGCTTATCCCTACGCTATCCGCGACGCTTTTTGCAATGCGTTCGTTATCACCAGTCAGCATAACGGTTTTAGCGCCGCCGACTTGCAATTTTGAAATAACTTCTTTCGTTTCTTCTTTAACTTGGTCGGATATAACGATATATCCTATAAACTTCCTATCTACCGCAACGTAAACCACGGTTCCGACGGCGGAAACTTTATTATATGCAACGCCGTATTCTTCCATAAGTTTTCCGTTGCCGCAAAGAATTTCTTTTTCGCCCTTAGCGATAGTTCCGCGCCCCGCGATCTCTTTATAACTATAAGAAGCCGTATCCGCCGAAACCGCCGCCTTAATAGACTGCGCTATGGGGTGAACGGAATCTTTTTCGGCTATGCTTGCATAGTATAAAACTTCTTCCCTATTTTCTTCGGGGTAAACTTCGGTTATGGAAAAATTCCCTTTCGTGAGCGTGCCCGTTTTGTCGAATACGAATATGTTCGCCTTATTCAGTTTTTCAAAATACACCGAACCTTTGACCAAAATGCCTTGCGCCGACGCCCCGCCTATCCCCGCAAAAAAGGAGAGCGGAACGGAAATAACCAGCGCACACGGGCAAGATACGACCAAGAACATCAGCGCGCGGTATATCCAAACGCTGAAAGCATATCCGCCACCCGAAAGCCCTATCGCGATCGGCGGAACAACGGCGAGAAGGATAGCCGCAAAAACGACCGTCGGAGTATAAAATTTTGAAAACCGCGTAATAAAATTTTCCGTTTTAGACTTCTTTTCGGACGCATTTTCCACAAGTTCTAAAATCTTTGTAGCGGTAGAATCGCCGAAAGTTTTCGTGGTTTTTATCTTGATCGCTCCGGTAAGATTTACCGTGCCGGATAGCACCGCGTCTTTTTCTTTTACCGAAACGGGGAGCGATTCCCCCGTTAACGCCTTTGCGTCTATATCGCTGCTGCCCGATATAATCACTCCGTCGAGCGGTATTTTTTCGCCGGGGCGAACGAGAATTATATCGCCTACTTTCACCGTGGACGGATCTACGGTGGTTATGTTTTCGTCATTATCAATAAGGTTGGCAACGTCCGGACGAATATCCATCAGCGCCCCTATGGACTTTCTGGACTTTATAACGGCGTAGGATTCAAACCACTCGCCGAGCATATAAAAGAGCATTACCGCGCATGCTTCGTCAAACCCTTCGGGACTACCCGTAGTAATTCCCGTATAGATCCCGAGCGCAAAAGCGCCTATCGTTGCGACGGACATAAGAAAATTTTCGTCGAAGATTTGTCCGTGCAAAATATTTATCGCGGATTTTTTCAAGACCTTAAAACCTATATATAAATATACGGCAAGATAAAGCCCGAACGGAATAAGCCAGCCGAGACTACCTTCTATAATAGAAGCAAGCCCGAACGGAAATCTTTCCGAAAAAGCGTGCTTAAATATTATATCCGCAAGTAATATCACGATAAACGCGGATAGCCCTATTAAAATCCTTTTAAGGTTCTTTTTCTGTTTTTTGGTCATTTTATTTAACTACTTCAAAATCCGGCTCGATTTTTCTCGCCGTTTTTACGACGGATTTTAAAACCGTGTCGGGGTCTTCTGCCTCTAACGTCATTTTTTGCGCGATAAAATTTATATTGCATCCCGAAACTTCTTTCATTTTGCATATCGCCTGTTCGCACTTTAAGGCACAGTTCGCACAATCTACTTCGATATCGTAAACTTTTTTCATATTATTTTTTGCCCTCCAAAAGGTGAGAAATGCCGCACTCGAAAATCTTTGAAACGTGTTCGTCGTCAAGCGAATATATCACTTCTTTTCCGCTTTTTCTGGCTTTAACAAGTTTTGCCTGACGGAGAATACGGAGTTGGTGAGATATTGCCGACTTGTTCATATTAAGGCACTCGCAAATATCGCATACGCAAAGGGGCGAAACTTCAAGGCAGCTTAAAATTTTTGTCCTTGTGGAATCGCCGAAAACTTTAAACAGTTCGGCTAAATCGTAAATAAGATTTTCGTCCGGAAGTTTTTCTTTTACCTTTTCCACGATATTTTCATGCACGCAGTTTTCTTCGCAAAGTAAGTCTTTCATTGTTTCCACCTCGCAACCGTTTCAACGGTTGAATAATTATTCAACTATTGTTAGTATATGCCTTCCGTATATTTTCTGTCAAGGGGTTTTATATAAGTTTTTAAAATAAAAAAGAGCCGCATGGCTCTTCTTTTTTTGAACTTAAACGGATTTACCCATTTCGTAAGCCCTTTTGTATTCGGGGCTACCTAGTATTTCGCCTTTTTGATATACGCCCGTGCCGTAAATTATGCCCTTTTCTACCGCCCCTTCTACGCAGTCCGCGTATCCGCGGAAACACTCTATCGTGCGTTCTTGCGATTCTTTTTCTTCATCGGCGCAAGTAACTATGTAGTAAAATTCTTTATTTTTAACTTCAAGCCAGCGTGCAACCGTTCTGTCGATAACCGTTTTAAGTTGCGCGTCTATCGAATAAAAATATACGGGGCTTGAAAAAACTATAACGTCCGCGTCTATCATCTTTTGAAGTATTTCCGCCATATCGTCTTTTTTTGCGCAAACACCTTTTGATTTTTGGCAGTAATAACACCCCGTGCAATACCCTACGTTCTTTTCGGCAACTCTTATTTTTTCAACCTGATTGCCGCCGTCCGCCGCACCGCGCATAAACTCGTCGCAAAGAAGGTCGGAGTTGCCGCCCTTTCGCGGGCTTCCAGATAATATCAAAACTTTTTTCATTATTTTCTCCTTAGTCTAAAACTGTTTTAACTTCTTCTAATGTTAATCCTTCGCCTTTAATAAGCAAGGTTTTTATCCCCACGCTCGTTGCGGGATCGTAGTCTTCGGTTTTGTTGTTTGCAAAGTAAACCACTTCGTCCGCTTTTAAGCCGTTCGTCTCAAGAACTTCTAAATAATATTTCGGGTTAGGCTTTGCATAATGGGAATTTTCGTAACCGGAAACGTAGTCAAAGTCGTCTTCGTTAAGCCCCAAAAAACCGGCTCTAACTATCATTGCGAAATTCGGAAAAAGCGGGTTGGTGGCAAGAACGATCTTTATGCCCTTATCTTTGACGTATTCGATTATCTCTTTCGCCTGCGGGTTTTCTCCGCAAAAGATTTTCGAGCCATTAAAATCGTTCGCATAAAAATCTTCAAAAACGGCTCTGTCTTTTAACTTTTCCGTGCCGTATATGCTTGCAAAGGTTTCCCAAAAGACTTGCTCGTTTGTCTTTTTGCCGTCATTATTTACCATTGCCTTAGTGCCTGTCCATATGGTTTTTACAAGTGTTTCCGGCTCGTAGCCTAATGGCGCAAGTTTTTTGCATAACATTTTGAAATACCCTTCGGTGAACGTTTTTTCGCTCATCGGAAGAAGCGTTCCGTCTAAATCGAATAATACCGCTTTAATCAATTTTTTCTTCCTTAAAATATTTTTCTTCTATTGCTAATCACTTAAATAAGTAAATTATCTGATTTCTTCGTGAAGTTTTCTGAATTTAGGTGATTTTGCGTCGAGCGCGGCAAAACTGGCTTTGTCCGGTATGTCTTTTTTACCCGACTCGATATAATTCCTTAAAACGCCGACCAGCACATAAGGTTTAATGAAAGTGGAATGAACGAAGCCCCAAATGGAAATCCCGCAGATAGCCGCAATAACTATAGGAATAGTTACGGGGTTTTTAAGAATATCTACTATCGTTCCGGTTGCGCCCGACCTTGCTATAAAGTCCGCTATTTCCGCATAGAAAGACGCAAGAATATCTTTTTGCGTCCACAAGACGAAATAGATTATGCCGCCGATAACTCCGACGATAAGGATAAACGTTAAAAGACCTATCCCGAAAACTCTGCCCATGTTTTTAGCGAAAGTTTTTCCGTGTTTAAAGAATATTACCGCACCTTCGCAGGTTGCCTGCGCGGGGTGAACGTCTGCCCTGAAAAATACCCAGCCTAAGCAACAGTCGCAAAGATAGGCCACTATCGTTTGAATAATAGAACCTATCGCACTACCTACCGCTTCGCCCGTTTGGCCGCCGATAGCGCTGCCAAGCCTTGTAACCCCCTTTTCAAGCTGGTGGAAAATTCCCTTTATCAAGCGAGTGAGAACGAAGTATGCCGCAACAGTCTTAAATCTTTGTTTAACGGCTTTCTTGCCTTCTTCGATAACGTTGCCATCAAGTTTGCCTTCGGTTATTCCACGAGTCATCATGGCAATCTGTCCGGCTTTTAATTTATACGATATGAATTTAAGAAAAATCGCAAGCACGATTATGCCGAAAAGCAAGCCTACAAAAAGCCCGATAAGACCTCTGTCCCAAACTTTTTCGGCAAGAAAAAATCCCAAAGCCGAAATTCCGATTATCAGAATAAACGCAAAGGTATCCCAAAGCAGTCGGCGAACGGAAAACCCGATCGTCTTTTTGTAAATTTCTTTGTTTGTCATTTTTAGTTGTCCTCCGAAATTTTTTATAATTTTAAAACTTTATTTTAACTATTTTCGCTTAACTCTTTCAAAGCGGAAAATACTTCGCCTATCGGCGCGTTTATTTCTAAATCCTTGTTAGGGTCAAGGCGAATAGATAACGGATCTTTGTTTATTACGACGATATGCTCGCCGCAAAAATATCTTATAAAAGACGCGGCGGGATAAACGGTTAAAGAAGTGCCACCGATAATTAGCACGTCTGCGTCAGATAGCGATTTTATTGCGCCTTGCACTTCTTTTTCCGGCAAAGCCTCTTCGTATAAAGTTACGTCGCAACGCACCCTTCCGCCGCAATACGGGCAAACGGGAATAGCGTCTTTTGAATCGAATATAAAATCTTCGCCGAATTCCGCGCCACAAGTCATACAGTAATTCCGCATGGTCGTGCCGTGTATCTCGAATACTTTTTTGCTACCGCCCTTTTGATGAAGTCCGTCTATATTTTGGGTTATAACGGCGGAAAGTTTCCCTTCCCTTTCAAGTTCGGCAAGAAAAACGTGCGCGGCGTTAGGCTTGATTTTTCGCGCGTCCATCTTTTGTCGGTAAAATTCAAAAAAGACTTTCGGCTCTTTTATTAAACAACTGTGGCTTAAAAGATACTCCGGCGGATACTTACTAAATTCCACGCCGCGGTTGTTATAAAGTCCGTCTTTGCTGCGAAAATCGGGAACGCCGCTTTCGGTGGATACCCCAGCCCCGCCGAAAAATACTAAATTTTTAGCACCGTCAATTATCTCTTTTAACCTTTTTATCTTTTCATCTATTTCCATTTTTGCTTTATCTAAAAAAATCAAATATTTAACTAAAATTTTTATGAAAGTGTTTATATTATATCATTAAAAAAATAAAAATCAAGCAAAGGTATTTTGTAAATATAAATTATCGGCAAAAAATCAAGTAAAATTATTGCCACAAAACCACGCTTTTTGCCGATAACGGCAAAGTTCATTATGTGATACTTGTAAATAACAATATAAACTTCTACGAAAAACGGCGGAGCAAAATTGATCCGCCGTTGTTTTTAATATATATCTTCCGTATCGTTGAAATAATCCCGCGCGAAAAACTCTTCAAGCGTAATGTTCGCGCCGAAACATATCTTCTTTATGGTTATTACTTTCGGGCACTTACTTTTGCCATACATAAAATCAAAAATTGTTGACGGCGTTAAATTTGAATTCAAACATAATGCAGTAAGCGTTGTTTTATTGCCGTCTACAAGTTCGTTTATTCTTTTTCTAATTGCTTCGTCTATATTCACAATTATTCCTTTGTTGACCGAATGCAGGTTATCATAATTTTTTATTTATAAATTTCTTATTTCTTTATAAATTCAATTATGTTTTTCTTTTTGTCCGTCGGCAAACTCTCAATTAAGTCTTTAAGTTCATTGTCTATCTTATAATCATTTATATTTGCGCTGAAAAATCTTTCTATCGGAAAATCACAGATTTCTAAAATTTGCAATAGTTTTTCAACGGTCAATACAATTCTACCACTTTCAAGTTGGGCAACATATTGCGGGCTCATTCCCATTCTTAAACTTACTTCTCTTGCCGATAAATTTGCACTATTTCTGACATAACCGATTCGGGTTAAAACTTCTTTAATCCCCATAATTGCCCTCTTTCTTTCATTTACAAATAAATTATAAACTTGGCAAATATTTTAATTAAAAAGCCACACACATAAATTTTTCTCAAAAAACTTATTTTGAATACTTAAACACATAAAATATGCTATAATGTTTGCTGTGAGTATTCAAAATGAATACTTTGGGAGTTTTTTATGGTGGAGACATATAAAACCTGTTGCTGTATAGGTCATAGAAAAATCGAGATCACGGAAGAACTGACAAAAGAAGTTTATAACTATATTGAAAATTTAATTGTAAACGAAAAGGTAAACGTGTTTTTATTCGGAAGCAAAAGCGACTTCGATTATTTATGCCATAAAGTGGTTACGGATTTAAAAGAAAAATATCCCTATATTAAAAGGATTAAATATACTTGCAAAAGCGAAAGCGTTGTATTAGAAAACGAGCGTGCTAGGTGGGAAAAAATTCTTTCAAAAACCCAAAAAAAGGAAATAAGTTTGCTGGGCGTGGAAGAAGAGTTCGAGCATAATAAGAAGTATGTTTCCGGCAAAGCCGCTTACGTTGAAAGAAACTATGCAATGATAGACGATAGTGAGTATTGTTTGTTTTACTATAACAAGACCTATCTTCCGCCGCAAAGAAAATACTCTAAAAGAAGTTTTGGTATCTATCAACCGCGTTCGGGAACTGCCGTTGCATATAATTACGCAAAAAGAAAAAACAAAATAATTAAAAATTTTTATAAGGAATAAAAGTTTATGGCTATGGTTTATTTTCCTTGCCGCAGGCAAGCAAAAAAGCCTTATCGTTTTTGCGATAAGACTTTTTTGTTTATGTGGCGCGCCATGACGTCCGCTACGCTACCGTCGGCTTGCAAGAAAAAAGCACTCTTCCGAGTGCCTTTTTTCTTGGCGCGCCATAGGGGATTTGAACCTCTAGCCTTCGGTTCCGTAGACCGACGCTCTATCCAGTTGCGCTAATGGCGCGTATAAATATAAGGGTTTTATTAACAGATTTGAAAGGAACCGAAGGCTTAAAAACAGGGCTCCCGAAAAAGATTTTAGCTTTTTCTTGCCGAGACTCCCAAAGGGAAACGGCAACAAAAAGAAAAAGCAAAGATTTTTTGGGAAGAGGAGCAACCGACAAAAAGGTCTTGTCGATTGCCCTTGGGCAATCGACTGACAAAAGGTCGAGTTGCGACGAGGTTCCGTAGACCGACGCCTTTTTATAAGAATAAGGTGTGCGGTTGACGGGTAGTTTTACCGTCTTCTAAATTCCAGTTGCGCTAATGGCGCGTGTATAGGCTGTCTTTTAACAGCCTATACATTTTATAATAAAAGTTTTTATTTGTCAAACTAAAAATAACGTTTTATTTCAAAATCGCTTTAATTCTTCTAACGCCGCTAGATGAACTTTCTTCTTTAACTATTTCAAACCTGCCGAGTTCACCTGTGGTTTTTGCGTGCGGGCCGCCGCAAATTTGCTTATCCACGTCGCCTATCGTATAAATCGAAACGATCTGATCTTGGCTTGTTGGATTAAATACGCCGTATGCCCCTTCTTCGACCGCTTTGTTATACGGAAGTTCGGTTCTTACGACGTCGATATTTTTAGCGATAACGTCGTTTACGAAATCGGAAAGCTTTTTAAGTTCTTCTTCGGTCATTTTGTGGTCGCAGTTAAAGTCGAAACGCATACGTTCTTCGTTTATATTAGAGCCCTTTTGTTCGGTGCTAGTGCCGAACATCTTGCGAAGCCCCGCAAGCATAATATGGGTTGCTGTGTGATACCTTGCCGTAATTTCGTTTCTTTCGGTAAGTCCACCCTTTGCCGCCGCCGCTTGCGCCTTACTTATTTCCTGATGTTCACGGAACGCGGTGTTAAACCCTTCTTCGTCAACGGTCAAGCCCTTTTCCGCGGCAAGTTCGACGGTGAGTTCTAACGGGAACCCGAAAGTATCGTAAAGTCTGAAAGCCTGTTTGCCCGAAATAACCGTTTCGGGAACGTAGCTCGGGTCTTTTTGAGACATAAACGCGTTCTTCCTTTCAATGCCTATAATGCACTTATCGAATTCCTTCATGCCAGCGGCAAGCGTGGCTTCAAACTTCTTTATTTCGGCTTTTATCTGTTCTAAGATATACTCTTCTTTTTCTTTAAGTAGCGGATAGGCTTCGTCGTAGACCTTTTCGATAAAGATCTTTGCTACGCCCATCATTTCGGTAGCATCTATTTCAAGGTTTTTACAATACCTTATGGCTCTTCTTAAAAGTCTTCTTAAAATATATCCCGCACCGGTGTTAGACGGTGTTATGCCGTTAACGTCGCCGATAAGCATAACCGAAGTTCTGGTATGGTCGGCGATAATTCTCATCGCCTTTCTCGCCGCTTCGTCGGTATCGTAGCTTTTGCCGGAAACCTTTTCGAGATATTCTATCGCTCCGCTAAATAAGTCTGTCTTATATCCGTCGTCAAGCCCGTTCAAAAAGAGCAAGAGTCTATCGAGCCCGAATCCAGTATCGACGTTTTTATTTTCGAGTTCGGTATACTTTCCGCCTTCGAGTTTTTTATACTGCATATAAACGTCGTTACCTATTTCGACATATCTGTTTCCGGTCAAAAAGTCCGAACTGTCTTTGCCGTCTTCTCTCGGATAAAACCACTCGTTATCCGGTCCGCAAGGCGTGCCTACCGTCCCCTCTAATTCCCACCAGTTGTTGGACTTATCGAGATAGAAAATATTTTCTTTTTTAATTCCTAATTCCATCAAAAGGTTGGCGGTCTGTTCGTCACGCGGAACAGAATCGTTCCCTTCGAAAACGGTCGAACAGATTTTATCTTTATCGAACCCGAAAACCTGCGTTAATAAATCAAACGTCCATTTGGTTTTTTCTTTTTTAAAGTAGTCGCCGAGCGACCAGTTTCCCATCATTTCAAAAAAAGTAAAGTGGGTAGCGTCGCCTACCGAATCGATATCAACCGTTCGAACGCATCCCTGAACGTTGCAAAGCCTTGTCCCCTTGGGATGCTTTTTGCCGAGCAAATACGGCATGAGCGGTTGCATACCCGCAACGTTGAACATAACGCCGGTCGTTCCGTCGCCGATTAAAGAGACCGCACCGATATTGACGTGTCCTCTTTCTTCATAAAACTTTATCCATTTTTCTCTTAATTCTTTTGAAGTAAACATATTTTCTTCCTTAAAGCGAATTTAAATACTTTCAATATAAAAACTTACCGGGCGGAAACCGTCGTTGCAAGAAATCATTGCGGAATTCTTGTTTTTCATCCATCCGTCATAAAAATCTTCTGCACCGAACGTTAAGGCGAATACGTAAGGATATATATTCTCCCACGCACTTTCGCAGAACCCCTCGGGACGCTCGGCTTTTTTTGAAATAAAAACTTGTCCCACTTTATATTCGCAAGCGTGCCTTATCGGGTTTTCGTATTTTTCAATAAGGTCTTTATGTTCCGCTTTTTTTACGATGGTGATCTTAACGTCTTTCATTACTGTTTTTTCGATATAGCTACGCCGTCTTTGCTTATTGCGACGTTATAACCTTTTCCGTTTATCTCAGCTCTTAAAGCATCTGCCGTGGCGTAATCTTTTACCGCTCTTGCATTTTGCATTTTTTCGGCAAGCGCGACTATTTCTTCGGGGATTTCTTCTTTCGTTTCTTTCTTTCCGTATTTAAGGGTAAATTCTTTCGGGTCTTCCACAAAAAGACCGAATATGGAATAGGTGTTTTTTATCTGATTAAGGTCTGCCCCGACCGACGCGTCCCCCGCGGCAATCTTCTTTTCCGCAGCCTTAAAATATCCGTAAAGATTGCTTATCGCAAGCGCGGTGTTAAAGTCGTTATCCATAACGGCGTTAAACTCGTCGTCAATATCTTTATTTTCGCCCTTAATCGCAATACCCTTTTCCGCCGCCTTTATAAACACGTTATAAAAATCGGTAAGGTGCTTTTCCGCGTCGGTAAATATATTATCGGTTATATTGATATCCCCGCGATAGTTGGTTTCAAGCAATGCAAACTTGATCGTCTCGGGAGAATACTTATCCAAAAGGTCGCGAAGAAGTAAACTGTTGCCGAGCGACTTGCTCATCTTTTGCCCGTTCACCTTTATAAGTCCGTTGTGTATCCAAAAGTTCGCAAAAGGCTTTCCGGTAAGCGCTTCGCTCTGCGCGATCTCGTTTTCATGATGGGGGAAGATAAGGTCTCTGCCGCCGCCGTGAATATCGATCCTATCGCCGAAAGTTTTTCTGTTCATCGTAGAACATTCTATATGCCAGCCGGGTCTGCCCTTTCCCCAAGGCGAATCCCAGAACGGCTCGCCCTCTTTTGCGGATTTCCAAAGCGCAAAGTCGAGCGGGTTTTTCTTCTGCTCGTCGTTCTCTATTCTGACGCCGTTTTTCGCGTCGTCAAGATTGCGGTGAGATAACTTTCCGTAAGACGGAAAACTTTCGACCGAAAAATACACGTCCCCTTTTTCGGTGGCGTATGCATGCCCCTTTTTAATGAGAGCGTCTACAAAGTCTATTATATCGCCTATACAGTCCGTCGCCTTTATCCAAATATCGGGATCGTCCACTTTAAACCTTTTCATCTGTTCGTCGATCTTTTTGATCATATCTTCCGCGAAAAGGTCGGCGGGAATACCCGTTTCGTTTGACTTTGCGATTATTTTATCGTCAACGTCCGTATAATTTCTGGCATAGGTTACGTCATATCCCCTTTTTTTGAGATACTTTCTGATAACATCGTAAATGAACGCCTGATAAGCGTGCCCTATATGCGCCTCGCCCGATACCGTGATACCGCAAGCATACATTTTAACTTTGTTTCCGTCAAGCGGGATAAATTCCTGTTTCGCACCCGTTAATGTGTTGTAAATTTTCATATTCTCGTTTTAATCTTCGTTTATTTGTTTTTTGATTTTAATTCTTTAATCTCTTCTTCAAGTTCAAATATTTTGTCTCTTAAATGGCAGATCTCTTCTTGCAAGGGATCGCTCTTTTCCTGTTGAAGGTCGGATACCTTTTCGCCGTTTATTCTGACGATTCTACCGGGAACGCCTACGACCGTCGCGTAAGCCGGCACTTCTTTTAATACTACCGCGCCCGCGCCGATCTTCGCATATTCGCCGACGGTGAACCCGCCGAGAATTTTAGCGCCCGCGCTTATTATAACGCCCTTTTTAATGGTGGGGTGACGTTTTCCTTTTTCTTTACCCGTTCCGCCGAGAGTAACGCCCTGATAGATAACGACGCCTTCTTCGATTTCCGAAGTTTCGCCGATAACCACACCGGCGCCGTGATCGATAAACACGCCCGGCGCGATCTTTGCCGCAGGGTGAATTTCAATCCCCGTGCGCCATTTCGCATACTGACTGGTTATTCTCGCAAGAAGTTTAAGTTTTATTCTGTATAAAAAGTTAGCCCATCTGTGCCAGAACAGCGCCTTTACTCCCGAATACGTCAAAAATATCTCAAACTTATTTCTCGCCGCCGGATCGTTTTGTTTTGCGGCGTTTATATCCGCCCTTAGTTTTTTAAACATAATATACCTATTGGGTTATTATAATACCATTTTTTATGAGTGTTTGGCAAGTGTTCTTAATACACTTTTATTCCCTTCTCTTCAATTTCGGCTTTTAATTCTTTCGGAAATCTTTTATCCACTACCATACAGTTTACGTCTTCTATATCCGCAAAAGTGTATGGCGCGTTTTTATCTACCTTAGAAGAGTCTAAAAGCATAATCACGTTTTGCGCCTTTTTTATTACCGCCCTTTTAACGTCGCTTTCAGACTGACTTCCGCAAGTAAAATGCCCTTTGTCTTTAATAAACCCCGTCGTCGTCATAACGGCAGTCTGGATATTTATCGTATCGATAAATTCCAAGCAACTTTTTCCGACGGTGATAAACGTGTTCTTTTTTAAATCCCCGCCTAAAAGCGCGACGGTCGGTCTCTCTCTTCTAAGCACGGTTTCGGCAATGGTAAGCGCGTTGGTCACAACGTAATAACTTTCGTCCGGAAGAGCTCTCGCAAAATACGTGGTGGTCGATCCGCCGTCGATAAAAATACAACTTTTCGGTTCAACGAGCGTTACAGCCTTTTCCGCGATTTCAAGCTTTTCGGCAACGTTATAATTTATGCGCTCGGCAAAGTCCGCGTCTTTTGCTTTAAGCACGCTGTCAACAGAAATCGCCCCGCCGGAAATTCGGATTATCGCGTTGTTTTCTTCAAGCCTTATAAGGTCGCGCCTTAACGTCATAGAAGAAACGTCGGGAAAAGCATCTTCTATTTCCCGAAATTCGACCTTCCCGTATCTATCGATAAATTCTTTTATAAGTTGCAATCTTTCTTTTAACATAAAGAACTTTCCCTTTCAACATTTATAGTTAAATTATATCATATTTTGATATAAAGTGAACGAAAAACGATAAAAATTTTCAAAATTGATAAAAATTATAAAAAAGAATTTTATATATTTGATTTTTTTCGATATTAAGACTATAATTGAATTAACTTATTTTGGAGAGACGTATGTTAGATTTACGAAGAATTCAAAACGAAAAAGAAAAAGTTACCGAACTTTTGGCAAGAAAAGGTTTTAAGGCGGATTTTGATCCCGTGCTCGCTATGGACGAAGAGAGAAAACGTCTTATCTCGGAAGTAGAACAGTATAAAGCGCAAAGAAACAAAGTTTCGGCAGAGATCCCCGCACTTAAAAAGGCGGGCAAACCTGTTGATGATATTTTCGCCGAAATGAGAACTTTGGGCGAAAAAATTGCCGAACTTGACGCGAAGGCAAACAGTATAAGCACCGAAATATTCAATACCCTTGCGGCTATACCGAATATTCCGGACGAAGATCTTCTCGGCGGAGAAAAGGAAAACAATCAGGTGATAAAAGTCGTAGGCAAAAAGCCCGAGTTTTCCTTCCAGATCAAAAACCACGTCGATATATGCACTTCACTTGGTATTATCGATTATCAACGCGGAACAAAACTTTCTGGCGGCGGATACTGGCTGTATCGCGGGGACGGTGCAAGGCTCGAATGGGCGCTTTTGAATTACTTTATATCCGAACACTTAAAAGACGGATATGAATTTATTCTTCCCCCTCACCAACTCGGATATAACTGCGGTTTCGGTGCGGGTCAGTTCCCGAAATTTTCTGACGAAGTTTACTGGCTCGATTGCGACGAAAACCGCGAAAAGAACCGCTTTATGTTACCTACGGCGGAAACCGCTCTCGTTAATATGTATGCGGGTGAAATAATCGACGAAGAAAAACTTCCGATGAAATTTTTCGCATATACCCCGTGCTACCGTAAAGAAGCGGGCTCTTATCGTTCTGAAGAACGCGGCATGGTTCGCGGTCACCAGTTCAACAAGGTAGAAATGGTTCAATACGCGCACCCCGATCATAGTAAAGAGGCTTTTGAAGAACTTGTTAATAAAGCGGCGAGTCTCGTTGAAAAACTCGGGTTGCATTTCAGAATCAGCAAACTTGCCGCGGGCGATTGTTCTGCGTCTATGGCAAGAACTTACGATATCGAGATTTGGATCCCGAGTATGGGAATTTATAAAGAAGTAAGTTCTGTTTCAAATGCAAACGACTATCAGGCAAGAAGAAACAACACGAAATACAGGGATTCAAAAACCGGAAAGCCTGCGTTCGTTCATACGCTTAACGGTTCTGGGCTTGCGACAAGCCGTGTTTTCCCCGCGATCGTTGAGCAGTATCAGAACGCCGACGGCAGCGTAACTATTCCGGAAGTTTTAGTTCCGTTTATGGGCGGGCAAACCGTTATTAAAGCGAAATAAAAATTAAGTCGGTAGATTTTTCTGCCGACTTTATATTTTAAAATTTAAGCATACAAAATTTATTACAAACTTATAATATAAATTATGAATATTTGTGTTTACGGAGCGGCAAGTAATTCGATTGCCGAAAACTATATTAAAAATATCGAACTTCTCGGCGAAACCATCGCAAAAAAAGGTCACTGCCTTGTTTTCGGAGGCGGAAACAATGGAGCGATGGGTGCAGCGGCAAGGGGCGTTAAAAGATATAACGGCAAAATAATCGGCGTTGCCCCAAGATTTTTTGATGCGGACGGAGTGCTTTTCCCCTATTGCGACGAATTTATCTATACGGAAACAATGCGTGAACGCAAGAAAATTTTAGAAGATAAGTCAGACGTGTTTATAATTGCCCCGGGCGGAATAGGAACGTTTGACGAATTTTTTGAAATTGTAACCTTAAAACAACTCGGCAGAACGGAAAAGCCTATCGTTATATTTAATATATACGGATATTACGATCATTTGATCGCTATGTTAAATAATGCCGTTAACGGAAACTTTATGAATAAAGCAACGCTTTCGCTTTTTAAAGTTCTCGATAATATAAACGAAATATTCAGTTATATAGAAAATTATAAATTTGAAAAATCGTCTTTAAATGAATATAAAGACATAAATTTAAGATAAAATATTAAAAATAGTTATGGCGCATAAATAATCTTTATGCGCCATAACTTATATAATTTTTTGCGCCTTTGTTAAGACGGTCAATATATTTGAAAATCCCTTCCGCTATTACGTTTGCCATTTTATACACAAGGTTAAGCCTTGTTTCATTAAACAATTCGATGTTATTAAATGACTTTGCGGCCACAATACCTATTATCGAAACATCCCCTATCTCACTTAAATCTTTATTAACCCCAAGTCCCGGCTTAATTCCACGGTTAAGCACTCTTATAAGCCCCACATCTTCTGCTGTTCCTATTGCCGCATCAACTGCAATAACAAACGATTTTGGGTGCATCTTTCTTAAATAAAGAGTTGCATATTCAACTTCTTTTGCGGTTATCGGATTATTTAACGTTCCGTAAATATAGGATCTTAATCCTTTACTTTTAAGAAACGTTCCGACAAGCGGCCCTAAACTATCTCCTAAAACAAGATCGCTACCTATATTAACGATAATAGGCGTCTCAATTTTTGCATTATTTATCATTAAACTTTCCGCTATTCCGTCAGACGCAAATTTGTTAAAAGTATTAAACGAATAATTTTTTTCTGTCATATTCTTTTTATCTCTCTTTTATCTTTCAAATTATTTCCATTTTAATTTTTTTTATTCTTTTTTTACATTTTTTAATAAAAAACTCTTAATTTTAGCTCATTTTTGCTTTATTTTTAAGTATTTTTTCCATTTTTATTATTATTATTGTTTCACGTGAAACTCCCCCTGTATTTTTTACCGTGTTTCACGTGAAACATTTAACGTATATTAAACAAATATATTTAGGGTAAAAAACGACCTATTTTCAGGCAGAATAAGAATATTTTTTGCCGGAAATTTTTAAGGTCGATTCTGCCTCAGAGCGTTAAAATGACAATTTTTAAAATCGGTTTATGATAGGAAGAAAAGGGGTTTATGCTGGATTATTTGATTTAATTAACAAAGAAGAACGATAGGATTAGTAAATTAAAATCTATCGTAAAATATTAAAATTTTTTGCGTTAAATTTGTTAAAAAATTATGCGTTAAAAATAATTTAAGCGTTTATGTTGATTAGCGCAACGGAATAGAAAAAGCGCTATGCAATACAGATAAATTTTGCACTCGCCATTTATTGCAAAAAATAGATTGAAATTTTTGGAAATATATAGTATAATATTTAAACTAAATATATAAACTAAATAAATAGTCAAATATTTATAATAAAACAAAAGGAGATGTAAATGAAATCACAGGGCTCAAAAACCTTTTGGATTATCCTTATTGCCGCGGTATTGTTATTCGGTGTTTTATACTTTACGACTTGTTATAATACAAACGTTTCCGTAAACACTTCCGAATTTGACGAAATCGTATATATTGCGGACACAAATACGGGCAATCTTAAAAAAGAAGATATTACTTCAAACGATAAACTTCCCGTCCTTTCTAAAAAGGTTGAACGGCTAAATTATACCGAAGTTAAAGTTTTTGACGTAGTTTTTGAAAGTTACGTCGTAAATTTTAAGCTTGAAGTAATTAACGGCGATAAAATCGTAACAAGGTATACTTTCACAACGAATTATTCGAGAAACGACTCCAAGATTACGGCTATCGAAAAATCGCTGAACAATGCAAACATTAACTATTCATACACTAATCCGAACGCCGGTTCGATTTGGTCGACGCTTTTACCTCTTCTCGGCACGGCTGTTTTAATGGTCATATTCTTTATTATGATTATGGGAACGCAGGGCGGAACAAAGGGCGCAATGAACTTTGCGAAGACCAACGCGCGCGTTAACCAAAACATTAAAGTAAGGTTTTCGGACGTTGCGGGCGCAGAAGAAGAGAAAACCGAACTTGCGGAAGTTGTTGACTTCCTTAAAAATCCGAGAAAGTTTTCGGATCTTGGCGCAAGAATACCCAAGGGCGTTTTGTTAGTAGGACCTCCCGGAACTGGTAAAACTTTATTTGCAAAAGCAGTCGCGGGCGAAGCGGGCGTTCCTTTCTTCTCGATAAGCGGCTCTGACTTCGTTGAAATGTTCGTAGGCGTTGGCGCGTCAAGGGTAAGAGATTTATTCGACATGGCAAAAAGAAATATGCCGTGTATCGTATTTATCGACGAAATCGACGCAGTAGGGCGTCAGCGCGGAACGGGGCTCGGCGGTGGACACGACGAAAGGGAACAAACCCTTAACCAACTTCTCGTTCAAATGGACGGTTTTGAAACCAACGACGGAATTATCGTTATGGCGGCAACCAACCGTGCGGATATATTAGACCCCGCACTTCTCCGCCCCGGCAGATTTGATAGGCAGATCTACGTCAACGTTCCTGACGTTCGCGGAAGAGAGGCTATATTAAAGGTCCACGCAAGGAATAAACCGTTAGCACCCGACGTAAACTTCAAAACGGTTGCAAGGATGACAAGCGGATTTTCGGGCGCGGATATCGAAAACCTATTAAACGAAGCGGCAATCTTGGCTGCAAGAGCAAATAGAAAGTTCATAACCAACAAAGATTTATACGAAGGTATAAATAAAGTATTGCTCGGGCCGCAGAAGAAGAGCAGGCTCGTTACCGAAACGGATAAGCGCATCACGGCATATCACGAATCGGGACACGCTATCTTGGCAAGGCTTCTTCCTAATTGCGACCCCGTTCACGAAGTATCAATTATTCCGCGCGGGCAAGCGGCGGGCTATACCATGACAAGGCCCGATAACGACGACAATCATTTAACCAAGGCAAAACTTTTGGACGATATCGTTATGTCGCTTGGCGGAAGAGTTGCGGAAGAACTTATAATAAAAGATATTTCGGCAGGGGCTTCCGGCGATATTCAAGCCGTATCAAAACGCGCAAGGCTCATGGTTACCGAGTGGGGTATGAGCGAAAAGGTAGGACCTATTTCATACTCTTCCGAAAAAGAAATCTTTATCGGCAGAGATATGGGTTCGCACGTTGATTACAGCGAGCAGACTGCCGCTTTGATCGATTCGGAAATAAAAGAAATCGTTGAAACGTCTCTTCAAAAGGCAAGAGACTTGCTCTCTAAAAACAAATCGCTTTTAGACACGATGGCAAGGCTGTTAGTCGAAAGAGAAACTATTTTCTCGGAAGAAGTCGATATGATTATGGACGGAAAAACCGTGGAAGAAATAATCGAATTCATGGACGAAAACGAAAAATCTTTAAGCAAAAATCCCTTTGAAAGGGCGGCTGCAAAACCCCAAAAGAGTGAAACGGCAGAAGTGGTAGAAGAAAAGGAAACCACCGAAAATACCGATAAAGAAAAAGAAGACGGTAAAGATAATAACGACTAAATCATAAATAAAGTTACTAACGGAGAAAAACATGGGAAAAATAATTGCTTTTTCTAATCAAAAGGGCGGCGTCGGAAAAACGACCACTTGCGTAAATATGGCGGCGTATCTTGCCACCAAAGGCAAAAAATGTTTGATAGTGGATCTTGATCCGCAAGGCAACGCAACAAGCGGGTTGGGCTTTTCTAAAAGCGAAGTAAAAAATTCGGTTTATACCGTTTTGATCGACGAAATGCCGCTCGAAGAAGCGGTAATAAAGACCAAGATCGAAAATTTAGATATTTTGCCGTCAAACATTGATTTAGCGGGTGCGGAAGTAGAACTTGTTTACGTTAAAAACAGAGAACACGTCCTTAAAAATGCGCTTGAAAAGGCAAAAAATTGTTATGATTATATCACGATTGACTGTCCGCCGTCTTTGGGGCTTTTGACCATAAACGCGCTTGCCGCGGCGGATACGGTCATTATTCCTATCCAGAGCGAGTATTACGCGCTTGAAGGATTAAGCCAACTTATGAATACGATAAAACTTGTCGTAAAACACCTTAACGAAAATCTTAAAGTGGAAGGCGTTGTTTTAACGATGAAAGATAACCGCGCGGTCATATCACGCCAAATCACCGCGGAAATCAAAAAGTTTTTCGGAAAACGGGTTTACGATACGGCGATTCCCAGAAATATTCGCCTTGCTGAGGCTCCAAGCCACGGCGTTCCGATAATGCTCCACGATACCAAGTGTTCGGGTGCGAAAGCGTATCTCGCGCTTACGGAAGAGTTTTTAAGCCGTCAACCTAAAAATAATTAACGGAGAAAGTTTATGAAGAACAATAGAGGGCTCGGAAAAGGCTTGTCCGCCTTGTTTTCCGAAACGGAAGAAGATTACGGAAAAAGTTTAATATTCGACGAAGAACCCGTTAAAAAGGGAGAAGGGGTTACCGAAATAGATATAAATTCAATTTTTGCCAACCCCAACCAACCGCGTAAAGTATTTGACGAAACCGCTCTTCGTGAGCTTGCCGATTCTATCGCAAAGCATGGCGTTATTATGCCGATAATAGTAAACAAAAGCGGCGATAGGTTTATGATAATCGCAGGGGAGCGAAGATTCCGCGCAAGTAAACTTGCAGGTCTATCAAAAGTCCCCGTTATAGTTAAAACTTATAACGAACGCCAGATAAAAGAAATTTCGCTTATCGAAAACTTACAGCGTGAAGACTTAAACCCGATAGAAGCGGCTACCGCAATGCGCTCTCTTATGGACGATTACGGGCTTACGCAAGAAGATTTGGCGGATAGAATCGGTAAATCCAGACCGGCTATCGCAAACACGTTAAGACTTTTGACCCTTTCGCCCGAAGTTATTAAACTCGTTGCGAACGGCGCTCTTTCAGCGGGGCACGCAAGGGCTCTTATTTCCCTTCCGCAAAGCGATCAGATAAGCATCGCAAAGGCGGCGGTTAAAGACGGTTCTTCCGTGCGTGACGTTGAAAAGAAGGTAAAAGACTATTTCACACCGCCCGAAGAAAAGGCAAAAAAGAAAGCCCGCGCCGAACTTTCCGCAGAACTTAAAGACTTAATCGCCGAAATGCAAAGAACTTTCGGCACGAAGGTAAACGCTATCGGTAACGATAATAAGGGCAGAATTTATATCGATTATTATACAAGGGACGATTTGGACAGGCTTGCCGAAATAGTCGAATTCTTAAATAAAAACAAATTTTAATTATTCGGGCGCAATTTTTGCGCCCTTTTTTTATGCTTGATTTTAAACCGTTAACAGACGTAAATTTAATAAAAAATTATCTAAACAGTTCAAAAATTTCTTTCTGCGATCTGACGGTAGGCGTTCGCTACCTTTGGCGAGACGCTTTTAAAGTGGACTATGCTATTTTTGATAACACTCTTATAATGAAAGAGACTTGCCGCGATTATAAAAACGCTTTTTATTTCCCGATAGGGGATAATATAAGCGGGGCGCTTATTGAAATAGAGAATTATTGCAAAAGTTCGGGTATTCCGTTAAAGTTTTGCTATATAGACGAAGAACGTAAATTATTTTTAGAAAATTGCTATCCGTCGGTAAATTCATATTATCTTCGCGAGTGGTCGGACTATATTTATCCCATCGAACAGTTTGTTACCTATTCGGGCAAAAAACTTTCGGGACAGCGAAACCACGTGAATAAATTTAAGTCGCTTTATCCCGATCATACTTTTTCTATTATGCGTGATAGCGACGCCGACGATATAATCTCTTTTTATTTAAGCCTAAACGAAAAGCCCGAGCATAACGCTTGGACTTATATCGAAGAAAGAAACAAACTTAAAGACTATATCAAAAACTTTTCAGCCCTTGACCAAATAGGCGGAATTTTGAAAGTGGACGGAAAAATCGTCGGCTTTACGATAGGCGAAATAATAGGGGACACGCTTTATTCACACGTCGAAAAGGCAGACAGAAATTTTGAAGGGGCTTATCCCACGCTCGCCCAAGAATTTGCCCGCGCGTTTTATAACGAAAACTTAAAATTTATAAACCGAGAAGAAGACTGCGGCGACGAAGGTTTAAGAAAATCCAAACTGCAATACCACCCGTCGGAGATAAAAAATAAAAATATAATAGAAGTTTTTTCGGTATTCGATAAATTGCCGAAAAATTTAGAGTTAAAAACCGAACGACTGACCGTGGAAACTATAAAAGAGAACGATAAGGAAGATTATAAAAATCTGTATCTCGACGAAAACTTAAATATGTTTTGGGGATACGATTATAGGGAAGATTTAAAAGATAATCTCCCCACCGCGGACTACTTTTTTTCTTTCCAAAACGGTTTAAAAGATAAAAGAGAAGAATATTCGTTCGCGGTAAAGTTAAACAGAAAAATGATAGGGGAGTTGGTTTTATATAACTTCGATTTTTTCGGCGGTGCGGAAATAGGGTTCAGGTTTTTTAAAGACTATCAGGGTAAAGGTTACGCAATAGAGAGTTCTTCTTCCTTAATAAAATATGCGGCGGAAAATTGCGGGCTTAAAACCCTTTATTCACGGTGTTTTATTAAAAACGAGCCTTCGTTTAAGCTGATAAAAAAACTCGGTTTAAGCCCCGTTTCGGAAAGCCAAACGCACTATTTTTTTAAGCGGGAATTATAATTTAGATAATACAAAATATAAATAATAAAAAAAGCGTAGCCTGTTGGCTACGCCGTTTTTTATATATCTTTGCTGTTTCCTAAAAACGTTCCGAACATAGAAGGAGTTTTTCTCTTTTCGTCGGTAACGGGTTTTTTGTCTCTTCTTGCTCCGCGGTTAAACTTTCCGCCGCGCCCGCCGTTTCTTTCTTTGCCTCTTCTTCCGTTATTATTGTTTCTTCCGGCATTATAAGGTTTAGAAAATTCGTCTTTATCGTTAGGAACGATAACCACGTATCTTTGCGGTTCTTTTCCGTCCGATCTTGTGGTAACGGTGGTGCTTTCCGCAAGCGCGGTATGGATTATTCTTCTTTCAAACGGGCTCATGGGTTCTAAGATAACTTCTCTTCTCATATCGGTTGCCTTTGCCTCTAACTTGTGGGCAAGGGAGATAAGAGTATCTTCTCTTCTTCCGCGGTAATTTTCGCAATCGACTACGACCTTTTTATACTTTTCGTTGCCGATGTTTGCGATTGCACCCGCTAAGGTTTGAAGCGCGTCTAAAACTTCGCCGCGATATCCGATAACTTCCTGCGTTTTTTCCGCGATAAGGTTTATAACCGGTGCTTCTTCCGTTCCGGAAAGTTCAGCCTTCGCGTTGATGTCTAAAATTTTAAGCACGTCGTCGATAAAGTTTTTAGCACTTTCGACGCCCGACTTTTTAACTTCGATTTCAACTACCGCCTTTCCTTTAAGTTTTCCGAATAAACCTTTGGTGGGTTCTTCGATAACGGTTATAATAACGTCTTCTTCTTTTAAGTTTAATTCTTTAAGACCTTCTTCGGTAGCCTCCGCTACGGTCTTTCCTGTAAACTGCATAATTTCACCTCTATATTTGAAAATTATTTTAATCTTCCTCTGATATGGTTTTTAGCGTCGTTTCCGAAAAAATCTTTTCCTGGGGTTTCGTTTTTATCTTTTTTCTTTTTCTTTTCGGCTTTAACGTCGATTTTTGTTTCAACCTTTATAAAATCGTTTTTCTTTTCGGGTTTAATGGCGGGTTTTTCCGGAACTTCGGGTGTTTCGGGAACATAAACCCTGCCGCGAATAGTTTGATTTTTACCCGCGTTTATCTTTTTAAATCTTAAATTAACGATCCAGTTAATTAAGAACATAGTTGCGATACTTATCGCCGAACTGATAATCATATAAACGGAGAACGCAGCAGTATAGAAGAACGAGAATATAGCCATCATTATAGGCATCATCCAAGTCATCATCTTTTGGGTTCTTGCACCTTGCCCGTCAACGGTTTGAAGTTCCATCTGCGCTTTTTGGCTCTTACTGGTTAAAAACTGCAATAATAACGAAAATCCTGCGGCTAAAATAACCATTATAAAGTAGCCGTTCGGTTCAACCTTTTCTTTTTGAAGTTTACCTATAAGCAGTGAATAGTTGTCGTTAGAAACGTCCATATTCTTTCCGCCGCAGCCGGACGCTTTAAGAGAGTTCGGATTGTCGCTTACGGGGTGGGCAAGCGGACTATCCGCAACCCAAATGTTTTTAACCCATAAAAAGGAAGATTTATCTTGTCTGAACTTGATAGCGGAAACGGTTTCTCTGACTTCTTTGATAAACGTTTCTGCAATCTCTTGTTCGGTTTTGTCGGTAAATAGCGCCTTAAATTCTTCGTAATTATAATACGTTTCGTTAAACTTATCGTCATAACGAACGACTTTAAGATTGTTGTTAAAATCGCCTTTAATAACTTCTGATGAAGATAAATTGTCAAAATTTAATTTATACTGAATATCGTTGAATTTAACTTCCGCGTCGTCATTATAATTTATCATTAAAGTAACGTAGTTTTTAGGCGAAACGTTATTAACGGTAAGAGATTTAGTGGTAGCATCTTTACTAACTTTATATCCGTCTATCTCCTGTTCACCGGTTACGTTATTATACCAGTTTTTAAACGTTTCGGTTTCTATAACTATTTTTCCGTTAGCGTCTTTTTTAACGATCGTGCCGTCCGTTTCTATACCGCCGTAAACCACGGTATCGTAAGAAACGCTCATATCGTAAAAGTTTTTCTGGTTTTGAAAACTCGAATAGTTATTAAATCCGGAAAGAGCTATAAAGAAGATAACGAGAGTAATTATCGTCGGAAGACACGCACCGAACATAGAATATCCGTTCTTTTTATAAAGTGCCATCATCTTCTGGCTGTAAAGTCCCTTATCGTTGGCGTATTGACGTTGAAGTTTTTCGAGTTCAGGTCTCATCTCTTCCATAATGAGAGAATTCTTTCTCATTTTATACCTTGAAATAAAATCGAAGGGGAGAGTGATAAGTTTTAAAAATACCGTGAATAAAATAACTCCCACGGCGACTGATCCGCCGATTTGAACAAGCCAAAGAATTATCTGAACGAGCCAGTTCCCGCCGTTCGGGGCAGTTAAGCCAATAATCTGTAAAACGGTGTTACTCATTTAATAAACCCACTTTATAACGCTTTTTTTATCCGGAACTTTATCAAGCCCGCCCTTACAAAAAACGTTACACCTTAAAATTCTTTTTATACCTAAAAAAAGCCCAACTATAAAGCCGTGTTTTATCATTGCCTCGATCATATATTCCGAACAGGACGGAATAAACGGGCAAGCGGACTTCGATAGATATTTTTGATAAAATCTGATAAGTTTTATACTTAAAAACTTAAACATTTTCTTCTAAAAATTTACCTTTTTTAAGTAGATACTCTAAGTCTTTGCGATAAACCGAAAAATCGCCGTTATCAATAACTTTCGGAATAAAAACAAAAAAGAAGTTTTGACGTATAAAAGGCGTAAAACTTCTGAAAGATTCGCGAAGAATTCTTTTTATTTTGTTTCTTACAACACTTTTTCCGTGTTTTTTACTGACGGCATAACCGGCTTTTAAAGAATCGGATTCGATATAGATAAGAGTTAAACTCGAAGAAAAAAGCCTTTTACCTTTTTTAAATAATAGATTAAAGTCTTTTTCTTTTTTTAATCTGTAATCCAAATTAAACCTTTATTACGCAGAAAGTTTATGACGACCTTTATTACGGCGAGCCTTTAATACGTTTCTTCCAGAACGGGTCTTCATTCTTTTTCTGAATCCGTGAACTTTACTTCTTTGTCTTTTTTTAGGCTGGTAAGTCTGTTTCATAATATATCTCCTACTATATGTAATTTACAAATTGCTTTATATATTGTAAATATTTTTATCCTTTTTGTCAATTAAATTACGCGTTTATTCTTACAGGCAGAACAAGATATAAAAATCTTTCGTTTCCAACCGCTTTAATAATACACGGATCTATGGGGCTGTTTAAGAATAAAGTTATAAATTCGCCCTTTTCGCTCTTTAAATAATCCATTATGTATTTTGCGTTAAACGCTATCGTTATATCTTTTCCGGATAAGTTCACGTTTACGTTTTCGTTAACGTTTCCTACTTCCGATTTGGCGGATACGGATAAAACTTCTTCTTTAACGTCGAATTTAACGATATTGTATCTGTCGTTTTTAGCAACGATAGACGCTCTTTCGATACTGTTTAAAAGCGCATCTTTATTTACCGTAACCTTGTTTGAAAAAGTGCTGGGAATAATATGCCCGTATTTAACGAATTCGCCCTCGATAAGTCTTGAATAAAGCCTTGTGTTTTCTATTTCGATAAATAAAGCGTTCTTTTGAACGACCAAGGTAATTTTATCTTCGTCTTTATCCAAAAGCCTCGTAATTTCCTGCAATGTTCTAGACGGTATTACCGCTTTGAAGTTTTCTTCCGAAACAACGTCCGTTTTAACAACTGACATTCTGAATCCGTCAAGTGCTACGGTAGTTAATAATCCGTCTTCTATTTCAAATAAAACGCCTTTAAGTATGGGGCGGGAATCGTCTTGCGAACATGAAAAAATAACTTTATCTACCGCTTCTTTAAATGCCGATTCGGTCAATTCTATTTTCTTTCCTTCGCCGTCTTTTTCGATTATCGGGAAATTTTCAACGGGGAAAACCTGTAATTCACTTTCTGATTCCGAATACTTTATTTGCAATCCGCCGTCATCAAGTCTACAAAGTTCAACTTGTTCTTTTTCGAGTTTTTTCGCAAATTCGACGAAATATTTTCCGACAACAACGGTTTCGCCCTCCATTAAAACGTCCGCTTTAATAGTTTTTTCTATCGTTAATTCAAGATCGGTTGCGGTTAAAGTCAAACTATCGCCCTTAGCGACTATTTTAATTCCTTCAAGCGCGGGGTTAGCGGCTTTAACGGATAATGCTTTGCTGACTTTTAGCACGGCGTCAGATAGATCCAAACCGTCGCAAATGAGTTTCATATTTTTCTCCTATTCAGATTATAGATTATTTATTATTTAATAGTATTTATATTATAATATAAATAAGGATAAAAATCAAGAAATAAAAAGTTTAATCACAAAACTTCTCTTTTGCTTTATTTATTTATTATTAAATTTAAAATAGTATTATTAGTAGTATTGACGTTGATATGTTGAAAAGTATAAAAAATTTATATTTTTTCTGATAAAATCCGTATTGATAAAAAGTTGATAATAAGTTTATAAGAATATAAAAATGTGTATAAAAAAATACTAAAAGGGAAAGATAATAAGTTAAAAAGTTTTAAGTTATAAAAAATAAAAGTAATCAACGTAATTATTTACAATGTTAATAAGTTTAGGTTTATAAAAATTTATTTGTTAATTAAAATAAAGTATGATATACTTTTTTTTATGAAAGGAATTTTTAATAAATATGGAATTATATTAGACGAAGAAAAACTGAATAAGTTTGAATTATATTACGAGTTATTGATAAAATATAACGAAATGTTTAATATAACCGCAATAACTGAAAAGGAAGAAGTTTATAAAAAACATTTTACCGACAGTTTGCTTGGAAGAGAGTTTATAAAAGGAAACTCTGTTATAGATATAGGCGCGGGGGGCGGATTTCCTTCGATACCTTTAAAGATATTAAACGAAGATAAAAGTTTTATACTAGTTGACGCGACTGAAAAAAAGTGTGAATTTTTAAGGGAAGTTATTTTAAAGTTAGATCTTAAAAATACAGAAGTTATTTGCGGAAGAGCGGAAGAATTAGGTAAAAATATAAAGTATAGAGAAAAGTTCGACGTTTGCGTTTCCCGTGCTGTTGCAAGGCTTAATATTTTATGTGAATACTGTATTCCGTTTATAAAAGTAGGCGGAAGTTTTGTCGCTTATAAAGGGGACGCCGAAAGTGAAATATCGGAGGCGGAAAACGCAATAAAAGCACTTGGCTGCAAGATAGAAAAAATAGAAAATTTAAGTTTGGAAGACGCAAAAAGAACGATTGTAGAAATTAAAAAAATAAAAAACACCGAAAGCAAATATCCGAGAGCAAACGGAAGAATAAGAAAAAATCCGCTATGATAAATTACTGTGAAAATTTAATTATCGAAAGGGCAAAAACCTGCGCCGTTTCGGGGCATAGAATTATTGATAAAAACATTGATATAGATCTTTTGAAAGAGACTTTTAAAAGTTTGATTTTAGACGGATATAATACTTATTTAATAGGTATGGCGATAGGATTCGATACGCTTTGCTTTCAGATCCTTTACGGATTAAAAAAAGAATACGATATAAAAATAATAGCCTGTATCCCATGCGAAAATCAAGACAGCCTGTTTAGTTATAATCAAAAAAAAATATACGAAGATTTAATAAATAAGGCTGACGAAAGGGTTTTGTTAAGCAAAAATTACAATAAAGACGTAATGAAAAAAAGAAACATGTTTTTGGTAAAAAATTCTTCTTGTTTGGTATCTTATTTAAGAAGAAATTACGGCGGAACTTTTCAGACCGTAAACTTTGCGAAAAAAGAAAATATAAAAATTATAAGCCTGTAATCGTATGACGAAAAAATATAAATAAAAAGATTTAAAAAGAAAAAATCCCGACATATTCGGGATTTTTTTAATGCTTATTATAAGGTTAGTCGCCGTCTTTTTCGTTTACGTTTTTAAGAAAGTTTTTAAGTTTTTCAGACTTGGGATTTTCGAAGATTTCGGTGGGAGTGCCTTCTTCTTCGATTATTCCGTCCGCCATAAACACGACTTTATCCGAAACGTTTTTAGCAAAGCCCATTTCGTGGGTGACTATTATCATAGTTCTATCTTCGCCTTTGAGTGATTTTATAACCTTTAATACTTCGCCGGTAAGTTCGGGATCGAGTGCGGAAGTAGGTTCGTCGAAACATAAAACTTTGGGTTTTAACGCAAGCGCTCTTGCTATCGCCACCCTTTGGCATTGCCCGCCGGAAAGGTCGCAAGGATAAGAATTTGACTTTTCTTCAAGCCCTATCTTTTTAAGTAAAGTTCTGCAATCTTCCCTTATTTTCTCGCGCTCTTCCAAAAATAGTTTTTGGCGTTCTTTTCTGGATTTTATCGTCTTTTTTAAGCCGTTTATCTTATCTTTAAGAAGTAACGTGGGGGCGAGAGTCAGATTTTTAAACACCGTGTATTGCGGAAAAAGGTTAAAAGACTGAAAAACCAGTCCGAAGTTTAACCGCTTTTCACGCAGAGCGCTTTCTTTTTCGTTTTTAATGTTTCCGTCGATCAAAAGTTCGCCGTCTAAAACCATAGTTCCGCTATCCGTAGTTTCCAAAAAGTTGATACAGCGAAGCAGCGTGGTTTTACCGCTACCCGAAGAACCTATTATAGATAAAACTTCGCCCTTTTCTACCGTAACGTTAATATCTTTCAATACCTGAAAGCCGTCCGAAAAGGTTTTATTGAAATTTTTAATTTCAAGATACGACATAATTAAGTCCTAAAATACGATAATTTTTTTTCTATCTTATTAAAGATAATAGTAAGCACGCCGACGAATATCAGGTAGAACGCGCCGCTGTAAAATAGCGGCCATATAATACCCGCCGAAACGTATCTGTTAAACGCAACGAAAAGAATTTCTTCCACGGCGATAATTCTCGCAAGCGAAGTATCTTTAACGAGCGTTATAATTTCGTTGCTCATAGGCGGAACGATGCGTTTTATAACTTGAAGAAGGATAATTTTAGAGAAGATCTGCGTCTTCTTTAATCCAAGCACTTGACCTGCCTCGTATTGACCTTTGGTGATGCTTTGAATACCGCCTCTATATATTTCCGCAAAATAACAAGAATAGTTAATAATAAACGCGATGGAAGCGGCTGTCAAACACTCTAAACCGCTCCAACCGAATAGCAAGCCCGGAACGTAAAAAACGACCATGACCTGCAACATTAACGGCGTGCCTCTGATTATCCAAATTATTATCTTTATAGGGATTGAAATCGCCTTCAGGCGAGACATGCTGCCGAAGGCGATTAGAAGTCCTAACGGAAGGGAACAAACCAAAGTTATTAAAAATAACAGGCAGGTTATTCCAAATCCGCTCAGTAATGTAAGCGTAACGTCCATATTTATCAGTCAACTAAAAGGTTTTCGATTTCGTAAAGAACAGCAAGAGTTTCAACGTATCCGGTTGCTTTCAATTCTTTGATTTTCTTGTTTACGTTAAAGCAAAGTTTTGAATCGGACTGTCTAAAAGCGATAGCGAATTCTTCAACTTCAAATCCGAGATCTACCATTTTAAGAGTTCCGTAATAATCGGAGCCAACGGAAGTAAGGGTTTTAGCCATAGTGTAGTCAACGATAGCAACGTCCGAAGTTCCGGCGGCAACTTCCATTATAGCGGAGTTCTGGTTGGTAAGTTTTCTTAAAGTGCAGTTGATGCCTTCCATAGCGTCTTCCGCAGCGGATCCGCTTTCAACGGCAACTTTTTTGCCGGCAAGGTCTGCTTTGGTTTCAAGATTGAAGGTCGCGTTTTCTTTAACTACCGCATACTGTTGATTTTGAAGATAAACGTCTGAAAGTAAAACGTTGTTTAATAGTTCGTCGGTAACGGTCATACCGTTCCAGATAACGTCGATGTTTCCGGCGTTTAACGAAACGATTTTAGTATCCCAGTCGATTTCCTTAAATTCAACGGTGTATCCGAGATCGGTGAAAACTTTATTTGCAAGGTCTGCGTCAAAGCCAACCCATTTGCCGTTTTCAAGATAATCCATAGGCGCGTAATCGGTAACGCCGACAACGATCTTTCCGCTGTCCGGAACTTTTTTGCTTCCGCAAGCGGTTAATCCTATGCACGCGGCTACTGCTAAAACCACAGTCAATAAAAGAGTTAATAGTTTTTTCATTTTTGTATCTCCTTAAAAACAAATACTTTTTAACTTTATCACTTCACTTTGATAAAGTAATTGTATTATACTTTATCTTTTTAGCGTTGTAAAGTGTTTTTAAGGGGTTTTTAAAAAATTTTTTTAAAAAGTTTAAAAAAATAAAATCGGCAGATAATTATTGGTAAAAAAGGAAAGCAAAAACGGCAAAATTGCAGAACATTATATATATAGTATAAATATATATAGTGAAAATAACAAAAAAGCGGCAATTAAAAAAGGGCGGGATTTCCCGCCCTTTTTATAGTGGATAATTACTTATCCGCAAGTTTTTTATAAGTTGCAAGTCTTTCCTTGCTGTCTTTTTCGGTTTTAGCGAAAAGTTCTTCCGCGGTATCGGGACGCGCTTTCATAAGCGACGCGTATCTCGTTTCGCCGAGCAAGAAGGATTTATAGTCGCCGGTCGGTTCTTTGCTATCCAAAGTGAACGGGTTCTTTCCTTCGTCGATAAGCGCGGGGTTGTATCTATAAAGTTGCCAGTATCCGCAATCGACAGCCTTCTTTTCTTCTTCTTGGCTCTTCATCATGTTAATACCGTGGTTGATACAGGGTGCATACGCGATGATAAGCGAAGGTCCGTCATAACTTTCGGCTTCGATAAGGGCGTTAATAAGTTGTTGCTTATTAGATCCCATCGAGCATTGAGCAACGTAAACGTATCCGTAAGACATAGCCATCATACCAAGGTCTTTCTTCTTGGTTCTCTTGCCTGCTGCAGCGAACTTCGCGACAGAACCGGTAGGAGTGGACTTACTTGCCTGACCGCCGGTGTTGGAGTAAACTTCGGTGTCGAGAACTAAAACGTTAACGTCTTCGCCCATCGCAAGAACGTGATCGAGTCCGCCGTAGCCGATATCGTATGCCCAGCCGTCGCCGCCGAAGATCCAAATAGACTTTTTAACGAGACAGTCTTTATCTTTAAGAATATCTGCAACTAAGTCGGTAAGATCGCACTTAGGTCCGTCGCAATTTTCTAAAACTTCGATAAGTTTTGCGGAAGCGACTTTGCTGCCTTCGGCGCTCTTGCGGTTAGCAAGCCAGTCGTTTGCGGCAGATTTAACTTCTTCGCATTTAGCGCTTTCGGCAAGTTTTTCGATCTTTTCGGCAAGTGCGGAACGTCTTTGCGCGTAAGCAAGATTTATTCCGTAACCGAATTCGGCGTTATCTTCAAAGAGCGAGTTTGCCCAAGCGGGACCCTTACCTTCTTTATTAGTGGTATAGGGGCAAGTCGGAGCGGAACCGCCGTAGATAGAAGAGCAGCCCGTTGCGTTTGCAACGATCATTCTGTCGCCGAAAAGTTGGGTAATAACTTTAACGTAAGGAGTTTCGCCGCAGCCTGCGCATGCGCCGGAGAATTCAAATAGCGGTTTGGAGAACTGACTTCCTTTAACCGTAGAAATCTTGCAACCGGGGCAAGCGGAAACGTCGATCTGTTCAACCGATTCGCCAAAGTTATAGTTGACCGTTTCGTCGTCAACGATAGTTCCGAACGGAACCATGTTGAGTGCGAGAGCGGATTTATCAACGACGGGTTTAGCACCTTCGGGTGCGTTCTTAACCGCGTCCGCTTGCGCTTTCTGGTTTACGGGGCAGATGTCTGCACAAACTCCGCAGCCCATACAGTCGAGCGGGGAAACCTGCATTCTGAATTCGAAGCCCTTGTTTCCGGTCATAGCCTTCGTGGTGAAAGATTCGGGTTTGTTTTCGCCTTCTTTAACAACTACGGGGCGGATACAAGCGTGGGGGCATACGAACGCGCATTGGTTACATTGAATACATTTTTCAGCGTTCCACTTAGGAACGTTAACCGCAACGCCGCGTTTTTCGAACTTGGTCGTTCCGGTGGGAACTGTTCCGTCTGCGCTGAACGCCGAAGAAGGAAGTTTGTCGCCTTCTAAAACGAGTATCGGGTGAACGATATCTTTAAAGTATTTGTCGTCCGCAACTTTTGCCATGGGCGCGCCTTCGGTCGTGGTTTTCCAAGATTCCGGAACGTCTATCTTGATAAGGTTAGCCGCAGCCGAGTCGATAGCGTTGTAGTTCATCTGAACGATAGCGTCGCCCTTTTTAGCGAAGGACTTATAAGCCATCTTTTTCATAAAGTCAACAGCCTGATCGTAGGGGATAATGTTTGCAACCTTAAAGAACGCCGACTGCAAAATGGTGTTGGTTCTTCCGCGAAGACCTAATTCCGCAGCGATCTTTATAGCGTCTATAACGTAAAGGTTGATATTCTTGTTCGCAATATCGTTTTTAACGGACGCGGGAAGAACGGATTCCAACTCTTCCGCGGATTTAGCGGAGGTGTTGAATAAGAACGTGCCGTTCTTTTTAATGTCGCCCGTCATATTGTAACGGGTAATATACGAAGGATTTGAACATTGAACGAAGTCCGCCGAGTCGATTAAATATGCCGACTGAATCGGAGTGTTACCGAAACGCAAGTGCGAAACGGTTATACCGCCCGACTTTTTAGAGTCGTAGAAGAAGTAACCTTGCGCATACATATCGGTATGGTCGCCGATGATCTTAATGGAGTTTTTGTTCGCGCCGACAGTTCCGTCAGAGCCCAAGCCCCAGAACTTACAGGAAACCGTTCCTTCGGGAGCGGCGTCGTATTTATAAGAGAAGTCGAGCGAAGAGTTGGTTATATCGTCATAGATACCGACGGTGAAGTGGTTTTTAGGTTCAGCCTGTTCAAGGTTTTTGTAAACCGCAAAGATCATCGAAGGATTGAATTCTTTGCTGCCGAGACCGTATCTTCCGCCGACGACTTTAATATCCGTCATACCCTTTTCAAGGAGAGCGGAGCAAACGTCAAGATATAAAGGTTCGCCCAAAGATCCGGCTTCTTTCGTTCTGTCTAAAACGGCGATCTTTTTAACCGATTTCGGAAGCGCGTTAACAAATGCGTCGATAGCGAAAGGTCTATAAAGTCTGACTTTCAAAAGTCCGACGTTGTGACCTTCTTTGTTCATTTTGTTGATAGTTTCTTCAACCGCGTCCGCACCGCTGCCCATAAGAACGATAACGTTTTCCGCGTCGGGAGCGCCTACGTAGTCGAAAAGGTGATAAGATCTGCCGGTTAAAGCGGAAACTTTATCCATCATTTCCTGAACGATAGCGGGAGTAGCGTTGTAATACTTGTTCGCCGTTTCTCTGTTCTGGAAGTAGATGTCGGAGTTCTGCGCCGTTCCGCGTTGAACGGGGTGATCGGGGTTAAGAGCGCGTTTTCTGAAATCTTCGATATCTTTCATATCGACTAACGGTTTCATTTCTTCGTAGTCGATAACGTCTATTTTACTTACTTCGTGGCTGGTTCTGAAACCGTCGAAGAAGTGAAGGAACGGAACTTTCGCTTTTAAGGTTGAAAGATGAGCGACGAGTGCTAAATCCATAACTTCTTGAACAGAGTTGGAAGCGAGCATAGCAAAGCCCGTCTGGCGGCACGCCATAACGTCCGCATGGTCGCCGAAGATGTTAAGCGAGTGAGCGGCAAGAGCTCTTGCGCTTACGTGGAAAACCGTGGGGAGAAGTTCGCCCGCGATCTTATACATATTCGGGATCATCAAGAGCAAGCCTTGGCTTGCGGTGTAAGTAGTGGTAAGAGCACCTGCGGTAAGCGAGCCGTGAACCGCGCCCGCAGCACCTGCTTCGGACTGCATTTCCGCAAGGCGGAGTTTTTGTCCGAACATGTTCACTCTTCCGGCAGCCGACCACTCATCGGCAACTTCCGCCATAGGAGAAGAAGGCGTTATCGGGTAGATAGCGGCAACTTCGCTGAAAGCGTAAGCTACGTGGCTGGCGGCGGTATTGCCGTCGATAGTCATTTTTTTCATATATAGTCCTCCGTGATATTTAAATACTATAATAATAGCCTAACATATTATACAATTTATAATCCCGTCAGTCAACCCAAAAACCCGAAAAAATTTTTAAAATAGGCATAAGAATTTTTACTCTGGGCAAAGTTTGCTTGTAAAATTTTCGCGGTTTTGGTATAATCTTAAAGAAAAAACTTCAAGGGAGAGAAAAATGCCGATAATTACAGCCGAAAACGTCAACTTTTCATACGACAAAAAGCGTAACGTCATAAAAAATCTTTCCCTTTGTGTTAATCGCGGCGAATATCTTGCCGTGATAGGTCATAACGGCAGCGGAAAATCCACTCTGGCAAGGCTCTTTAACGCTCTTATACTTCCGGATTCGGGAAAGATCACCGTTGACGGATTTTCGTCAGACGATAAAAAAAGTCTTTTTGAAATAAGGAAAAGAGTGGGCGTGGTCTTCCAAAATCCGGACAACCAACTCGTCGCTTCCATCGTTGAAGACGACGTGGCTTTCGGTCCCGAAAATCTGGGCGTAAACCGTGCCGAAATAGGCGAAAGAATAGATTACGCGTTAAAAGCCGTCGGTATGGAAAATTTCAGAAAATCTTCCCCCGAAAGGCTTTCGGGCGGGCAAAAGCAAAGGATAGCGATAGCCGGCGTTTTGGCGCTTAAACCCGAAGTTATTATTTTAGACGAATCTACCGCCATGCTTGACCCTAAGGGCAGAAAAGAAGTCCTTTCGGTCGTTAAAAAGTTAAACGAAGAAGAAAAAACGACAGTCATCACCGTTACGCACTATATGGACGAAGTGGTCTTTGCGGATAGAGTTATCGTATTAAACGAAGGAAAAATCGCGATGGAAGGCACTCCGGAAGAGATTTTTGCCAGTTCGGACGAACTGGAAAAACTCGGGCTCGAAACGCCGCTCGCTTCTCGTATAGCAAAAAAACTCAAAGAAAAAGGCGTCGATATTAAGGGTGAAATTTTCACGGAAAAAGACCTTGCGGAGGCACTATGCGCATTGAAGCGAAAAATTTAAATTATACGTATAGCCCCAAAGCAAAAGACTTTTCCGTTCGGGCGTTAAAGAACGTTAATCTGACCATAGAAGAAGGGGATTTTTTCGCGATCGTAGGGCATACGGGTAGCGGAAAGTCCACTTTCGTTCAGCATATAAACGGGCTTATAAAAGTTCAAAAGGGAAGCGGCGAACTAACCGTCGGCGAATTTGACCTTACGGACAAAAAGTGCGATTTTAAATCGCTACGGGCAAAAACGGGTATGGTTTTTCAATACCCCGAATATCAACTTTTCGCCGAAACCGTGCGAGACGACGTGGCTTTCGGACTTAAAAACTTTTTCCCGAATCTATCTGAAAAAGAAAGAGAAGAAAAAGTTAAAAAGGCGATTGAACTCGTAGGGCTCGACTATAAAAGAATTAAGGATAGGTCGCCGTTTGAATTTTCGGGCGGGCAAAAGAGAAGAATAGCGATAGCCGGCGTTTTGGTATCCGAACCCGAAGTGCTTATTTTAGACGAGCCGGCGGCGGGACTCGATCCGCAAGGCAAAAAAGACTTTTTAAGCCTATTAAAAAAAGTTCACGGCTCTTTCGTTAAAACGATAGTGATTGTATCGCACGATATGAATCTCGTCTCCGAATACTGCAATAGGGCGGCGGTATTTAGTAATGGCGGAATATATAAAGTGGGCTCGCCGAAAGAGATTTTTTCGGACGCTGCCGCCGTAGAAGGCTTAGGGCTCGAACTTCCTGTAACCGCATATTTAGAAAACGAACTTAAAAAGGCGGGGGTTGAAATTTCAAGCGACCTTACCGAAGAAGATTTTATAAATAATGCCGCAAAAGTCCTTATAAAAAAGGGGGATAATGCATGAAAGACGTAACTTTCGGGCAATATTATCCCGCAAAATCCTTCGTTCATAATATGGATCCGCGTATAAAAATTCTCGCCACTATCGCGTATATCGTCGGCGTTTTTTTGGTAACGCCCTTTCACTTTTTGGGGTTTGCCGCCTGCCTTATTTTCGTGGCGGTGGTAACCGCGGTCGCCAAAGTCCCATTTTTAAGGGTATTAAAGAGTATTAAGGCGATTTTATTTATCGTTTTATTCTCGGCAGTCCTTCAAATATTTTTCAATAGGCAAGGTAACGTTTTAACCGAGTTCTGGGTGATAAAGATCACCGATTACGGGCTTTTGAACGCGGGGTATATAACCGCAAGAATAACCCTTATCGTTTTGGGCGCGTCTCTTTTGACGCTTACAACTTCTCCCGTGGAACTTGCCGACGGAATAGAGAGCCTTATGTATCCGTTAAAATTCATAAAGTTCCCCGTTCATGAGTTCGCGCTTATAATGAGTATCGCACTTAGGTTTATCCCTACGCTTTTGGGCGAAACGGACAGAATAATAAAGGCGCAAAAAGCAAGGGGTGCAAATTTCGAGAGCGGCAATATATTTAAAAGGGCAAAGGCGCTTATCCCCGTCCTTATCCCGCTTTTGATAAGCTCTTTCCGTCGCGCGGACGAACTTGCCGACGCTATGGACGCAAGGTGCTACGGCGGGAGCAAACAGAGAACGAGATATAAAAAACTTAAAATTACCTATCGCGATATTATCGGCGCGGTCGTTGTTGCCGGGCTTATCGTGGGTGTGGTTTTCTTAAATAAATTTTACGTCGTTCTCGCGGTTTAAGGTGAAAAGATGAGAGTTAAAATCACCGTTGAATACGACGGAACTTCTTATTGCGGTTGGCAAAGGCAGATAAACGGAATATCCGTTCAACAGGTCATTGAAGAAGCAATATATAAAGTTACCGGCGAAAACGTAAAAATAACGGGTAGCGGAAGGACAGACGCGGGCGTTCACGCCAAGGGGCAAGTAGCCCACTTCGATACCGAAGGTTCTATCCCCGCCGAAAAATTTTCTTTCGCGCTGAACACGGTTTTGCCGCCGGATATAAAAGTTAAAAAAAGCGAGGCGGTATCTTGCGATTTTAACGCAAGAAAAAGCGCGAAAAAAAAGACTTATTCTTATACCGTATATTATGACGAAACCCCGTCTCCGCTTAAAGAGCGATACGCCTACCGCATGGCGGAGCGCCCAGATATAAACAAGATGAGATCGGCTGCGAAACTTATCTGCGGAAAGCACGATTTTAAGAGTTTTTGCGCAAGCAAAAGCGGGGCGAAAACCACCGTTAGAACGGTTTATTCCATAAAAATAATAAATTCCGCGGATAAAACGGTATTTAAAATTTGCGGAAACGGATTTTTATATAATATGGTCAGAATAATCGTCGGCACGCTTATAAAGATCGGGCTTGATAAAATGACCGAAAAAGAACTTGCGGATATGCTTTCCGAAAAGAATAGAAGTCTCGGCGGAAAGACCTTGCCCGCAAACGGATTGTGCTTAGATTGCGTAGTTTACGGAAAATAAAAATTGTGTTAATAAATTCGCTCGATACAATATATAGTGTCGAGCGATAAATTTTTTTAAAAAATATTAAAAAACGAACGAAAAATACTAAAAAAATCCAAAAAACGCTTGACTTTTAAGCCCGCTATAAATTATTATATTAAAGCGTTTATAAGGAGAAATTCGCATCTTTGAAAGATTAGCCCTCTTTCGCGGACGAGTCGTGATCGGCCGCATGCGAACCCGAATAAACTTTATTAACGAAAACAGGAGAATTCTATGAAAACTTATATGGCTCACGAAAAAGACGTAGTCAGAAAGTGGTATGTAGTTGATGCCGAAGGCGTGGCGCTCGGTCGCCTTGCTTCTAAGGTTGCCGCTATTCTTCGCGGTAAAAACAAACCCACCTTTACGCCTAACGTCGACACGGGCGACTTCGTAATAGTAGTAAATTGCGACAAAGTAGTTTTAACGGGTAAAAAACTCGAAAAGAAATTTTACAAATATCATACCGGTCACATCGGCGGACTTAAAGAAATTCAGTATAAAACCTTACTTGAAACTAAGTCCGATTTCGCCGTTTATAAAGCGGTTGAAGGAATGCTTCCCAAAAACCGTCTCGGCAGAAAAATGATCAACAAGTTAAAGGTCTATAAAGGACCCGAACACAATCATCAGGCTCAAAAGCCCGAAACGCTTAAATTGTTTTAAGAGGTGTTAAAATGGCAAAAACCACTACCAAAAAGAAAGTTCAATATTGGGGAACTGGCAGACGTAAAAAGGCAATCGCCAGAGTTCGTCTTCTTCCCGCCGGTGACGGAAACATTACCGTTAACGGAAAAGATCTTAACGACTACTTCGGACTTGACACCTTGAAATTCATCGTTCGTCAACCCTTAGAACTCACCGAAACTTCGGCAAAGTATGACGTTTGCGTTAACGTTGTCGGCGGCGGTCTTACCGGTCAGGCGGGCGCTATCCGTCACGGAATTTCCCGCGCACTTTTAGTTGCCGAACCCGAAACCAGAGCGGCTCTTAAAAAAGCAGGCTTTTTAACCAGAGATTCCAGAATGAAGGAAAGAAAGAAATACGGTCTTAAAAAGGCTCGTCGTGCTCCTCAGTTCTCGAAGAGATAATTTGTTTATCAAAACCAAAAGCGTCAAGTTTTTCTTGGCGCTTTTTTGTTTACTTTTTAAAAAACACTTAAAACCGACGCGATCAACATTTTATATTGATTTATTTATATATATTATATATACCTAACATAATTGTATAAATTTGCCTATTGACTTAAAGCGGTTTATTTGTTAAAATAATTATGAGTGAATATCGTTTTCCGTTTAGGAGGGAATATGAAAAGAAAACTTGTGATGATTTTGCTGCTTGCCGTGTCGATAATATTCGGCTCGTTCGGGCTTGTTGCATGCGGTGAAAGCGGCTATTCTATCAAATTTATGATAGACGGAAAGGTTTATGCCACCGTTTCTTCAAGTGGGAACGAAGAAATAGAACTTCCAGAAGATCCCGTTAAGCCGAACTATACGTTTGACGGTTGGTTCGTTGACGACGGAACTTTTGAAAAAGAGTTCACGGCACAATATCTTGTGGACAAAACCCTTGACGCAGATCTTTCGGTTTATAGTAAGTGGACGGCAAAAACTTCCGAATTTGAAGGATCGAGCCTTGTTTCTATATCCGGCATGACGGTTGTAGAAGAAACCAAAAAAGTCAGCGCGGGCGTTTCCAACGCCACAGAAAGTTTTTCTTTTGCCGATAAAACGGTAGAAGTGAGCGAAGGTGCGGGCTGGATACTAAGCCTCGACCTTGACGGAAACGAAGTTATCGAAAACAAGTTGCTCACGTTAGAAGAGGGCGACAATATCGCTTATATAATCGTAACGTCGGGGAACGGCTTAAATTCTACGACGTATACGGTAAACGTTTACCGTAACAAGATGTTCAGGGTTAAATTCGACGCGAAAGGGGGTAGCCCCGTTAAAGATCAACTCGTCGAAGAAGGCAAAAAAGCGACCGAACCCACTTCCGAAAGAGCGGGATACGTTCTTTCGTGGAACTTCAACTTTGCTACGCCCATCACCGAAGATATAACGATTACGGCAAAATGGACGCCGGAAAGCGAAATTCCCTATAAAGTAGAACACTACTTGCAAAACGTCAACGACGATAATTATACGATTGACGAAGCAAGCACCGAAAGCCTTACCGGAACGATAGATACTTCGGTAACGGCGCACGCCAAAACGTTCGAGCACTTTACTGCCGTAAACGAAGAAGCTTCCGGCAATATTGCGGGCGACGGCAGTCTTGTTCTTAAACTTTATTATAATAGAGACAAATACACCGTGACCTTTAACGGCAACGGCGGAGAGAAGGTTTCGGGTGAAGAAACCCAGCAAGTGAAATACGAGGGCAGCGCAGTTGCTCCCGTATACAAAAAAGCGGGTTACAGCAACTCTTGGGATAAAGAACTTTCCAACGTTTCGGAAAATACCGAGATAACGGCGATTTGGACGGCGAATACCAACACTCCTTATAAAGTAGAATACTATTTACAGAACGTAGAAAACGATTTATACGCGCTTGTTTCTTCCGAAACGCGCCACGGAACGACGGATACGATCGCTTCAGAAACGCCTAAAACCATAGAGCACTTTACGTTTACGGAAAGCGGCAGCGTTACCGAAGGCGAGATTGCGGGTGACGGCAGTCTTGTTCTTAAACTTTATTATAACAGAGATAAATACACCGTAACCTTTAACGGCAACGGCGGAGAGAAGGTTTCGGGTGAAGAAACACAGCAAGTTAAATATGAAGACAGCGCAGTTGCTCCCGTATATAAAAAGGACGGCTACTCGTTAACATTTGACGTTTCTTATGAAAATATTACGGGCAATACCGACGTTACGGCTGTGTGGACGCCGAAAAACAATACCGCGTATACGGTTAAATATTATCAGCAAAGCCTTGTAGCTAACGGTTATGAACTTGTCCGCACGGAAACCCATTACGGTACGACAGGCGAAACGGCAACCGCCGAAGTTCGCCCGTTAATGCACTTTGCTGTAAACGAAAGCGAAAGCAAACTTGCGGGAACGATCGCGGGTAACGGCAGTCTTGTTCTCGAAGTTAAATACGATAGAGAAGTTTATACCGTATCGCTTGAAAAGAACCTTGAAAGCGGATCTTGTTCCGGCGGCGGCGAATACGTTTACGGCGCAGCGATAACCGTGACGGCGGAAGACGTGGAAGGTTACACCTTCGACGGTTGGTTTATAGACGATAAATTAGTTACCTTCTCGTTAACTTATACGTTTAAGGCAGAAAAGAATTCCACGGCAAGAGCAACTTGGTCTGCCAACACAGACACGAAGTATACGGTAAAATATTATCAGCAGAAAGTCGAGGGGGACGAATACGATCTTACTTATTCCGATACCCTTTACGGCGCAACTGGTGAAAACGTAGAAGCCGTAGTCAAAAACTACGATCACTTTACGCTAAACACGGCGGCAAGCACCCTTTCCGGCAATATTGCGGGCGACGGCAGTCTTGTTCTCGAAGTTAAATACGATAGAGAAGTTTATACCGTAACCGTTAACAAGAGTGTTGAAAGCGGCTCTTGCTTCGGCGGTGGCGAATACCGTTACGGCAAAGAAGTTGCCCTGACCGCAGAAAACTTAGAAGGTTATACTTTCGAAGGTTGGTTCGTTGGCGAAGAAGCAAAAGAATATGCTTTAACTTACACGTTCACCGCTGAAGAATCTGTTACTATAACCGCGGTTTGGAAAGCGGACGCGATCGGATATACCGTAAAATACTATCAGCAAGACGTCGCTGGCGACGACTATACTTTGGTTCGCACGGATAAAGATTTACCCGGTGCTATGGGCGAAACGGTGGAAGCTGAAATCGTAGATTACGGAACATACTTTACGATAAATAATGAAAAATCGAAAACCAGCGGAGAGATCGGAACCACCGGCTTAGAACTTGCCGTTTATTACGATAGAGCTGTGTTCACCGTATCGGTAGATATAGACGGCTCGGGCGTTTCGTTGGATAATATATTTACAGAAACTTTCAGATACGGATATCAAGTCGATGCCGTAACCGCAACGTTGCTTAGCGAAACCGTAGAGTGGAACGGCTGGTATGTAAACGGCACGTTTAAAACAATCGACTTGACCTTCCCTGCGTTTGAAGTTGATGCGAATATGGAGATAAGAGCGGTTGCTGTTAACACCAGCGTTCTTATCATAGACGAAAACGCAATCCTTACCGGCGTTACGGATAAAACCATTACCGAAATAACTATTCCCGCGAACGTAAAAGCTATCGGCGGCAATGCGTTTGTCGGCTGTAACGACCTTGCAAAAGTAACCATAATGTCCGGCGTTGAAAGTATCGGCGCGGGCGCATTTAAAGATTGCGCGGCGTTAAAGACGATAGTTATTCCAAGCACCGTTCAATCGATAGCGACTTCCGCGTTCGCAGGATGTGCGATCGAAACGGCAACGGTTTCCGCATCACACGTTTCTTCTATAAAGAATAGTTCGCTTAAAAACGTAACCTTAAACGGCGGAACGGAAATCCCCGCAAACGCGTTTAATGGTCTTGCAGAACTAAACAGAATATATATTCCATTAAGCGTAACCGCTATCGGAACAGACGCGTTTAGTGGCTGCACGGCGCTCACTTCCGTTTACTACGAAGGAACCACAAAAGACTGGGCTAAGATAGAGGGACTTTCTAACGTGATGGCGGAAGGAAGAACGCTTTACGTAGAAAACGACAAAGCGATCACCTCGCTTGACTTGCAAGGCGTAACCGAAATTAAAGACTACGCGTTCGCATATCAAACCGGTATTAAGACCGTAACCATCCCCGCAACCGTAACCACGATCGGCGCTAACGCGTTCAAAGGCTGCGCGATCGAAACGGCGACGGTGGCTGCGGAAAAAGCGGGATACGTTAACGGAATTTCGCTTAAAACTCTTACCATAAGCGGCGGAACGGAAATTCCCGCAGGCGCGCTTATGGGAGCAACCGCACTCACAAAGATAACATTACCTAATACGTTAGAAACTATCGGTGAACACGCATTTAACGGCTGCACGGCGCTTACCGGAATTTACTTCATAGGAACGGCAAATCAATGGTCTAAGATAAGCGGACTATCTAACGTAATGTCGGAAGGCAGAACGCTTTACATCAATAATTCCGCGCCTGCTTCCGTAATGATTTCAGGAATAACCGAGATAAAAGACTATGCGTTCGCATATCAGACGGGCATTAAGACGATAACTATCCCAGCAAGCGTAACCACGATCGGTGAACACGCATTTATAGGCTGTGCGATCGAAACGGCTACCGTTCCCGCGGAATTTATCGGATACGTTAAAGGAACTTCGCTTGTAACTCTTACCGTTAACAGCGGAACGGAAATTCCCGCAAACGCTCTTAGCGGGGCAACCGCATTAACGCAGGTAACCTTGCCGACTTCGATCACGACGATAGGAGATGGCGCGCTTATGGGAGCAAGCGCACTTACAAAGATAACTATTCCAGCGGGCGTAACTTCGATAGGAGAAAATGCATTTAGCGGCTGCACGGCACTTACAGGAATTTACTATTTGGGAACAGTAAATCAATGGGCTAAGATAAGCGGACTGTCTAACGTGATGGCGGAAGGCAGAACACTTTATATAGGTAATTCCGCAGTCACGACTTTGACGATTTCCGGCATAACCGAAATCAAAGATTATGCGTTCGCATATCAGACCACTATTAAAACCGTGATTATTCCGGAAAGCGTAACCACGATCGGCGAACATGCATTTATAGGCTGTGCG
>CACXGN010000014.1 GCA_902767225.1 uncultured Eubacteriales bacterium | reverse complement strand
TGCGTGGCAAGATATTCTTGTGTAAATCCAGCCTTTTCCCGCAAAAGTTTTATGTTGTTTCCAACCGCTTTTTCTATCTTCGCGTTCATAATATCCTTTTGTTCTTAAATAAGTGCAAAATTATTGACTTCATTATATTTGTTTGTTAAAATAATTATGCACCTATATAGGTGCAAAAATACAAAAACGGAGATTTTTTTATGAAACGCAAACTTTTAACTTTAATTATTTTATGCGTAACCTTGCTTTTCTGCATAGTAGGGCTAACCGCCTGCGGTGATCCTGGAAAGTCCGCTTACGAAATATGGCTCGATAACGGATATACGGGAACAGAAGAAGATTTTTTGAATTGGCAAAAAGGAGAGAAGGGAGACAAAGGTGAACATGGTGATCCTGACGAAGATCCACAAGGGTTGGATTTTAATCTTTTGCAAAACGGCACATATGCTGTAACAGTGGGGAAAGCAAAATATCTTGAAAGTATCGTTATTCCATCAACTTATAATGGAAAAGCTGTTATAAGTATAGGAAGGTATGCTTTTGAAGATTGCACTTCGCTTACAAGCATTAGTATTCCGAAAAGTGTGACCAGCATAGGAGAATCCGCATTCTATGGTTGCAATAATTTAACAAAAATAAATTATTTTGGAACGATAGACAATTGGTGTGAAATTATTTTTGTTGATTTTCATGCAAATCCTATTGCGGCGACTTATAATTATGGTGGCAAAGGTAAATTATATATAAATGATGAGTTAGTTACTGAAGCAAATATAACTGCTGCAACAAAAATAAATTCATATGCGTTTGCAGGCTTTGTATCATTAACGAATATATCAATTCCTAATAGTATAACGAGTATAGGAAGCGGTGCGTTCGAGTGTTGTAATAATTTACAATATAAAGAATACGAGAACGCATATTATTTAGGTAATAAAGAAAATCATTATTTAGTATTGCATCATGTCTCATCAACACCTAACTCTATCGCCATAAATGATAATACGAAAGTGATTTATAGTAGTGCTTTGGTATATGGTAACCTTAATAGCCTAATAATTCCTAATAGTATAAAAAGCGTGGGACGAGGCATATTTTTTACTCTTTCATTTTCGCTTAATAATGTTTATTATAAAGGAACGAGTGTGGATTGGAGTGAAATCAACGGAATTGATATGGTAGATGTGTCGTCAGTTACATTATATTATTATAGCGAAACAAAGCCTATTGATAGCGGCAACTATTGGCACTTTGATACCGATGGAATAACACCGACTATTTGGGCTATAAGCTAAATAAAAAAAGTAAAATATTGAAAAACCTTAAAAAGATTATCAGATAAAACCCAAAAAAGGCGCCGAGCGGCGCCTTTTTTTCTATATTTTTTAATTATTATTCAGGTTGAACGGGGAGTTTGGATAAACATTTTGCGATTTCTTCGTCGGTGGGGATATAGTCTGCCATATCGCCGTCGTTATACTTTTGGTAAGCAACCATATCGAAGTATCCCGTGCCGGTAAGCCCGAATACGATGTTTTTCGCCTCTCCAGTTTCTTTGCACTTTAAAGCTTCGTCGATTGCGACCTTTATTGCGTGGCTGCTTTCGGGAGCGGGGAGAATACCTTCAACCCTTGCGAACGTTTCAGCCGCTTTAAATACATCGGTCTGTTCGACGGAAGTCGCTCTTATATAGCCTTGATCGTAAAGTTCGGAAACGATCGAACTCATACCGTGATAGCGTAGTCCACCCGCGTGGTTTGCCGACGGAATAAACGAAGAACCCAAAGTATACATTTTTGCGAGCGGGCAAACTTTACCGGTATCGCAGAAGTCATACGCATATTTTCCGCGGGTAAGGGACGGGCAAGACGCAGGCTCAACCGCTATAATATCGTATTCATTTTCGCCGCGGAGCATTTCGCCGACGAACGGAGAGATAAGCCCGCCAAGGTTAGAACCACCGCCGGCACAGCCTATTATAACGTCTGCCTTAACGCCGAGTTTTTTAAGCGCGCTTAAAGTTTCAAGCCCTATAACCGACTGGTGCAATAAAACCTGATTTAACACAGAGCCCAAAACGTATCTGGTATTTGGGGTAGAAACCGCCTTTTCAACCGCTTCTGATATAGCGCAACCGAGCGAACCCGTAGTTCCGGGGAATTCGGCGTTGATTTTTTTACCGATTTCGGTAGTCATAGAAGGGGAAGGGGTAACGTTTGCGCCGTAAGTTCTCATAACTTCTCTACGGAAAGGTTTTTGTTCGTAAGAAACTTTGACCATATAAACGTCGCACTTTAAGTCAAAGTAAGAACAAGCCATAGAGAGCGCCGTGCCCCATTGACCTGCGCCCGTTTCGGTGGTAACGCCGGTAAGACCTTGTTTTTTAGCGTAGTATGCCTGCGCAATCGCGCTGTTTAGTTTATGGCTGCCGGAAGTGTTGTTGCCTTCGAATTTATAGTAAATATGCGCGGGAGTGCCGAGTTTTTTTTCAAGGCAATATGCTCTGACAAGGGGAGACGGACGATACATTTTATAAAATTCGCGAATCTCTTCGGGAATTTCGATATAAGCGTCAGTATTATTAAGTTCTTGCTCGGCAAGTTCGCGGCAAAAAACCGCTGAAAGTTCGTCGATAGTTGCCGGTTTAAGCGTTGCGGGATTAAGAAGGGGAGCGGGTTTAACTTTCATATCCGCCCGAACGTTATACCAACATTTGGGCATTTCGTTTTCTTCTAAATATGTTTTATAGGGTATTTTTTCTTTACTCATAATGATTCTCCTTTTAATTAAAATAAATTTATATCGTTAACGGTTAAGCGAAACGCCCGCCATCGTTTATGAAGTTTTATGCCGAATTTTTCCATATTAGCTCCTAAATAAAAAACCCGAAAGCAAAAAGAATTTGCCTTCGGGACGTGTATCACGCGGTGCCACCCAAATTAACGATAAATCGTTCACTTTACGCACTATCATGCGCTTTGCGTTTTAACGGTCGCAACCCGTCAACTACTACTAAGAAAAATCTTTTCGGTTGCCCTCAACGGTCCATTCGCTAAAATATTGCGGTTCCGTTCCACCAACCCGAAACTCTCTTGACGCAATAAAATCAGTTACTACTCCGTATCAACGGTTTATGTTTTGATTATAACAATAGTGAAAACCCTTGTCAACGGTTTTAAGACGGTTTTTAAAATTTTTTTTTAATGCAATATAAAAGCCGCAAAAGTCATTATCGGACAAATTTCGACCTAACTTAATAATAACTTTCGCTATATATTATATACCATATTCATACCTATTTATAAAAGATATCGGAGACGGGTATGAAACTTAAAGATTTGATCAAAAACGTAGAAGTTAAAAGCACGGTAAATTTTTCGGACGTAGAGATTAAAAGCGTGAAATTCGATAGCAATTCGGTTACCGAAAATTCGCTGTTTATCTGCATATCGGGGCAAAACGGAGACGGACATAACTACGTTAAACAAGCCGAAAAATACGGCGCGGCGGCTATAATATCCGAAAGGGAAGTAGATACGTCTTTGCCGCAGATAATCGTCGAAAGTTCAAGAAAGGCAATGAGCGTTATTGCCGCCGAGTTCTACGGAAACGCGCATAAAAAACTTAAACTTATAGCAGTTACGGGAACAAACGGAAAAACTACGACTTGCCAGATCTTAAAAAAGATTTTTGACGACGCCAAGATAGAGTGTGGGGTGATAGGAACGATAGGCACGAGATATAAAGATAAGTTTATAGAGCCCACTTTGACCACGCCCGATCCGTTAACGCTTCATAAAATTTTTGCCGATATGGTAAACCTTGGAGTAAAGGTTGCTGTAATGGAAGCGTCCGCCCACGCGCTTTATTTAAGCAAACTTGAAGGCATAGTGTTCGACGTGGCCGTTTTTACCAACTTCACCCAAGATCACCTTGACTTTTTTAAGGATATGGAAAGTTATAAGTTGGCAAAAAAGAAACTTTTTTCCGAAAAAATGTGCAAAATCGCCGTTGTTAACAGCGACGATCCTATGGGGATAGAAATATTAAACGAGCGAAAAAAAGCTATAAGTTACGGTATAAATAACCCTGCGGACGTGTTTGCGATAGATATAGAAGAAACGGAAGGTTCTACCGCTTATATATTAAACCTGTTCGACTGCGTTTTTACGGTAAAAAGCAATCTTTGCGGCATTTTTAACGTGTATAACGAAATGGCAGCGGCAACTGCCGCCGCGCTTCTCGGCGTAAAGCCGACGGAAGCGGTTAAAACTATCGAAGGGGTTACCGGCGTTGACGGAAGACTTGAAAAGATATATAGCGGCAAATTTACCGTGTTTTTAGATTACGCCCACACGCCAGACGGGCTTGAAAAGGTTTTAAGGTCTCTTAAAAATATTTGTAGCGGAAGGCTTATCTGCGTTTTCGGTTGCGGCGGCAATAGGGATAAGGATAAGCGCGCCAAAATGGGAAAAATCAGCGGAGAGATTGCAGACTTTACGGTTATCACTTCTGATAATCCGCGGTTTGAAGATCCTATGGAGATAATATCAGAAATAGAAAAGGGGATTTTATCGGTAAATAAAAATTATGTTTTAGTGCAAGACCGAGTCGAAGCGATAGAGTATGCGCTAAATTACGCGAACGAAAACGATACGATTCTTATTGCGGGAAAGGGTGCGGAAAAATATCAGGAAATACTCGGTATAAAACACGTTTATAACGACAAAGATACGGTTAAAGAATTGATTTTAAGCAAAGGAATTTTATAATTTTGAAATACTATATTTTAGCGATGCTTTGCTCGCTTGTTCTTTCATTTATTTTAGGGCTTATCGCAATACCTATATTAAAAAGAATAAAAGCGGGACAACCCATTTTAAAATACGTTGAAACACACAAAGAAAAAAGCGGCACGCCCACTATGGGCGGACTGTTTTTTATTACTTCCGCGTCGGTGATCTACCTTATTTTTGCAGGGGTAAATAATAGACTTGCGATAGTTTCGCTAACTATCGGAATAGCGTATATGCTCGTAGGATTTTTAGACGATTTTATTAAGATAAAACTATCAAGAAACGAAGGGTTAAAGCCCTATCAGAAGATAATATTTCAAACGCTTATTGCCGTTTTTGCTGGCGTTTTTGCATACGTGAACGGGATAACGGACTTTTTCGTTCCGTTTTCTAAAACTTCCGTTAATATCGGCTGGTTTACTATTCCGCTTGTCGCATTAATATTTCTCGCAATCACCAACAGCGTGAATTTGACGGACGGGCTTGATGGACTTGCCGGCGGCGTTTCGGTGGTGTATCTTATATTTATTTCCGTTATAATATTTTTACAGATACAAACCTTTTCTTTGATTTTTCCGAGCGAATACGAAAGTTTAATACTTCTTTCGTTCTGCCTTATAGGCGGAATATCCGGCTTTTTGATTTTTAACGTAAGCAAGGCGAAGATATTCATGGGGGACACAGGATCTCTTTCTCTCGGCGGATTTATCGGTGCGATAAGTATATTTTCTTCAAACAGTTTTTTTATTCCGATAATAGGCATAATGTTCGTTTTGTCCAGCATATCAGTAATATTGCAGGTCGCTCATTTCAAAAGGACCAAAAAGCGAATTTTTTTGATGGCTCCCCTTCATCATCATTTTCAAATGAAGGGGTATTCCGAAACGAAGATAGCATATTGCTATTCGCTTATAACCTTTGTTTTGGGGCTTACTTGCACGCTTTTTTATTTGTGAGGAAAAAATGGATATTGTAAATCAAAAATTTTTAGTTCTCGGTGTAAGCAAAAGCGGTAGCGCGGCAACGGAATTTTTGCTTAAAAAGGGCGCTGTTTGCTATATTTACGAAGACGTTAAAATTCCGAAAGTAAACGAGGCGATAGAAAGGCTTTTATCTCTCGGCGCGATAAGGTGTGAAAGGGAAAACGCCGATAGGATTTTATCGGAAATAGACGTGGTAGTGATAAGCCCCGGCGTTCCCATAAACTTCGATCTTGCGGTAAAAGCAAAAAATCTTAAAAAGCGGATCATCGGCGAACTCGAACTCGGCTTTTTAAGTTTTTATCCGGTTATCGTCGGCGTTACGGGAACAAATGGTAAAACAACCACCTGTTCGCTTATAGACGCTATATTAAAAGGCGCGGGAGTAAAAGATAAACTCGTGGGCAATATCGGCGTTCCCATAACGTCAGTTTTAGATGAAGTAGATAAGGAAACGGTTTTTATCACCGAAGTTTCAAGTTTCCAGTTAGAGAGCGTAAGCACGTTTACGCCGCATATAGCGTGCGTTACCAACGTATCGCCCGACCACTTGGAAAGGCATTATTCATTTGAAAACTACGTCTTTTTGAAAAAACGGATTTTAAGCAACTTAAAAGAAAGCGAATACGCCGTTTTGAATTTCGACGATGAAATAGTTAAAGGTTTTGCGGAAGGGCTAAGGGCAAAAACCATTTTCGTTTCCATAAAAGAGAAAGTCGACGGAAGTTACGAAGAAGACGGAAAACTCTATTATAATGGCGAATACGTGATAGATAGAGACGAAATTCCGCTTAAAGGCGATCATAACGTATATAACGCTCTTTATGCGATAGCGGTATGTAAACTTTTAAAAGTTCCGACAAATTTAATAAACTTTGCGCTTAAAGAGTTTAAGGGGGTTAAACACCGCATAGAACTTATTAAAGAAGTTAGCGGCGTAAAATATTTTAACGACTCCAAGTCCACCAACACCGCGTCCGCAATCACCGCGATTGATAGTATGGATAGACCTACCGTGTTGATTTTGGGCGGAAGCGAAAAGGGTGAAAATTACGAAAAACTGTTTGAAAAAATAAAAAGCAGCAACGTAAAACATACCGTAATAACGGGCTCTTCAAGGTTTAATATGCTTTCCGCCGCAGGTAAAATCGGCTACGTGAACTTTACCGTAACTCCCGATTTTTCATCGGCGGTTCAAATAGCGTCGCTTTTGGCTAGCGAAGGGGAAAGCGTTCTGCTTAGCCCCGCATGCGCAAGTTTCGACGCCTTTTCGGGATACGAAGAGCGCGGCGAAAAATTCTGTGAAATAGTGGAATCTCTATCGTGAAAACTCTATCGCTTACATATAACGTAAAATCTAATAAAAATCACGGCGATTATGCGTTGATAATCGCTGTGATTTTATTGTCTTTAATAGGAACGGTATTTATATATTCGGCAAGCAATTATTCGGCTTTTGCGACTTATAACGACGCTTATTATTTCGTTAAAAAGCAATTGATAGGAATAGCGCTCGGCTTAATCGCGATGACCGCAACTTGCTTAATAGACTTTAATAAACTTAAAAAACTTACGCCATACGTTTCGGTTATTTCCATTATTTTGCTCGTTTTAGTCTTTATCCCCGGTATCGGTGTGGAAAATTACGGGGCTAGAAGATGGATAGGCTTCGGCGGTTTTACTATTCAGCCGTCGGAGATCGCAAAGTTCGCACTTATTCTCTTTTCCGCGACTTACTTTTCTAATATGCCTGAAAAGATGCACACGTTTAAGGGGATATTGCCCGTTCTTTTTTTCGGTCTTTTGATTTGCGGACTTATCATTTTAGAGCCGAATATGTCTATCACCGTATGCGTTGCGCTTTTAATGATAACAATGCTTTTTGCCGCGGGTATGAGAATAAAACACTTTGTTTTTTTAATCGTTCCCGCAATAATCGCGGGCGTTTTGCTGATAATTATAGAGCCGTATCGCTTAAAAAGACTTGCCGCTTTTATCAATCCGTGGTCAAACCCGAAGGGAGAAGGTTATCAACTTTTGCAATCGCTTTACGCTTTGGGCTCCGGCGGTTGGTTCGGTGTGGGACTTTTTAATTCAAGGCAGAAATATGCCTTCTTGCCGTTTGCCGAGTCTGATTTTATTCTTTCGGTGATAGGTGAAGAGATAGGGTTTATAGGTCTGCTGTTCTTCTTTCTACTTCTCGGCTTTATTATCTATCGCGGGCTGAAAACCGCTTCTAAATCAAAAAATCTTTTCGGTTTTATTCTTGCGATCGGAATAACGATGATCTTCGGAATTCAGGTCGTTGTGAACGCGCTCGTGGTAACCGGAAGTATCCCGCCGACGGGTCTTCCTTTGCCGCTGGTATCTAGCGGAAACACGTCGATAATCATATTTATGGCGGAGATGGGAATTCTTTATAATATTTCTAAAAATAAAAATTAACTTTTTGTTCGTATTTTCCATAGAATAAATTATCAAATCACAGGGGAAAACTATGGAAAAATACGAAATTATCGGCGGAAACAGGTTAGACGGAAAAATAAATATCGAAAGTGCAAAAAATGCCGTTTTGCCTATGCTTGCGGGGGCGATTTTAACCGACGAAGACGTGGTTATAAAAAATTGCCCCGATATTGCCGACGTTAAAAGCATGATAAAGATCCTTAAAAGTCTCGGCGTGAAAACGAGATTTGAAGGGAAGAATTTAATAATAAATGCGGCGAATATTTCGTCGTATACCATACCGCCGACATTAACCGGAGAGTTAAGGTCGTCGGTTTTTATGTTTGGGGCGCTTATTTCAAGGGTAGGTAAAGCGCAAATCGCATATCCCGGCGGGTGTGAAATAGGGCTTAGACCTATCGATATACATATATCCGCCTTAAAATTTTTAGGGGTGAACGTTTTAGATCTCGGCGGCGAACTTGTTTGTAATGCGGATAAAACGGTAGGAAAGGAATTATGTCTTGATTTTCCGTCCGTCGGGGCGACCGAAAACGTAATTTTGGCGTCAGTTTTTTGCATGGGAACAACCGTTTTAAGGAACGCCGCAAAAGAACCGGAAATAATCGACCTTGTTAATTTTTTAAATTCAATGGGCGCAAAAATTCGCGGCGGCGGAAGCGGAACGATAATAATTGAAGGGGTTAAATCACTTCACGGAACGGTATATAGACCCATTTGCGATAGGATCGAGGCAGGCACTTATCTCATTATGGGCGCAATAACGGGCGGTTTTATAGAAATTAGCGGCGTTTATCCGGAATTTATTTATTCACTTTTACATAAACTTTCAAATAATACTTGTAAAATAGGGGTAAAAAATGATATAATAACCATAAAAAGCGAAAAGCCTGTTAAGGCTTTCGATTTCAGCACGGGCGTGTATCCCGGGTTCCCCACCGATTTGCAGGCACAAACGGTTTCGATGCTATCGACGGCATGCGGAACTTCACTCGTTACCGAAACGGTTTTCGAGATGCGGTATAAATACGTTTTCGAACTCAAAAAGATGGGCGCCGATATTGACGTTAAGGGTATGACGGCAATAGTAAAGGGCGTTAAAAAACTCCACGGGGCAAACGTTTTTGCAAAAGATCTTCGCGGTGGCGCGGCGTTGGTTCTCGCGGCGCTGGGGGCCGAAGGTAAAACCGAAGTGAACGATATTTTTCATATTGAACGCGGATATGCGGATATGGAAGGAAAATTGCGTTCTCTCGGTGCGGATATTTCCCGTAAGTGATAGGTAAAAAGGTTATGAAAAGCAGAAGAATTCTCGTTATATCGTTGTCTGTAATATTTGCGGCGATCCTTGTGTTCTCGTTTTTCTTTGCGTTTACTGTAAAAAAGGTCAACGCGACTTTCAGCGTATTTGACGGGAGTGATGCTGAGTGTGAGAAATTAAAAACTGAATTTGACAATTTTCTCGGTAGATATTTGCTTTTCTTCGACGAAAAAGAAGTTGAAAAAATAGTTGCCGATTATCCGCTTTTCGAGGTAAAATCGGTAAGCAAAAATTATCCGGACGGAATTTTTATAACCGTTGCCGAAAGAAAGGAAGTATACCTTTTTTCTTCGGGTGATAAAAATTTCGTCATATCCGAAGACGGTAAAGCTATAAGAAACGGCGATAAAACTTCGGATGGCGGGCTGGTTAAACTTTCTATCGTAAATTTTGGGGAAACGGAAGTTAAGCTTGGCGAAGTTATTTCAACCGATTATACCGAAAATCTCTTAAACGCTTTTGCGATCGCTAAAAGCGTGAAACTTACCGATAAGGTCAGCGAAATAAAAATAGAACGTAAACTTTCGACTAAAAAGCCCGAAGAACTCGGCGTTTACGAAACGGTTATAACATTTTCGACCTTGACTGAAGTTAATGTCACCGTGTGGGATGCGGATAACGGCGGGGAAGAAAAAGCGCTTGCCGTGTTCGATAAATTCGATTCGCTTTCCGATTACGAAAAGTCTTTTTACGATTTAGAAGTCGATTTCGACTCGGAAGGTAAAATCGTTATCGTCTGGACAAAAGACGGAACGAGAGAAGTAATATAAAAACGAAGGTAAAAGTATGCAAAAGAGACAAGTTGCTATTCTTGACGTCGGGTCTGCCGAAATAACGGCGCTCGTCGCGGAAAGGGGAATAAATAAAACTTTTGTTCTAAAAGGTAAATATTCTTTCGGATACGACGGTTTTGGCAACGGCGAGTTTTTAAATGAAGAAAGTTTGGCATTATCTCTTAAAGAGGCGGTTAATTGTTTAAAGTCAACTCTTAAAGGTAATCCCGTCACGGTATACGTAGGCGTTCCGGGTGAATTTACTTCCGTAACCGTTAAACAAAGTCAAATATCCTTTGAAAAAAAGAAAAGAATCGAAGAAAGCGATGTTGACGCGCTTTTCGACGCGGCTTTCGTCGTTCAAAGTTCAAAACATACGCTTATAAATAGATCGGCAATCGTCTATGAACTTGACGATTTTCGCCGCTTGGCAAACCCTTTGGGTGCGGTAAGCGAGATACTTAAAGGCAAACTTTCCTTCATTTCTTGCAGTAACTATTTTATAGAAAAAATTTCTCCCGTTCTTACGGAAGCGGGAATAAAAAATATCGAATATATTTCTGTTCCGCTTGCGGAGGCAATGTATCTTATTGACGCCGACACAAGAGATAGAATTACCTTGCTTGTAGACGTTGGCTATATTTCGACGACCGTATCTATAATTCAAGGCGACGGGCTTATATGCCAAAGGGCGTTTTCTTTCGGCGGCGGATATATAACCGGTAAAATCGTTGAAAGATACGGTGTGGATTTTGCGGTTGCCGAAAGGTTAAAACGTAAAATCAATTTAACCGCAATGAATACTACTTCTCTCGACGTTATAGACGGAGAAGACGGGAATTATTATTCTGTTAACGAAATAAAAGAATGTATATTTTCGATGCTTGACGTGCTTGCGGAAGAAATTTCGGACTTTATGGAAACTTGCGGATATACTCTTCCCGAATACGTTCCGCTTACTGTAACCGGCGGCGGAATATCTTTCCTTCGCGGTGCGAAAGAACGTTTGTCGGACAGGCTTAATATGAGCGTTAAAGTAGTCGCGCCGTCTGTTCCTATGATGAATAATCCGACCCTTTCGTCGCTTTTATCAGTTCTCGATATGGCGTTAGGGCAGATTCAATAAAAATATTAATTATAAATTTGGCAAATTACGGAGGTTAAACTATATGTTTGGTGATGAAACATTTAAAGTAAATTCTGCGGTAATCAAAGTTTTGGGTGTCGGCGGCGGCGGATGTAACGCCATTAACAGTATGATCGACTCTAACGTTTCTAGCGCGGAATTTATCGCGGTAAATACCGATAGTCAGGCGCTTTTACTCTCTAAGGCGGAAAAGCGTTTGCAGATAGGCGAAAAACTTACCAAAGGGTTGGGCGCGGGCAGCGATCCGAACGTAGGCGAGGGCGCAGCCGAAGAAACCAGGGAAACTATCGAACAGATGTTAGAAGGCACGGATCTTTTGTTCATTGCGGCAGGCATGGGCGGCGGAACGGGAACCGGTGCCGCTCCCGTTATTGCGAGAATAGCGCGTGAACTCGGCATTTTGACCGTTGCAGTCGTAACCAAGCCGTTTATGTTCGAGGGTAAGGTAAGAAACGCCAACGCAAATAAGGGTATTGCAAATCTTAAAAAATACGTAGATACTTTGGTTGTTATTCCGAACGATAAGCTTTTGCAATTCTTACCAGATAATATCGGCGTTATAGAAGCGTTTAAAGTTGCAGACGATATGTTAAAACAAGGTATTATCGGTATAGTCGATTTGATCGCCACTCCTTCGCTTATTAACCTTGACTTTGCCGACGTTAATACCGTTATGCGCAATCAAGGTCTTGCTCATATGGGTATAGGTAGAGCAAAGGGCGATAAGAGAGTTATCGAGGCGGTAAGACAAGCCGTTTCAAGTCCGCTTCTTGAAACCACGATCGAAGGCGCAAAATCCGTTATTCTCAATATCACCGGCGGTAAAGACCTTAAACTCGGCGAAACCAACGAGGCTGCCGTTTTGGTTCAGGGTATTATCGATTCTTCCGCAAACATAATTTTCGGCGCTACGATAGACGAAAATATGTCGGAAGAAATCAAGATCACCGTTATAGCTACCGGTTTTGAACCAAAGGAAGAAGAATCAGTCCCCGTTAAACCCGCTATCTCTTTTCAAACCGAACCCGCCGCTCCCGAAATAGTCGAGCCTGAAAATAGTGCGGCAGAAGAACAAGTTTTAGTGGAAGAACCTGCCGAAGAACCCGAACCGGAGCCGGCTGTTGAACCTGTTACCGAAGAGAAAAAGGGCAGAGAATTGCCGCTGTTTATGAAAAAACTTTTCAAAAAATAATCAAATATAAAATTACATAAAAAAGTCGCCGTTTGGCGACTTTTTTATGTTAAATACTATCAAGTATGCTTGATTGCTTAAACGCATTAAAAAGTATTTTATAAACAAACACTGAATGAGCCGAGAATAGTTTCGTGCGTCTCGGACGGAAGCGTGCCTAAAAGGGTGCGCTTTTTTATATAAAAGGAACGGTGAAAAATGAGACTAACCGACAAACAAAAAGCGGAAAAGAAAGTGTGCGAGACACGTTGCTCCGCCTATGCTCCGCAATACTCGCTTTCGCTCGTATGTGAACTAATTCGTTAAGTAGCAGCACTACTTAAACCAAAAAAGAAAGGCAACTAAATGTTGCCTTTCTTTTTTGGTCGGAGTAGCGAGACTTGAACTCACGGCCTCTTGCCCCCCAGACAAGCGCGCTACCAACTGCGCCATACCCCGAGCGAATTTTATTTTATCACAAGGCAAAAAAAAATGCAACAATTTTTCCGAGATTGTAGACACATTTTATAATAAATGTTAAAATAATTTGTGTTTTGGTGATAGATATGAGAATGAGAAAAAAGAAACATCTATATAAGCGGCTTGAAAAAGTTTCAAATTACTTTATAAACGTTAAAAAAGATATTCCGAACGTTAAAGAAGCCATACTTCAAAAAGATTATTTAAATTTATGTAATATTTTCGGTAACGAAAACGAAATTTGTATCGAAGTGGGTTGCGGAAAAGGTGAGTTTATTTCCGAAATGGCAAAACAAAATCCTGACAAAAACTTTATCGCGATAGAAATGATTGAAAATATAATAATGCTTGCCGCCGAAAAAGCGGCGTCTTTTGAGCTTAAAAACGTCAGATTTATTAACGTTGGAGCGGAGTATCTCGAACGATATTTTAAAGATCAAAGTATTTCGGAAATATACTTAAACTTTTCACCGCCTTATCCGCAAAAAAGTTACGAAGGAAGAAGATTAACTAATAACGACAGGGTAAAATCCTATAAAAATATCCTAAAAAATGGCGGAATAATCTCTATGAAGACAGACGATAAAGGTTTTTTCGACTATACGAAAGACGTTTTAACGGGGCAAGGTTTTTCAGTAACGGATTATACCGGGCTTGACGATAAGTATCTTCCGTCTTCTCTTGCCGTAAAAACCGAATACGAAACAAAATTTATGAATTTAGGTATAACGATAAACAGACTGACCGCAAAAAAATAATTATAAAAACCGCGATATTATTCGCGGTTTTTTTGCCTTTACATTTTATTATATTTAATATATAATTATATATATAAATTCTTGGAGAAATTATGAAATTTATTCATTGCGCAGACCTACACTTAAATTCCAAAATGGACGGTATTTCTTCCGAAAAGGCTAAAATCCGTAGATATGAAACGCTTGAAACTTTCGAGCGCCTTTGCGCTTACGCGAAGAAAAACGCCGTTAAAGCGGTTATAATCGCGGGGGATATGTTCGATATGGAAAACGTGCCTATAAAGGTTATAAATCACGTTTTCTTTGCGATAAAAGAATGTCCTGAGACGGATTTTATTTATATTTCCGGAAATCACGATGAAACGGTTTTAAAAGAAATTGAATATCTGCCGAATAATTTTAAAATCATAAGCGACAGATGGGAAAAATTTTCTTACGGCAACGTAGATATTTCAGGTATTAGCATAAATAAGAAAAACAGCGGTCTGTTTTACGACAGTTTGTTTTTGGATAAAGACAGAATAAATATAGTTACGATGCACGGCGAAGTGGCGGGATATAACGCCAAAGAAGACGCCGAAGTTATAAGTATCCCTAAGTTAAAAGACAAATATATCGACTACTTGGCGCTCGGACATTACCACACTTTCACAGAAGGTAAAATCGACGAGCGTGGAAAGTTTGCGTATTCAGGCTGCCTTGATGGAAGGGGATTCGACGAAACGGGTGATAAAGGATTCGTGCTTCTTGAAACGGACGAAAGGCACGTTTATTCTAGTTTTATAAAATTTGCTTCAAGAACGCTTTACGAATATGAATTTTCGGTATCCGAATACGATAATTTTGCGGCGTTAAAGAAGGCGCTTACTACATCTTTGGAAAACGACGTTGAAAAAACTTCGCTTATAAAAATCGTTTTAAAAGGTGAAAGAAACGCTTATCTCGATATCGATAAACAGGGCTTGGAGCTATACTTAAATTCCGTTTACTTTTTTGTAAAAGTATACGATAAAACGGAAATTAAAATTGATATAAACGATTTTGCACAAGATAAAACGCTGCGCGGTGAGTTCTTGCGTGAAGTATTAAAAAGCGATATGGATAATCTGACGAAATCGCGTGTGATTACGTGTGGCATAAACGCTCTTAAAGGAGAGGATTTTTAGATGAAGTTATTAAAATGTTATATAGAGCGTTTCGGAAAGTTTGAAAATTTCGAATATGATTTTTCGGACGGGATAAACGTTATAGAAGAAGAAAACGGCTGGGGTAAAAGCACTTTTGCAGATTTTTTGAAGTGCATATTTTACGGTATTTCCGGAAACAAAAAAAGCGTTGAAGAGAACATGCGCCTTAAATATAAGCCGTGGAATTATAACGGTCTTTTCGGCGGTTACGTTTTATTTTCACGCGGGGGTAAAAAGTTCAAATTAGAGCGCTACTTCGGGCAAAAAGAGAGTGAAGATACTGTAAGACTTTTTGACGGAGATACCGGCAGAGAATATTCCGATAATCAGAATTTAGGCGAAAGGCTTTTCGGGATCGACGAACACGGTTTTACTTCTACCGTTTATTTTTCGCAAGGCGATCTTGACGGGGATACCGATAAAGGCGTTTTGATAAAATACGATTCGGAAGTCGGAGCATACGACGATAAAAATATAGATATTGCGCTTAAAAAACTTTCCGAAAAGGCAAAAGAATATAAAAAGACGGGCGATAAAGGTAAGATTGCCGATACCAAGCGTGAAATTTACGCGGTAAACGAAAGTATCGAACGGGCAAAATCCGCCGTTAAAGACGCCGAATATTTAACCGAAAAACTTAACGTTAAAACCGCTGACCTTAAAAAGGTGGAAGAAGAAATAAAAACGCTTGAAAAGGAAGTGGAAATTTTAACAAGGGCAAAAGAAGCAAAATTCAAAGCCGCCACTTTAAGCGACGCAGAAGCAAGAAACAAGCGGTATGCCGAAAAAATTGCGACAGCGGATAACGTTCTTTTAGGAAACCGCCCTAAAAAAGAAGAAATCGACATGTATATCAAAAGTTATGGAGATTTAGTTTCGGCACGGGACAAAAAGGGCAAATTAGAAGAAGAAAAACGCATATTAAAAGCGCAAAATTCCTCTTCAAAAATCAATATTTTTATGATTTTGGGAATAATTTTTGCGGCAGTATCGGTGGTGGGCATAGCCCTTATCTTCGTTTCCTTACCGATAGGCGTCGCTATTTTATCCATAGGATTAGTTTCTTCGGCGATATTCTTCGTTTTATTCTTTATTAAGGGGAATAATAAAAAAATTAAAGCCGCCGAAACCGAACTTGATAGTAAAATCAAATTTTATGACGATATAATCGACAGTTACGTAAAGGCGTTTTCTGAATTTTTGGCGAAGTTTAACGTTACGGATAGAAACGACTTTTTATCTTCGTTTAACGAAATAAAATACAATATGGAAGTTTACGAATCCGCAAAAGCGGAACTTGCCGAAAACGAAAAGACGATCGGCGAAATAAAAAATTCCGACTATGCCGTAAATAGCGATAATTTATTTGTTTCGGCTGACGAAAACAGACTTTCGGTCGCAACATATTCTTTAAGCGAAAAGCGTGCCGAAAGGGAAAGGCTTAACGCAGAACTTACCGAAATGCGTTTGGGCTTAAAAAGATATGCCGACGTTTCTAATAATCTTTCCGATTTCGAGAGCAGAAAAACCGAACTTAAAGAAAAACTTCAAGAATATACCGAAGAATATGAAATTCTTATTAAAACGGCGGAATATTTAAATAAGGCGAACGATAATTTAAAAATCAAGTATAAAGAACCTATCGAAAACGCATTCAGAAAATATGCGGGGATCGTTTTTGGTAAAAATTCCGACAACTTAAACGTCGATATAGACTTTAACGTAAGCGTTTCCGAAATCGGCGGAGACAAAAAGACGGGATTTTATTCCGAAGGATACAGAAATTCTTTTGAAATTTGCAAGCGACTTGCCCTTATAGAGGCGCTTTATAAAGACGAAAAGCCCTTCTTGGTTTTAGACGATCCGTTTTCTAATTTAGACGAGAAAAAAATTTCCAACTCGTTAAAGATTTTAGAAACGCTTAAAGATGAATTTCAAATAATTTATTTAGTTTGTCACTCTTCGAGAAATTTTAAAAAATAGGGGTGCTTTTTGGATAGAAAGTTAAAATTCGAACTCGTTCCCGATTCTTGCTGGTATTCTAATTTAAGGACGCTTTTACCCAAATCCGCTTGGGATTTTATAAAAAAAGACATAAAGAGTAAGGCGAACGGCAAGTGCTCTATATGCGGCAAAAAAACCGAAAAGTTAGACGCGCACGAAGTTTGGAGTTACGATATTAAATCTAAAACCCAAAAGCTCGAAAAGGTTATTGCGGTGTGTAAAGATTGCCATAGCGCTATCCATATCGGCAGAACTTCTCTTAAAGGCGATCCGATCCGCGCCGAAGACCATTATATGAAAGTCAACGGCTGTTCTTATGCGGAAATGAGACAAGACTTAAAAGAGGCGAACGAACTTCATAAAAAAAGGAACGAAGTTCCCGAGTGGAAACTTGACGTTAGTTATCTTGTTAAAGAATACGGAAAATCCGATTGATGGAAGATAGAATTTACTGTTGTATCGATTTAAAAAGTTTTTATGCGTCGGTCGAGTGTGTTGAACGCGGGCTCGATCCGTTTAAGGAAAATTTAGTCGTTGCGGATCCTGATAGGAGCAAGGGCACGATTTGCCTTGCCATAACGCCCGCAATGAAAAAATTAGGGATCAAAAACCGTTGCAGGCTGTTTGAAATTCCGGAAAAGGTTAAATACGTAGTCGCAAAACCCCGAATGAAACTGTATATGGAAAAATCTTTGGAGATTTATTCCGTATACTTAAACTATATAAGTTCGGACGATATTTTAGTCTATTCTATAGACGAGTGCTTTATCGACCTTACCGACTACGTTAAAATTTACTCTATGTCTGCCGTTTCGCTTGCAAAACTTCTTACCGAAAAGGTTTACGAAAAGACGGGGATCCGCGCAACCGTAGGGGTAGGAACGAATTTGTTTTTGGCGAAAGTCGCTTTGGATGTAACCGCGAAAAAATCCCCTGATTTTATAGGGATTTTGGACGAGCAGTCTTTTAAAAAAGATGTTTGGCATCATAAACCCATTACCGATATTTGGAATATAGGGCCCGGCATTGCCGAAAGACTGAAAAAACACGGACTATACGATCTATATGACGTTGCGCATTATCCCGAAGAACCTTTGTATCGCGAATTCGGGGTAAACGCGGAACTTTTGATCGACCACGCAAACGGAATTGAACCTTGCACTATTTCCGACGTTAAAAACTATAAATCTAAGTCTAACTCTATATCCACAAGCCAAGTGCTGTTTAGGGATTATTCTTTTTCGGAAGCGGAAACGGTTTTAAAAGAAATGGTGGATTCGCTCTGTCTCGAACTTGTCGAAAAGGGGCTTGTTACAGATAATATATCGCTTTTTGTCGGGTATTCGGAAAAAGAAAAATCGGCGGCAAAAAGTATGAAAATATCGGGGTATACCGATTCGTTTAAGAAAATAATGAGCTATTTTTCGATGCTTTTCAATAAAATCGTCGATAAAAACAAAACAGTTCGAAAAATCGGCGTTGGCTTAAACGATGTTAAGCCCGAAGAATATAAAGATTTCGATATGTTTTATGACGAAATTGCGGAAGAAAAAGAAAAATCAATGGCAAAAACCGTCATAAAAATAAAAGAGAAATTCGGTAAAAACTCTATCCTTAAAGGCACGAGTTTTAAAAGCGAAGCGACGCAGAAAGAGCGAAATAAAATGATAGGCGGGCACAATGCGGGAGAAGATGAGTAAAGAAGAGCGCGCAAAACAGTTTATGCCTTTTGCGGCTTTAAGAGGATACGATAGTATGGTTAAAGGCGGCGATAAAGTCGTCTGCGAAAAAAGAGAACTTTCGGATGAAGAACAGTCCGCACTATCTGTTACCGTGCAAAAAATAAAAAAAGGCGATATAGTCCGTGTTAAATTTTATAATGAAGACGGCTATTTAGAAATTAAGGGCGCTGTAACGGGAATAGACTTGGTTTTTAAAAACGTTACAGTAATTAAAGAAAAGATAAATTTTGCCGATATATCCGAACTTGAAATTTGCGAAAACGAATAAAATATACGATTTACGGGTGGATAAAATGAAAAAAACTATTTTTAGCGGGTTTTTGATATTTTGTCTTTTTGGGGTTTTATTTTTTGTGGCTTTTATAAATATCATGCCGGCAAATGCAGAAGAAAATAATTTAAAAATAGAAGATATGATTTCGATAAACGGTGTAATATCAGAAAAAAGCGATATTGACGCTCTAAAAGAGTATGAAGGAAACGTAACGGCTTTCGTTACGATAAACCCCGACCTAAAAGTTATAGATAAAAACGGTAATGTAATAGAAGATTTCGATAAACTGCGCTATGAGTTTATCGATAAAAACGTGTTATTTGCGGTTAGTTTTAGTGATATTTCGGTTAAATATCCTTTTATAAACTACTTGAACGGAACGGGTATAGAAAACAGCTTAAATAATTCTGATAAAAACTTCGATATATCTTTTGTGTCCGACGATTTGCAAACCATTGCAAACGTAAGAAATTCTTTAAGGAAAATAAGGGCGTATTACGACGCTTCTAATGTGAATATATCTGACGATTCGGTATGTCAGCGGATAATAAATTCATCAAACAAGGCAGGGGCAAACGTAGTTATTCTATCGGAAAAACAAGCGTCGGCAGATACCGTAACTTATTTTCAATCCCGCATAAAATCGGTTTACGTTAAATGCATGGGGAAAAATAATATCGATTTTGCGTCGTGCGTTTCTTCCGGCGCTTTGGGAATAGTAACCGAACATTTTACGTCGCTTAAATCTTTTTTAACTAAATATAACGAATTTACTTTGCCGCTAAATAAGGCGCCTTTAAATATCGCGCATAGGGGGCTTCCGAGAACCGATTATGAAAATTCGCTCGAAGGTTGCATAAAAGCCTATCAAAACGGCGCAACACATTTGGAAATTGACGTTTACGCAACGACGGATAATCAAATAGTCGTTATGCACGATAATTTTCTTTCAAGAACTACGAATTGCACGGATACTTCCAAAAAAATAAATCAGATGACGCTAAGCGAGATTAGACAGTATAAAATAATAAGATCGCTTTCCGGAGAAGTTTTAGGTAGCGGGGTGGAGATACCTACTCTTGACGACTTCTTTAATTATTTCAAAGATAAAGATATAGTTTTGGTTATTGAAGATAAAGACGATTTAAGTAATACCTTGCCGACGCTTTTGCGCTCGAAAATTACCGAATATAATATTTGGGATAAGGTCATATTTATTGCTTTTTCGCCTATTCAGGTTGAAAAATTGCAGAACGTTATTCCCGAAGTTCCGCTAGGGTTTTTAAGAAGCGTTGAAGACGGAATAGCAAAAAGCCAGTATACTGACCTTGATAACGACTGGGAAAATTTGGCATATATGAATTGTCAGGAAGATCCGTCCAACAATTCGATTATGTATGGCAAAAAGAAAGACCTAATCGATAGGGGATATCTACCGTTTTTTTGGACATACGATAACGTGAATAATTTTAATGACGGAATTAAAAACGGGGTTTACGGGATAACGAATAATTGTGCCGATAAGATTAAAGATTATGCTAAAAAACTCGTTTTCGATAAGAACGGTAAAAACGAAATTACGGTAAACAAACTCTCTGAACTATCGCTTGGCGTTAAAGGTTATTTTGTTAACTATATCGGTGAAGTTGACGAAGGTGAAAAAGCGGATCTTTTTGCCGCGGGCGTTTGTGATGACGGTAAATATTACGCCGTGTTAAAGAGAACGTTTACCGACGAAAATACAGGGGCAGAGTATACGTTATTTTCCGAAAAAACGCTCGTTAATTTTTCGGTCGACGATATAAACGCATTTCCGAAAGCGGACAAAGGTTGTTCGTCTTTTATCTATGACGAAAGTTTCCTTATAAGTTTTTCGCTTATAGCTTTTACAGCCTTTGGGATCTTAGTTACTTATAAACGCAAACTATCATAAATTTTGATCCATTTTCAAACGCCCGAAAAGGGCGTTTTATATTATATATAAAAAATTTTAATATCAATAAAAGTTAAAAAAACTTTTCAAATTTTATAGTCGGTATTATAATAAAATCAGTTGTCTATCAACAATTTTTACTTATAGGAAGAATACTATGCAACGTCAAAACGTAGTTGTTATCGACTTCGGCGGTCAGTATAATCAACTTATCGTGCGAAGAGTAAGGAACTTAAACGTCTATGCAGAACTTGTTCAATCAGACGTTTCGATAGAAAAAATCAAGAGTTATAACCCGATAGGGATAATATTTACAGGTGGGCCGTCAAGTGTTTTCGGCGTTGATTCTCCGAAAGTCGATCCGCAAATATTTTCGCTGGGTATTCCGATACTTGGGATATGTTACGGTATGCAACTTACCGCATATCTTAACGGCGGAAAGGTTATTCACGCTAAAATCCGTGAATACGGCAAACAAAAAATCACTTACGGCGATTCGGTTTTATTCGACGGGATAAATAAGGAAAGCGTTTGCTGGATGAGCCATACCGATCAGGTAAGCGAGCTTCCGGAAGGATATAAAGTTATTGCAAGCACCGAAAACTGCAAGGTGGCCGCATACGAAAATCCCGATAAAAAGATATATGCCGTTCAGTTTCACCCGGAAGTAGTTCATACTGAAAACGGTAACGAAATATTAAAGAATTTCCTTTATAAAGTATGTAAGGCGAACGGCGACTGGAAAATGGAAGACTACGCCGCCGAACAAATCGCCAAACTAAAAGAAAAAATAAAAGACGGTAAAGTCCTTTGCGCCATGAGCGGCGGGGTGGACAGCGCCGTCGCGGCGACGCTTTTGCATAAAGCCGTAGGTGATAATCTTACCTGTATCTTTGTCGACCATGGGCTTTTGCGTAAAAACGAAGCCGAAGAAGTAATGCGCGTTTTCAAAGATAAAATGGGTATGAATTTAATAAAAATCGACGCGTCAAAACTCTTTTTAAAAAGGTTGCAAGGCGTTAAAGAGCCGGAGAAAAAACGTAAGATCATAGGAAAGGCGTTTATAGACGTTTTCAGCGAAGAGGCTAAAAAGTTAGGTAAAATCGACTATTTGGTTCAAGGAACTATTTATCCGGACGTTATAGAAAGCGGGCTGGGTAAAAGCGCGGTAATTAAAAGCCATCATAACGTAGGCGGGCTTCCGTCTGTCGTTGATTTTAAGGAAATTGTCGAACCGCTCCGCAGTTTATTTAAAGACGAGGTTCGTTCGCTCGGTTTAGAACTCGGGCTTCCCGAAAAAATCGTTATGCGCCAGCCTTTCCCCGGACCTGGAATTGCCGTAAGAATAATCGGTAACGTTACGAAAAAGAAAATTCAGATCGTTCAGGACGCCGATTATATTTTCAGAGAAGAGATAGCAAACGCAAATCTCGATAGAGTAATTTGGCAATATTTTGCCGTGCTTACGGGTATGCACTCTGTCGGTGTTATGGGGGACGAAAGAACTTATGATTATACGATTGCTTTAAGGGCGGTTACAAGCGTCGACGGTATGACTGCTGACTGGGCTGATATCCCGCACGACGTTATGGTAAAAATCTCTTCAAGAATAGTAAACGAAGTTAAAAACGTAAATAGGGTAGTTTATGACGTGACTAGTAAACCGCCGGCAACAATAGAGTGGGAATAAATATTAAAAGCGCCTTGAAATTCAAGGCGTTTTTTATATTTGATTTTTGTAGGAGAAAGGAGCCGCAGACGATAAAAACTTACTCGACGGGCAAGAAAAAACCCGACAAAAAGATTTTGAAAAAAGATTTTTGTCGGAAAAGGAAGAGCAGGCGGAAAAGTCATTGCTCTTTTGAAAAACAAAAGAGCAAGACAATAAGCCTTGCAAAATGGGGTATCCCGAAAAAGATTTACGAAGTAAAGATTTTTTGGGAAGAAGGAGCCGCAGACGTAAATTAAAACGGTTGACTTTTTAGTCAACCGTTTTACAAGTCGTCTTGCGGCGACGTGGTGCCGGGGACCGGACTTGAACCGGTACGGTGTTGCCACCGAGGGATTTTAAGTCCCTTGCGTCTGCCAATTTCGCCACCTCGGCATTTTGGAGGCGCCACCCAGATTCGGACTGGGGGTAAAGGTTTTGCAGACCCGTGCCTTACCACTTGGCTATGGCGCCGTTAAGGGAAAACCCCTATATAAAAAAATGGAGCGGGAAACGAGATTCGAACTCGCGACATTTGCCTTGGCAAGGCAACGCTCTACCACTGAGCCATTCCCGCATAAGCATTACGGCAATTAAATGGTGGAAACTATAGGGCTCGAACCTATGACCCTCTGCTTGTAAGGCAGATGCTCTCCCAGCTGAGCTAAGCTTC
>CACXGN010000013.1 GCA_902767225.1 uncultured Eubacteriales bacterium | reverse complement strand
GGAGGCTGAGGGATTCGAACCCCCGTGGGCTTGCACCCAAACGGTTTTCAAGACCGCCTCGTTATGACCGCTTCGATAAGCCTCCGTCTATATATATCGTATTTAATTGTGAAAACCGTTACACGGTTTGCAGCTCCGCTTCGCTACGCTGTCCGTCGGACAAGACCGCCTCGTTATGACCGCTTCGATAAGCCTCCATGTTTTTACAATATAAAAAATATTGTAAAGATAATAATTTGATTACAAATCCGAAAATTTTACGATTTCGACGTTAGATTCGGAAAATAGTTGAAGAGCAAAATCGTCCGGATAGCCGTTTTTATAAATAACCTTTTTTATTCCGGAATTTATGATCATTCTCGTGCAGATTACGCAAGGTTGATGGGTTACGTACATTACAGCGCCGTCAAGCGGAATACCGAGTTTTGCCGCCTGAATTATTGCGTTCTGTTCTGCGTGAACGGCATAGCAAACTTCTTGCATAGTGCCGCTGGCAATATTTCTTACTCTTCTTAAACACTCACCGCGCTCGGCACAACTTTTTATGCCTGCGGGTGCGCCGTTATACCCCGTTGCAACGATTCTTTTATCTTTAACGATAACCGCGCCGACATGACGATTTTCCTGATAGCAACTTGACCAACCGGCAACGGTTTCCGCCATTTGCATAAATCTTTCATCCCACTTATTCATATATCACCCGAATTATTTTTTATCGCCGTGCGTTAACTTTTTAATTTCATTTAAGAAAGAAGATATATCGGTAAACGAACGGTAAACCGACGCGAAGCGAACGTAAGCAACTTCGTCTATTTCTTTTAGCCCATCCATAACCATTTCGCCGAGTTCTTTGCTGGTAACTTCTTGAGCCATTGAATTATATATCTTTTTCTGAATATCGTCAACTAATTTATCGATAGTGCTTACCGGAACGGGGCGTTTTTCACAAGCCTTGATAATTCCGTTTTTAAGTTTATCGATATCGAAAGCTTGCCTTGTGCCGTTAGATTTAATAACAAGGATAGGCGTTGTTTCGATCTTTTCATAAGTTGTAAATCTTTTGCCGCATTTAAGACATTCCCTACGTCTTCTGATAATGGTATTATCATCAGCGGAGCGGGAATCTATAACTTTACTGTCTTCAAACCCGCAATAAATACATTTCATTATTAAACCCCGAAACAATTTATTAAAACAATTATAACATAAACCGTAAAAAAAACCAAACGAATTATAAAAAAATGTTTTCTGCTTAAACTAAAATAAAGATATGCCGATTTTTGTTTATATTTTCGCCGCGGTTTACCTTTTGGCGATAAATTTTTATGGAGCTATAATTCTCGGTTGCCAAAAAAAATCAAGAGAAGAAGGAGACATCGAAGGCACGGAGATCAGCGATTTAAGGTTGATCTTAACAGGGCTTTTAGGTGGTGCGACCGGCATTTACCTATTTATGTTTATTTTTAAATACCGAATAAAAAGCCTTGTTTTAATGGTATTGATGCCGATATTTATAGCGCTTAACGTTTACCTTTTGATTTTAGGCTATCAAAGCGGAATAAACTATTTTTCAATTACTTAAAGCGAATTGAGTGCTTTAGGTATCGCATATATCAAGTCGGAAGCGGTAACCGAATATTCGTTCTGTTCCTTTTCGGCGATTTCTCCGGCAAGCCCGAATATATAACAAGACGCGCAAACGCCTAATAAAACGTCGTCTGTCCTTGACAAAATTCCGCACATAAGTCCGCTTAAAACGTCTCCGCTGCCCGCCTTTGCCATTGCGGGAGAACCTGTTGTATTTATAAAGACTTTTTCACCGTCGGAAATAATTGCCGTGTTGCTTTTAAGCGCAACGATAACGTTATATTTTTTAGCAAATTCTTTAACTTTTTCAACGTCGAAACAATCGTCGATATTATAGCCGGAAAGTCTTGAAAATTCTTTAACGTGCGGCGTCAGCACTATTTTGCACGCATGCTCCGAATTTAACAATTCGTTTTTATTTTCAGCCAAAAGATTAAGCCCGTCCGCGTCAATTATTAAAGTTTTGTCATAAGTTTTAATCAAATATTCAAGAGAGCGGTAAACGCCTTCACTTTTTCCTATCCCCATACCGAAAGCTATCGCGTCGCACTTTTTTGCCTCGTCAAGTTTTTCTTTATCAAATAGCATGTTCGTTCCGTCGTCTTTGATCGGATTAATAATACACTCCGGATAAAGCCCGACAACCGCGTTAAAAACGCAATCGGGAGTATATAAAAACGAATACCCGACGCCAACTTTATAAGAAGTTAAAGCGTTAAGCGACAAAAGAGAACTTCCGGAATATTTTTTACTGCCGCCTATAATCACAGATTTTCCGAAATCGCCTTTATTAACCCTGCTGTTTCGCTTCGGAAAAAATTTAGCCGCGTCTTCATTATTGATTTTTAGGGCGAAGTCGTTTTCCCAAACGCTCATGCCTATATCTTTTAGAATTACTTTTCCGCAATAATCTTTTCCGTCGTTTATAAAATGCCCTAACTTATATTCCTGAATCGCAACCGTTAAATCTGCTTTAACGGCAATTCCCATGGGTTTTCCGGTATCTGAATTAAGCCCGCTCGGAATATCGCACGAAACGACGTATGCCCCGCTTGAATTAATCCTTTCGATCGCCTCTTTATATCTTCCGGTAACTTCGCGGTTTAGCCCCGTGCCGAAAATACAATCAACGATTATATCGATTTTTCTATCAAAAAGTCTGAAAATTCCGTTGGAAACGTTAATTGAAGTAACCGAAAAGCCATGAATTTTAGATAAAATTCCCGCGACGACCTTTCCGTCCGCACCGTTATTTCCTTTCCCGATACAAACTAAAACTCTGCCGCCTTTAAGTCGTCTGTTAATTTCGTCCGCAACGGCAATCCCCGCTCTTTGAATAAACGTTTCTGCCGAAATTCCTAATTTTTCTATATTAAACCTGTCCGCTTCTTGCATTTGTGCGGCTGTTAAAATTCTTTCCATCAGTTCTCTTCCTTAAATTTTGAAATTGCGTATTCAGCGTCTTCATACGAAAATCCGCGACCTATCAAATATCGATAAGTTTTAGCGATCGTTTCTCTATTCAATTCTTTATTTTTTAGTCTTTTTTCCGCGATTGCCGCGGCGTTTTCTTTAGAAGAAATTTCAATTCCTTCGCTTGCTTCGGCAATATCGGTTTTTTTTACGCCTTTTGTCATAAGATTATAATCAATAAGTCTTTTGCCCTGCGTTTTTGAATAGGTTTCCATATAACGTTTGGCATATTCTATATCGTTAATAAAGCCGAACTCGATTAGTTTATTTATGACGTAATCTACCGTCTGCGGCGAATACCCCTTTGAAAAAAGATAAGTTTTTACTTGCTTTTTTGTCTTTAAAGTCTTTGATACGTAAGTTAAACCTTTGTTTAAGGCTTTTTCTTTATCCGATACGGTAGTTATCTCTTCGATCTCTTTTTCGGTTAATTCTACGCCTGATTTTAAGTGATAATTTAAAACGGTATCTAATGAAACGGAGAAAGAATATTCCCCGTCAAGGAAAATATTAACCCTGTCTTTATTTTTAGTTTGAGAAGTAATCGCGGTTATTTTAGCCATAATTAAAAATCGGTATAATCGGTTTTGATAAGCGAAAAGATCGCGCCCGAAAATCTATCTGCGATTTCGGATTTTAAGTTTTCGATATTTATAAAATCATTGACCTTTGCGGCGCAATTTATTAAAACGCCGTCTAAAAAATCGGAAGAAATGATCTTAATATTTTTGGTCTGCAAAAAATGTTTAATCGAATTATAAGCCGAGTAATCGGCTTTTAACGAAAAAATATATGAATAAAACATTTCATAAACTTCCGTTTCGCTTAAACACGTTAAAACGGAATTTGAGTATGCCCTTGAAAGCCCGCCCGTTCCGAGTTTAATTCCGCCGAAATATCTTGTAACTACTGCGCAGACCTTAAAAATACCGTTCTTTTTTAAAACTTCGAGCATGGGAAATCCGGCAGTCCCCTGCGGTTCGCCGTCGTCCGAAAATTTTATGTTTTGGCCGTTTTCATCTGCGATATATGCATAGCAATAATGTGTGGCAAGCGTATACTTTTTCTTTATCTCGCCGATAAAGTTTTTTGCATCTTCTTCGCAAGAAATCGGAGAAATTTCACAGATAAACTTAGATTTTTCAATAACAGTCTGCGATTTTGATACGCTTTTTAAAGTCTTAAAAAAATCAACCATAAACTTAAAGAAAACCGTTGAAAAATCAACGGTTTAATTTATTAACCTATCGTTTCGATATCGAAAGATTTTTTGATTATTTCACGCGCGGAATAAAGATCTTTTATTTCGCCGTTAGCGATCATTTGCGCAACTAAATTTCCGACTGCAGTTGCCTCGATAGGTCCGGTTACGACCTTTTTACCAGTCCACTCTGCCGTAAGTTCGTTTAGCATCTTATTTTGACAGCCACCGCCCACGATATTTATCGTTTCAAATTTTTTACCGGAAATCTTTTCAACGTTAATTACCGCCTCTTTATATCCTTTTGCAAGGCTTTGGTATACGCATAAAACAATTTCACCTACTGTTTCGGGAACTTTTTGGTTGGTTTTTCTGCAATAGTCTTTTACCGCTTCTATCATAGATTTAGGTGCAAAGAAAGAATTATCGTTAACGTCTAACAAACTTTCAAATTTGCCCGTCTTTTTTGCCTCTATAACAAAGTCGGAAAAACTATATTTATCGTTATATTCTTTCTTGATATTTTGGATCATCCAAAGACCCATTATGTTCTTCAAAAATCTAACGGTTTTGTTAAATCCACCTTCGTTGGAATATCCGGCACGATTTGCCTCATCGGAAGTTATTTCGTTTTTCGTTTCAATACCTATAAGAGACCAAGTCCCGCTCGATATATATAAAGGTGTATCACCATTTTCGGGAACAGCCATAACTGCGCTTGCCGTATCGTGGGTGGCGGGAAGATAAACCGTTGCGTTAAAGCCAACCTTTTCGCGAATTTCGGGGAGCAATTCCCCAACTACCGAGCAAGGTTGATATAAGTTTTTGAATAATGATTTTTTAAGTCCGAGTTTTTCAATTATATCAAAATCCCACTCTCTGGTTTTTGCGTTTAGCATTCCCGTGGTAGACGCATTAGTGTATTCGTTCTTTTTAACACCGGTAAGCAAGAAATTAAGGTAGTCCGGAACCATCAAGAAAGTTTCGGCTTTTTCGAGTTTTCCGCTCTTTTTATCAGCATAAAGTTGGAAAATCGTGTTAAAAACCTGCTTTTGAATACCTGTTTTTTCATAAAGTTCGCTTTCTGATATAATCGAATAAACTTCGTCGATAACGTCTTGCGTTCTTGAATCCCTATAAGAAAAAACGTTTCCGATAAGATTATCTTCTTTATCTAAAAGAGCATAATCGACGCCCCACGTATCAATCCCGATACTGCAAGGAATTTTGCCTAACTTTTTGCACTCGATAAGCCCTTCGACTATGCTGTTAAAAAGCCCTTTAATATCCCAAACGAGAGATCCGTTTTCGGTGATCGCTCCGTTTTTGAAACGGTAAACTTCTTCAAGTTCGATTTTACCATCGTTAAAACTTCCGAGTATATGCCTTCCGCTTGACGCGCCAATGTCTATAGCAAGAAAATACTTTTTATCCATAATTGCCTTCCCTTATAATTTTTAAATAATTATACAACATAATAAGGTTTAAGTCAATCGCAAAAAATAAAAAACGCAGACTGAAAGCCCGCGCCCAAAAAACTAATTTTTATTCTTTTTATTTACCGAAAAAACAGATAATCCGACTACCCCGATATTAACGCCGACAATAAAACTTATAATAATCCATAAAATCATATTATCTTTATTGCCAAATGGTAAAATTTTATACAAGAATTAATAATTTATACGATTTTGTCTGCCATAATTATAAATAAAATCATTAGGAAATATCTTATAATTCAAGATAATCTTCAATAAAATCTCTGACAGCCGAAATCGGGATCGAATAACTTATATTCGAATCAGAGCCGGTAGATCCCGCATAGTTGATACCGCAAAGCTTTAGGCTTTTATTTAATAGCATGCCGCCGGAAGAACCTTCGTTTATATACGCGTTATGCGAAATTACTTTAAACTTTATGGTAGAATCGACGTCCCCCGTATCCGGCGCGGTTTCTCTTACGGATATAACGTTACCTATCGTTATTGCGTTTATTTGCGATAACGGTTGACCTATTGCAAACACGTCGTCCCCACGAGACAAAACGTTGTTATCTTCAAATTCTATAACCGAAAGTTCTTTTTCTGAAACAAACCTAATAAGAGCCAAATCGTAAGATGCGAGCGACTTTATTAAGCTGACGTTTTCTGAATCTATAACTACGCCCGTATAATCGTCAATCGTTATGGTTTTATTCGTCAAATGAGAACCGACGTTTGTTTTATTAACGACGTGATTATTCGTTAGCGCGTAATACGTATATCCGCTGTCGAAAATCGAACTTTCTTCCTGATATATTATTACCCCGCTGCCGCTATACGTTATATATTTTGCGTGACCGAATTCGGTATAATAATAAGTGGTTTTAAATATTACGTTTGTCGGCATAATTTCGGTAGTTATTTTATTGACCAAAGTTTTATAATCGGTTACAGGCTTAAAAATCGGTTCGCAACCAGAAAATAAGGGCAAAAAAGCCAAAAGGACTATAAAAAATATGCTTAAAATTCTTTTCTTCATATAGATTATTTTATCACGCAAACCAATAATATTCAATGATTTTTACACATTATTTCGGCACTACCGAAAAATATTTTATTCTTCCCGCAGTAAATTTTATATCTATAACGTAGCCATCGGAACTTTTTGTCATAGAAGTTTCAGGGGGTCTTTTAATATCAAAATAATCTGAAAGTAAGTTAAATAAATCGCCTAAAAAAACTTCCGAAAAACCTTCTGAAAGATTAAATCTATCGCTTTTTAAAAGAGTTTCGATCCTTGCAATTTCATTTTTATTTTTTTTCATACGCTTCTTTTTATACTCCTTCTGATACTTCCGAAAAATCCCGAATACTTATCCGTAAGATTAATTATTCTTTTCTTATTGAAATGCAAGTTTTCCGCCAGATATTTATACGCCTTATAAGAAGTTGAACCGCGAGGCAAAGTATATCCGCTTGACAAAAAAACGTTATCTTCTTCCGGCAAAACGCCCAAAAGTTCGATTTTAAGCATTGATTCTATATCGAAGTAGTCAATGGATTTTTTACCCATTATCAAATCACCCCTAACTCTATTAACCACAAGGTTAATTTTATCGAGTTTATAACTTTTTAGAATTGAGACAACTTTATCTGCGTCTCTTAAACTGGTTAAATTCGGAGTGGTGACCAAAATCGCCCTATCCGCACATGAAACCGCTCTGTGAAAGCCTACGTCTATCCCCGCTGGACAATCTAAAATTATATAGTCAAATACTGACGAAATGCTGTCAATAATAAGTTTTATGTTCTGTCCTGTTACGTTAGCGTTTACAGAAAGATTATCCGAAGGCAAAACGAATAAATTTTTAAAAACGTTATGTTGAACAAGCGCTTGCTTTACTCTGCAACGCCCATTTAAAATGTCTGAAACGTCGTATAAAACTTTATTTTCAACGCCGAGTGCAACGTCTAAATTATTTAGCCCGAAGTCTACGTCGATAAGTGCAACTCTAAGCCCCATAGACGATAACGCAATTCCGAGATTTGCGGTCAAAGTCGTTTTGCCGACCCCGCCCTTACCCGACGTTATAACGATTTTTTTTGCCATTACGAACTCCTTGCGGAAATTATATATATAAAAAAAAGGCGTATTTTGACTTTTTAATCAAAAATACGCTTTTTAATGTCTAATCGATTATTTATTTCGTTTTTATAGAGATTTTATTTAAAACCGCCTGATCGCCCATAGCGATCCCACCGCCGAAAGCAACGCTCATATCCGCATTTTCGGAAACGTTGACCTGAATTTGGAACTTATCCGCATAATATTGTTCAAGACCGTATACCATAGACGCCTCGCCGGAAAAATAAATACCTTTATGCCTTATTTCTGCCGAAACTTCGGGCGGAAGTTTAACTAATACTGCCATAACAAGTTCGCAAACTTTATCGTAATATATTTTTGTCGGTTCAAAAATATCGGCAGCCTTAATCGAAACAGCCCTCGGTGTTCCGGTTTTTATATCTCTTCCGTTAACAACCGTAGAAAGCCCGTCGTTACTGTATAAACTCCCTATTTCCTTTTTAAGCCTTTCGGCAGTTAAAAGTCCTATTTGTAATCCGAAATTTTCGGCAATATAGTCAATTATATCCGTGCTGATTTTATTAGCACCGAAGTTTACAGAAATTCCAGCAATAATTCCATCGAGAGAAACAGCCGCAATATTCGTCGTTCCGCCCGCCATATCAACTAAAAAACAAGGTGATGAATCGGTAAGCGGCAATCTTTGACCAAGCGCTGCAAGAATAGGCGCTTCAACAAAATATACTTTGGAAATTCCGGAATTTGAGGCAATCAAACTGTATTTTTGAATTAGGTCTGACGAAGCGCCGCACGGCACGCTCATAACCGCGTGAACGTTTGCAAGCCTGCTTTTTATCCCTATTTTTCTTAAAAAAGCGGTTAAAAGTTTAGAAGCAACCTTTTCGTTTACGATTTCGCCTTCAAATACGGGAAAAACTATTTTTGTGTTTTCGGAAGTTTTGCCGATAAGTTTTTTTGCATCTTCGCCAAAGGCTTTTATCTCGTCTTTCCCATCTATGCCGACGGCAGCAACGGTAGGCTCGCTCAAAACCATGCCGCTACCGAGCATATAAATATTCGTTTTAACGCTATCAAAGTCGATAGCAAGTTTTATAACGCCCATAAATTCTCCGTTTAAACTAATCGCCGCAAAATATGCGGCGATAGGTTACTTATAATATTTCAAGATTTTTTCTGAATATCTTTCTGAAATCGTCGCTTATTTCCATTGCGGAATTGATTTCAAGCGTCGCGTCTCCGTCAAGTTCGGTTTTCATTATAACGGAATCGCCTAAAATATCACAGTTAATTCCTTTAACTACCGAAGAAAGACTTCTGTCAAGACAATAAGCGATCCTAAGCATAACGCCCATCTTTTTAACTACGTCAATATCCTCGTCCGAAACCAGATCACGGTATCTCGTCCAGTCGAACTGGTTAATATCTTCAATCGCATTGTTCGACGCAACAAAAGACGCCAAAACCAAATCCCTATGCGAAATTCCGTAAATATTCGAGTTAAGAATTATATATCCGCTATGCTTTTCAAAGTTATAAAAACTTACGTTCTTACCTGTTTCATACAGATATGACGCAACCTTTAATATCTTCAAATACTGCCTTGGGAATTTATGCAAAACCCTAAGTTGCTTAAATAGTTGAATAGAAAGCGAAACAACTGCTTCTGTATGCTTAATATTTAGACCATTAAAGTCCGCAACGTCACTTAAACTATTAGTCAGAACGTCTGAAACGGGTTTTTCAATGGTCGACGGCATTGCGTAATTAAACAAAATACCCGTTCTAAGCCCGCTTCCGCTTATTACAATGTCGCCAAGCCCCATATACTTTTTAAACGCGCTCATCGCCGCAAAAGCCGCGGGAAGAATATCCGCCCTTCCGCTGCTTAAACCCTTGATCTTTTTCTTTTTATCAAGGTCAAGCCCGCTGATAAGATTATAAGCGTGATTAAAATCGTCGTTTTTAACAACGTAGTTATGTATGTTTTTAAGCGGATATTTTTTCATTATCTTCGTCATTCTGCAAAGATTTCTGAAAGAACCGCCAACCCCTATCATCTGAGTTTCGGGATCAACTTCTTTAAGCCACTCTATCTTTTCGAGTTGTTCGGTAAAGAATTTTTCAATCCTATTCGTCTGTTCCGCCGGAGATAAGTTCTCTTGCGCAAACATTTCAGTTAAAGTGATCGATCCGAAAGGAAGAGTAGCATAATTTAATAAGTTACGCCTATTATAATAAACGATTTTTGTGCTACCACCACCGATTTCCAAAACAATACCTTTCGGAATATCCATCGTGTTAATAACGCCGCGATAAACGTAAATCGCTTCTTCTTCCGCACTTAAAACGCGAAGTTTAATTCCGCAGGTTGCCGAAACTTCGTCCAAAAAACTGCGCTGGTTAAGCGCTTTTCTGACCGCGGCTGTCGCAACGGCAATAATTCTTTCGATACCGTTCGCGTCGCAAAGTTTACGGAACATTTTAAGGGTTTTAATAGTTTCCTGAATTCTGGCGGGTTTTAAAAACCCGTCTTTTTCCATACCCTCGCCTATTCTTGGGGCTTCCTTTAATTGGTCTATGATTTGAAAATGACCGTTATCTTTAATAGATACCAAAAGAAGCCTTGCCGTGTTAGAGCCTAAATCGATAATAGCTATTTTTTCCAATTTATCCACCATACAAGAATTTTTATAAATTATAACACAACATATTGTGTTTGTATAGATGTTTTTTTAAAAATTTATGCATTTTTTTTGTTAATTTAAGAACAATTAGATAAATATTTATTACTCTTTTGAAAATTATAATCATAATAAGATAAAATTTATCACCTTTTATTTCTATAATAAGAATTATCATAGCAAATCGCACAAAAGGCTTTCTATTTTTTATTGTTTTTTAGTATATTGAAAATTTGAAATATTGAAAGAATAATTAAGAATAATCCGAAGATTTTTGAAAGCGTTTCCCCTTCGATAATTTTTGCGATATAGCTCCCTACGGCGCACGTTATAAGACCGGGAATAATTATAAAAAGTATCCGATCAAATTTTATCAATTTATTTTTTAAATGAATAATGATCGAAATTATAGCCATAGGGATAAACGCGATAAGATTAACCGCTTGCGCCGTATGCTGATTTATTCCCAAAAATATAGTTAAAATCGGGATTAGAAGCGTTCCGCCGCCCATACCCATGCCGCCGAGTATTCCGCCCAAAAGTCCCGAAATTATAAAAAGAAAAATATTCATTAAAGTATTGCCAACCTTACCCCCGCAACGAGCATTAAAACCGAAAATATGATTTTAAGAATTTTTGAAGAAATCTTAGGTAGAATAAACGAACCTATGATCCCGCCGATTATTACACCTCCACCGACAGGCAATCCAACTCCCAAATCAAAAGATCCGAACGCCGCATATAAAATTCCGCTTAAAACAGATAACGGCAAAATTATCAAAATCGCAGTTGCCTGCGAATTTTTTTGATTATATTTCATTAAGTAAGAAAGCATCGGCACCACGACCATCCCTCCGCCGCCACCGAATAAACCGTTTGCCGCACCGGCAGCAAGCCCCGTAAGGCACGGATATAAATATTTTTTTATATATACTTTTTTTGTTTTTGCCATAATTTTAGTATATACGTTTAATTTATTTTTAAATATTATTATACAATTTTATATAATTTCGCTTTTTATGTTGATTTTACAAAAAAAATAATGTATAATAGGAAAGATTTATTAATCACCGATTTCGGTGAAAAGTTTTAGGTGAATTATGGCTGAATTATTTAACAAAATCAAAACAAAGGCGATTATCGTTTTATGCATACTCTGCGCTGTTTACTTTTCGCTGTTTTTTATGACCGCTTGCGGCGAAACACCGACAGACGATCCGCCGCATTACTCTTTATCCGAAGTTGATCCAGCGGTTATTCAAAACGGTTCTTTTGAATACGACTCGTATAGTCTTGAATACTCGGATTATCCCAAAACATCTTCTATTACCGGTTGGTCGAGTGCGGCTACCGATAATTCTTCAACGAGATCATCTATAAATTCGGGCGTTATCAACGTTAATTCCGATTCTTGGGCAGAACTCGTTAAAAAATTATACGACGATTCGGGATTCTTATACTATCTTCAAGATAAATGCGATTTCTCGGTTGACGATATAAAAGAAGATTACGAAACCCGCTATCCGGAAAAGTCCGAAGACGAAATTGCGGAAATGGTTAAAGAATTCGTCGTTAAAACTTATATTGACGACGTATCAAGTGAAACCGTCACCACGAACGTTTTCAAAAACCCCGGCACGCATGAAGGCGCAAACGGCACGAAAATTTATATGCTTAATAACTACGTTACGAATAAATACGGCGTAGGAACGGCAATGAAAATAACTTCGTCTTCGACGGTTACGCTTGAAAAAGGCACTTACGGCAAAATAACTGTATTTATAAACACCAGAAATTTACAGGCGAAAAATACTTCCGGAAAAATCGGAGCCAACATTACCCTATCAAATGCTTTCCAAAGCAATTCGCAAGCCGTTTACGGAATTTACGGAATAGATACTAATTCCGCTTGGAAACAATATACTATCTACGTTAAAGCAGACGACTTCTATTCGAACACCGTGACCGTTTCTTTGGGGCTCGGCTACGGCAATGGAACCAACATGACTAACGACTACGTTGAAGGAACAGTTTTCTTCGACGATTTAACCTATGAAAAAGTTGACGAAATACCTATCGGCGCAACAATAGTCGATACCGAAGTTTTCAAATATAAAGGCGAAGAAGGAATTTACGTTAACGCCGCAAATTATTCTTACGATAGCGCAAACGCTTTCGTTTACTCGATGTCTTTGAGCGATTCTTTGGCGGCAGATCCTTTCAAAAAATCTCTCGACGTTTCTGAAATGAACGGCGAATACGTAAGACTAAATTCTAACGGACAAACAACCGAAACACTTTACCCCGGAGAAAGTAGCGCGTCTATTACTTCTATAACGGAAGATCAAATCGAAGTTACTGTAGATCATGCTTCTTACGGAATAAAAATCGAAAACGAGTCACTATTTAGAGTAGAACCACAAAATTATTTTATGATTAGTTTCTACATTGAAAATAATCTCTCTACTTTCGATGCAAACGGAGTTTCTGTTTACGTTTACGACGTTAACCTGTACGACAACATAGATTATCTTGAAACGAAGGCTACTACCTTAACTGCGATCGGTGACAAAACGTTAATCAACGTTTTAATTAAAAACACCTTCCCCTATTACGATGAGACCGAAAGAACATTCTATTTATATATAGTTATCGGGGCGGCAGACTTTAAGAACGTTGCATATAACGATTTGTCTTCTGGAAACGTTACTTTATCCGACTTCAATTATTATACAGGCAATTTCAACGAATACGACGAATTTAACGTTAAAACGGAAAACTACGATTACTATACTTTGTTTAATTCTAATTCAACCGTTACCGTTGCGCTCCACGCGGGATATCAGGAATATTCGGATGCTTCAAACGATTCGTATTATCTCGAACCTGCAAACGAGGCTATCGGTGAAATCGTTTCTAAAATTACGCCGGTTAAAAATTATCTTGGCGTTACCCCGGACACCATCTACATTGACGGCGAATCCGAAAGCGATTCTAAATTTGACTTTAACACCAGAGTCAATAAAGATGCAGACGGAAATTACGCAGGACTTTTAAACAGTAAATTTGTAAATCTCGGCAACTACGAAACGTCCTTCTCCGAAATAAAGAGTTTACTCGATTATAACGGAGAAAAGAATATCCAAGCGATCGTGATAAACAATCAGACCGCGTCTTCTTACGGATTTATCGGAAAAGCGTTTAAGATAAACGCATCCACGAAAGACGCTATCACCTACGCTAAAATAAGCGTTAAAGTAAAAGTTGTCGGCGACGCGAAGGCAAACGTTTATTTGGTCGATTGCTCCGAATTATCTAACAAAGACGTCGCAACCTTAAAATTTACCGGAAATATCGACGGATATAACAAAGATAAAGAATATTCCAAAAAACTTTGCTTTGAAAATATCACTGCCGATCTTATGGGAGAAAACGGTTGGCTCACTTTGACTTTCTACGTTTCCGCAGGTTCTGACGCATTAAATCTTCGCCTTGAAATGTGGAACGGTTCAAGAACTGGCGAAACTTCGCAAGGCACCGTATTCTATACTATGGATGCATTTACTTCAAGCGAAAGTTTCACACCTTTCACCTATACTTCCGCGTTCAGCGAACCCACTTCTGTTGAAACGGCATTTATAACGGCGGGCAACCCCCTTTCCGAGGCTTACGCGTTAGATAATTCCATTTATAATAACGGAGTTGACACTACCGGCGAACATTGGATCTATAACACGAGAGCGCTTGATAAACGTGAAATTCGCTATAATAGCGAACAGACTGATGAGACTAAACTTATTTCATACGATCCCAGTTACGTTTGGGCGTTCAATCAATCCAAAGATTGCACTATGCTTTATGCAATGTATGGAACAATAAATCCTGTTTCAGTTGATCCTTACGCATCTTCCGGAGAAGACGAAAAGACCGATTCCGGCTGTGCAGGAACTTCCGATCCCGCAACCTTCTGGATGTCTTTATCCTCTATCCTTCTTGCGGTAGCACTTGTGTTCGCTCTTGTAACTCTTATTATTAAAAAGCTTGTCGGAAAACGTAAAGCGAACGCGACCGACGCGAAATCGCATTATAAAGTTACAAGTAGATACAGCAATAAAGAAAAGAAAGAAAAAATATTAAAACAGTCTTACGAAGATTACGAAGACGAAAAAGAGTCGGAAGAAGATGCTAAATCCGTTGAAGCAGAAGAATTAAATACCGAAAAAACTGAAACCGACGAATATGTTTACGGCGAAGTTATGGATTTCGGAACGGGAGATTCTACTGAAAAAGCGGAAACCGAAGAACCTTTATCAGACGTTCAAGAAACTTCGGAAGAAGAAAAACCCGAGAATAACGACTAATATAAATCTAAATTGATTGATAAAGAGCGGAAAAATCCGCTCTTTATTTTTTAAATTTTTATTCGGAATATATCGGCTGTTTTTCCACATATATATAATGTATGGCAACAATCATTTTAACAGGTGGCGGAAGTGCCGGACATTGCACTCCGCATTTAGCGGTTCTTCCCTATCTTAAAGACAAATTCGATAAAATATATTATATAGGCAGCGAAAACGGAATTGAAAAGTCTATTGTTTCAAAAGCGAAAATACCATATTTTTCAATACCTTGCGTAAAACTCAAAAGAGAGTTTACCCTTTCAAACCTTAAAATTCCGTTTACTTTGCATAAAGGGATAAAAAGCGCAGAGAAACTTATAGATAAGTTAAAACCCGACATAATTTTTTCAAAGGGCGGATACGTTTCTCTTCCCGTAGTTCTTGCCGCAAAAAAAAGAAAAATACCGGTAATTGCGCACGAAAGCGACTATACTGTTGGGCTTGCGAATAAGATCTCTTCAAGATATTGCAAAAAAGTTTTAACAAGTTTTCCGGAGACTGCGAAGAACTTAAAGAACGGAATTTACGTCGGCTCGCCTATCAGAAAAAAAGACGATACTTTAAGCAAAGAAAAACTTTACGAATATTTCGGATTTAAAAAAATAAAGCCCGTAATTTTGGTTACGGGCGGAAGTTTAGGCGCTAAAAAAATAAACGAGGTTTTAAGAAATTCACTTAAAGAACTTCTTAAAGATTATAATATACTTCATATTTGCGGCAAAAATAATAAAGTCAAAAATATTTACGGCGAAGGATACTCTCAGTTTGAGTTCGTAGACAAAATGGATTATGCCTTTTTAATATCCGACGCGTGCATTTCAAGGGCAGGTTCAAACGCCGTTTTTGAACTTCTATCCGAAAAGATACCTACCCTTCTTATTCCGTTACCCAAAGCGGCGTCTCGCGGGGATCAGATATTAAACGCAAAATATTTTACGGCAAAAGGACTTACTTCTATGATCTATCAAGAAGATTTAACGCCCGAATCTTTAATATATAACGTCAATCTTTTGATAAAAGCAAAAGAAGAAATTAAAAAGAGAATTTCCGCTGCGAAAATCGAAGATAAAAGCAAAGTTATAGCACAGTTTCTCTTAAACGAATGTAAGCGTTAAGTTCGTGCTTTGAAAGATTTTTCGTTACTGCATATAATAAATGATTATCCTTTTTTAAACCATTTTGGCTATTTGGCGCAAAGTGGTTTTTATTTTCCCTTTTTTCGCCAATTACCGTTATTCTTTTAACGTTTTCTTTTTTGCCTATAATTTTTTTAACGAAATTAAACATAGTTCTTTCTCCTTACACTCACATTTTATATTCTTATTGTGACAGATTTTGTCATGTTTGAAACTTTTTTTATTGACTTTTAACCTATTTTTTTATAAAATATGAAATAGTAGGAGAAAATATTATGAAATTTGAGATAATGTTATCAATTTTATTTGAACTTTTGTCGAAACGCTTTGTAAACGCGGCGTATCTATCCGAAAAATACGAAGTAAGTAAGCGCAGTATTTATAGGTATATAAACGCACTTGAACTTGCCGGCGTTCCGCTATACACAGTTAAAGGAAACGGAGGCGGAATTTCGATAGTTGATACGTATAAACTTTCTTCTACGTTTATGACGATAGCTGAATTTGACAACGTTATCGATACCCTTTCCGCCATTTGCGACAGCGTTCCTAATAAAACCCTTGAAAAGGCGATATTAAAACTTAAAGCGACGTATAAAAACGAATACAGCGGTTTTACGATTAAAACAGGTAATCTTATTATTGACGGCGGTCCTTGGGGAGATGCAAAAGGATATAAAACTAAATTATCTATTTTGCAAAAAGGAATAGAAAACTCTCTACAAATTAAAATAAAATATCACGACAGATCTGGAAACGTCAGCGAACGGATCATCGATCCATACGTTTTGGTGTTAAAACAAGGACTTTGGTATGTTTATGCATACTGCAATTTAAGAAACGAATTCAGATTTTTTAAGACGGGAAGAATTGAAGAAGCAACCGTTTTATCGTCAAACTTTATGCGCAAAGACATATCAAAAATGGATCTTCCATTAGATTTTTGGCATAACAGCGTTATTGCAAAAGAAGTCGTTATGGAAATAGATAAAAACTACGTTTCAGATATTGAAGAGTGGTTGGGAATCGAAAACGTTAAAGAAGAAAACGGAAAAATCATAGCAAGAGCGTCACTTCCGTATGACGACGGACTTATTTCAAAAATAATGAGTTTCGGAAAAGGAATAAAAGTTTTAGAACCGAAGTCACTTATTGATCAAATCAAAAACTCTGCCCAAGAGTTATTGAAAAATTATAATAAGTAAAATTTAACGCGGCCCTATTTTAGAGCCGCGTTATTATTAGTTATGGTTTCCGTCGTTAATATAATAAATACCGAGAGTATTTTCTCCGCAATGCCCCGTAACGGTAGCCCCCGCCTGAGTTACAATGATATTTCTAAAACCTTCTTTAATAAGAATTTCTTTAACTGTATCTATAAATTGCGGATTATTCGTCGTCGTATAGGCAATTATAACGTTTTCGTAATCCGGATTATCATACGTTCTTAAAGTATCGTAAATATACTTGGTTAAAACCGATTCGTATTTTCCGCGATATAATTTCCCCGTCGTAATTTTTCCACCGGTTATAATTATTTGCGGTTTTATCCGCAATATGTTTGCACCAAATCTTTTAAGAACGGAACATCTTCCGCCCATACATAAATAATCGAGTTTATCTATAACCGAACTAACCTGAACGAAAGGAATTCTCTCTTCAACTTTTTCTATTGTTTTTTCGAAAGTCTCGCCGGCGTCTATAAGTTTTTTTGCATATAGCGCTTCAAGCCCTATTCCCGTTGATAATGTTTTGGAATCAATGATTTTAACGTTATTAAACTTTTTTGCAACGGTAACAGCGTTATTATAAGCAGAACTTAATTCCGAAGAAAGAGAAAAATGCAAAATTGCGTCATATTCTTTTAAAATTTTAGAAAAATGTTCTTCATATTGTGCCTGATTAACACAAGATGTCTTTGGCAGCATTTTAACTTTTTTAACTTCTTCTATCATTTCATCGGTGGTCATTTCACCGTCATAAAAAATCTTATCGCCTATACAAACAGTAAACGGAACGACGAATATTTTATTTGCTTCAAGCACTTCTTTCGGTAAGTCGATCGTGCTTTCAGCCGAAATTGCGATTTTCATTTTAATCTCCTTAAAATTAATTTTCGCAATTACTTTAACAATTTAATAATATTTAGTCAATACAAAAAACGCTTTATTTTCTCTATAAATTTTTAGGGCGTATCTACAAATCGAATTTTTAATTCTCCTAAAAAAACGGCAACTCTACAAAAAGTAGAATCGCCGTTTTTTCATCCTTTCCCCTTTATATCAAAACTCTTTTCTGGTGCTTCTTGAAAACAAAGTATTAAACACGCTAAGCGGATCTTTTTTCTCGTATATTATGGTATAAACCGCGTTTGTGATAGGAAGATCGACGTTATATTTTTCGCCGAGCATCTTCATAGCCTTTGCGGTAGTTACGCCTTCCGAAAGCTTTTCAAACTTTTCGCCCTTAACATACATTTCGCCAAAACGCCTATTGTTTGAATATTTAGAAAATAAAGTCGTTTCATAATCACCCAAATGGCAAAGTCCGTACGCAGAAAGTTCGTTGCCGCCCATTGCCTTAATAAGCCTTGCGACTTCTCTTGCACCCCTTGCCATTAGTGCGCCTTTAAGGGTTTCATATCCACCGCCTTCAAGCATACCGGCGGCAATTCCCATAACGTTTTTAGCGGCGGCGCCTATTTCGCTGCCGATTAAATCGTCCCCGTAATAAAACCTTATAAGTTCGCTTCTGAAACTATCCGCTAGGTATTTAACAAGTTCGTGATTTTCAGAATCTATTACCATGCAATTCGGCTGACCTTTAACAAAAGCCTGAATATGCCCCGGACCAACCCAAACGGCAATTTTATCTTTACTGATTCCGCTTTCGACCATAACTTCCGAAAGTCTTTTTCCGGTATCGATTTCAATACCTTTCATGCAAAGAACGAAAATTTTATCTTTAACGTCAAACTCGGTAACACGTTTCATAAACGAGCGTAGCGCCTGCGAACTTATTGATATAACTATAACTTCGGCGTGGTTTATCGCCTTAGATAAATCACCTGTTAAATCAATTTTCTCATCGAGAGAAACGTATTCGTTCTTTTTAGTGTTTTTTAAAACGTCAAAGGTATAATCGCCTTCGATCCCCCATTGAACGACGTCGTTCCCGTGATTGACCAAATACCATCCGATAAACGAGCCCCAACGCCCGCAACCTAAAACTGAAATTTTCATTTAATCACCTTTATAAAGTTTTTCTGTCTACAAATGCCCTTGCAAGCGTAACTTCGTCGGCATATTCAAGATCTGTTCCGATCGGTATACCGTGCGCAAGCCTTGTAACCTTAATTCCGAGCGGCTTAATAAGGTTGCCGATATACATAGCGGTAGCCTCCCCTTCAACGTCGGGATTTGTTGCCATTATAATTTCTTTAACGTTTCCTTCGTTAATCCGTTTTAAAAGCCCCTTAATATCGATATCGTTAGGACCTATTCCGTCAAGCGGAGAAATCGTTCCGTGCAAAACGTGATAAACGCCGTTAAATTCGTTTAGTTTTTCGATCGCGATAACGTCTTTCGGCTCTTTAACAACGCAAATAGTTTCGGCACTTCTTTCAGCACAAATATCGCATATATCGCGTTCCGAAAAATTGCCGCAAATTTTGCAGTAATGAACGTTCTTTTTTACGTTTAATATTGCGTCGGAAAACTCTTTCGCTTCTTCTTCGGTCATATTAACGACTTTATAAGCAAACCTTTGAGCGGTTTTTGCACCAACCCCCGGAAGTTTGGAAAACTCGTTTATAAGTTTACCGATAGGTTCGATATAAACTTTCATCTTATATCCCAAGCGAGCCGAAGGCGCCCATCTTTTCAGCGTAAAGTTTATCTGCCTTTGAATATCCGTCGTTAAGCGCCGCAACGATAAGATCTTCAAGCATAGTCATATCTTCGGTATCAACGGCGTCAGGCGAAATGTTGATCGCAGTTACGGTTTTTTTAGCGTTCATGGTAACCTTTATAAGTCCACCGCCTGCCGTTCCTTCAATTTCCGCTTCTTCAAGTTCAGCCTGTGCCTTCTGCATTTCTTCCTGCATTTTTTGAGCCTGTCTCATTAAATTCTGCATTTGGTTTCCGCCACCGAATCCTCCGCCGAAACCGCCCCTAAATCCTGCCATAATTTACTCCTTTAATAAATTAATCTTCAATAATCACGATATTGTCCCCAAAAATCTTTTTTAGTTTTTCGGTTTCGTTATCGATTTCATCCAACATTTTATTTTCTTCGGAAATTTTTACCTTGATTTCAAAATCCCCGAACTCAGATAGCGCTTCTGCAATATATTTCTTATTATCTGCTCGCTCTAAAATTGCAACGTCGCCCTCGTTTTTCGGCAAAAGCATTAACGCTTCTTTATCGACTTTAATAGTAACGTCTTGTAAAACGTTCCAAAGCATTTCGTGCTTGTTTTTTCTTAAATTCAGTAAAAGCGTCCCCTCTAAGTCTTTATCTGAAAGATCGGATAACTTCTTTTGCTGCATGGCTCTTTGCGGAATTTCAGGCTCTATTTTAGCATCCGCGCTTTTACCTTCTTCTTTTTTTATAGAAACGGAATTTTCCTGATTATCGCTTTTTACGGGAAGAATATTAACTCCGTTTTCTAATTTCTTTTCAAGTTCGGATACCCTTGCTAAAAGTGCGTCAAAATCGTAATCCGATTCGGGTTTTGCCGCCCTAACTGCCGCTTGCTCGAAAACTATTCTCGGATGAACGGTATATTTAAGCGCCGCTTCCGTTTCGGAAAAAATCTCTAAAATTCTAATAATCCTATCGTTTGTTACCCCCTCCGATAAAATTTTAAGTTTATTAAACTTATCGTCCGGTAAATTTAAGATTTTATTCGCGGTAGAGCAAGTTTTTATCACCAAAAGATTTCTGAATAGTAAGATAAGATCTTTTGTTAAAACGCCCATACTCTTTCCGAGTTCGGATAAATCGTTTATAACGGTAAAAATATCGGAAGTATTTCCGCCTATCAATGAACTTGCAAGCCCGTATAATAAATTAAAATTTGTAGAGCCGATAACTTCGGTAACGTCGTCGTATAAAAGTTTGCCTTTTTTATAAGAAATACAAGTATCCGCAATAGAAAGCGCGTCACGAATACTGCCTTCGCCCGCGGCGGCAATTGCGGTTATTGCCTCTTTTTCATATTCTTTTCCCTGTTCGTCGTATATTTTAGCAATAAGTTCCGCAATCTTTTCCGTTGGGATAAGCCTAAAATCGAAGCGCATACATCTTGATAAAATAGTTGCGGGGATCTTATGAACTTCGGTCGTCGCCAGAATAAAAACGGCGTGCTTCGGCGGTTCTTCAAGCGTTTTTAAAAGTGCGTTAAACGCCGCGCCGGTTAGCATATGAACTTCGTCAATTATATAAACTTTATATTTGCAAGTAACGGGCGGGTATTGAACCTTTTCGCGCAGATCTCTTATTTCATTTACGCCGTTATTCGACGCAGCGTCTATTTCAACGACGTCTATATTGCTCGAATCTGAAAGCGCTTTGCAACACTCACACTCGCCGCATGGCGAACCGTTTATCGGGTGCAAACAGTTTATTGCCTTTGCAAAAATTTTCGCAGCGGAAGTTTTACCCGTTCCACGCGTGCCCGTAAACAAATACGCATGCCCGAGCCTTCCAGTCTCTATCTGATTGACAAGTGTTTTTACGATATGGTCTTGACCGATAAGTTTATCGAACGTGTCCGGACGATATCTTCTATAAAGAGCCAAATATGCCATAATTTTATCCTTATGCAATAATATTGCTGATTTTTTTACGTATACGTTGCATTGCGTTATCTATCGACTTTGCGGTTTTACCTGTTTTTTCGCCTATCTCCAAATAAGAAAATCCATCAAGGTATAAATCCATAACCTTATTTTCAAGTTTGCTAAGCGAGTCTTCTACTTTGGATTTAAATTCTTCGGAATTTTCAAGGTTAATAACTATCGTTTCGGGGCTTTCTTCTCTTCCCATACTGATTGCGGATTTATCTATATCGGAGTCAGTATAAGCAGTCAGCGAAACGTATTTATTTAGTGGTTGATTTTTATTGCTGTTAGACTTTCTTATTGCCGAAATAATCTCGTTTTTAACGCAAAGAAAAACGTAACTTCTAAATCCCGACTTATTATTAAAAGTATTTATTGCCTTAAACAGCCCGATCATACCCTCTTGAACCACGTCTTCCGCGTCACCGCCCAAAAGGAAAAATCTTCTTGAAATATTTTTTACGTATGGCGTAAACTTTTTAAGCAGAAAATCGGTAGCGTCGCGATCTCCGTTTTTTGCAAGCAAGGCGACTTCTTCGTCTAAAAGATTATTATAATCTTTACTTTTCTGCATTTTTCATTACTCTTTGTCTGATGATTTCATACACGGCTATACCGCAGGCAACAGACGCATTTAAAGAGTTGACCTTGCCGAACATAGGAATCGTAACTACGCCGTCGCATTTACTTTTCGTAAGTTTTTTTACTCCGCTGTCTTCTCCACCGATTACAAGGCAAATCTTTCCGGTAAGGTCGGACTTATAAATTTCGCTTCCGCCGAGTTCTGCGGCATATACCCAAAACCCTTCTTTTTTTAGTTCGTCAATAGCGTTATTGATATTAGTAACTCTTGCTATCTTAACGTGATTTAGCGCCCCTTCGGAAATACGCATAACCGTATCCGATACTGAAGCACTTCTGTCCTTTCCGATTATAAGCCCGTCTACCCCTGCACACTCGCACACTCTTATTATGCTGCCGAGATTATGCGGATCGAGAATTTCGTTTAATATCACAACAAAACCATCTTTATCCTTGCATGCACCTAAAATATCGCTTAAATCAAAGTATTTATAATCAGAAACGTATGCTATAAACCCCTGAGAACGCTTTGACTCACTCTCTTTATCGATAACGTATTTATCGACAAGTTGAACTTTGATCCTACGGGATTTTATTGCATTTAAAAGGCGTTTGCTCGCCTCGTCTTTAATATCTTTCTGAACTAAAATCTTATCGATTTCTTTATCGGTTTTAAGTAGTTCGTAAACCGAATTTCTTCCTTCAATCTTCATTTGTTTCACCTTTTATATTTAGCAAAAATTCAATTCTATCGGACGCACCTATTAAGTATAAATAACCCAAAACCGCCTCAAAACCCGTTGAAACGTTATAATCCGTTACAGACGCGCTTTTGGCTTTTGCCGGTTTTTTTGCGTTTCTTGCCCGCTTAAACACGGCAACTTCATCATCGGTCAAGTTAGGGATTATTTTCCGCATTAAACTTGCCTGCGAAACGGCGTTCACCTTACCAACGGCAAGTTTATTCATTTTGCCGCTTGAAAGGTCGCAATTTTGCACAAGTTCTTGCCGAACGTATAAACTGTATACCGCGTCTCCCAAAAAAGCCAATGATATGGGATTAAGATTTTTTGCGGTCATTTCGTCAATAGGATCATTTATCTTAAACATTTGAGTTTTTTCCTAAATAATTATACTATATTTTAAAATAAAATACAATAAAAAGCCCGACTTTTTGTCGGGCAATAATTAATAAAAATAATTTTATTAAGTGAAAATAATCGTTTCGCTCGATAGATATCCGATTATTCCCTTAAAAATCGTGTAAGCGACTTCGTCTTGATACTCGTCTGTTATCAAAAGCGCTTCGTCATCCGGATTAGATAAAAAGCCGCACTCGCATATAACCGACGGATAATCGCTGCAATTTAATATAAAATAATCCCCAGAAAGCGCCGAATATTCCCTTTTTGAACTTTCCATCCTGTTAAAACTATTTTGGATAGAATCGGCTAAAATTTTACCCTGCTCGTCGTTCGGCTTATAAAACACTTGCGCCCCACGACGGGTTGAAACGGAGTATTTATTCATATGAATACTTATAACCAAATTCGGATCTGCCGCCTCGATTATCTCTTTCCTTTTTTGCATGTCTTTTTTCTTTAAGTTAGATGTTGCAACGCCGTATAGCCCCGCGTCGGTTGAACGCGTCAAAACCACCTTAATTCCGGCATTTACCAAATAATTTTCAAGTTTATTTACCACTTTAAGATTAAGTACGCTTTCTTTAACACCCGTGTTTATTCCGGTAACACCACCGTCGATACCGCCGTGCCCCGCATCAAGCACGACTTTAACGGTTCGCTTATCGTAATTTCCGATACTTTTGGCAGACAAAGCCCCGAAACACAAAATAAAAGTAAGCGCAGTAATAATAAGCACAGATATAATGATAATATTTCTTCTTTTTAATACGAACATGCAATCTCCAAATGTTGATAACTCGCCCTATTTTGGGGTTTATCAACAGTTTTATAGCCAAATTTTATTACTTGGTGTTGATAACTTTTATATAAATATACTGACGGTTTTAAGGATTTATGAGTGCTATTTACATTAAAAACAAAAAATTCGGGACTTCCCGAATTTTTGCTTTTTAATAACTAATTTTATTTTCTTACCAAATGGCAAACCGTCTCAACGTGTTTGGTTTGCGGAAACATATCGAAAGGCTTTATCGATTTAATTTCATATTCGCCTTCGCCGTTTCCTTTTTCTATCTTTTCGTTTTCATAAGTTAAAGTTCCCGTAAGCAGCCCTACGTCTCTTGCAAGAGTTGACGGCATACAAGATACGTAAACTATTTCGTTAGGCCTTGCTTTAAGCAATGCGTCTATAACCTTTTTATCACAACCTTTTCTCGGCGGATCCAAAACGACAGAAACAGAACCTTCTTTACTTACTTTATCTATTAGGTCAGGCATAATCTCTTCGCATTTCCCAAGTAAATTACTTATCTTTTTATCTAAGCCATTGAAACGCGCCAAGGCGTTTGCGCTATCGACTGCCTCTTTTATTATTTCGATCCCATAAGCCCTTTTTGCGTTTTTAGATAAAAGCGCGGTCATAAGCCCAGCCCCGCTATAAGCGTCTATAACCGTGTCTATATCGTTACTGATTTTTCCCACTACATAACTATATAACTTTTCACAGACGTTATCATTGACTTGCATAAAGCTTAATACACCCATTTTAAATTTAACGCCTAAAAGTTCGGAAGAATATGACGGTTCACCTTTAACAAGTCTGAATTCTTCCCCGTAAATAACGTTTGACGTCGAATCGTTGTAATTAAAAAAGAGTGAGTATTCGCAATCAAGTTTACTGTCTAAAATATCAATTAAACTTTGCGTGTTTCTATCTTTCTTATTTTTAAACACGACAACGATAATAAGTTTTCCGTTGACTTCGCGAACGGTAACTTCGCGCAAATCGTAATTTTCCCCTTCCGAATAACCTTTAAGATCGTTAATTTTAATATAATCGTGAAAAACCGAAATAATATTTTTTGTCCATACAGGATTTATCGGGCAATCGTAAATGGGAATTACCCTATGCGAGTTTTGCGCGTAAAAACCTATATGATTTTCGCCTTTATCGTAGGAAATCGGAAGTTGCAATTTGTTTCTGTATCTAAATTCATTATCGCTTGGCTCGACGCATTCGACTTTAAAATCGATATTCGCCACCTTTTTGAACGCATTTTTAACGAGATTTTGCTTAAAAACAAGTTGCTCTTTATAACTTATATGTTGCAAAGAACATCCGCCGCATTTAAAATACGCGTCGCAAATCGGTTTAACCCTATTGCTGCTCGGAGATAGAACTTCGATAACTTTGCCATAGGCAAATTTTTTGTCAGTTTTTAATACTTTATATTTAATTTTTTCGCCGAGATATGAAAAAGGCACAAATACAACAAGACCGTCTTGTTTTATTATGCCCTCTCCGTTAATCCCAACGTCTTCTACGACGCCTATATATTCAAAATTCTTTTGCATTATTTAATAATTTTACCTAAATATTTATTCATAAAAATACGGAACATCGAGATAAACTTAGCGTAAATAAGATAGAACACGATCGCAACCGCACCGATAAAATACAATATTCCGTTCATAACCCACTCTGGAAGCCCTGAAAGCACTTGCCCCATTACGCCTATATAATAAAAATACATTCCGTAAAAAGCGCCAACGCACCAAATAAGCCCGCAAAAAAGTATTAGCCATTTATTCACGTTTTTATCGGTCAAAAGGCATTTAATAATCGGATAAATACCGAAAAACAGTAAATAAGACGGAAAAACAAGCGAATATATATTAAATCCCGCGAATAAAAACGCTATAACTCCGCCCGCAAGATAGCATAAAAACGAGCCGAGATATGAATTATAGTATAGCGGAAGCAACACAAAAACCGACGCAACGACTATCGAAAACAAATCGATAAATTCAATATATGCGCCAAGTGTTAAAATGATCGCAATTATCCCCGCCGATATTGCGGAAAGCGCAATAACTTTGCTTTTCATAGTCTACAACAAATGTTGCAAAGCATGTTCATAAGGCAATAAGTCGCGCAGCACTCCGCCATGGAAGAGCACCCGTCGCCACCCATTTGACGATCGGTTTGAGAAGTTCCCGCGTTTGTATTTTGAAAGTTGGCGTTACCGGAGTGAAATCTGTTTCCGTTATTATTTATGAATTTTTCAAGTTTTTCTTTAGAATCCTTATATTTCGAGTTGTTCGGATCGAGTTCTAAGGCAAGTTCTAATTGCTTTCTACTTTCGTTCATCCAGTTTTTCTTGTAAAAAACCACAGATTGAAGATAATGCCATTCGGCATTTCTTTCGGAAAAAGCGTCAAGTTTAGATTGCGCTTCGGAAAGATTGCCATCTTTAATAAGTTTTTCTATATCAGCAAAGTTATCCGCCCCATCTTCAAAATTCGGACGCTGACTTCTGTCAGAACGGATTTCGGAATATGCCGTTTCAAGTTTAGTAAGGTTTTTAGCCGCAAGGTTTCCCGCTTCGCCTTCTAAAAATCTATCCTGCATATATTTATTTTTAAGTTCGTTATACGCTTTATCTATTTCTTCATCGGTTGCGTTTTCGGAAACGCCTAAAATTTTGTAGTTTTCTTGCATTTTTTACCCTCCATAACAGATACGGTTTGTTTATAAAGCCCTTTATAAAAAACGTTATCAAGCAAATCATGGTTGAATTTATAATTAAGTTTACCGGAAAGTTCACAAAGTTCACTTAAAACCGAACCGAAAATAAACTCGATCTCTTCTTTATGCTTTTGCATAAGTTCCGATTTATTCTCGCAATCGGCAAAAGCGTAATGAAAAACGTTATAATTTTTTTTCTTTTTATCCTTATCGAAATCGTCCAACGCGTCGATCAAATATATCCATTTTCCAAGACAGTATGCTACGTTATCAATATCTGCGGTGCAATTATCCGCAAGCAAATCTCTGACGATTTCTTTGATCATTGTGCCGAAAAAGTCCGCCGCAATATCGATACTGTTTCCCTTCGATTTTTCATAATCGCGAAGAGCCGCATAATTGTTTTTAACGATACTGTCAAGCACGGGTTCGTATCCCTTTGCTTTTTTATAACCCTTAGCGAAAAATCTTCTTTTTATCTTACCTTTTTTGCTATCGATAATATCGTCGTTTATTTTATAGTAGGCCAAAATAACGTTGAGAGCGCCTATTCTTAAAGAAAGATTGTCCGTTTTGGCAACGGGATGACCGAAAAACCAGTGTATTATACAACGCTTTTTTTCTATAACTATATCTTTATCGGCTAAATTATGCATTAAAACCGACAAAAAGGTCAAGTCATAATTAAGAGCAAGGCGAGCGCAAGCCCCCGAGCATTTGCCTATGCTTTTACATAGCCCGCAATACATAGAACGATATAAAACCGTATCTTTAACGTAAAGATTCGGATAATCGGTTTTTATATACCCGAACATTTTATCCCCTTGCGATCGGAAGGAGTCCGACTTTTTTATAGACCTTTCTTAAAGTTTTATTAGCCAGATATTGCGCCGTTTCCGCACCGCGTTTTAAAACCGAATCGAGATAATCTTTATCCTGCAAATATTTGTTTTTCTCTAAACGGAGCGGATCGATAACGTCCGCAACGGCTTCGCCGACCTTTAACTTAAATTCACCGTAAAGTTTACCTTCAAATTCAAGTTCGGTTTCCTTAGCGTTCTTTCCCGTAAATGCCGAATAGATATTGATAAGGTTAGTTATCCCCGGTTTTTCGGGCGAAACGACAATTTTATTATCGCTATCGGTTACTGCGCGTTTAAATTTCCTTATAATAGCGTCTTTATCGTCGTTAATCGAAATATAACCGTTTTCGTTCGCGTCAGACTTACTCATTTTCTTTTCGGGTTCGGTTAAACTTCTAATCCTTCCGACCGACGGAGTGATATATGGTTCGGGAACTTTAAAAGTTTCGCCAAATCTATTATTAAACCTTTCGGCAAGATCACGCGATAATTCAAGATGCTGTTTTTGGTCTTCCCCCACGGGAACAAGTTCGGTTTGGTAAAGCAAAATATCCGCAGCCATCAAAACGGGATAGTCCATTAAAGCCATATTGATATTATCTTCATGCTTAATACTTTTATCCTTAAACTGCGTCATACGCGAAAGTTCGCCGGGATACGTTACCGTGTTTAAAATCCACGTAAGTTCCGCGTGAGCCGGCACGTGCGACTGAGCGAAAATAACCGATCTTTCGGGATCGAGGCCGCAAGCCAAATAAAGCGCGGCAAGTTCATACGTGTTCTTTTTAAGATCGGCGGGAACTTGGCGAACGGTTAAAGTATGCAGATCGGCAAGCGAAAAAATACTTTTATATTCGTCTTGTAATTTCTTAAAGTTTTTAAGCGCGCCAAGATAATTCCCTATGGTGAGTATTCCGCTCGGCTGAATCGCGCTGAATAATACTTTCTTTTCTTCCATATTTTCCATTTTTCTATAATTATTTATTGATAAAATTCAAAACTTCGTCTTCTGCGTCCGCCTTATCGATCGACTTATTAAAACGGATAGGTTTATTTTTAAGCGACAAAATATTTTCGGGAATAGGAACGGCAGATTGTTCCGAGATTTTTTCCGCCGCGATAAACGCGTCTTTAATCTTCTTTCCGAATAAAGCCTCGCTTACCGCCTGCCCGAATTTATAAGGACTTGCCGTTGATAAAACGACAACAGGTTTATTGCTTCCGGTATAAGACTTATACTTTTTATATACCGAAACGGCGACGGCAGTATGCGGATCCATTAAATATCCGTTTTCGTCGAACACTTCGGCAATTGTTTCTTTGCACTCTTCTTCATCCGCAAAATCGGCATAGAAAGTTTCCGCCATTTTATTAAGTTCGGTTTTAGAAACTTCATATACACCGGTATTTTTAAGTTCTTCCATACGCTTTGCGGTAAGATCGCAATTTCTGTCGGAAACTTCAAATACAAGTCTTTCTAAGTTGCTTGAAATCAAAATATCCATAGAAGGCGAAGTTGTTTTATAAAACTCTCTGTTCTTATCGTATTTTCCGCTTGCGAAAAATTCGGTTAAAACGTTGTTGCGGTTAGACGCACAAACAAGTTTATCGATCGGAAGCCCCATTTTTTTAGCGTAATATCCGGCAAGAATATTTCCGAAGTTCCCTGTCGGAACAACGAAATCAACCTTATCGCCCATAGATATTTCACCCGAACTAACTAAATCGCAATAAGACGAAAAATAGTAAGTGATCTGGGGTGCAAGCCTACCGAAGTTTATAGAGTTGGCGCTCGATAAACGGTAGCCTTTTTTCTTTAAGTCTTCGGCAAACTTTTCATCCGAAAAAATCTTTTTTACCGTAGACTGGCAATCGTCAAAATTCCCAACGACGCTTACGACGTTAACGTTTTCACCTTCTTGGGTGGACATTTGAAGTTTTTGCATATCGGAAACGCCGCCCGTCGGATAAAAGACCATTATCTTATTGCCGTCGGCATTTTTAAAACCTTCAAGCGCCGCTTTCCCCGTATCGCCACTCGTTGCAACTAAAACCAAAATATCTTCCTTAATTCCGCAAACGGTCGAACCTTTTTTCAAAAGGAACGGTAAAAGCGTTAAAGCAACGTCTTTAAAAGCGAGCGTCGGGCCGTGGAAAAGTTCGGTAATATAAAAATTATCGTCAACTTTAACAACCGGCGCAGGTTCGGAATTTTCAAACTTATCGTATGCCGCTTTGCATTTAACTTTAAGTTCGTCACCATACTCGGGCATAAACGCACTTAAAATATAATTTGCACGCTCGTAATACTCCATAGAGAGCATATTTTCTAATTTATCTGAAAAATCGGGAAAAGTTTCCGGAACGAACAATCCACCGTCGCTTGAAAGACCTTTAACAATAGCCTCCGCAGCCGAATTAACGGTATCTTTCCCTCTTGTGCTGTAAAATTTCATAAGCCTCCGAAAAAAAATAAAAAGTCGGAATTTCTCCGACTTTTATTTTACACTATTTTATTATAAAAAATCAAGTATTATAGATAATTTATAACGAACTCCGGTAAATCTTCTTTAGCCGCGCTTACCGTTAAAACGAATTTAACGCCGAAATCTTTTTCGAGCTTATCAATCGCTTCGAAAATATTTTGAAGTTCGGAAAGCGGTTTACCGCAAATTCTTGCGATACCGTCTATGTAAATAAATTCGTTATCGCCGCTTGCCGCCACGATACCTTTAATAAAACCTCTGAACCCGTCTGCATTTTGAATAGCAAATTTTGTTACGTCAAGTAATCTAATTTGATAATTGATATCGAGAGAATATCTGCTTGTGTCGGTAATAAAAACGACGTGCCCTTTCGCCTTGGCAAGCGCTTCATTTGCGCTATCGATTATCGCCTTGGTTTTTCCAGAGCCTTTCGGTCCGTAAATAATTTTCATAAAATCAGCCTCCTACCGTTTGATTAAATATATTTTATTATATTTTCATTTAAATTACAATAGTTTTTTTAAATTATTCGGCAAAAACCAGTAATTTTTTATGAAATTCTTTATCGCATTGCATAAGCATAGAGTCAAGTTCGTCGTCCCCCATAACGCTGCACCTGCCGCCCGCATATTCTGCGTCTACAAGCGCTTTTACCTTTGCAACGATGGGATGACTTTTCTCTATTTTATGCCCTTCCGGAAGTTCGTAATATTCGTTTATCCAGTAAGCGATACCCGCAAGCCCGCTCGTGTTGTTTATTGAAACGTGCATAGGTCTGTTTAGCAATTTTTTGGTATCGAATATATTATAGATCTCTTCGTCTTTAAGCATTCCGTCGGCGTGAATACCCGCTCTCGTGGAATTGAAACTCCTTCCGACGAACGGAGTTCTGGGCGGAATAACGTATCCTATCTCTTTTTCAAAATAGTTGGCAATATCGGTAATTGCGGTATAATCCATACCGTCCGACGTGCCTTTAAGAGACGCGTATTCGATAGCCATAGCCTCAAGCGGGCAATTCCCCGTTCTTTCGCCGATACCCAAAAGCGAACAGTTTACGGAAGAACAACCGTATAACCAAGCGGTAGTAGCGTTCGTAACGACTTTATAAAAATCGTTATGCCCGTGCCACTCCAACATTTCGCTAGGAACTTCGGCATAGTGATGTAAGCCGTATATAATCCCCGGAACGCTTCTCGGAAGCGCCGCGCCTACGAAGTTTACGCCAAAGCCCATAGTGTCGCACGCTCTTACCTTTATCGGAATACCGCTTTCCTTTGAAAGTTTCATAAGTTCGGTAGCGAACGGAACGACAAAACCGTAAAAATCCGCACGGGTTATATCTTCAAAATGGCATCTGGGTTTTATGCCCGCGGAAAGCGCGTCTTTAACCGTTCCGAGATATTTATCAAGTGCTTGCGATCTGGTCAAATTCATCTTCTTAAAGATATGATAATCCGAGCAACTGACCAAAATTCCCGTCTCTTTCATGCCCATTTCTTTAACAAGCTGGAAGTCGCTCTTATTAGCCCTTATCCAACTTGTAACTTCGGGGAATTCATACCCCAAATCCATACACGCTCTTGCGGCTTTTCTGTCTTTTTCGGAATAAATGAAAAATTCCGACTGACGGATAATACCCTTTTTACCGCCGAGCCTGTGCATAAGTTTAAAAAGTTCTAAGATTTGTTCAACCGTAAAGGGAGACGTGGATTGCTGCCCGTCTCTAAAAGTAGTGTCGGTTATCCAAATATTTTCAGGCATTGACATAGGAACTTGACGATTATTAAAGATTATCTTCGGAACGTGCTTATAATCGAAAATATCGCGGTAAAGTTGAGGTTCAGCCACGTCTTGCAAGGAATAATTGAATATCTTCTCTTCAAGTAAGTTATTCTTTTTATTTTTGATTATCTTTTTGATAAGCATTATTTTAACTCCTTAATGAATTCGGACAATCTCTTTAAGCCTTCGGCAATATCTTGTGCGGAGATCGCGTAAGAAAGCCTTATAGAATCGTCGTCACCGAAAGCGATACCGGGAATCAGAGCGACGCCCTTTTTAAGAGCGTTATCCGCAAAAGATAAAGATCCGTCGATAACCTGTCCGTTAAAAGTCTTTCCGTAAAGCGAAGATACGTTCACAAAAACGTAAAACGCGCCTTGCGGTTCGTTGAACGAAATACCCGAAATTTCGGAAAGGAGCGAAATCATAAGTTTTCTTCTTTCGTCAAAAACGTTAAGCATTTCCTTAATGAATTTTTCACCGCGTGGATCGGTTAGAGCCGCAACCGAAGCATATTGCGAAATAGAACATGCGTTCGACGTGGTGTGAGACTGCATGCTGGAAATGGCTTTTGCAACCTTAATGGGAGCGGCAAGGTAGCCTATTCTCCAACCGGTCATCGAATAAGTCTTCGACATGCCGTTTATAATGATAGTATGTTCTTTTAAGTATTCGCTGCATTTAGCAATCGAATATTGTTTTTCGCCGGTATATATAAGTTTTTCGTAGATTTCGTCCGAAATAACCCAAATGCCTTTATCCTCAATTACCCTTGCAAGTTCTTTAATTTCTTTTTCGGAATATACCGCACCGGTTGGGTTATTCGGAGAATTAAGAATTAAATATTTGGTTTTATCGGTTATTGCGGCTTTAAGTTCTTCCGCCGTGATTTTATATCCGTTTTCGGGTTTTGTTTTAACGAAAACACACTTTCCGCCCGCAAGTTTAACGAGTTCCGGATAAGTAAGCCAAAACGGAGACGGAATTATAGCCTCGTCCCCTTCTTCGGTTATTGCGCAAATCGCATGATAAAGCGAACTTTTCGCACCCGTTGAAATAACTATCTGGTTTTCCGAATACTCTAAACCGTTGTCTTTATAAAACTTTTCGCAAACGGCTTTTTTAAGTTCAGCCATACCTGACGCTGGCGTATATTTAGTGAACCCTATATCCAGCGCTTTCTTGGCGGATTCTATAATGTAATCCGGGGTGTTAAAATCAGGTTCACCCGCACCGAAACCTATAACGGAAATCCCTTCCGCTTTCATCTTCTTTGCTTTTGCAGTAATTTCAAGCGTCAATGACGGCGCAATACCAGCTACTTTCTTTGAAACGTCCATAGTAAATCTCCAGATTATTCTTCGCTTTCTCCGGCGGAAAGTTTAGCTTCCCTGTCGGCTATTGCAAGGGCTTCGACCATTTCGTCAATATCGCCCAACATAAAATTTTCTATTGAATAAAGCGTTAACCCTATTCTGTGATCTGTAACCCTTCCTTGCGGAAAGTTATAAGTCCTTATTCTTTCCGAGCGGTCGCCGGTTCCTACCTGACTTTTACGGTTTGCCGAATACTCTTTATCGTATTGCGACTGATAGTAATCGTAAAGTCTGCTCTTTAAAACGCGCATCGCCTTTTCTCTGTTTTTGGTCTGCGAGCGCTCATCTTGACATAAAACCACAATTCCCGTCGGAATATGCGTAAGCCTTATGCAAGATTCCGTTTTATTGATGTGCTGACCGCCTGCGCCGCTGCTTCGCAAAGTGTCGACGCGAAGGTCTTTTTCGTCAATATTTACTTCAATATCTTCAACTTCCGGCAAAACGGCTACCGTTGCCGTGGAAGTATGAACTCTGCCTTGCGATTCCGTTTCCGGAACGCGCTGAACTCTGTGCACGCCGCTTTCAAATTTAAGTTTTGAATAGCAAGCCTTACCGGAAATAGAAAAGACAACTTCTTTTACCCCGCCGAGTTCCGTCGAGTTATTCTCTATCTCCTCGGTTTTCCATCTGTTTTTTTCGGCGTATTTAACGTAAAGCCTATAAAGTTCGTAAGCGAACAGGCTTGCCTCTTCGCCGCCCGCACCCGCTCTTATTTCCATTATAACGTTTTTATCGTCGTTCGGATCTTTCGGGAGAAGAAGTATTCTTAATTCTTCTTTGATTCTGTCTAATTTTTCTTTATTCGCCTTAAATTCTTCTTCGACAAGGGCTTTCATTTCCCTATCCGTCTCGGAAGAAATAAGATTTTTCAACTCTTCCTGTTCTTTTTCCGCCTTCATATATTCGGCGTATTTTTCGGCAGTTTCGCTAAGCTCAGCAAGTTCTTTGGTATACTTTTTCCACTCGTCCATTTTGGCAATGACTTCGGGATCGGAAACAAGCTCGTTAAGCTTATTATATCTTTCATATATTTTATCAAGTTTTTTAATCATTAAAGTTCCGCCTTAACAATTCTGTCGATACCCTCGTAATCTTTTATGATATTAACAGAAGAAAAATCTTTCAAAAGTTTTATAATATCTTTCGCCTGATCGAACCCGCACTCTAAAAGCAAAATACCGCCTTTATTCAAATATTTTACGGATTCGGAACAAATTCTTCTGTAAAAAGAAAGTCCGTCTTCTCCGCCGTCTAATGCAACGATCGGCTCAAAGTCTTTAACTTCCGTTTGCAAATCTTTAATATCTCCGCTTTTAATATACGGCGGATTTGAAACGATAACGTCGAACTTTTCTGTTAAATCACCGAATAGATCGCCGACTGAAAATTTAATTTCCGCGCCGTTATTTTCGGCGTTTTCTTTTGCAAGCGAAATTGCGGATTCGGAAATATCCGTCGCAAAAACGTCTGCGGCGGGCTTTTCTTTTTTTATAGCGATCGCGATAGCGCCGCTACCCGTGCAAAGGTCTAAAACTTTTTTACCGTCTGAAACTTCAATCGCTTTTTCGGCAAGTATCTCCGTTTCTGGTCTTGGGATCAACACCCTTTCGTCAACGTTAACGGTATACCCCATAAAGTCCGCGTTGCCTATGCAATACCAAAGCGGTCTTCCCGTTAAACGCATTTCAGTAATTTCGTTGATTTTATCTATCTTTTTCGGTGATAAAACAATATCCGAATAAACTTTATCGCGAGAAATTTTTCCGATAAGCGAAACAATCCACTCCGCCTCCGCCCTTTCTTCGATACCTTTATCAATAAGACGCTTATAAACGTTTTCGACCACGACACCGCTTTTTTCCGAAACGACGAACTTTTTAGTCGGATAATTTATATCCGCCTCTAATTTTTCAACTTCCTTAAAGGCGGCGATCGCCACTTCAAGCATTTTATCGTCCGGCTCTTTAGTGGTTAAAAGTTGCAGCAAAAGACCCGGAACTTTCAACGGATAAAAAAGCCAAAAATTCGTTTTAGACAGCGCTTTTAAAAGTTCGTAAGATAATCCCGCAACAAGCGGCAACATGGCAATTTTGCATAAAACCCTAACGATTTTATCGAGATATATTCCGTTTACTGACAGTATAGATTCGAAAACGGCGAAAAGGATTATACTTATCACCATAACGAAAACAATAAAAGTCGTCCCGCACCTATCGTGAACGCGACGGCATTTTTTTGCGTTTTGCACGGTAAGCGGAAGCCCTTTTTCAAAACACGTTATGGTCTTGTGTTCCGCCCCGTGATACATAAACGTTCTTTTAACGTCTTTAACAAGCGAGCAAAACAAAATATAACCTATAAATACAAGCAGTTTTATTCCGCCTTCGATAAAGTTTTTTGCCCAAACGTGAACGTTAAAGTCTATACCCGACCATTTTTCAATAAGCCCCCTAACGAACTGCGGAAGCCAAATAAATAAAAATATGGCAAGAGCAAGACCTAAAAGCACAGAAATTACCGAAACCACACCCATAACGCTGACTTTCAATTTTTCCGAAAGCCACTTTTCAAACTTGGTAGGTTCGCCGTCACCGTAAACTGCGGCGGATCTCATAAGATTTTTAACGCCGCCGAAAAGCGAAACGAAAAAAGAGATTATCCCGCGAACGATAGGAAGTCTGAAAAACAGACTTTTTTTAGCCGCGGGGACAAATCTTTCGGATTCTATCCTTATTATTCCGTCCTGATCTCTTACTGCGGTAGCCGCGGAAGATGGGCCGCGCATCATCACGCCCTCTAAAACCGCCTGACCGCCGATAGACGTTCTTTTCGCCTTTTTCTTTTTGTCGGACATCAACTTCTCCGTTTAATAAAAAACGGTTTTAAGTGCTTTTACCCTTAAAACCGCCGTTTTTGACTACTTTACGTTGCCATATCTCTTGTTGAATTTATCAACACGACCGCCGGTGTCAACCAATTTTTGCTTACCTGTAAAGAAAGGATGACATTTTGAGCATATATCAACCTTGATTACGTCGCCTTTTTTAGTAGAGCCGGTTTTGAAAGTTGCGCCGCAAGCACAAACTACCGTTACGTCGTGATAATCGGGATGTATTCCTTCTTTCATATCGCACCTCTGTTTCGTTTTTACTTGGATATTATATTATATTTTTTTTACGTAGTCAACTAATTCGCCCGTCTTTCCTAATTTTTTTTAATCTTTTATTCGATCGCTTTTTTGCTTGATTTTTTTATGCGGGTATAGTATAATTACGGAAGTTTTGAAAATCCGTGCGGCTTTCCGTAAGATTTTCTTTATAGGAGAGAAGATGAACGGTTGGAAGTTAATTAAACCTTTCAAAATCGAACGTAGCGACGTTGAAGATAAGTCGGGTGCGGTCGGCGTTTCAAAAATCAAAATCACTAAATCTTTGCTTACGCTTTCCGACGTTTTGGCATACGACGGCGAAATCGAGGCGGAAAACGTCGTTATCGGTTCTTTCGGCGTCGGAATAATAAGCGAAGCGGGCGCAAATCTTTTTGAAATCGAAAAAGGAAAACGCGTTTTCGTGGAAGCGACAAGACCTTGCAACGAGTGTTATAACTGTATGAGCAATCAACCCCATAAATGTTCTAACCTTTTGGTTGCGGGCGAAGATTTCGACGGTTTTTTAAGGGATTTCGTCTCTGTGGACGCGGAGAGCATCTATCTTTTACCCGATTCCATAACTGACGTAGAAGCGCTTTATATCGGTTACGTTTCCCTTGCCCTTTCGATCGTGGATAAACTTGAAATTAAAAAAGGCGAATACGTCGCCATAATAGGTAGCGACAGTTTGGCTGTTATTTTGGCGCAACTTTTAATATATTACCAAGCCGTTCCGATCATTATAGGCGAAAACAAAGAAGAACTTGAAATCGCAAAAAAATCAGGAATTTACTACGTTTTCGATATTGAAGACAACTACTTAAAGGAAGTATTCAATATAACCGGCGGAAGGCTTGCGAAAAAATCCGTTTATATTTCAGACAGCGATATTTCGGTAAGCAAGGCTTTTGCGGTTTCTTCTTTCAACGCCAGCGTTGCCTTTACTGGAACAATGAATAAAAACGTTACCGCGTCTTTTTCGCAAGCGGTTAAAAAGCAACTTAATATCTTTTGCGTAAACACCGGATACGGCAACACCGAATCAAGCATAAATCTTATAGCGAATAAGGCGATCGACCTATCTAATCTCGAAATTGCCACAGCACCCTATTCGGATGTTCCCGAAGTTCTTTCTAAAATGGAAAATGAACTTAAAGAAACGGGCAAAATTCACGATACGGTTATAAATCTCGTTTAAGGATTTTTAATAAAATAATCGCCCCCGAATATCGGGGGCTTTTTTTGTAAGAAAATTACTTACCGTTTTCTCTGAATAGTAACTTTAATACTTTTCTTATGATAAAGGGCGGCTTAAAACAAAAAATCTTCATATACACCTCTCGAAACATTATATTCCGAAAAAGCGCAAAAAAGTTAATAATTCCTTAATTTTTCAATGACTGCCGCGCGATCGGTTTCCTTAAAGACCGTATTTCCTGCGACAATCACGTTTGCCCCAGCGTCTTTTACCCTGCGAACATTTTCAAGCGTAATTCCGCCGTCGATTTCAACCAAAGTTTCTTTTCCTGATTTTACAACGAAATCAGCAACTTTTTCTACTTTCGGTAAAACGCTTTCGATAAATTTTTGACCGCCGAATCCAGGAAAAACGCTCATAAGCAAAAACATATCGCACTCCGGAATAATATCGTAAACTTTTTCGGGATCGGTATCGGGATTTATAACCGCTCCGCATTTTACCCCAAGATCTTTTATCGCACGCAAAGTTTCTTTTAATTTATCTCTGCAAGCCTCGTAATGAACGGTTATGTAATCAGCACCGGCCTCCGCAAACTTTTCGATATATTTCCACGGTTCTACGATCATTAAGTGCGCGTCGAAAATTTTATCCGATTTATTTCGTACGTCTTTGACGAATTTAGGTCCAAAAGTGATGTTTTTAACGAATACCCCGTCCATAACGTCTAAGTGAATAACGTCCGCACCTTCTTTTGAAATATTTTCAACTTCTTCACCGATTTTTGAAAAGTCCGCCGAAAGAATTGACGGCGCAATCAAAACTTTGCCCATAAAATCTCCTTATTATTAATTCACTATTAAAATTATAAATTTTCTTCGATAAATCTTCTTCTAAGTTGCCCGCAAGCACCGTCAATATCGTCCCCCGTTCTTCGCCTTAAAGTTGCGGAAAGCCCGCCTTTAACCAAAAGTCCCATAAACCTATACGCTTCTTTTTCTGTAACACCTTTAAGATTTTTCTCTTTAACTTCGTTAAGCCTTATTAAATTAACGTGGCACGGTTTACCTTTTAATATACGAATAAGTTCGTCGGCATGGCGCGGTAAATTATTCTCTCCGTCGATCAAAAGATATTCGAAAATGTATCTTCTGCCCGTTTTATCAAAATATTTTTGACAGGCAGACAAAATATCAGAAATTTTATAAGCGTTTGCAATCGGCATAATTTTCTTACGCTCTTCGTCAAACGGTGAGTGAAGAGAAACAGTAAGGTTAATACTAACGTTTTCGTCCGCCAAGCGAAGCATTTTATCAACCAAACCGCAAGTGGATAAACTTACGTTCCGATTGCTTATGTTTAGCCCTTTATCATCGGATAAAAGTCTTAAAAACTTTACGGTATTATCATAATTATCGAGCGGCTCTCCGCTACCCATTAAAACGACGTTGGATATCTCCCTTTTATCTTTAAGCCCGCCGTTTAAATATCTGTTTACTACGATAACCTGCCCTAAGATCTCCCCTGCGGAAAGATTTCTTATAAGCCCCGATAAGCCCGACGCACAAAAAGCGCAGTTCATTCTGCAACCGACTTGTGTTGAAACGCATAAAGTGTTTCCGTATTTATAGCGCATCAAAACGCCTTCTATAACGTTTCCGTCCGAAAGTTTATATAAAAACTTTTCCGTCCCGTCTACCGATTTAATACTTTTTAAAATTTCAATCGGAATATCGATAAATTCTTCCGTTAGTTTTTCCCTTAAAGATTTTGATAGATCGGTCATTTCGGAAAACTTTAAGCCGGAGTGAATTGACCTAAAAACCTGTTCTGCACGGAAAGACTTTTCACCCATTGAAACAAAAAAGTCTTTTAATTCGGATATATTATAATCGGCTAAAATCTTTTTCACTTAAAAAATCCTTTTCAGTTTTGCGACGAAAAACCCCGCACCTAACGAATCGTCAGGCAAGAAGGTCAAAGTGCCGTTTTTTTCTTTTGCATTTAGTTTATTATCGATTTTGCAAATCTCAAACCCTTTTACGACAGACATAAACTTATTTATAATCGACAGATTTTCTCTATCGAAAATTGAACACGTTGAATAGTAGAGATTTCCGCCTACTTTAACGTAATTTGAAACCGTTTTTAAAATCTTTAACTGCAATTCGTTAAGTTCATTTAGCGAACTTTCGGTTCGGTTTAATTTAATATCGGGATTTTCAAATACAACTCCCGACCCAGAACAAGGCGCGTCACATAAAACGCTATCGAATTTCTTTTCTAAACTTTCGTCGTAAACGGAAGAATCTTTGACCGAAACTTCTATGTTTTCCCGCCCCATCCTTTCGGCATACTCTTCAATAAGTTTTACTCTATGCTCGTGAACGTCAAACGATAAAACCTTATCGCACTTATATGATAGCCTAACGCTTTTCCCACCGGGGGCGGCACAACAATCAAGCAGATTTTCGCAAGGCGAAATCACGTCGCATATAGCAACGCTGCCTATCGATTGAAAGGTATATATTCCCTTATCGTAATCCGAATTTCTTACGAAATTTTTTGCGAAATACACGTTATCAAACGGCGTTTTTTCATAAATAATATTATGATCTTTAAGGTATTCTTCCCCGTTTACGCTATAAAACGAAAGGCAGGTTTTAGGCTCTAATACGCTTAATATTTTTTCAGTCTTTTCCCTTCCGTAGTCTTTCAAGAGTTCTTTAACCATAAATTCGGGATAAGAATATTTAACCGATAAAAACTTAACTTCTTCTTTCGGAAGTTCGAATTCGGTTTTAGCAAACTTTCTTAAAATCGCGTTGACAAATCCGCTCGCCCCACTTTTACCGAGTTTTTTCGTAAGTTCAACGGCGTTTTTAATAATCGCATAGTCGTGCTTTCCAAGATATTTTATCGCATACATCGAGATTTTAAGTATAGTTCTTATTGCAAGTTTAGGGGTTTTATCCGTAAGAATGTCTAAATAAAACGAAAGTTCAATATCTTTATCGATTGTGCCGTAGCAAGTTTTAACGGTAAGCGCCCTATTGCTTTCTTCTATATCCGTTTTTTCGATCGCTTGCTTAATATAGGTCTTTTCGCTGTAAACTTTATATAAAATCCTGTAACAGTCGTATAAATAGTTTATCATTTTACTCTATAATTTTACCGACTTCGATTCTGAATCCGCACAAAAACTCTTTACTGCTTAAAATCTTTCCACCGGATTTTTGAACTTTTTCTATTATTAAAGAGCCCGATCTGCAAGCGATTTCTAAGGTTTTTTTTGCGTTTAAAACTTCGCCGGGCGCACCGTTTCCGTAAGCAACTTTCGCATTAAACACGTTTATGATCTGTCCGTTTATTTCCGCCCATGCGATGGGATCGGGATTGAACGCGCGAATAGAGTTAACGACTTCATCCGCGGATAAATTCCAGTCGATTTTAGCGTCGCTTTTTTTAATCATTTTGGTAAAAGTAGCCTTTTTTTCGTCTTGCGGGGTATATTCGGCTTTATTTTCCCTTATTAAATCGAGCGCATGCAAAACACTTTCGGCACCAACAAAAGAAAGTCTTTCAAACAGTTCACCTGCCGTTTCATTCGGTAGAATATCTACCGATTTTGCGTAAATTATATCACCGTCATCTATTCCGACGTTGGTTCTCATAATCGTAATTCCGGTTTCCGTTTCCCCGTTTTTGATCGCCGCCTGTATGGGCGAAGCGCCCCTATATTTCGGAAGCAGCGATGCGTGAATATTTATTACGCCGTATTTGGGTATATCTAATATTTCCGCCGATAAAATCTGCCCGAAAGCGCAGGTTATCATAATGTCGGGTTTTAGGGCTTTTAAGTCATTAACGCCTTCTACTCTTATCTTATCGTATTCAAAAACTTTGATCCCGTTATTTAGCGCAAAAACTTTCACGGGAGAAGGAGTCGGTATTTTCTTTCTGCCGACCGGTTTATCTTTATTCGTGCAAACGGCGATAATTTTGTCTTTACCTAAATCGATAATGCTTTTAAGCGGCAATACCGAAAACTCGGGAGTTCCCAGATAAACTACGTTCAATCCTTTTCCTCCATAAGTTTGGTTGCTTTATCTACGTATAATATCCCGTCTAAATGATCGTATTCATGGCAAAACGCTCTCGCCAAAAACCCTTCCGCTTTAACGGTAAACGGCTTTCCGTATCTATCCAGCGCTTTAACGGTAACTTTATTCGGTCTTTCAACGTCTCCGTATTTTCCGCGAACGGATAAACACCCTTCGCTGCCATTTTGACTTCCGCTTTTTTCAATAATTTCGGGGTTAATGCACTCGTAATATTTATCTTCCGCCATAACGATAAAAATTCTACGCAAAATCCCCACTTGCGGAGCGGCAAGTCCCGCGCCGTCTGCCGCAATTAAGGTTTCTTTCATATCGTCTAAAAGTTGCCTTATCTTATCGTTTACTTCGGTGACTTCAAAACTTCTTTTTCTGAGCGTCGGATCACCTATCTGAATTATATTTCTTATCGCCATATTTCACCTACGAGAGATTATTCGGATTAACTTCCAAAAACACGGAAGCGTTCCTACCGTTATATTTATTTGATTTATAAAAAATTTCGTCCAAAATATCCTTTCTGTCGCATATAACTCGCATTAAAACCTGATATCTGAATTTATCTTGGATTTTCTTTATCGGCGCTTTCATACAGCCGAAAAACCTGAAACTTTCCCTGTTTTCGTTAAAAACTATTTTAAGTTCTTCGTATATCGCCTTAGTTACCGCAAGCCCGTTTTCTTCGTCTTTTGAAGATATTAAAACTCTGACGATATCGGTAAACGGCGGAAAACCCGTTGCTTTTCTTATCGAAAGTTCGGTTTTATAAAAGTTTTCGTAATCGTATTTTATCGCTTGATTTAAAACGTAATTATCCGGATCGTAAGTCTGCAAAACGACCTTACCCGCTTCGCTTGCTCTTCCGCTTCTTCCGGCAACCTGCGTTAAAAGTTGGAAAGTCCTTTCAAAACTTCTGTAATCGGAAAAATGCAAACTCATATCCGCGTCAAGAATACCGACGAGCGTTACGGCAGGAAAATCGTGCCCTTTTGCAATCATCTGCGTTCCAACTAAAATATCCGCCTTTCTTTCAGAAAACGCCGAAAGGATCTTAAAATGCCCTTCTTTAGACTGCGTCGTATCCCTATCCATACGAAGTATTTTAGCTTGCGGGAAAAGTTTGTTCAGTTCCGCGACGACCCTTTCCGTTCCGAACCCGCCGTATCTTAAAAACGGGCTTCCGCACTCTGTGCAGTTTGTGATCATTTTATATTTAGCGCCGCAATAATGGCATAAAAGCGCGTCTTCGTCTTTATGGTAAGTAAGTGCCACGTCGCAAGAGTCGCACTTTTGAACATGCCCGCACTCCGTGCAAATAACCGTTTTTGAGTATCCGCGTTGGTTCAAAAATATTATCGCCTGATTGCCCTTTTTCAAGCAACTGTCCAGCTCTTCTTTAAGTGCCGCGGAAAAAGGAGTGTTGTTCCCCCTGCGGACTTCTTTTTTCATGTCGACGATCTCGACTTCCGGCAAAGGCTTTTTATTTATTCTTTCGGGAAGTCTGCATAAATTATATTCCCCTTCTTCGCATCTTAAAAAACTTTCGATCGAAGGAGTAGCGCTTCCTAAAACTATTTTTGCGCCATAATAATTTGCTCTGAATTTTGCAACGTCGATAGTATTGTATCTCGGATTCGATTCGCTTGAATAACTCCCATCGTGCTCTTCGTCGATTATAATTAAACCGATATTAGATAGAGGCGCAAAGATCGCACTTCTTGCCCCGATAACTATTTTAGCCTCGCCGCTTTTTATTCGCCACCACTCGTCAAACCGTTCGCCGGCGGAAAGCCCGCTATGTAAAATCGCCGCGCTGTCTTTAAATCTGGCTCTTAACTGACGAAGCATCTGCGGAGTTAGGGCGATTTCGGGAACGAGCATTATCGCCGTTTTTCCGTTTTTAATTACGTCGCTTATCAGTTTTAAGTAAACTTCGGTTTTGCCACTGCCGGTAACCCCGAAAATAAGCGAAACGGTTTTATCGGTATTTTCCACACTTAAAACCGCCTTTTTTTGCGAAGGCGTAAGTTCGACTGATTTACCACTCGCTTCAAGTTCTTTATACGGCGAACGAACGACTTTTTCTTCCAGCAAGTTAAAAGCGTTCTTATCAAAAAGCGCTTTAACCGCGCTTTGCCCGAAGGTTTTATTCAGTTCTGATAAAAGCGCCCTTTTATTAGTTATCAAATAGTCAAGGCAAAGTTTTTGTTTAACGGCGGTTTTTTTGAGCGATAAGTTTAATTCGACCAAATCCGCGTTCTCATTTAAAACTGCAACGCTGACGTTTTTTGCCCTAACCTTGCCCTTACGCATTTCGCTAGGCAAAAACTGCCTTAGCGCTTGCGCCATAGTGCAATAACAAGTTCTGCAAACGTATTCGGCAAGAGATAGCGCCTCTTCATCCATTACGGGAACGTCGTCTATCGCTCGAATTATCCTTTTTATTCTTTCGGGCGGATATTCGCTTTTTTCTTTAATTCCCATAACGATACCTTCGATAACCTTGTTACCGAACGGCACGATGACCCGACTACCTTTACTGATGCCGGATTCAAAAGAATATTCGAAAATTTTATCGACTTCGCTATGTGCAATGTCGACTATAACGTCTGCATACATCTTTTAAGAAAAAATGTTCACCGAAAAGAAGGTGAACATATCCTTTTAGTCGTTTGTGGCAATCAATTTGCCTTCGTAAATTTCTTTGGCGGCTTCGGATAAGGGTTTTTCTTTATCCGGACTGTCCACTATTCCCTGATTGATTTCCTGTTCCATAAGTTGCCTTGCGCGTTTGCTTGCGACAACGCAAAGTTCGTATTTAGAACCGATTTTTTCCACTAATTCGTCAATAGGCGGTTGATGTATCATATTATTCTCCTTTTTTAGCTTTTTCTTTTTTCAATATTTTTTCTATTTCACTAACGGCGTCGCTTAAATCGTCGTTTACTATAACGTAATCGTATTCGGATTTTTTACCCAGTTCGTAATCGATCCTTTCCATGCGAAGTTTTATGTTTTCGTCAGACTCGGTATTTCTACTTTCTAATCTCTTCTTAATATCGTTTAGCGTCGGCGGAACTATCATTATTAAAATCGCGTCGGTAAAATTCTTTTTTACGTTTAGCCCGCCGTCAACGTCGATTTCAAGCAGAACGTCTTTATCCGCCAAGTGATTTTCAACAAAATCTTTTGGTGTTCCGTAAAAATTGCCGAAGTGTTCGGAATACTCTAAAAAGCCGTTCTTCTTTATTTTATCGACAAACTGACGTTTGCTTATAAAAAAGTAATCTTTTCCGTCTATTTCACCGTTTCTCGGAAGTCTTGTCGTGCAGGAAATGCTAAGCGCAATATTGTTTCTTTCTATAAGTTTTTTTGCAATCGTCCCTTTACCGACGCCCGAAGGCCCCGAAAGCACAAATAAAACGTTTCTCATACTACTCAATATTCTGAACTTGCTCCCTGACTTTTTCGATTTCGTTTTTAAGTTCTAACGCCGATCTTGTTATATCGATATCGTTTGATTTAGAACAAATCGTGTTCGTTTCTCGGTTGAATTCCTGCATTAAAAAGTCAAGTTTTTTACCAGCACCGTTTATCTTGCAAATATCTCTGAATTGACTTATATGAGAACCGAGTCTTGTCAGTTCTTCGTCAATATTCGATTTATCCGTAAAAAATGCAACTTCGTTCAATAATCTTGCCTCGTCGTATTGCGTTTCGGATAGCGCTTCTTTTATCCTTTCCGTAAGTTTTTGTTTATAATCTATGGCAACGAGCGGCGCTCTTTCGATTATCTTTTCACGCAAAGATTCGATCGTATCCATCCTTGCAAGCATATCGGATATAAGTTTTTCGCCCTCGGTCTCTCTCATTTTATTAAGATTTTCACACGCGGTTTTAACAGTATCCGACACAATATCGTATAGTTCGCTCATATCGGAAAGTTTATTATCCGATAAAACGTCCGGCATCCTTAAAATATTTGAAACAGTCAAATCGTTAGTAAGATCAAGGTTTTTTGCGATTTTTTCCGCCGCTTGGTAGTATCCCGACGCCAAGTTTAAGTCCACCGAAATATCGGCTGGTTTTTCGCGGTTGTCGGAAAAATTTAAAAATAAATCGACTCTTCCCCTTGAAATATACGAATTTATAATCTTACGGATCTTATCTTCGATCGCTAAAAATGCGCGCGGAATTTTAGGATTGAAATCAAAATTTCGGTTATTGACCGTTCTGATCTCTGCCGTGATAATCAAGCCGTCCGCCGAATATTCCGCTTTGCCGTAGCCCGTCATACTGAACATAAAATTTTTCTCCGATGTTTCAAATTATTTTATCACATATGATAAAATTTTTCAAGTAAATAATAAATATTATTAAGAATTAATTAATAATTTAAATTCCTCTTCGCTGATGATTTTTATATTTAGCGCCCTTGCCTTATCGAGTTTACTTCCGGCGTTATCCCCCGCAAGCACAAGCGTAGTATTTTTTGAAACCGAACTCATAATCTCCCCGCCGAGCGATTCGATTATTTTAGCGGCGTCGTCTCTTTTATAATCTGAAAGAGTGCCGGTAAGCACGACCTTTTCTCCGGCAAAAACTCCCGAACCTTTCTTTTGTTCGTAAATCGGCTTAACCCCAAGAGCCAAAAGTCTTTCAATTTCCGCCATATTTTTTTGATCGGAAAAATATGCCGCTATTCCGTTTGCGGTAATTTCCCCTACATCTTTTAAAAGTGCAAGTTCGCCAGATTTCGCCGATGCAAGAGCGTGAATATCCTTATATTCTTCCGCAAGATCTTTCGCAGTCTTTTTTCCTACGTTTTCAATTCCTAAGGCATAAATAAAATCACTTAAAGGAACGACCTTGGAATTATCTAAACTCGAAAAAAGATTATCCGTTTTTGCGTCTTTAAAACCTTCGAGTTTTAATATCTCGTTTTTATCCAAAGTGTATAGATCGCTGAAATTCTCAACCCCGAATTTATCGTATAAAAGGGCGGCTGTCATTTCGGAAAAGCCGTCTATATTCATACCCGCCTTGCACGCAAAGTTTGAAAGTTTCGCAATAACTCTCGGTCTGCAATGCTCGTTCGGGCAAAAAAGATTTGCCCCATTTTCAATTAGATAACTACCGCAATACGGACAAATTTTCGGCTTATCAATATCCGTGCAACTATCGTAAATCTCGGTCGTTCCTAAAATTTCCGGAATAACTTCGTTACTTCTTCTGACTAAAACTCTTGCACCCTTTTTAACGCCCTTTCGGATTATATCCCCATAGTTATTAAGCGTTGCCTTTTTAACAGTTGCGCCGGCTAAAAAAGTGGGCTCTAAAATACCAAGCGGTGTAAGTTTACCGGTTCTACCGACCTGCCATATAACGTCCGTTAAAATCGTCGTTACTTCTTCCGCCTCGAATTTATAAGCGATTGCCCAGCGCGGAAATTTATCTGTATTTCCAAGTTTATCTCGAAGAGAAAAGTCGTTTATTTTAACAACTGCGCCGTCAGTCAAAATATCAAGAGATTTTCTACTGATTTCAACTTCTTTTATGGCTGACAAAATCTCTTCAACATTATGGCAGATCCGTAAAAACGGATGAACTTTAAATCCTTTTTCTTTTAAGAATTTTACGCACTCTACCTGAGTTTTCAATTCCCCTTCGCTCATATAGTTTACGTTATAAAAAAGTATCTCTACTTTTCTTTTTTCGGTTACTTTCGGATCTAAATTTCTTATTGCGCCCGCAACGGCGTTTCTTGCGTTTTTTAAAGGTTCGTCGGCGGTTTTATTATATTCATTTAAAACCGAAAGGCGCATTATCGCCTCGCCCTGAACCTCGATCGTGCCTTTATAATCAATAGTTAAAGGAAAACTTTTTACGGTTAAAACTTGTGCCGTAACGTCTTCACCAACCGTTCCGTTGCCACGCGTAGTTGCGCGGACGAATTGACCGTTTTCATACGTCAAACATATAGTTAAGCCGTCGAATTTATATTCGACGGTATATTCAAGATCTTCCCCGTCTTTATTTATTCTCTTTTCAAAAGCATAAATTTCTTCTTCGCTTGTAGCCTTATCCAAACTGTAAAGCCTTTTAATATGCGTATGCTTTTTAAAAGCGGAAATCGGCTCTCCGCCTACCCTTTTTGTAGGAGAGTCAAAAAGGACAATTCCGGTGGTCTTTTCTAAGTTTTTCAGTTCGTCGTATAAAACGTCGTATTCTTTATCGGATACCGTAGGGTTATCCAAAACGTAATATTCGTATGAATATTTATTGAGAATATCGACAAGTTCTCTCATCCTATCCATAATTTACCCCACTATCTCCATAGGCGCATATTTTACCGACAGAGATTTTATTCCTATCCCCTTAAAGGCGACGTCTACCACAAGATTATCTGGCACACCTTTAACGGAAATAATCATACCTTCACCGAATTTAACGTGTTTTACCTTGACGCCCACCTTATAAGAAGATGAATTAACTCCCGTTTTTTCTTTCGGTTTTTCAGATTTTAACATTGTTTTTGCGTAACTAGATGAATATCCGCCCGAAAAAGAACTTGACGACGGGAAATCGTCTTCTGTATAATCCCTTTTATATCCGGAACCGTAAAGCGAATTTGTATATTCGTTTTTTCTTTCCGTATAATTCGGATTAAGAACGGGTTGCGCCTCTTTTAAAAAGCGCGATTGAACCATATTTTCTCTCGATCCGTATAGGTATCTACTCATCGCGCGGGTTAAATACAATCTTTGCCTTGCACGGGTTACCGCAACATACATAAGTCTACGTTCTTCTTCCAAATCTTCGTCCAAAGAAGAATTTCTCATTACGGGCAAAATCTTTTCGTCAAGCCCCGCAACGAAAACGACTTCGTATTCAAGCCCCTTTACGGCGTGGATTGTGGCGACGGTTACAACGTCGTCCGAATTTAGTTCGTCGGTATCCGAACTAAGCGTTACCGAATTCAAAAACTCCGCAAGCGGAGCGGTTTCTCCGTTTTCTTTAACGAACTGTTCTATCGAGTTTTTAAGTTCGTTAATATTCATTATTCTTGACGTATTTTCTTCGGATTTATCTTCAAACTGATCCATAAATCCGGTTGTTTCCAAAATATTGTCAAGAGTTTTAATGATATTTGTATTATTTGAAAATTCAATAAACTCTTCAATTAAGCTTTTAAAGTTGGCAAGTTTTTTCCTTGCGGACGGCGAAATCGTAGTTTCGGCAAGTCTATCGATCGCGTGGAAAACGGAAAGCCCTGCGCCGTAGGCAAATTCTTTTAATTCTAAAAGTGTTTTATCGCCTATTCCGCGTTTCGGAACACTTACCGCTCTGAAAAAAGCCTCGTCGTCAAAAGGATTATTGACAAGTTTAAGGTATGACAAAACGTCTTTGATTTCTTTTCTTTCAAAGAAACGGAAACCGCCGAACACTTTATAAGGTATAGCGTATTTTGTAAATTCTTGCTCGAACGCTCGCGATAGCGCGTTCACGCGCATAAAAACAGCAAAATCTTTATACCTTAAATTCGTTCTCGCCATCAGATTTTTTATTGAAGCGGCAGCGAAAGCCGCTTCGCTGTTCTCGTCCGTGCCGACGAAAGTTTCTATTTTTACCCCGTCCGGATTATCCGTCCAAAGTTTTTTGTCTCTTCTTTCGGTGTTATTTGCTATAATGCAGTTGGCAAGTTCTAAAATCTTTTTTGAAGACCTGTAATTCTGTTCAAGTTTATAAATTTTAGCGCCGCGGTAAATATCGTCAAAATTTAAGATATTTTCTATCTTTGCCCCGCGCCAACCGTAAATACTTTGGTCGTCGTCTCCAACCACGAAAATATTGCCGTGCTTTATTGAAAGCCTTTGCGCAATTGCAAACTGAACTTTGTTGGTATCCTGAAATTCGTCTATATGGATATACTTAAATCTTTGTGAATAAGAATCGGCAATGTCGGGAAAATTAACGAAAAGCGTATACGTTTTATAAAGTAAATCGTCAAAATCCAAAGAATTTGACCTTGCAAGCACCTTTTCGTATTCCGAATAAACGGCATAAATTTCTTCGATAAATCTGACGTCGGAATATGCCGCCTTATATTCTTCGGGCGATAAACACTCGTTTTTTGCAATGGAAATATGATTTTTAACCGTTTTTAAAAGTTTATCCGCCGGCAAGTCCAAATCTTCTATTATACGCTTTAACGCCTTATCTTTATCCGTTTCGTCATAAATGGTAAAATTCGAATCGTAGCCAAGCCTATCGATATTCCGCCTTAAAATCCGAACGCACATACTGTGGATCGTGCAAACCCACATATCGCCTATATCTCCGATTATCTTTTTAAGACGGTTTTTCATTTCTTCAGCGGCTTTATTAGTAAAAGTGATCGCCAAAATCTCGTATGGATTAACTCCTTTTTCCATTACGAGATATGCAATACGCGTAGTTAAAACGCGGGTTTTACCGCTGCCCGCGCCCGCAACGACCAAAACCGCGCCTTCCGTGTCGGTTACGGGTTTAATTTGTTCGTTATTTAGTTTACCTAATAAATCGTCGATGTTTTCCATAATAATTAAATAAATTATAACATATTTAGACACTTCTTTCAAGCCGAAACGAAGGCTTAATGAATTTATTTAACGATAAAATATTGATAGAAATTGCTATGTATGATATTATATAAATAAGGTGAAATATGAAAAAAAACTGGCTATATAATAAGAACGTTATAATATCCGGCGCAAGCGGCGGAATAGGATTTGCGATTTCAAAACTTCTGATTGAAAAATACGATTGCAACGTTTTGGGAATTTGCAGAAACGAAGAAAAGGTTAAAAAAGCAAAGAACACTCTCGGCGAAAAAGCAGATAAGTTTTCTTATGTTTTATTTGACGTTTCAAAAAAAGAAAACTGGGCTGAATTTGCATCTACACTTGAAAAATCTGATTTTTCACCGGATATTTTGATAAATAACGCCGGACTAATGCTACCTTTTGAATCTTTTGAAAAAGTAAGCGATAGTGAAATAGAAAAAATAATTTCCACGAACTTAATGTCTGTTATCTACGGCACGAAGGCTCTTTTGCCTATCCTTAAAAAATCAACGTCGCCTGCGATAATAAATATATCAAGTGCCGCAGGAAACTGCCCTGTCGTCGGCGAAACGATGTATTGCACAACGAAGTTTGCAGTTAAAGGCTTTACGGAATCGCTACGGCAAGACTATAAAAAAAGTATCTACGTTGCCGGCGTTTATCCGGGGTTTATTAAAACAGATCTTTTTAACGATTTCGGAATTTCCGATAAGAACTTAAAACTGATCACAAAAATGATGATGCCCGTTAATAAAGCGGCTAAAAAAATCGTCAAAAAAATATCAAAAAAACGCTATAAAATAGTTTTAGGATACGACGGAAGATTTATGTCCGTTTGCGGAAGACTATTCCCCAAAATAACACCGGCGATCATAACGTCCGTTTTAAGAAAATCCAAACTTGAAATGTTCGATAATATCTTCGAAGAAAATAAAACAAAAAGAAAGAAATAGAAAAACTCCGCAATTTTGCGGAGTTTTGTTATTATTGATTCAAAAGGGCTGCGGCGCCGATTATACCGGCGTCGTTACCGAGTTTTGCGGCGAAAATTTCCGCCTTCGGTGCGTTTTCGTAACCATAATGATATTTTTTACAATATTTTTTAACCTTATCTATTAAATAATCACCCTGACCGCTTATGCCACCGCCTATTATAAAGGCTTGCGGACGGAAAATATTTAGCATATTCATTATTCCGTCTGACAGATAAGCAACGAATTTATTGATAACCTTTATAGCCGTTTTATCGCCCGTTTTTGAGCATTCAAACGCGGTTCTTCCGTCAACTTTTTCTATATCTCCGCCGACAAAATCCCACATTTTACTTTTCGGGTCTTTATTCATAGCGGCTTTTGTTTGACGAATAAGTGCTGTTGCGGATACGTAACTTTCCAAGCACCCGCGCCTTCCGCACTTACACGGAACGCCGCCCAAAATAAGCGTTGTGTGCCCTAGTTCCGTTCCCTTTTTATCGCCGCCTTCAAAAAGTTTTTTATCGATGACAACTCCTCCGCCTACGCCCGTACCCAAAGTGAACATAACCACGTCGTTATAATCTTTTGCTACGCCGTAATATGCTTCCGCAAGAGTAGCAACGTTTGCGTCGTTTGAAATCCGCACTTCGGTTTTATAACGATCTTTAAGCAAAGGAACGAGCGGTGCATTCTTCCAGCCGAGATTCGGGAATACTTCAACAATGCCGTCTTTACTTAACATCCCCGGACAACCTATCCCTATTCCTTTAACTTTATCGATTGTAATATTATTTTTGCTTAATAGAAAATCGATTTGCTTTTCAATGCCTGCTAAAACCTTCTCAAAAGAATCGGCAATTTTTTCTCTCGCAATATCGACGATTTTACCGTTTTCGTCCACCAAACCGATTTTTATACTCATTCCGCCTATATCTATTCCGATAGAAAGCATATTAACTCCTTTCGGCAATCATGGACTTAACTTTCATAAGCCTTGTCCTGCTGCCCCTTTCATTTTCTTCAAGTTTCATCGTGATATACTTAATCGTTTCTTCAAGACTCGGAATCATAACGTATTCTAAGGCGTTAACGCGGCGTTTTCCCTTTTCGATTTCATCGGCAAGCATTTGTGCGCTTTTTTCGATTTCGGCAAGTTTAACAAGTTTGAATAAAACTTTTCCGACAAGTTCGACGGAATAGTCCGCCTCGCTGGTTACGTCTATATAAGAATACGGCAAAGCACCTTCCGAACGGTTTTCGGATAGCGTAAGTTTAGGAACGGCAACGCTCATAAGATTTGACGTGTCGCACTCGACTTCTGCGGAAACGGAAGGCATAGCAAAAGCAAGTTCAACGTCGCTTAAACTCATTAAACTTCTAGCAACAGAGAACTGCGAAAGAACCCCGACAACGTCTTTTTCAACTTCGTCGCGAAGTTTTTTGTTTTCTCTGATAATCGCCGAAAATCTTCTGACCATTTCGTCGGTTTTATCTTTCAAAAGTTTATGTCCGCGCACCGCTGTTTTAAGCCTTGCTTTAAGCTTTTTAAGTTCCATACGGGTCGGATTTACGTTAATTCTTGCCATTATTCCTCTTAAATTTTAGAGATATTTTTCGATGTATTTTTCTTTAATACGTTTAAGTTCGCCACGCGGTAAAATCTTCAATAATTTCCAGCCGATATCGAGCGTTTCTTCAATACTTCTGTTGGTATTGAAGCCTTGGCTGACATACATTTTTTCAAAACCTTCGGCGAACTTCGCGTAAAGTTTATCCACGTCAGATAGCGCTGCGTCGCCTAATATTGCAGCAAGTTCTTTCGCTTCTTTTCCCCTTGCGTATGCGGAGAAAAGTTGGTTCATAGTGTCCGCATGGTCTTCTCTGGTTTTTCCTTCGCCTATACCTTTATCTTTCAAACGCGAAAGCGAAGGTAAAACGTCTATCGGCGGGTTAATACCCTTTTTATAAAGTTCACGCGACAATATAATTTGCCCTTCGGTAATATATCCGGTAAGGTCCGGAATCGGGTGCGTTTTATCGTCTTCCGGCATGGTCAAAATAGGAATTTGAGTGATAGAACCTTTCTTCCCTTTTATTCTGCCCGCTCTTTCATAAAGCGTTGCAAGGTCGGTATAAAGATAACCGGGGTATCCGCGTCTGCCGGGGACTTCTTTTCTTGCCGCCGAAATTTCACGCAATGCCTCGCAATAGTTGGTTATATCGGTTATTATAACTAAAACGTGCATACCTAAGTCGTATGCAAGATATTCTGCGCACGTTAAAGCCATTTTTGGAGTTGAGAGACGTTCGATCGCGGGGTCGTTTGCAAGGTTTGTAAACATAACCGTTCTTTCGATTGCACCCGTCTTTTTAAAGTCCTGAACGAAGTATTCGGATTCTTCGTAAGTTATTCCGACTGCTGCAAAAACGACTGCAAATTTTTCGTCGCTGTTTAACACCTTTGCCTGACGCGCAATTTGTGCGGCAAGTTCTGCGTGCGGAAGACCACTCATACTGAACACGGGAAGTTTCTGACCACGGACAAGCGTGTTAAGTCCGTCAATAGCGGATATACCCGTTTGTATAAACTCGTTAGGATAGTCTCTTGCCGCAGGGTTAATAGGTTCACCGTTGATATCCATTTTCTTTTTAGGAATTATCGGCGCACCGCCGTCACGCGGGTTACCCATACCGTCGAAAACACGACCTAACATATCTTCGGATACAGCAAGTTCTTGGCTCCTGCCGACAAATTTTGCTTTAGACGTAGAAATCTGCAAGCCTTGCGCACTTTCGAAAAGTTGAACAAGCGCTTTATCGCGGTTTACTTCCAAAACTTTGCCGCGGCGAACTTCACCATTAGATTGAATAACTTCTACAAGTTCGTTATACTTAACGCCTTCAACGCCTTCAACGAGCATTATAGGTCCGACTACTTCTTTTATGGTTTTATATTCTTTAAACATTGTCGTCCCCTCCGTTTATAAGGGATTTTATGCTATCGTTTATTTCTTTATCGATCTTATCCAAAGTTTCGATTTCATTTTCGGGAATATATTTTGCCCTGCCGATCTTTTCACGAACGGGAAGGCTCATAACGTCTACGTATTCAACGTCACGAGATAGTGCTTCGTTTCCGAGCCTATAATAATCGTAAATAAGTTTAAGCATTTTATACTGTTTTTCAAGAGACGCGTAAGTATCGACTTCGTGGAAAGCGTTTTGGTGCAAATAGTCTTCCCTAATAGATTTTGCGGTTTCCATAGTGAGCCTATCTTTATACGAAAGCGCGTCCGCGCCGACAAGCCTTACTATTTCTTCAAGTTCCGCTTCTTCCTGCAAAACAGACATAGCAAAAGCGCGAAGTTTAACGAAGTCCGCGGAAACGTTTTCGTTATACCAGTCAACAAGTTTGTCCGCATAGAGCGAATAACTTATAAGCCAGTCGATTGCCGGGAAGTGACGTTTATATGCGAGCGAAGAAGAAAGTCCCCAGAAAACCTTGACTATTCTTAAAGTCGCTTGCGAAACAGGTTCTGATAGATCGCCGCCCTGAGGTGAAACTGCGCCGATCGCGGTGATAGAGCCGCGTTTATCTTCGCTGCCCAAAACGTTGACGATACCTGCTCTTTCATAGAATTCGGCAAGTCTTGACGAAAGATACGCGGGGTAACCTTCTTCACCGGGCATTTCTTCGAGACGGCCGCTCATTTCACGGAGCGCCTCTGCCCATCTACTTGTGGAATCTGCCATTATCGCTACGTTATAGCCCATATCTCTGAAATATTCGGCTATTGTTATACCCGTATAAATCGACGCTTCACGCGCGGCAACAGGCATATCCGAAGTGTTCGCGATAAGAACGGTTCTTTTCATTAACGGTTCGCCCGATTTAGGATCTTTAAGTTCGGGGAATTCATTTAATACGTCGGTCATTTCATTACCGCGTTCGCCGCAACCTATATAGACGATTATATCTGCGTCCGCCCACTTTGCAAGTTGGTGCTGAACTACGGTTTTACCGCTTCCGAAAGGACCCGGGACTGCCGCAACGCCGCCCTTTGCTATCGGGAAAAGCGTGTCTATAACGCGCTGACCCGTTACCATAGGCATATACGGGCTGAGTTTTGATTTATAAGGCCTTCCGCGACGGACAGGCCACTTTTGCAACATGCAAACTTGTTTATCGCCGTCATCTGTTGAAATTACCGCAACAGTTTCCGTTATATTAAACTCTCCGCTTTCAATGCTCTTTATAGTGCCTGAAATACCGAACGGGATCATTATTTTATGATTTACGATAGAAGTTTCTTGAACTTCGCCTATAACGTCGCCCGCTGTAACAAAATCGCCCACCTTTTTAGTTGGCTTAAATTCCCACTTCTTTTCGTGGTCTATATTGTTTACGGATATTCCCCTTCCGATCCTATCGCCATACTGCTGATAAACTTTAAGAAGAGGGCGTTGAATTCCGTCGAATATTCCCTCTATTAGTCCCGGGGCAAGTTCAACGGAAAGCGGAGCAAAAGTCGATTCGACTTTTTCGCCGGGGCCAAGCCCGCTGGTCTCTTCGTAAACTTGGATAGATGCTTTATCGCCCCTAAGTTCGATTATTTCGCCTATAAGTTTTTTATCGCTTACTCTGACGACATCGAACATCTTGCTGTCCGCCATGTTTTCGGCAACGATAAGCGGTCCGGAAACTTTGACTATTTTTCCTTCCATACTAATTATTCTCCTGATTACGGTCTTCGTCGCCACCGAAAAGGATATCGACTCCGAGCGCCTTTTCCATAGATTTTTTCAAACTTTCGATCCCGTAACCGTTGCTTCCTTCTTTGGAAGGAACGGATATTATTATAGGATACGGCATCGTAAGATATTTTTTGATCAGATCGTCTATTTCAACCGCTATGGTATCGGTTATAAATATGATTTGATATTCTTTTGAAAGTTTTTTAAGTAAATCTCTCGCAAATTCGGGATGAGAAACGGAAAACGCGTCAATTCCACCTGCCTTAAAGGCAAGCACGCTGTCACCGTCGCCGATTATAGCCATTTTACCCAACATAATTAACGCGCAATCTCCCCTTTATTTCCGTTTGCGGCAAACCGTTTAACAGCCCGATAAGAACTATTCTTACGTTTTGCAGTTCCGCAAGTTTATAATAAACGAACAACATAAACGGATAAATGTTTTCCGAAGAATATTTATACTTTTGCAGATATTCGAGAGCGAAACTGTCCGCCTTTCTTTCAAAATCGGATAACGGCGCGCCCTTTTCAATACTTTCGGCGGCAAGCAAAATATATTCTCCAAGTTTTCCGAATTTGAACTTTTCTTTTATGCTTTCAAACGATTCTTCCGCCAAAAATCTCATATCGCTAAGCGTAAGCGTCCCGCCTTGTATAAACGAATCTTTAACCGCGTTAAAATCGCGGCTTCTTAAAGCCGTGCTTACGTTTATGCAATCCGCCTTAAAAGAAAAGATCACTTTAAGGTCTTTATTCTTTTTGGATAAATCGTATAAATAAGAATAATACGCCTTTTTAATCGTGTTACCGATAAATGCGCCGGTCGCTTTTTCGGATACGAAAGCCTCGTCGCACGTTAAAAGTGCGTCGGCAAGTTCTTTCGGAAAATCCTTATATTCGTCGACCATGATTTTTTCTTTAAGAAAGTCTTTATCGAAAATCCCGTTTTCTACGAGCATTTTTTCGGAAGAAATCTTTAAATATTTCGCCTTAATTAACGCTTCGGCATTATGGAAGTCGTTTTTAACAAGTAAAAACTTGATAAAATTCTTATCGGGGCAAGTTTCTTTAACGAATTCAAAAAGATTTTTCTCTTCAACCTTTATTAAGGTTTCAAATTCCGAAACGTCGCCGATAGATAATCCGTCGCCGAAATTTACTTCTGAAAGAATTTTTAAAGCGTCTTCCGCCGAAGAAGATTCCGCCATACGGTAAAGCCTTTCTCTACCTAAAAGCGTTCGTTCAAGAGCCTTTGCCCTTGCGTTTGAATAAACTGCGTTTGCCATAAATTATTCACCGAACAAACAATTTAGCAAGTCGAACGAAAGGTTATCTTTCATATCTTCTATAACTGCCTTAAAGGTCAAGTTCTTGTCGCAATTTTTTCCGACAAGCATTATCCCGCCGATAAAATCCCCAGTCGGCTGAACTTTAAGACCTTTTTCGGAAAACACTTCAAGTTTTTCGATATCCGACGGTTTTAAAACCTTATCGCACGATAAAACTACCGTATCGCCTTCTTCTGCATTTTCTACGATAAGTTTTTCAACAAGTTTAAGATAGTCTTTTTTATCGATTTTGCAGAGTTTTTCGTATGCGGAATCGTAAACTGCGGCAATCAAGTCTTGCCTTGCTTTAAGAGATATCTTCCTAACGTCAAGTTCGGCTACCGTCAAACGTCTTTTAACAATTTCTTCCGTTTCGGTTTTTAAAAGTTCGCGTTGTGTTTTTAGATATTCTTCCGCCCAGTCGTTCGCGTCTTTTTTGCGTTCTTCGGCGTCAGCTTCCGCGCTGCCGATAAGTGCCTTAGACTTTTTTTCCGCGTCGGAAATTATTCTTTTGATTATTGCTTCTTTTCCGTCCATATTTACCTTATTACATTAAAAGAATAGATACGACGAGCCCTAAAATAGCGTAAGTTTCAACCATTGCGGGGAACAAAATAAGTTTACCCGACAAAGCTTCGTTCTTCGCTATTGCGTAAATTCCGCCAACTGCTGTTTTGCCTTGGAATATACCCGAAATCAATCCGGTTATGGTTAAAGGAAGAGCCGCCATAAAGAGCGACGCGCCTTTTGCAAGGTTACCCATACCCATAATCGCAAATACGAATCCGTAGATACCCTGTGTTGCGGGAAGAACTACCAAAATAAGAACTTTACTGAACTTTTTGGGATCCTCCGCCAATACACCCGATGCAGCCGAACCGGTAAAGTAAAGACCGATCGCCGAACCAACGCCACAAAGCCCCGCGCAAAGCGCCAAGCCCATAATTGCCCATGTTTCTGGTGCCATAGTTAAATCCTCCGTTTGCTTTTCTTACTTAATTTTTTATTTTATATAAACGGTTTTTCCGCTTTTATACTTTAATATTTATTTTGTTAAATATATATAATCTGTTTTAGAGCCGAGCGGCGAAAACTTTCTGCCTTCGCCCGTATAGAATTTCGAGAAGAACTCGATATATTGAAGTCTGCTGTCGTGGATATACGCACCCAAAACGCCCATCGCGATATTGAACGTATGCCCCGCAAGAATAACTACCGGCCCTAACGCGTATCCGGCGCCGCCTCCGGTTATTAAACTTATGCCCATTTTATTGAACTGCTGGGCGATTATCATACCGGAAAGCATAAGCCCGAAAAGCCTCGCGTAACTTAAAATATCACTCATGATACTTATAAGCCCGTAAACCGCACCGAATCCCTTAGAGAATTTGCCGAATCCCTTTTCGTGTCTACCGGCGGTGATCGCCGCAATAACTATCGAACCGATTGTTAAATAAAGACCGGGCATTTGAACGGTTTTAAAGAAGTTGAAAACGGGAGTATTCTGATCGACTTCTGGCATCAAATAGCCGACGATAAAGTTAAACGCCGCGCAAACAAAACCGATAAAGAACAGAACCCATACTAGCCCGTCGAATATTCCGTCTAAAATTTTACCGTGCTTAAAGCAGTTTAACGCTTTGCAGAAATACCCTACCGCGATCTGAACGATACCGAGCGCCAAACAGCCGACCAAAATCGTCATAAGGTTTGTCATACCGTCACCCGACGGCACGGGGCTAGGCAGTATAGAAATCGGCAATAATTCAACCCCGAAGAACGAATTGAACAGTAATCCGAAAATTATAGCGAAAACGCCGCCGATCGCAATAACGTACCAAAGCCTTCTGGTTCCATTATCAACTTTAATTCTTCTTGCGAGCATACAGCCCAAGGCTATCATAATAATTCCGTAGCCAACGTCCGCCATTATTAAACCCATAAAGAGCATAAAGAAGAAGAACGTTACTTTATTCGGATCCATTTCACGGTAATTCGGCGTGGAATACATATCAGTAACGAATTCGCCCTGACGGATTATCTTATTGTTTTTAAGAAGAGTCGGCGGATCGTCGTCTTCTGTCGGTTCTGAAAATTCCATAAACACGGCGTTTGTTACGTCGTAAATGGAATTTGAAACTTCGATCTGTTTATCCTTCGGCAAATACCCTTCTAAAATAAAGGTTTTTCCGGTATGCCTGAAACTTTCGGAATCTTCGGCTTTTTCGATTTGGAACTTATAATAATCGGTAAGGATCTTTAAGTTCCTTAAATTCCCCGCTCTGCCGCAAGTTTTTTTAACGATTTTTTCGTCGTATTCTTCGCAAGAATTAAGTTCTGTTTTAATCTCTTCTATCTTTTCCGCAGGCGTAACGTCAAAATCGAACGAACAACGGTTAAAGCCGAGTTCGGAAAGTTTTTGCATAACCTCTTCGGAAATTTCGTTAAAAGATGTTACCGAAATAACGAAGTCGTTTGCCGTTTCAGACAGCGAATTGTAAAAAACAAGTTCTTTATCCGCAATATATTCGTCAAAAGCGGGAAGATTTTCTTTTTTTATTAAACCTAGTGCAGTTGTCGTTAACTTTGTATCCTTAAAGTCGGAAAATTTAGCGGAGAGTTCACTATATGGCAAAAGTTGACTTAATAGGTTTGAAAGCCGAACCTTTTTCATACGGTTTTCGAGCAATCTATTTGAATAATCGTAGATTTTATCGATAACGTATAAAAGTTCCATTTCATTGCCGGAGGCGGACATAAACTCGTCGTAAGAGACAAAGAAGTTTTTAAGCGAGTTTTCCGCTTCTTTCGGGAAATAATCTTTATCTTTCGATTTTTCTATATTTTCCGTAAAAAAATCAACGGCGAATTTTGCCCTTTCGTATTTTTCACGAAGGTCGGCTATATCTTTATCTTCGGCAACGCAAAAAGTATCGGGAATCTCTTTCGTCTCAACAAGTTCGACCGAGCCCGACTTATGAAGCGTGTTAAGTATACGCTCTTTATGATAATCAAGACCGATAAGTCTGATTTTTGACATTTCAACGATTGCCATATTTTACAGTATCTCTTTTAATATTTTCTCCGCAATATTATCTATCTTCTTTTCGGTCGCTGCGATAAGGAGCGCGGCGTCTTTTTCCCCTTCCGCTATTTTTGCGTCGTATTCTTTTTGCGCTTTTTCTTCCGCAGATAAAAGCGCCGCTTTTCTTTCCGCCTTAAATTTAACGATTGCGTCCGCTTTTATTTTTTCCGCGGAAGAATCTGCGTTGATTATAATATTTTTGGATTGTTCGCTCGCGGACTTAACTATTTCGTCGGCGTGCTTTTCTGCTTCAAGAATCGAAGATATTATTTCTTCCATAAAAATTCCTTTATTTTTAGAGAATATTCCCTTATATATTAATTTATTTCTAAACTATTATATAAAAAACAAAAAAAAAGGTCAAGCGTTTTACCGCTAACAAATAAAATTACGTCGTTTTTAATCTTTTTTTATAAATTTGAATATAATATATCGTAGATTATTCGCCGTATGTAAAAACTTAAAAAAAATTTTAAAAATTTATAAAAAATCACTTGCCTTTTGTTCGGAAATTTGTTATATTATATCAGCAATACGGCGAACGGAAGCTTAGCTCAGCTGGGAGAGCATCTGCCTTACAAGCAGAGGGTCATAGGTTCGAGCCCTATAGTTTCCACCATTTAATTGCCGT
>CACXGN010000012.1 GCA_902767225.1 uncultured Eubacteriales bacterium | reverse complement strand
TTACTTGCAAAGCAAGGTCGAGACGCTGCTTGCCCGCGCCATTATCGGCGAAGACGTCGCCCCCGAGACGACGTTGGTCGTGGACGTTGAAAACGATAAGCTTTGCGTAACGCAACGCCGCTCTTAAAATCTAATGTAAAGAAGGAATCGCTCATCGCGGCGGTTCCTTTTTTTGTAAGCGAAAACCACCGGATAGTCCGGTGGTTCAAAAGAGGTTTACCGATGAGCGGAATATTTCCTCCTGTGTTAAAATGGATTTGTAGCCTAACTTTCATAAAAACACAGGAGGAAATTTTATGAATAATGACACAAACAGTTTAGCACACACGACGTGGAATTGCAAATACCGCATTGTATTTGCACCAAAGTATATCTATGATGAAATAATTGAGAGATTCGCGTTATTTTTGGAAAACATCATTTAAATTTGTGTTAGCTAAAATGGAAGGGTTAGCCATCAAAAAGAAACCCACCAAACATGGTGGGTTTCTTTTTGCCTGTCGTCCCGACAGGGAACTGCCGACAGCATTTTGCTATTGCAAAATGCGTCGTCGACACTGCTCCGCTTTGCTACGCAGGGCTTTGTTGCACTGTTTAAAGTATATTTAGCGGTGTCAACAGTTTGGCAAGTCGCCTGAGTCTTTTGGGATATTCTTTCTAGTGAATTAATTATGTATTATAAAATCATAATACTGTTTTAAAATCAAAAACGATTGCAAAAATTATAACATTATGATATTATAAAATTAAATTTAGACTTGCGCCAAATTGGATGTTTTCCAATGTAAAAAGTCCGATTTGAAAATAATAGTTGTTGGAAGGAATAAAATGAAGTTATCTATTATAGTTCCGGTTTATAATGTTGAAAAATATTTAGATGAGTGTTTAATGTCGTTAACCAAGCAAAACTTTATAAAGGGGGAACATGAAATTATTTGTGTTAACGATGGTTCAACCGACGAATCTGAAAAAATTTTGGATAAATATTGCCAAAACTACGATTATTTTGTTAAAGTGAATAAAGAAAACGGCGGTGTGTCAACTGCTAGAAATTTAGGTATTGAGCTTTCTAAAGGTAAATACATAGCATTTGTGGATAGCGACGATATGGTTGCAGAAAACGCTTTTCTTCCTTTAATAGAAATTTGTGATAAGGAAAAATTAGACGGTTTTTATTATGGTTGGCAATATTTAAAAGACAGTTCAAAGATATATAAAGTTTTAGACGCGAATCAAATTTCATATACAATTGAAAAAGGTTTTAAATGTGTTACTGCCAGATTGAATATTTATAAAAAGAGTGTTATTGTAGATAATAATCTGACATTTGATTCAAGAATGAGATATTCACAGGACACGCTATTTGCACTTTATTTTACAAATATTACAAAAAGAGTTGCCTCAACAGACGAGCCTATTTATTATTACAGGGAAAACGAAGAATCGGCTTATGGTAAACTAGTAAAAAACAATGAGATAATGAGTGTAAACGGGAAAGGGTATTTGTGGTTTCTATGTAGGTTGCTATTGTCAAAGAAGAACGTTGAATTTAAAGAGAAGAACCCAGATGCATTAATATATGACCAAGAATTACCAAAATTGCTGTATAGTTTCTTAATTTTATGCTTAAAAGATGGAAGAAAAGCAAGTCAAACATTAAAAGATTTAAAAATATACGAAATTAAACTATCTGACCTAAAAAAATCTGGAACAGTGAGTTTTAGCAAAAAGGAAAAACTAGTATCAATAATATTTAGACATGCCATATTATATAAGCTTGCATGTTTTATGTATAGGCTAAAAAAAGGAAAAAATAAGGAAATTACTAAAAAATGATAAGTTAAACGTTTTAAAATCTTATAAAATCGATTCCCAGGCAGCCAAACGAAAAAGCGAATCACGAAAGTGGTTCGCTTTTTCGTTGCACTGTCAGTGGCAGTGCATAAACAGGCGAGCGACTTGACAAAGCAAGTCGCGGTAGTCGACACTCGTCCGTTCATAAACTCACTACCGAGCCCTTGTCAGTCAAAGAAAGCCCATCGAAGGCGGGCGAGTCTGTCATAACAGATATATTTTAAAGCGAACTGAAAGTTCGCCGACGGTATGGTTGAAAGAGGATATAAGGGTAAACTTTTCTTATAATAATTTAAGTTTAATTTCTCTATAACGCAATTATCGCGTCTTTAAAAAATGTGATATATTTTCGACGGATATTTCAATCACTTGACAAAATCGAAGGGATATGATAGAAAAATATAGGAATTGCTTATAAGGAGAAAGTTTATGAAGAAAACCATATTAAACATAATTTTATGTTTCACGCTTTTGTTCTCGCTCACGGCGTTCATCGCTTGCGGCGGAGAAGATCAAGAAACTTACGTTGATCAATATACCGTTAAGCAGGTTGACGTATACCGTGAAGCGGGCAAGGTAGACAAGACCATCCCTTTGAGGTTCTATTCAGAAACGCCCAACGTTCCTTATATCGGCGTCGATCAGTATTTCAGTGAATTTTTCAAGTTCGATCTTGCGATTTCGAAAAACGGCGACTCTATCAAGTATGCCCTAAGCGACGACGCGTATATGATTTTTGACGCAAAGCAAGATATACTTACCGTTTATAACATCGACGCGTTTTCAGAAGCGGAATTTTTCGTGTCAAGCACGAGCAAGTTGTTTACGGAGAAAATAGGCAAGATCAGCACTCCGATGAGTGAAAAGGTAATATCATTGCATAATTACTGCATAGATATCCATTCGGGGAGCGAGGAGGTCTACGTGCCTTTGACGCTTTTAAGTTCTCTCGCAGGCGGCGTCGAACAATACAATGTCGCTTACAACGGCAATGCGGTTTTCACTCTTGATAACGGCGGAAGTGCTTACGGAGAAAAAAGAGACCACGTTTATTTCGGCGACGACTATCTTTCGCCCTTATACGATACGGAAACCAAGCGCCCTGCCGATCTTATCGAGTATACCTATAACCAACTTTGCTTCAACTTCGATAACTTAAGAGGTTATACCGTTCAACTTTTTATGGGCGACAACAACCTTTTATCTCTCGGATTGAACGGTGCGCTCGAAAGATTCTATCCGGAAATAAAAGCCGCGCTTTTATCGCCCGATAAGGCGGAATATTATGCGGGTTTCAACACTCTTATGGCGGTTCTTTACGACGGCGGACATACAGCGTCCCTTATAAATAGCGAGTCTTTCATGTCGTTATTTATGAATAAACTGGTCAATAATCCGACATTGCTCGGGGTTTACAGAGAATTTCTCAACGTAAATACGGCAAAAACGTTGAAAGCACAAAAATTCAGTATGACGAAGAACGCCGCACTCGGCGTTTCCGGAAACTATTACCTTTATGACGAAGCGACAAAGACGGCATTTCTCGGCTTCGATTCCTTTGTTTTGTCTCCTTTATCTTGGGATGAATACTATTTAAGAGGCGGTGAAGTTCCGATTGATCAGGATACTTACGCTTACATAAGGAGCAAACTTTATCAGGCACTTTCGGACGGGGCGGAAAATCTCGTTTTGGATCTTACCACCAACGGCGGAGGTATGGCAGAAGCGCTTATAGGTATTTTTGGCCTTTTTAACGGAGGAAAAGCCACTTATGCAAACTATAACACTTTCAATAAATCCATGGTTTCAGATATTTCGGGCATAGATATCGATCTCGACGGCGACTTCGACGACGACGACATTTCGGAAACCGAAAAGTTCAAAGCGCTCAATATCGGCGTTCTGACTTCCTCTTATGCGTTTTCCTGCGGTAACCTTCTTCCGTGTCTTCTTAAAGAAGCGGGCTATAAGATAATCGGCGAAAAGACGGGCGGCGGAAGTTGCACCATCAAATTAGAGACGACCGCGGACGGTCTTGTTTACGTCCATTCGAGTTACGATTGCATAGCGACCAACAAAGGCGAAAACGTCGACAGCGGCGTTGAGCCCGACTTTGAGATAAGCGTTTACGGCGAAGACGGGAACTTCGATATGACGAAGTTCTACGACTTTGCATATATCGCGGAATACCTTTCCACCGCTTATTCAGAGTGATAAAAACACTAAAACCACGCAATAACAGCATTATTGCGTGGTTTTTCTATTCGGGCGCGAACATGCTTTACGCCGAATATGAATAATCACGTCAAGCGTGATAGACAACCAAATACGGACATAGCGGTTTAGGCGCTTGCGCCTAGCCCTGTCAGGGTAGCCAAATAAAAAGAAAGCACCAACCGAACGGTTGGTGCTTTCTTGGCTTGCGCTTTGGCGCAATAGCAAACTTAAAATTTTAACTAACGAATAATTTTTTGCAATATAACAGTTTTAGTTATTTTCTTTTTGCGGGCTTATTCTTCCGTTTCAACGCTGGGGGGGGTATAGTTATCTTTACAGACGTTCCGCCGCCGGCGCGCGGGGAAATGGTGAGAGTGCCGCCGCACATCAATTCAAGGCGTTCGCGAATATTATTAAGCGCGATATGCGGCTCGTTATTTTCGGTTGCGGCAAAATTCGGCCCGTCGTTTTCTACTATGATCTCGCTGCCCGCATCTGTTTTTCTTGTAGCGACAGAAACGTGAATAGGAGAACTGCTTGCTCTCATTCCGTGAACTACGGCGTTTTCTACGATAGGTTGCAGCGTTAAAGGCGGAATACGGAAGGAAGTGTGCGGCGTATCGAAATTTATAAAAAGGCTATCTTCGAACTGCGCTTGCTCTATTGCAAGGTAAGCGCGGGTGTGTTCAAGTTCGTCAATAAAAGAAACGGTATTTTCGCTTGTTATGGCGGCGAAGTTTTTTCTAAGATAAGTAGTGAAGTCCAACGTGACTTGTTTTGCCTTTTGGGGATTTTGATCGCATAGGTAATATATACCCATCATCGAATTATATATAAAGTGTGGGCGCATCTGCAATACCATAATATTGGCGCGTTGATTGGCGATTTCTTTCTGTTGGCGAATAAATTGATCCATATTGTCCGAAAGAATAAGACTAAACATAATAAGGGCAAACAATGCCATGCCGAATACAACGAATATTTCGACCGACAAAAACATATGGACGATTGCGGTAGCACTCATGGGGATAAGGTAAACTAAAAGACCGTTAAAATACTTTTTGGAGAGCGATTTTCTCCGTTTGATCGTGCACGCTAAGTTTAGAATAAGTATAAAGATAACCGGAACCAAAGACAGGGCATAGAACGGACCGTAGAAGAATTGATTATCCGCCGTAACGTAATAGAAAACGCTTGTAAACTGGGCGACGATCAGCAAAACGAAGTATGCGCCCAAAAGCGCCATCACCACCCAAAACAGCGGGCTGTGTTTTATCTTTTCGTGCGAGAAATGCAAAATAAAGATCGTAGGCATAAAGATCGGCACCGAAATAAGCGTAGATTCAAAAAAATAAAAGACCTTTTCCGCCGTAGCCTTTGTGGGATCTGTGAAAAAAACCAGCGCAAAAAAGCAAGTTACGGCGCATAAAAGAAGAAGGGAAAACAAAACGATAAAATAACGCTTGCTCCATTTGTCGAGCGAGGGCATAAAAGCGGAAACGGCGATCCCGAGAGCCATCGTAACGAGAATCGCACCGCTTATTGTAAAATATATTATGTTAAGCCAGTTCATAAGCTATCGCCACCTGTCCAGAACGGATATCTCAACTTTTCGAGCTGTTCTTTAACGCCTGCCGCCGTAATGGGTTTAAGCATAAAACCGGAGGCTCCCGTTTTCCACGCGTCAAGAGAATAGTCTGCGTATGCGGTAAGAAACACGACGTTGGTTCGTGGATTTATTTCAAGCAACTTATTGCAAAGGTCTAACCCGCTCATATTTCGGAGTTCGATATCTAAAAAAGCAAGCGAAATACGGTTAGACTTAGCGAATTTTATTGCTTCGTCCGCGTCGGTAAAGCCCGTGACCGTTGCGTTTGGCAAAACGTCCATAAGCACAGGCAATCCGCCGGTTAAAATCAACTTTCTGTCGTCTACCATAATCACGTTGGCGGGCTCGTCGCTTTCCGTAGCCGCGGACAAAAGACGATTAACGTCTATGTCTAAAACTTCGGCAATACTCGCAATCATTACGGCGTCCGGTAATCGCGTGCCGTTTTCCCAACGCGCCACCGTGGGGCGGGTTACGAATAGCTTGTCCGCAAAAGATTGCTGTGAAAAACCTTTTTCGGTTCGTATTTTTTTCAAAGTTTCCGAAAACAAATGGCTCATTTATTATACTCTCCAAAAAATTTTATTATCTTTAATACATTTATTATACATATTATACACGAAATAGGCGAACAAGACAAGACGATTAAAAAAACATTGTTCCATTTTGGAACACCCCATTGTAAAATTATTTAAAAGCTAGTAAAATGCTTAACTGGTTAGATATATATTGATGTAACCAAAAGACGTTGATTGCAAATACAATATTTTGCTAATCAAAATGCAATTAACAAAATAAATTAAGTAAGGAAATATTTTGTAAAAGGAGACTTTTATGAACATCGCAAAAAGAAGAGGCAAATTACTTTTAGTGCTTATCCTTGCGTTTGTCGCATCGATAACGCTCGGCATGCTATCGCTTGGCGGTTGGTCTACAACGGCTTACGCAATGTCGGGCAGTGGAACGGCAACAGATCCGTATCTTATTTCTACGAAAGCAGATATGGAAGAGTTCCGCGATAAGGTCAATTCGGGAAAAACGACCATTCACGGTAAGTTGATGGCAGACATCAACCTTGAAAACAGTGCTTGGACGCCTATCTCAAACGGAACTTATTATTCCGGAACGTTCGACGGCAACGGTTATACCGTCAGCGGATTAAACGTCGCTGAGGATGCGAACGTCGGCTTTTTCGGTATAATAAGAGGGGCTACCATTAAAAACCTGACGGTTAAGGGCACGGTTCAAGGCAGAAAACGTGCCGCCGGTATCGTTGGTTTTATAAGCAGTAATTCAACCGTATATAATTGCACCAACGAGTGTTCTGTCAGCACTTCTTCGACTTCGACTAACAAAGGCGGTATCGCGGGAATCGCAGGATACGTTCCGAACGGTGTAAACGGTATCGTAATTAACGCTTGCACGAATAAAGGAAATATTACCGCCGACGGCACTTCTGTTTCTGCAGGCGGTATCGTCGGATACGTTGAAAGCAGCAGCGTAACCGTTAAAAACAGCGTGAACTTCGGCAGCATTACCGCAAAAGAAGATGCCGGCGGTATCATCGGATACGTTTATAGCGCTAACTCTAACGCAACCGTTATCGGCTGCTTTAACAAAGGCACGATTAAAAACAACGGTGATACTACGATCTATTACGGTGCCGGCGGTATTTTAGGTCGCTTAGGAACTAACGGCTCTTTCACGGCGAAATACTGCGGCAACGATGGGAGCGTATCTGCTTTAGCAAAAAGCATGGCGCCTGCCGGCGGAATTCTCGCTATTTCCAATTCTACAAAAACCATTAACTTATCTAATTGTTATAATACGGCGGTTATCACCGGCGCAGGCTCCTCAGGCGGTTTACTTGGCAGCGGTGGTAGTTGCACTGTTTCGATAACCAACTCTTTCAATTCGGGAAAAATCGTCGCAACTGGTGATGGTCTCGGTCTTGTTGCCGGTATTGCCGGAGGAATGAAAGGTAGCATGAACTACGTGTTCAATTACGGCAACGTAGTTAATCAAAGCGGCGTTGATTATTTTTCAAAATCGCAATACCATACCGCAAGGGGAAGTATTTTAGGTGACGGCGCTACTAACGTAAGCAATGCTTATTATTTGGACGGCACTTGCAAACGCGGTATCGGTTATAACGGTAGCACCGACGAACATACCGGTTCGGCAACGAGCATCGATGCTAACCAGATGAGAACTCAAAGCAGTTTCTCCGGTTGGGACTTCGATAAAGTTTGGGTAATGGAGGCTAATTACCCCGTATTAAGACACGCACACGACTTTGCTTACGAAGCAGACGGCGACACTATAATAGCGACGTGCGAACGCCCGTATTGCGACGTAGACGGCGGTGCTATCTATTCGCTCACTATTAAAGCGCCCACTCTTAAAAATGAAAGGGGTGAAGGAAGTGAATTTGCTTCCTTTGACGAAAACGAACTGAGCGTTTTCAATGAGGCAGCGGGGTTGTCTTTAAATATTGATAATATTACTTATGCGAAAGTGGAAGAGGAAGACGGCAACGTTACCGATCTCGACGCGGCTCCCACCACGGCAGGCGACTATATCGCAAAACTTACGATAGGCGGTGCGGTTGCTTCCGTTAGTTATAGTATAGGTAAAATAGAAGTTGATTTCGATAAAGACGTTTTACTCAATGGCGAGACTTCTACTTCTACGGTTTCTAACCTTAACGAACAGACTGCGGCAACCCTTTTAACCGATGAAGAAATCGCAAGATACGTAGACGGCGAATCGGTAAGCATCAGCCTTGAAGTTAACAACGAAAGCGCTTCGTCAGTTATCCCCAAGGCGGATAAAGCGATTGCAAAGGCGGCTATTTCCGAAAACGGTGCAAAAGAAGGCGCTTATCTTGACTTAAAACTCTTTAAGAAGATGAGTAACGACGCGGAAAAAACCGAAATTCACGAAACGGAGACCTCTTTTGAAATAACGGTCGATATCCCCGCCGATCTTGCCGAACCTTTCGGATACAACAGAACATATTCTATCGTTCGCGTTCACGGCGAAGAAGCAACCGTTTTGCCTTCGACCGTTGCGAACGGAAAAATAACCTTTGCCACCGACAGATTCTCTACATATCTTATCGCTTATAGCGACGAATACGTAGACGGCGGCGAATACATCGAATTCACTACGGATATTAACGGAGAAGCTACCGACGGAACGGTTATTCGCTACGTTAGCGAAGATAGTCTTGCGGAAGAAGGCTTAGTTACCGTTACTTATAAAATTACGCATAACGACGGCTTTAACTCTATCTTACTTATTCCGCAATTTGACAAAAACGTATTTAATCTTGAATCTGTTTCCGTAAACGAAGAAGTTTTAGGTGCTGCGACCAAAACGCTTGGCGACGGCACGATGAAAATCGTTCTTGAAAACACGGGTGATAAATACGGAGAACTTGACGGCGAAAACGAATTCTTCCTTACCGTTACTTACAGCATAAAGGCTGCTATCGACGGCGAATACGAATTCGGTTTGGTTTTAGCCGGCGGTGAAAACGAAAAGAGTGAAGCGTTCTACATTGCTGATTCCGAAGAACAAAAGGGTGATCAGAACCGCGTTGCGATAAGAGTCGTTATGCCTGAAACGCTAACCTTAGTAGTTAAACAGCAATCTGAAATCGTAATCGGACACAACCAAGAAGCAAACAGCGACGCACAAAACACCGTATACGATTACTGGTTCACTTACGGCAAAACCGTAGTAGAAACGGAGAAAGTAGACGAATTACCCGAATACGACGAACTTGTAAACAACTTCAAAGTATTCTACACCTATAATGGTGATGCGGAAGTTACATCCGTTTGGTATAAAGTAGACGACAACGGCAGCATAACCAAAGTTATCGGCGGAAAAACTTATAAAGTTTCAGAAGGCGTTGCTATCACAAGGGGCGAATATATCGTAGAGATCTCCGCACCCGCAACCGACCGTTACTATGCGGCTGAAACGAAATACGGTTTCGTTTATATAGACGTTAAAAACGTTACCATCACCGTTGACGCTAAAACGAGCGAATACGGCGACGATATCGTTGAACTTACATATACGCCTGACGCTCCCGCATTTGACGGCGACGATTACTATATCCTTCTTTCGACCACGGCGACCAAAACTTTGCCCGTAGGCGCATACGACATAGCAGGTGTGGTCGATCCCGCACACGTTGCCGATATTGCAGATAAATACAATATAGTTATAGGGGACGGAACCGGAAAATACACCATCACCAAAAAGGCTATAACGGTTACCGCGCTTGATCAAACCGCGGAATACACCGGCCTTGAACCCGAAGTCGATCAAACCGCATACACGGTTAGTATTGACGGTATTACGATCAGCGGCGTAGTTATCACGAAAGAAGCGGGCGTTGACGTAGACACTTACGAATTAACTGTCGCATATTCTAACGACAACTATATTGTAACGCTTGTAAACGGCGTGTTCACCATCACTTCAAAAGAAGAAGACGTTGAAGAGCTTAAAGCATTATTCGAGGCGTTAGAGAAAGTTTATAACGGCGAAAATCAAAATCTTCTCGGCGTGGCTGAATTACCCGATTACGTTACTTATTCGGCAACCGGCAACGAACAGAAGAACGTTGGAAATTACAACATAACCGTAACCGTTACGGTTGACAACAACCACAACGTCGGCAAAGAAGGCGATGTTGACAAGAAAAACTATATATTCATAGTAGAAAACGGCAAGATCACTCCCGCACCGGTAGAAGTTATCGCAAACGACGTTAACGTTTACTACGGTCAAGAACCCGTAATTCCCAACTTCACTACGAACGGAACGGTTTATGCTGGCGACGATCTTGACATCACTTACGTTATCAAAAACGGAGAAGATGAATTCGTTCCCAGTAACACCACGAACGTCGGAAGTTACGACATCGTAGTTTCTGCAGGACACAGCAACTATGACATTACTTTGGTAGATGGGGAATACAACGTTTTGAAAGCGACTGCGGCTATGGTCAGCATCGAAGTTTCCGCTGAAAACGTTTACTACAACCGTGACTTTGCTGAAACAATTACCGTAAAAGTAAACAACGTCACTTTAGACGATTCGGCTTACACTGTAACTTACTTAAAGGGCAGCGACGTTGTAACGCCTGTAAACGCGGGTGAATACACGATCATGGTCACCGTTACCGATACCGATAATTACGAGACCGCAAACGCGACCGATGAATTTGAAATCCTTAAAGTTAAGTTAGAAGGCGTTACATTCACTTACGGAAACGGCGAAGCAACTTGGACTGCCGTAGCAAACGACACAGGTAAAACCGCAGACGAAGATGGAGTAGCTGCAAAAGCGATTAAAGACGGCACGACAGTTACTTATTACGTTTACGACGGTGAAGACCTTATCGGAACTTACAACTCTCGTGAGTTTAGCGCGATTGCCGCTACTACTTACAAAGTTGTTGCTGTTGCCGATGACGAAAACTACATCGCAAGCGAATCCGTAATGGTTAATTCTTACGAAGTTTCCTTTGACGAAGGCGACCACTCTGCTAACCCCGACGGTGAAGTTTCAAATCTTCCCGCAACGCAATACATTTTCGAAGGCGAAAAAGTAGTTGCGCCCACCGTTAATCCTTCGGTTGACGGCTGCGCGTTCTCTAAGTGGAATGTTAACGGCGTTACTTACTTATTTACCGGGGCGGTAACCGAAAACATCGTTATCGTTGCGGTTTGGGACGAAGTTCCTTACGTTATCACGATCAAATATCTCGATTCTTCCGCTACGGAAGGAACCGACGTATTTACTCTCGAATTATTCTACGGCGACACGGTCAACTATTCTGCTCTTGCGGTTGATCCCGTTAAAGCGTCCGACAATGCGGGTATTTACTACACCTTCGCAAACAAATGGACGGATACGGCAAGCAATTCTTACGACGCGGTAGACGGCGTTATCTCCGGATTTATCGTTACCGAAGATATGACGTTCGTAGCAGTATTCGATACCAACTACAACACATTTAAAATAACTTACTTCTTCTCCGAAGACGGCGCTACCGAATACACTCAATTCGGCGACGTGCAGGAAGTTACTTATAACGACGTTATCGCATACCGCACCTATAACGGTGAAGACTACGCTTGGTTTATTAAAGATTACTGGTATGCAGATTCCGAAAGAACCACCGTTGTTCCCGTTAGGATGCCCGCCGAAGATATTTCGGTTTATGGCACTTACAAGTTCAATATCGGTCAGGGCGACGTCAATGCGGACGGAAACGTTTCCGCGGACGACATAACCCTTTACCGTCAATGGATCGTCGGCGGATACACCATGACGGTCGTTGAAAAGGGAACTGAGTGGGCTTTGGTTACCGGCTCGAGTTTCGACGCCGAAGCTAAATACTTCTTAAAACGCGTTGCGGATAACAATACTGACGACAGCAAAGACATCAGAGACGTTTCTATAACCCGTATGGCTATCGTTGGCGGATACGACTGGGATATCACTTCCGGCGAAGAAGTTACCGGTCAGAATATTGACAGAACCAAAACCGCTATTTCTATCGACAGCGTTTCAAACGGCTTAACCAACCTTGGCAGAGTTCGTATGTATTCAGACGTTACCGATACTACCGCAGACGTTATCTTTAACGTTTCCGGAAATCTTTACGTAGATCTCGGCGGCAAGACTCTTACCGTTAAATCGTTCGTATTGAATTCTACCGGCAAGAATGCAACCATCACCGTTAAAAACGGAACTATTAAAACTATCGACGGTATAACTATTACCGCTCCTAACGGAAACGTAATACTCGAAGAATTAACCGGCTACGTAGGGGATGCAGAAGTCAACCTTCAAGCGGCTGACAGCAGCTTGCACTTCGCCGGCGAAGTTAAATTCTTCGCTAACGAAAGCGATCCCGCAACCGTAGTTGTTGCAGAAGGAACTCACGTAGTTATCGAAGAAGAAGCAATTCTTACAGTTAAAGAAATCGAAGTTGAAAACGGTTCTATTTCCTTAACGAACAACAGTGCGATTACCGATATTATTATCGTTAAAGGTGAATTTACCGAAAACTCGAATGTAGACGGCAAGATCATAGCCGACGGCGACGAAACCGCCGAACTCAGAACAGCTCTTTCTAAAGACGGCGAATATACTCTTACCCGTGATTACGACTTGACCAAAGCACTCGTATCGAGCGCTAACGTAACTCTCAATCTTAACGGATTTAAACTTTACAACTCCGCTGATATCTGGGGCAACGTTAACTGGTCGCTTATCTCGGTTAAGAGCGGAACGCTCACCATAAACGGCGAAGGTTCTTTACTTGCAAAAGAAAACGACTGTTATGCCGTAGACGTTCAAAACGGCGCGGCGCTCGTTATCAACGGCGGCAACTACGTAGGCAACATCAGTGCAATATATGTATATGAAGGAAATCTTACCGTAAATGGCGGAACGTTCTCCGTTCAACAGAAATCGAAATTTAACGACAGTAGATATCTGCTTAACTGCCTTGACGCAAACTATAAAAACGGTTCCTCAACTATAACTGTTGTGGGCGGCAGCTTTATCGAATTCAACCCCGCTGATAATGCGGCAGAAGGTGTAAACACCAACTTTGTTGCAGAAGGTTACGTGGTTGTAGCTAGCGGCAATGAATACAGCGTTGTAAAGAGCGTTGCTTCGATCGGCTCTACTTATTACGCTACCTTGCAAGACGCTATCGACGCAGCAGTCGTAAGTGATTCGAACGACATAACGATAAAACTTTTATGCGACGTAGACGGTGGCTCAGGTCTTGTGACAATGAGCGGTCTTAACAAAAAGATCACCATTGACTTTGACGGTTATACCTATATAATGGCTAATCCCGCAGTAGGCTCTACCGGCACAAAAACACAGGCGTTGCACTTTGAAAAGGCAGATATCACGCTTAAAAACGGATCGTTTATAGTTGCGCAAGATGCAGTAAACGTTAAAATGGCTTTGCAGAACTACACCGCTTTGAAGATCGAATCCATGACGATGGATTTCTCGAACATCTCTTTGCGTTACTATCCTGATTACACCGGTTCGCAATACGCAAGATACAGCAATCTTGAAATCCCGATATTCAACAACAATAACGGCTCGTCCATTGTTATTGAAGATTCCGAATTAACTTTCAACAGCGAAAGCAACTTCGGCGTCTATGTTGCATCCGTTGCAACCGTAATCGATTCAACGATCAACGGTTCGGTAAGCCTTTCTACGGATGAAGGTAACGGAAGCATAACGCTTGATAACACTACCGCGTCAAAAGGCGTTGTAGCATACTTTGAAGACGACGTTATATTGCAAAACGGCAACGTTTACACCGCTTATAACACCTTAGAAGATGCTGTGCAATATGCCGCATCAGGTGCTACAATCCGTTTAATGGGAGATGTAGATTACAGCACAACCTATACTGTGCGTAACGCTCGTGACTACGGTAACGCGCACGTTGTGGATTTGAAAGACTTAACTCTTGACCTTAACGGACATACGATTAAAACAATCAATGCAACCGTAGTTTTCTCAGGCAACGGTGCAACGATCCAAAACGGAACGTTTGACTTGGTTGAGAAGAATACTGACGGCAGCTATAAAGACGGCAGCTATGCTCTGATTATCGATAACAGCGTTTCATCTTACGGAAAAGATGGAACAGTAAACGTTAAAGACATTACGATTGACGGTGGTATCAACGTTTGCTCTGCAACCGTTACGCTCGACAACGTGACCGCTCACACTACTACTACAAAGTTCTATGCGATTTGGGCTGAATCAAACGCTACGCTTTATGTAAACAGCGGAACTTATACCGATTCTCAGAATAAAGGCAAAGGCGTTATTGCTACCGGTAAAAATGCCGAAGGCGGCGCAAAAGTTTATATAAACGGCGGAACTTTTGAAGGTGTAAATAAATTCGTTTACTCTTTTGAAATCGGTTCGATCGTTATCAACGGGGGAACATTCAATTTTAACGTCAATCAAGTAGTTTCTTCCGAAGAACAATTAAGAACCGCATTTGCGAATAAAGTTGCATATATCTTCTTAAATGCAGATATCACCGTTACCGGAACGACGGTCGAAGACAGACTTACCATTATAGGTAACACGACGCTTGATCTTAACGGTCACACCCTCAAATCGGCAGACGGACTTGAAGAATCAAACAACTGGGCTACTCTTTGGGTAAACAACGGCGCTGTTGCTAATATAATGAACGGAACTATCGGTTCTTGCTATGATACGGACGGAATTACCGATTCCACATATGGAATTAACATAGGTATTAAAAACGGCACTGCCGGAACGGTTAACTTAACTAACGTAAACGTCAACGGCGGTACAAGTGCGGTTCAGGTTATCAATGGCGAATTAAACGTTTATAGCGGAAACTTCAAGGCTTCTCCTTATAACAATGATTATAGTTATCTCTTAAACTGTTTTGATGCAAATTATAAGACCGGAGCGGCTGTGATAAATGTATTCGGCGGTTCGTTTGAAAACTTTAACCCGGCAGACAATGAGGCGGAAGGCGCTAACACCAACTTCGTTGCAGAAGGATACACGGTAACCGAAAACGACGGTATTTATACTGTAACCAAGGCTTAATTTTAAGAGGGTTTATATATGACAGGCGGCGTAAAAAATAAAATTATTATAACGATTCTTTACGTGGCGATGTTTCTTATCGCTGCCTGTTCATATAATGCTTTTTTCAAAGTCTCAGCTGCAAATCTTTCCGATAATGCGGTTATTGTCTTATCTGGAGAGACTGACGGCGAAAAAGTGTCCGTCAATGCCGTTTTGATCCAAAACACGGGGCTTAACGGACTTACGCTTGAAATTTCTTACGATACAGATGCCATGACGCTTATAAACGTCGAAAAGGGCGCTGCACTTTCTTCTCTTGAATATATGACGACCAACGTAGACACCGAACAAGGTTATGGAATTATTCCTTTTAAGATCAACTGGTCGGGTGATGAAAACGACGCGAGCACAGGTCGGCTTTTTAATATGGAATTTTCCGTCAAAGATAATATTCAAGACGGAAAATACACGGTAACGTTAAAGGCGGAAAAAAATAAATCCGCAACTTATATATTAGACGGCGACGCCCACACTAAAAACGTTCTAATAAACGGCGTTCAAGTCGAAATAAATGGAAGCAAACCGCAATCTGTCGAAGAAGAGACGACAGGTAATAATTCCAATATCCTTTTATGGGTATCGATAGGCGTGGCCGGCTTGGCTGTGGCAGGGATTGTTGTTTTAACGATATTTAAAATCAAAGGCAAAAAATCGTGGACAAAAATATAATAATTAAAAAATTAAATATTTTTGCCGTAGCGGTGTTGATTTTTATGGGAATTCTTTTCGGTGTTCCCGTTATTCACAATAAAGCCTTTGCAACAGATAGCGATTATACGCCTAAAATAACGGCGGAAGAAAAAACGGTTCACCGTGGGCAAACGTTTACGGTAAGCGCGGATTTAAGCGATAATAAAGGGTTGATTTCTCTTTATCTTTCGTTGGAATATGACGACGCTGTTATGCGCCTTACAGGTGTGGAAAGGGGAAGCGCGCTTGGCTCTCTCACGTTCACGACTACAAACTCTCAAACTTCGATAGGATACGATATTATTCCTTTCAATCTGTTTTGGGACGGCACGGTGCCGGATAAAACCAACGGGAATTTAGTCGTATTTACGTTTGAAAGTTTTTCGGACGCTCAGATAGGGACGTATCCTATAACACTTAAATACGATAGCGCAAATACCAACAGCGACTACGGTAAACCTATATCGGTAAATATAATAAGCGGTTCGGTGACGCTTATAAAAGGTGAATACGAAGCGGTTTATTACGACTGGGACGGAACGGAATTATACCGTAAAGATTACAACGCCGATGACACCCCTTCATATGTAGGGGAAACGCCTATAAGAGAAGCGGACGAGTGTTATTCTTATTCGTTCAGCGGCTGGAAAGGTATAGTGTCCGATAAGCCTAACGTAATTAAGTATATGGCGGATTATGCACTTACGCCTAAAACCTATCAGGTTTTTTATTACGTAGACGGCATAAATAACGATCACTTCGACGGCGTTATAACTATCGACGATTTTTATAAAGCGGAAGAAGTTGATTACGGCACATATTTAGAAAACGATTATCCCGAAAAAGCAAGACATATCTTTTCCGGTTGGTTTTTAGACGATAAGTTCAGTGAACCTTTTACCGAAACCAAAATGCCGGCGAAAGATTTAACACTTTACGGATATTTCGTTTACGATATAAGAACGACACAAATCCCGAAAATCATATTAAACTATTCGGAAGAAAGCGGAGACGTTTTGTGCGTTGACGCGGAAATGGTTAAAAACACCGGATTTAACGGTATGGTTTTGACCTTACAATACGATAAGTCCGCAATGCAGTTTATCGGGTTTGAAAAAGGCGAAACGTTTGAAGGCTTGCAGTTCGATACTACAAACACCGAAGGCGGCTTAGATGTAGACGAATTCAAGTTTTATTACGAACATACGGAAAACACTTACGAGACCGGTGTGTTCTTAAAGTTGAAGTTCAAAGTTTTAAACGCCGCGCAAACGGGAGTCTATAGCGTAACGTTTACGCATAAAAACACCGATGCTACTTATATAAGCGAAAACAATAATATCAGATATACTGATATTGAGATAATCGGTGCGAATATTCCTATCGGCAAGATATACGAGTGGGAAAAAACCGCCGAAGATAATGCCGTAATAACCGTTAAAAACATAGAAGGCATGCCTTCCGATACGATACTTAAAGTTGCGCTTGTGCCGCAGTCGGTGCATAATATCGATCTTGGCGATATAAGAAAAGTTGTCGGTAACGATATGCAACTTATTGCAGTATATAGATTGCAATTATTAAGGATCGTTAACGGCGTTGAAACGGAAGTTGAACCCGACAGTTCGCTTACGGTTGAAATAAGGCTTACGGAAGTTCAAAAATCGTGTAAAACTCTTGAACTATGCTATGTAAGCGATACGGGCGAAATTACGCGTTTTGAAAGCGAAAGAGACGGCGAAGTGCTAAGGTTTGCTACCGATCACTTGTCGCTGTGGGCTATATCAGGCGAGGTAAACGTGGCAAGCGGAACAATGTCCGGCGCGGCGGTTTTACTTATAATGTTACCTATTTTGCTTGCGATAGCGACTATGTCGTACGTTTTGATCATTATAGGTAAAAACAAAAAAAAGAAGGAGAAGATTGACTGATGAATGCTTTAATGTCAGGCGGAACAGGCTTATCGATTTTTGCTTGCTCGGCGGAAGAGTGTTTGAGTTGGATCATTATCTTACTGAATATATTGACAGTGTTCTACTTGGTGTTCTGCGCTTGGTATAAAGTAACGAAGGGCGTTAAAGTCATAGGTTACGTTTGGGCAAGCGTGCTCGCCGTGGGAACGGTTGCCGTTGTGGCGATACATACTTGTCTGTTTACGATACTTTCGGCTGTATTTTCCGCGCTTATAATAATGGCTGTGCTGTCCGTGGTATTGAATAAGGGTATTCTTGCTAACGTTATGGACGGCGAAGAAAAACAGAAAAAACCGCTCGGCTGTTACGTTATTCATAAAACTGATAAAGATAACTTTTGCTTTTTGCTTTACGACGATAAAAAGGTCGCTATTGCGAAATCTTGGTTTAAGTATAATAGTATAGACGAAGCGAAAGCGGCTATCGAAGATTGCCGGAACGGCGGACGTATCGCGTCGGTAGAAGATAAAACCAAAAGTTGGATCGAATTCGTCAATCATCCTAAATTCGAACTGTCGGAAACTGACGGAAAGTATAGTTTTGTAATGTCGCTTACAAGCGAAAGCAAAATAATCCACTCCGAATCGTTCGGCGAATACGAACAATGTGAAAAGATAATGAAAACTACGCTTTCGGCTGTTCTTTCGGATAAGACATATTTTGCCGAACGCGAAGTTTTAGCGGACGGTCAGTTTGAAGAAAAATCTTCTCCCGTTATTGCGGAAGATAAAAAAGAAGAAGTTGCGGTAACCGCTATTGAAGAACCGAAAGCACCGGTAAAGAAAAAGGCAAAACCCGTAAAAGCAACTCCCGTAAAAGAAGAACCCCCCGTTACCGAAGAAGTTAAAGCGGTTACGCTCAGCGAAAGTTTAAAGCTTGCCGAAAAAAGCACGAAGAACGAGACAATCAGCAAAAAATATATAGCCGATTATCTTGAAAGTAAATACGGCAAAAAGGTTATCGTCAATCGCAGAGCGCTTACCATCAAGTCGGGTAAACTCCCGCTTGCGGATACGCACTACGTAGTCGACGGCAAAAATAAAGCATGCTTTGCGTTCGTGTATGAAACGAACGGCAACGTCGTGATTTTACTTAATGCGACCAAAGAATTAGGCAAAAAGTTTGCAAAAGGTCATAAGACCGTTAACCCAAGCCTTTTCCCGAAATCGCAGGATAAATGGTTCAGCATAGTGGTAGACGATTCCTTTAAGTGTGAAGACGTCGATAATATGCTTAATGAAAGTTACAACAAAGTAAAAGCAGACCTAGTAAATAAAGTAAATTAAGTGAAAAGTTAAAACGCCCGAAACGAACGGAAAATTCGTTTCGGGCGTTTTGTTATTTAACGGTTTTTCACAATAATACCGATAATTGACTTTTTTGCTATGATTAGATATAATTAAATAATAGGTAAAATAAGCAAAAATAGTAAATATGACTGAAATGACCGAATTAAGTGTTACTGAATATCTGTTAATAGGATAAGAAAATGAGTACAAACATATCAAAAGAAAAAAGAGAAGAATTATTAAGGGAAGTTGCGGAAATACGCAGTAAACTTTTAGAAAATAAAGACGAGAATACAGAAAAATTACTCGTCTATCTTTCTAATATCGAAAAGGATATCGACGGCAAAAAGTACGGTTTAGTTTTTGAAGAACACCGAGAAGCGGTTGACGAACTTTTGGAAAACAACGTACCCGTTTTGGTAGAAGACGAAAGCCTTAAAATTGATAATGGTGGAACGCAGAACTTTCTTATCGAAGGCGATAATTTAGCAAGCCTTAAACTTCTTGAAAAAACGCATAAAGGTAAAATTGACCTTATCTACATAGATCCCCCATATAATACAGGCAATAAGGACTTTATTTATGACGACGCTTTTGTCGATAGCGAAGATAAATTTAGACATAGCAAGTGGTTGTCTTTTATAAAAAGTCGTATTGAAATTGCACATAGATTATTAAGTGATAAAGGGGCAATTTTTATTTCCATAGATAATAACGAATTTGCAAATTTAAAATGTCTTTGTGATGAAATATTTGGGGAAAAAAATTTTATAGACTCTATAGTATGGAACAAAAAATCATCGGCGAAAGGCGTACCGCCAAAGAACATGATGGTTAATGTTCACGAGTATATTGTAGCCTATGCAAAAAATAACAAATACCGTTTTGTTGGAGAGAAAAGAGATATTTCGGGTTTTAAGAATCCAGATAATGATCCAAGAGGGCCTTGGAGAGAATCAAACATAAAAAGCACTATAAAATCTTCAGCGGATGCATTTACTATTACAGATCCAAATACTGGCAGAGAATATACGAATACATGGGCTTTTTCAAAAGAATCATTAGAACGTATGATACGAGAAAATAGGATACTATGGAAAGAGTCATTACCAAAGCAAAAAGAATTTATGAAGGAAATGACCAATGAAAATAAAGCAATAAAAAGTTCTTGGGGCGTTTATGATCCGCAAAGTACAACAGTTTTTTTAAAAGAACTTTTGCCGAATATTAAGTTTGACAACCCTAAACCTATAAATCTTATGTCGTATTTTTTAGAAATTTCTTCTAATAAAAACGATACAATTCTTGATTTTTTTGCAGGAAGTGGCACGACGGGGCACGCCGTTATGAAATTAAATGCGGAAGACGGCGGGAAACGAAAGTTTATCCTATGCACGAATAACGAGAACAATATTTGTCGAGACGTAACCTATGAAAGAATAAAACGGGTTATAGCAAAAGAAGGTTACAAGGCAAGTCTTAAATACTACAAGGTAGATTTTGTGCCGATTTCGGAACAAGTTTATTACGAGTATGCGGATAAACTCCTTTTACATATTAAAGAACTTGTAGAGTTGGAAAATGGGCTTGATTTTGACGGCAATAAAAAGGTTGCAATTTGCCTTACGGACGAAGAACTTCTTACCTTTGTAAACGGTTTGGGCGATAAAACGAGTTATAAAGCGGTTTACGTTGGACACGACGTATTCGTTTCGCCCGACGTAGAAGAAAAATTACAGTCGCTTAAAGTAAAAGTCAATCGTATACCCGACTACTATTACAGCGAACTAAGGGGGTAAATAATAGTAGTCATGAGACAAGTATTTGAAGATTTTGTATCAGAGTGCGAGTGTAAGGAAGAATATATCACGCATTATACAACATTTGAAGGCTTTAAAAGTATTATAGAGAACAAAGAGTTTTGGTTTACACGTGCCGATTATTTAAATGATATATCTGAAGGTGAATATTTTGCTAATTTATATAAAGAAATAGTTAATGAGTATCAAAAAGAGAAAGCTGTTTCTCATAGTTTATTATCATTTTTGAAAAAAGATAACATTGTATGGGGTAAGATAAACGGTAAAAGAAAAAAAGAAAATTATATTTGTTCTTTTTCTAGTGATAAAAATAGTTTACCGATGTGGAATTATTATAGCAAAAGTAATAAAACGCAAGGTGTCAATATCTGTCTTAATAAATCTGATTTGGAAGAACAAATTAAACGTAGCCAAAATCATTTATTATATACATTTCAAGTGATTTATGATGAAAATAAACAAAGAAAGTATTTGGAAACAGCTATTAATAAATTAATAAGGATTGAAAAAGAAGGTACGGAAGAAGAACTCGCTTCCGCTGAATTTTGGTTTATAGTTTTAATAAGACATATGAAATATTCTTTTAAAAATCCATGTTTTGCTTATGAAAAAGAAATAAGATTTATGGTCTCCCTTACAGAAATAGATGCTAACTTGATTGAATATAGAATTAATTCAGAAGGTATTTTAATACCGTATATCAAAGTAAAAATAGAAATTAATAATCCTCAAATTACAGTTGCTCCGTTAGCGAATTATGAACTTATTAAAAGCTCATTAGATGGATTTTTAAAGAAGAATGGGATAACAAATTTTTCTATAGAAAAGTCTACATGCCCTGTAAGATGGTAAAAGGAGAAAACAAATGAAAAAATTTTTTACAGGGTTTATGGCATTTCCGTCTATTGTATGTCTTATAATACTTGGTTGTTATCGATTTCAATTAGATGGACAAACAGAATGGATAGCGTTGATAACTTCTTGGGTAGGTTCTACGGCAACTATTGTGCTAGGCGTTGCCGTTTATTATCAAGCAGAAAAGCATAAAGCAAGTGCTGATAAAGATAGGGAGCAAGAAGTATTGTTAAAGGCTAATCCTGCGGTGTTTATAAAAGGTATAGACTCATTTGGTTTTCATAGTGGGGCTGCAATTCTTGGGGGGAATGATTACGTTAATCGATTAACCACCGAGCCTTTGGACTCTTTGGCTTCTTTTTATTGTAATTTTAGTTTTGATATAGTTTTTAATCTTCCTGCTGGTAATGTGGTAGATAGAATTACAGTAAAAAATGCAAAATTATCTTGTACAAAAGGAAACTTTATTTCTAATGATTTGGAAGAACCCTTCGAAAAAAAATATGTAAATTATTCAACTGAAGCGATAAAAAGTAATTTAAAATTAAGTGCGGCAGGTGAATTAATCTCTTATTTAGGGCTGCATTCACATAAAGCGAAAAAGAATGATTTTGAAGAGATAGAATTGTTTGAAAAACAAAATGAAAAGTTAATAACATTGTTAAATCGGAGAGATTATGATTGGTACTTAACTATCAATTATGATTCGGCAAATTCACATAATGTTTTAATGGAATATAGCACTCAAATTGTATTTAAATTAACAAATTTAAAAGGTGTTGGGGGCTTTTATTCTGCGGACGTAGAAATAAAGGATACTTGTACATGGCTTAAAAAAGGAGCCCATTTAATAACACAAGGAGCAAACAAATGAACTTAAACCTTAAAAACTTTCAAATGAAAGCTGTTGCCGACTTAATGAACGCTTGTCGTGCTAGTAAAAAGGAAGTCGTTTTAAAAAGTTGTACGGGCAGCGGTAAAACGGTAATTTTAACGCATTTTATCGACCGCTATATAAATGAAACTCCGAAAACCTGTTTCGTTTGGTTTACTCCCGGTAAAGGGAACTTGGAAGACCAGTCAAAAAAGAAAATGGACTTGTATTTTCCTCAGGCACAAACTAAATTGCTTTCGGACGTTTTAACGAGCGGTTTTGAAGAAAACGACATTGCGTTTATCAACTGGGAAATGGTAACCAACAAAAAGAATAACGCAATTCAGGATAGTGAACACGAAAACCTTTTAGATAGAATTCGTAAAGCGTTGTTAGACGGCTTGCATTTTATCATAATCGTTGACGAGCAGCACTTTAACAATACCTATAAAGCGAACGAAATAATTTCGCTTTTTAAGGCGGATAAAATAATACGTGCGTCCGCAACCCCGCTTAATTACGGCAATGCGCAGCTAATTGAAATCCCCGAAGAAGACGTAATTGCGGAAGGACTTATTAAAAAGGCAATTTACATAAACGAAGGTATTCCGCAAAACACCGAAATAGAAAACGAAGAAAAGTATTTACTTGATTTAGCGATTGAAAAATATAACCGTCTTGTGCAAGAGTTTAAAAAGGTGGGTAGCGCCGTAAACCCGCTTATCGTAATACAACTCCCCAACAAGTCGGAAGAAAAGCAGGCGAAAATCGAACAGATTTTGGAAGAGAAAGGAATTACATATCTTAACAAACGGCTTGCGGTATGGCTTTCCGACCAAAAGGAAAACCTTGAAGATATCGACAAACCCGACGCAGAGCCGATGGCGATTATAATAAAACAAGCCGTGGCTTTGGGTTGGGACTGCCCGCGAGCGCATATCCTTGTTAAAATGCGCGACAATATGAGCGAAACATTTGAAATTCAGACGATAGGTCGTATTCGCCGTATGCCAGAAGCAAAGCATTATGATAACAGTCAGTTAGACCATTGCTATATCTATACTTTGGATAAAGCGTTTATCGAATATGCGAAAAAAGAAAGCGGTGCGAACGAAGTTAAAAAAGTTTTCCTAAAAGATGAGTTCAAATCTTTTAGACTTACAAAAGAATTAAAATCTGTAAAATATGTAGAAAACGATCCCGTGTTTTTGCTAAAAACGGCGCACGATTTCTTTGTGAAAAAATATTCATTATCTACAGTTAAAAATAATCGTACCGTGCTTGAAGCAAAAGGCAAATACAGGTTTGACGAAAATATCCTTTACGATGCACAGCAAGGCTATATGACCGTAACAGATAATCAAGACGATGTTTACGGACTTAATTTAAGCAGAAAGTTAAGCACGCACTCCGACGGGCGATTGTTCCATCATAGTGTTGGGGAAATTGCCGATGCTGCGGGTGTAAAATACGACAGTATGATTATTATTTTACGTCGTTTATTTGACGAGTCAGTAAAATATTCTAACAAATTGCTTGGTTTAACTACTAAACACCTTTACGCTTTTGTCATAAATAACAAGGCTTTATTAAAAGCGGATTTTAAGGAATCGTCTTCCACAGAAATGCAAAGCGTTATTTCGACCACGCAAAAAAATACGGCAGAATTCTCTATACCGCAAGAAACAAATATTCAATATGCGCCTAATTCTTATAAAGAATGTAAGCGTAACGTATACGACGGGTATTTGTTAAGCCGTGCGGGAAAGTCCGAAGTCGAACTTGAATTTGAAAAGTGGTGCGAGAAAAATTCCGACTGGTTTTATAAGAACGGCGATAAAGGGAACGAGTATTTTTCGATACTCTATTTTAACGAGTATGGTAAACAGAAACTATTTTATCCCGACTATATTTTACAAATAAAGGGCGAACTTTGGATAATCGAAACGAAAGGCGGGGAAACACGGACGGGTGCAGATGCTAATATCGACGATTTTTCCGAAAAGAAGTTCAATGCCTTAAAAGAGTATGTTGCAAAATATAGAATGAAAGGCGGGTTTGTTGTTTTGGACGAGTCTGGGATAGATAAAGATTTGTATATTACGACAAAAATGTTCCATAAATTCAGCGACGATCGTTCGGAGTATGTACCTTTAAATACTTTCTATTTAATAAAATAAATTTAATCATTTTTTAATATGCAATGATATCATTTACTTAAAAAAGTTATTTACGTTATAAAATTAAAATAGAATTTATGTAAATAGTTCTATAATTAAAACGGAGACAAGTATGGAACAGGTTTTAGGGACGGAACTTCGCCCTTTATACGTAACGAATAGTGATAGCCCGAACGAAATACGGATAAGGATACGCATGCGCGATTTGATCGATCAAAAAGCGTTTCGCCACGCTGTCGATAAGACCATGGAGCGGTATCCGTATTTTTGCGTTGAACTGCAAAAAAAGGACGGGAAATATATTTTTGCGGAAAACCGCAGACCTGTGGTTATAACGAATTCGCTTGACGGAGTGGACTTAAATTCCGCCGAATCGAATTATCACATGATAGCGTTTTGCCAAAAGGACAACTGGATAATTTTAGACGTATTCCACGGTATGACCGACGGGACGGGCGCTTATGAGATTATAAGAACGCTGTTATATTACTACTGTTCGGAGCGATATAACGTTAAACTTAAAGAAGACGGAATAAGGCTTGTTGGAGACGAGATCTCCGCCGAAGAGTGGATAGACCCCGTTATGACAAGAACCGATCTTCCGACGCCCAAGCGAACGGATATGACGGACGCATTAAATATTATTCGGGCGGCGGGGCTTGAAAACGATAACAGGCGGACGGTATACAGTATAGCCGTTTCAGAATCTCAGTTTATGAAATTCAATTTAGATAACGACGGAAGTCCCGGGACGATGGTATCGCTTTTGCTTAGCCGTGCGATCGCCAAATTATTCCCGAACGAAAAAGGCGCTATCAGGATCGCGCTGTGCGTAAACCAAAGAAAGGCGCTACACGCGCCGCTGGCGCACCAGAGTTTAGTGGGCGGGGCTATGCTTGAATATAAAGAGAAGATGCGTTCTTGGAAGTTAGAAAGGCAGGCGACCGCTTACCGCGGTATGGTTTTTGCCCAAACTCAGGAAGAAGACGTTTTAAGGGGAGTTGCCACCACCGCCGGCGTTACGCGCATGATACTTTCAAAAGAATCGGACGCCGAAAGAGCGGGGGTTGCGACGTATATAAATAATCTTGCAGGCAGAATTTTGACCGCAACTGTCAGTTACGTCGGAAAGGCGAATTACAAAGAAGCCGAACAGTATATAAGGGATTTTCGGTTATGGACGAGTTCTGCGGCAAACGGATTACTTATTGAAATTTCCGCGGTGAACGGGCGGTTTACTCTGGACTTTTTGCAAACTTTCAAAAGCCCGATAATCGTAAACGCATTTTTATGCGAACTTGAAGAGAACAATATTATTTACGACCTTCAAGACGTTAACGAGTTAAAACTTGCCGACGTTAAAGTTCCGTGGACGAAATAAACGAAAAATTCTTTACAAATGATTAAACATGAAAATTTTTAAGATGCTTTTCAGCAAATTTGCGCTTTCGGCATTGATTTTATTAGCGCAAGTATTTTTGATCGTTGCGGTTGCCGTTTGGCTGACCGAATACTTTATTATATTCCAAATTATCAGCACGGTTATCGGCTTAGCCATGTTTTTAACGATCATAAACAAAAAAGAGCCTTGCGAATTTAAGTTGCCGTGGCTTGTTCTGTTTTTGATATTTCCGTTTTTAAGTTTAATGATCTATTTAATGTTTGCAAAGGTCAGGCTTTCTAAAAAGCAGATAAAGCGCATGACTCTTGTATTTAACGCGTGCAAAGAGCAAGTAACCTTAAATGAAGAAACGGATAACGAATTAAAAGAAAAACTCGGCGCTTATTACGGTATAGAGCGTTATTTGCAAGTAAATGCGGGAACGCACGGATACTTTAACAATCAAATTTCATATTACAAAGTCGGCGAAGAATTTTACGCGGATCTACTTGTCGAACTTAATAAAGCCGAAAAGTTTATCTTTATGGAATACTTTATCTTAGACCCCGGTAAAATGTGGGACGGTATTCATAAAGTTCTTGCCGAGAAGGCAAAAGCGGGCGTGGAAGTTCGCCTTATGTATGACGATATAGGCTCTATGACCATGCTTAAAAGCAATTACTATAAAAAATTGCAAAAAGAAGGTATCAACTGCATAAAGTTCAATCCCTTCCGCCCGATAGTTTCCGGAATATTCAATAACCGCGATCACCGTAAAATTACGGTGGTAGACGGCAAAGTCGCCTTTACGGGCGGAGTTAATCTCGGGGACGAGTATATAAACGAAAACCACCGTTTGGGGCACTGGAAGGATACTGCGATACGCGTTCGCGGTTCGGCGGTCACAAGTTTTACAGCCATGTTTTTGCTTAATTTCGATTCCATGTCGAAATCGTCTATCGATTACGAAAAATATTTCCCGACCGAATATGAAAGTTATAGCGATAACGGGTATATAAACTTCTTTGGGGACGGACCTAAACCCGCTTATGACGAATACGTGGGAGAAAACAACTATATAAACCTTATAAATAAGGCGGAAAAATACGTTTATATCACAACTCCTTACCTTATAATAGACTACAATATGGCTAACGCTTTGCGTAGCGCGGCGTTTAGGGGTGTGGACGTTAGGATAGTTACTCCGCATATCCCCGATAAAAAAATGATTTTAACCATGACGCGTTCAAACTACCCGTTCTTAATGGAAGCGGGCGTAAGAATATACGAATATACCCCCGGATTTATCCACGCAAAGGGGTTGATAGCGGACGATAAAACTGCGTTTGTGGGCACGATCAATCTCGATTACAGAAGTTTGGTGCATCACTTCGAGTGCGGCGCGGTGCTTATCGATACGCTTTGTATCAAAAACATAAAAGAAGATATAGACGCAACTATTTCCGCCTCGCAAGAGATCGTTTTAGAAAACTTTAAGTTATCTTGGATAAAAAGATTGCTTGCGTCCATAATCAATCTGTTTTCACCCATGCTGTAATATAACGTGATTTAATTCATATAACCAAAAAACGCCGATTTTCGGCGCTTTTTACGTGCTATTTAAAACGGGGTTAAAGTGATAGATTTTTTTAAGAAATTATGTTATACTTCACCTATAAAGGAGCGAAAGAAGATGAAACGTATTTTGGCTATTTTAACGGCTATTGTTTCCGCGTTTGTGATTTTATCCGTAAGCGGGTGCGACGATAAGGGCGGCAAAGAGTATATAGGCATAATTTCCGCAATGGATAAAGAAATAGAAGTTTTGATTGAAAACGCCGATATCGAAAAAGTGGAAACAGTGGGCGGCGAAAAGTATCACGTAGGGACGCTTTGCGGAAAGAACGTTATCATAACGAAATCGGGGATAGGCAAAGTGCGTGCGTCTTCGGGCGTTACAACGATGTTTAATACCTATAATATATCCAAACTGATTTTCACGGGCGTTGCGGGCGGCGTTGCCGACGAAACGGAAGTGCTTGACGAAATAGTCGCCACAAGGGTTTTAGAGCACGATTACGGCATAAGAACGAACGACGGTTTTATATGGAGATCGGGCGACCCCGGAATAGGCGATACGCCGGGGGAGTATTATTACTGCGACAAAGACCTTGTAGATATTGCCTATAACGCGGCTGTCGAAGTGGTTGGAAACGATCATGCTTACATGGGCACTATCGCGACGGGCGATCAGTTTATCGCGTCAGAAGAATACGTTAATTATTTAAAAACGGAATACGACGCATACGCTTGCGAAATGGAAGGCGCGGCGGTTGCGGCGATCTGCATCAAATACCAAATTCCGTTCGTTGTGATAAGGGCACTATCCGATAAAGCCGACGGCAACGCGCACGAAAGTTACGATAATTTTATCGATATCGCGGGGGGAAATTCATGCCGAATCGTTATGAAATTTCTTAAATCTTTATAATATCAATCGGGAATATAATAATGGATAAAAACGAATTTATCGAAAAAATGAATACGGCAAATAGGGTTTCGGCGGGTTCGCCGCTGCATTTAAAAATGCATGAACTTTCACAAAGTGCGCAAAAAACAACGGCGGAAATAAACAACGGTTATCACACTCCCGAAGAAATGATAAAGTTATTTTCCGAACTTTTCGGGAAAAAAGTTGATAAATCCTTTTGTGTGTTTCCACCATTTTATACCGATTGCGGAAAGAATATAACCGTCGGAAAAAACGTGTTTATAAACTCGGGGTGTTGTTTCCAAGATCAGGGCGGAATAGAGATAGGCGACGGAACGCTTATAGGGCATCAAGTGGTTTTGGCAACCTTAAACCACGATTTAGATCCAAAGCACAGGGCGGACTTACTGCCAAAACCCATTAAGATAGGCAAAAACGTTTGGATAGGCTCGCACGCGACGATTCTTTCGGGGGTTACGGTCGGCGATAACGCGGTTATTGCGGCGGGAGCTGTCGTTAATAAAAACGTCCCGAAAAACGCGGTAGTAGGCGGCGTTCCGGCAAGGGTTATAAAATATATCGATACCGAAAAATAAGCGCGAAAAAGACCGATAAGACGGTCTTTTTTATTACATATTCTTCGATTTGCCCATACACGCTTAAACTTGACAAAATACGTTATAAGAAGTATAATATTGCGGTCAGTAAATTATGGCAGAAGGAACGAGATGGAAAACACGAAAAAGAAAAATGGTTTTGCCGGCGGCATAGGATTTATTCTTGCGGCGGCAGGAAGTGCGGTTGGGTTAGGGAATTTATGGAGTTTCCCGTATAAAACCAGTCAGAACGGCGGTGCGGCGTTCGTATTCGTATATATTTTCAGCGTTATCGTAATGGGTTCAATCGTTATGATTGCGGAAATATATTTAGGGCGTAGGGCACAGGCAAACCCCGTTACCGCGTATAAAAAGGCGCATAAAAATTTAGGCTGGCTGGGGCTTTTTGCGATAATTATACCCTTTTTGATAATCTGTTATTACTCGATACTCGGCGGATATACCGTTAAATACGCGTTAAACTCTTTCGGTGACAACGTTTCCATATTAAAGCCGTTTTCCGCTAACATAGGAGAAGTTATTCTTTATACTGCGATATTTATGGCGCTTGCGCTCGTCGTCGTTATGGGCGGAGTGCAGAACGGAATAGAAAAGGCAAGCAAGGTTTTAATGCCGATACTGTTTATAATACTCGTCGGGATCGTTATTTACTGCCTTTGCTTAGGGACAGGCGTTTCGGAAGGTCTTAATTATTATCTTAACCCAGACTTCTCGGCACTCGGGTTTAAGGGCGTGCTTGCGGCGATGGGACAGGCGTTTTATTCGCTTTCTCTCGGAATGGGGATCATGGTTTCATACGGCTCTTATACCGGCAAAAAGATCAAAGTCGGAAGTTCTGCTATGTATATCGCTATTTTCGATACTTTGGTCGCGCTGCTTGCGGGGCTTGCGATTTTCCCCGCGATTTATCACTATCAAGCGGAAACGGGTATTATTCTTAAAGACAACGGCATAATGCTCCTTTTTGCGTCGCTACCGACGGTATTTAATACGCTTGGCGTAATCGGGAAAATTGTTTCGTTTTTATTTTTCGGCATGGTCGTTATTGCCGCGCTGACTTCGGTTATTTCGCTTTTGGAAGTAGTTACTCAGTTTATCATACAGAAATTTTCCGTTGCGAGAAAGAAAGCCATATTCATCGTTGCCGCAATAACCTTTTTAATCTCTGTGCCGATAGGTATTTCGCTTGGGTATGCGCTAAACGGCAAAAATGCAATGACGCTTTGCGGGCAAAATCTTTTGGACTTTTTCGACCTTGTTTCAAACACCGTTTTAATGCCCGTTTGCGCCTTAGGATCTTGCGTGGCACTCGGTTGGTTTGCGTTTGGAAGCAGATCCGTGAAGCAAAATTTCAGCAGCAATTACCTTTACGGGCGGTTAGAGGACGACGGGTTAAAACTCGGCAAATTCGGCATAATTTTCGCCTTTATGGTCAAATACGTTTCTCCGCTTCTTATCGCCGTGATAGAAGTTTTCGGCGTTATAGATATAATCTTTCCGACGGTTGGCGGCAGCAGATCTTTTTCGGCAAACGGATTAGGTATCGTGCTTACCGCTTATGCGATTTTGTTTATAGCGATCGCGGTATACTTTATTTTCCTTAAAAATAAATACACGGGTTGCAATGAAGACGAACATAAATTAGCGTTAGCCGGCGGGGCTGACGAGCCTGACGACGAACTTGCGCCCATTGAACCGGATATTAAAATTCCACCTAAAAATAAACAGTAATTTTTAAGGCAGTTATTTAAAAACACTTGCTTATCGGCAAGTGTTTTTTATTTCGATAAAAATTTTAAAATAATTATTGACACGGCGTCAGATTTTATGTATAATATTATTGACACAACGTCAGAAATTTAAGAAGGGGCGAATATGGGTAAGTATTCTACCGATAAAAAACAGGAAATAAGGAAAGAAGAGATAGTTTCCGCCTGCGAAAAACTTTATAAAAAGATGTCTTTTAAAGAGATAACCTTAAAAGAGATAAGCAAAGAAACGTCTTTTACAAGACCTTCTATTTACAACTATTTTCAAACGAAAGAAGAGATATTTTTGGCGCTTTTAGGCGAAGAATACCGCAAGTGGGGAAAGTTTTTAGAAGATAATTTAAGCGGCGAAATAAACCCCACCGCGGAAGGGTTTGCAGACTTTATCGCACGTTCGTTAAGCGACAGAGAACAACTGTTAAAACTTCTTTCTATCAATTATTACGAAATGGAAGAGAACAGCCGTTTAGAGCGGCTGACCGAGTTTAAGTGCGTTTTCAATAAAACTTTTGAAGTTATAAAAAAATTATTGCACCTATACTTTAAGGGTATAACCGAAAAAGAAGAAGAAAGTTTTTTATTCGCTTTTTTCCCGTTTATGTTCGGAATATATCCGTATACGCACGTTACGAAAAAGCAGACTATGGCTATGGAAAAGGCGGGTATGCAGTTTACTACGCGAACGGTAGAAGGTATTATTAAAGACTTTATAATTAAATATTTTAAGTAATAAAAAAGGAGAAAATATATGTTAAACGATTTCACTTATCAAACACCGACAAAACTTATTTTCGGAAAAGGGGTTATTAAAGAACTTCCGAAAGAGATCGCCAAATTTGGCAAAAACGTTTTATTGACTTACGGCGGCGGCTCTATTAAAAAAATGGGACTATACGACGAAGTTTATAAACTTTTAGACGGGTTTAATATCACGGAACTTTCGGGGATAGAACCAAACCCCAAATACGATCCGTCCGTTATAATCGGTGCAAAACTCTGCAAAGAAAATAATATCGACGTTATTTTATCGGTCGGTGGGGGCTCGGTTTTAGACTGTTCTAAGGCGATATCCGTCTGCGCTAAATACGACGGCGAAGGTTGGGATCTTATTTCGGGCAAGGTAAAGGCGAAAGCCGCCGTTCCGATAGTGGATATAATAACGCTTGCGGCAACGGGCAGCGAATACGATATGGGCTGCGTTATATCCAACACCGCTATAAGCGATAAGCGCGGATATTTAGACGAACTTTTATATCCTGCGGTTTCTTTTTTAGATCCCGAATATACTTTCAGCGTATCGAAGTGGCAGACGGCATGCGGCACGGCAGACGCGATAAACCACGTTTTAGAGCAGTTTTTCGCAGCGCCGAATTCTATGTTTAACGACGGAATAATGATTTCAGCCCTTCGCTCGCTTATGACGAACGTTAAAATAGCGTTAAAGGATCCTAACGATTATTCAGCAAGAAGCGAACTCATGTATGTTTGCAGTTGGGGTTGCAACGGCATTTTGGCGAACGGCGCGGGATACTCCGGCTGGCCCATGCACTCTATCGAGCACGCGCTTTCCGCTTATTTCGATATAACGCACGGCGCGGGGCTTGCGATAATCACCCCAAGATGGATGAAAGAAATTTTATCCGAAAAGACGGTAGAGCGTTTCGTTACGTTGGGGCGCAATCTTTTTGGGCTTGATAAAAACCTTTCCGATTTTGAAACAACGCAAAAGGTTATAGACGGATTTTATGCCTTTTTTGAAGAAACGGGTATTCCCATGCATTTGGCGGAGTTAGGGGTAAAAGAAGACAAAATCGAAGAGATGGCGGATCACATTTTAGAAAACGACAGCACGAACGAGCCTTGGATGTTCGCTCCCTTAGATAAAGACGCGCTTATAAGAATACTTAAAGCGAGTATGTAATGCCTGAATATTAAGGAGAATAATATGAGAAGTTTGGTGATATATTTTTCCCGCCCCGGCAACAACTGGGCCGTTGGATATATCGAAAAAGGCAATACCGAAGTTATAGCGGAATATATCAAAGAATTTACGGGTGCGGACCTTTTTAAGTGCGATCCGAAAAGACCGTATTCAGACGACTATATGGCTTGCACGGAAGAGGCTATGGCATACAAAAAACAAAACGCCCGCCCCGAACTTAAAAAGTATTTAGACGATATTTCGGCATACGACGTTATCTATATAGGCGGCCCTATATACTGGGGCGAACTGCCTTACGAAGTTTATACCGAACTTGACCGTCTTGATTTTACTGGTAAAATCGTTAAGCCTTTCGCAACCCACGAAGGCAGCGGGCTTGGGAGCATAGAGAACGTTCTTAAAAAGAAGTGCGCGGGCGCTATCGTTAAAAACGGACTTGCGGTGCAAGGTAGCGCGGTCAATTCCGAAATGGCTAAAAAACAGGTTAAAGACTGGGTGGAATAGTATGAAAAAGAAATTGTCGGTTTTTCCGATAGGGGATAAAAATGACGCTTATTCAAAATATTTTATAGGGCAAAGTTATCTTGCCCCGTTATCGAAAGACGGTATTCCCACGTTTAACGTTACGTTTGAGCCCGCTTGCAGAAACAACTGGCACGTCCATCACGCAAAATCCGGCGGCGGGCAACTTTTAATCGTGGTGTTCGGCGAAGGGTGGTATCAAGAAGAAGGAAAGGCGGCAAGAAAACTTAAAGCGGGCGATACGGTCTATATCCCCGCCAACGTAAAGCACTGGCACGGAGCGACAAAAAACAGTTGGTTTCAGCATATCGCGCAAGAAATTCCGGGAACGGAAACTTATACCGAGTGGTGCGAAAAGGTAACAGACGAAGAATACGGAAAATTATAAAGGGAGTAAAAATGGAAAAAGAAGTATTGTTAAACGACGGGGTAAAGATCCCTGCGGTAGGGCTCGGGGTATTTTTGATCCCGAACGACGGCTCGACCTATAAAGCGGTATCGGAAGCGCTTAAAGCGGGGTATCGCCATATAGACACGGCGGCGGCTTACTTTAACGAAGAAGAAGTCGGAAGGGCTATAAAAGACAGCGGACTAAAAAGAGAAGAGATATTCGTAACAAGTAAACTTTGGGTGCAAGACTTCGGATACGAACACGCTAAATGGGGTATCGAAGAATCTTTGCGCAAACTCGATTTAGGGTATATCGACTTATATCTTTTGCACCAGCCTTACGGCGACGTTTTAGGTGCGTGGAAGGCGCTTGAAGAGTATAAGGAAAAGGGACTTCTCCGCTCTATCGGCGTATCTAACATGACGCCGAAAATTTATAAAAAATACGTTCCGGAATTTAGAATAAAACCGTCCGTCAATCAAGTGGAGTGCAATCCCACCTTTTTACAGAAAGAGTTGCGATCCGCTATGGAGAAAGACAACGTGCGCATAGAAGCGTGGTATCCGTTAGGGCACGGCGATAATAACTTGCTTGATAACGAAACGGTTATCCGTCTTTCCGAAAAATACGGCAAAAATGTCGGACAAATAATCTTGCGTTTTGAAGTGCAAGAAGGCTTTATCGTTCTTCCGAAGTCCACTAATCCCGAAAGGATAAAGGGCAATATAGATATATTCGACTTTGAACTTACAGAAGACGAAATGAAGGAAATGGAAAAGTTGGATACAGGAAAAGGCACGCACGATCCGGACGCGCCCGGCGTAGGCGAAAGTCTACTTAGCAGATATAAAATTCATAACAAGTGGTAAATATAGGTAATACGTATGAGTAAAGACAGATTCGTTGCTTTTTTTGACGCGATAATGGCGATAATTATGACCATAGTCGTTTTGGAATTCGTTATCCCTAACGGGACGAAATGGAGCGATTTGCAAGTTTTAGGCTATCAGGTGGTAGCCTATGCGATCTCTTTTTTCTGGCTCGGCGGAATGTGGATAAACATACATAACATATGGCACGGCGTAGATACGATAGATAGACCTGTGTTATGGACTAATATCGCAATGCTGTTCTTCTCTTCTATGATACCTTTCTTAGTGGTATATATGGGCAGAAATATAAACGAACTCGTGCTGCAACTTATTTACGGAATAGACGTTTTATGTATCACCTCTCTTAACGAAATAAGCGTCGAATTGCTATCTCGCCACCACGACTGCGTTAAAAAGCAAATGCCGCAGTTTAGAACTTCTATCGCGATAGACTTCGGAATAAAGGTAATAGGCGTTATCATAGGAGTAACCTGTTTCCCGATGGCGATAATGATTTCGGTTTTGCTCGCTATGGTATTTTTGATCGTTTGGAAAACTGTGATAGAGCGAAAAAACAAAAAGTCATAAAGATCGAATAAAAAATTAAATATTAAATCTATTTGCACAATTTTATAAAAGTGATATAATTATGCCTGTCGCTGATATGCGATATTACTAAAAGGAAAGGCGAAGATCACTTTGATAGCGTCAATCGTGATCGTAGCCGTAACGTTTGTATTACTTACGGCTTCGATTTTATTTTTTCCGACCGTTAAAATATGCGGGCGCAAAATAGGATTATACTGGGTTATCGCCCTTTTAGGAGCGATAATTTTAGTCATCTTTTCGCTTGCGCCTATTTCAAAAGTCTGGCAAAACCTTACGGCGAACACGGCAATAAATCCGCTTAAAATTTTAGCGCTGTTTTTTTCAATGACCTTTATATCCGTATTCTTAGACGAAACGGGGCTTTTTCGCTTTCTTGCCGAAAAGGCGGCAAGCGGCGCTAAAACCAGCCAGATTTCGCTGTTTTTTATACTGTATCTTTTAACGGCGATTTTAACCGTTTTCACTTCTAACGACATAGTTATTTTGACGCTTACGCCCTTTATATGTTTTTTCTGTAAGAACGCCGAAATCGATCCCGTTCCTTACCTTGTGGGCGAATTTGCCGCCGCAAACACTTGGTCTATGATGCTTATAATAGGCAATCCCACGAACATTTATCTAGGGACTTTTGCCGGCATTACGTTTACGGAATACTTTAAGGTGATGGCGCTCCCCACCGTTTTATCGGGGATAGCGGAACTTGCCGTTATTTTGCTTTTGTTCTATAAAAAATTAAAAAAACCGCTAAGCCCGTATCGGGGGAATGCAAAAATAGAAAGCAAGGCAAATCTTATAATAGGGCTTATCCATATTTTTATATGTATAATCTTTTTGGTAATATCGGAATATATCGGCGTGGAAATGTGGCTCGTTTCCGTTATATGCGCGGCGTCGCTTTTGCTCTCGTCTTCCGCCGCAGAACTTTTTGCAAAGAATAAACATAAATACCTTTTAACTTCGGTATCTCGCCTACCTTTCCAACTTATTCCGTTTTTTATATCTATGGCGGTAATAGTCGTATGCCTTGATCATCAGGGCATATCTCAAAAACTCGGCGAGTTTTTGGGGGGTAGCGCCACGCTTTGGACTTACGGCGGCGCTTCGTTTATAATAGCGAATTTAATAAACAATATCCCTATGAGTATTCTTTTCAGCGCCCTTCCCGTAGGCCTATCGCAAGCGGCGTATTATAGGGCGGTATACGCAAGTATAGTAGGCAGTAATATAGGCGCGTTTTTAACGCCCATCGGCGCGCTCGCGGGTATTATGTTTACCGAACTTACCGATAGGTATAACGTGAAATACGGCTTTACGGAGTTCATTAAATACGGTGCGATAGTAAGCCTTCCGACGCTTGCCGTGGCGATTTTATCTTTAAGTTTTGTGATCTGACTTTATTTTTGTTAAAGTTTACTGTATAATATATAAAAACGGCAAAGGAAAATTTGTATGAGAAAAATAATGGAACCGGGTTTTTACTTTATTTATCTTATCGCGATAATAACTTTCGGGATAATAATGATAGCTAAAAGTAAAAAAAGATTGCATTTAATAACTTTCGGAATTGCCTGTATTATCTTGGGGCTTGGCGACGCTTTCCACCTTATCCCAAGGGCGGTAGGGCTTTTCACCGGATCGTTAGAAGCGCCGTCCGCTACTCTTAACGCCTATCTCGGTATCGGCAAACTCGTAACATCCATAACGATGACGCTCTTTTATATTCTTTTATACGTCACTATCTATAAAAGAAGAAAGAGAGCCCGTTCAACGTTTTTGGATATTATAATGGGAGTTTTGCTCGTTGCAAGAATAGTGCTTTTAGCCCTTCCGCAAAACGAGTGGGCGATAAACGGGGGAAACGTAACTATCGGCATTATAAGGAATATTCCCTTCGTTATTATGGGCGGAATTATGGTCTATCTTACTTTTAAGTATATGAGCGATAAACCGTATGGGATTTTGTGGCTTTTAATAGTGCTTTCGTTTTTATTCTATATTCCAGTCGTCATTTGGGCGGGCACTAACTCCTTAGTAGGTATGCTTATGCTGCCGAAAACAATTTGCTATTTAATAATCGGCATTTTGGGGCTTATTGATATAAAAACAAAAAATTAAATCAAAAAAATCAAATAAAAAAAAGACGGGTTTGACCGTCTTTTTTTTATTTGATTAACTTATTTTTCAATCTTCCTCGCAAATCGATTAGATTTATATATTTTTTTATTATCGGTCTATAATATGATTTAAATAATTTTAAATCATAAAAAGGCAAAAAAATCTTTTTGAAAACCGAAAGTTCTTTATATTTTTGCTTAACGCTTTTTCTGGGCTTATATCTTTGTTCTAAATTCACTATACCTCTTTTACTAAAATCACAATGTAAATTGTATTTTTCAAATAGTTGCACGTTTCCCGGTTGCCATTGACCGCTTATTATGCCGGCAGAATTTTCGCCGCGTAAAATCATGGGAAAAATAGGGGGAGCGTCTTTATTCAGAACAAAGCATTTTTGCTTATAGTGTCTCATTCTAAAAGATCCATAGATTTCAAAATCCCATGGATTTTCCCTTTTTCTTAAAACTTGAAGTAAGTAACTTTTTTTCCACAATGCTATTTGTGTGGTCGCTAAAAAATCTTCATACTTATTTCTAATGCGAAGAAGTTCATTATATGGCGGAAGGTTAAATTCATTATAAAAATGGGGTTCAAACATAATATATCCGATATTTTTATCTTGTTCCATTAAGGTTAAACATTTATCGAAGTGCTCTTGGTTTACAAAATCCAACAGAAAAAAATCGTCTAAAAACATCAAAACGTATTCTTCTTTAATCGCATTAAGACATTTTATAAGACGGTTACTCCAAGTTGTTTTTCCAAAACTAAACGTTTTAAAATCAAAATTTCTATTATGATATTTTGTGTTTTCCATATTTAAATAAACTTTATATGGACAATTCCAGAATTTTTTGAAAAAGAAGAAAAAATAATCTAGAACGTCAGTATAACTGTCGCAACTGTTTATTAAAACGGCAACGTTTTTGCTGTTAGGCATGGAACAATCTCCTTTTTGTAACAATAAAAATTTTCTTAGATACATCGCTTAAAATTAAAAAGAATTTTTTTATTTTAAATTTAGAATTGAAAAATCTATAAGAAATATTTTTCTCGAAAAGAAAAATATGAAACCGGCTATTATTTCTTTTTAATATCCAAACAAGATTTTTATAAAACGGCAAAGCTGTATTAGA
>CACXGN010000011.1 GCA_902767225.1 uncultured Eubacteriales bacterium | reverse complement strand
TTGGAGCTACTGGGCGGACTTGAACCGCCGACCTGCTGATTACGAATCAGCTGCTCTACCGACTGAGCCACAGTAGCATATACTTATTAAATTGTTCTTCGTCCGCCCCTGGGCGGGCACGTTGCTACGCTTACGCTACGCAATACTCGTTTTCGCTCGTATGTGAACCGCCGAATACGATTAAAACAATCAACCGGTCCTACCAAAGCGCCGTAGCATATTTATATAGGGCGGTTTTCAAACCGCCCTATCATATTATCATAAACTTTTAAAAATATCAACGAAATTTTAAACTTTTTCAAAATATCTCGAATTTTTTAATCTTCGACGTAAAAGCCGAGTTTATGCAAAAAATCCATAGAGCAAGCAAACCAAGCGGAAACGTCTTCGTTTATCATATAACTTTCTGTTCCCTTCCCCGCCGTTTCTTTGGTTGCGAGAGATAACCCGTGCACGCCCTTTTCAAACAGTTTAAGTTCGCACCAAGCCCCCGCTTTTTTGTAAGCGTCAAACAGCATTAAACTGTTTTCATACGGAACGGTATTATCGTTTTTCGTCGTCCAGATAAATGCGGGCGGAGTTTTATCCGTAACGTGTTTATCTACGCTTAAATACTCTTTTAAGCCTTTATCGCCGCCGGTGATCCTATCCGCCGTGCCGCCGTGCGTTTTAAACCCAAGCGTAACTACGGGATAAGAAAACACCATTGCGTCCGGACGGTTAAGTTCGACCTTTTTGCCAAAGTATTTAATAGCCACGCTGTCGTTATAAAGAGTGGCGACCGTTCCGGCAAGATGCCCGCCTGCGGAAAAGCCTATCATGGCGACTTTGTTTTTAATAACGTGATACTTTTTGGCGTTTTCTTTAACGAACCTTGTTGCCATAACGCCTTCTAAAAACTGATACGGATATTTAATCGGCTCGCAAGAATAGTCCAAAACGAAAGAGTTAAACCCTTCCGCCAAATATTTTATAGCGACAGGCTCTTTTTCTCTATCCGAAACGAAAAGATACGCTCCCCCGCCGACTACTATCATAGCGGGGCGAAGCCTGCCTTTGCAATACTCGTCTGAATGCTCGTGAATATAGCAAGTTAAATACCCTTTTCCGCCTTTCGGCCTTTCAATACCATAATAATCGTATAAATCAATTTTTTCGATCAACATATCTTTCTCCGATATAAAAATTTTATCACCGATAGAGCGTTTTTTCAATAAAATATTGAAATTATATCTGAAATTTGTTACACTTATTTTATGGCATATCACATTGAAACAGGTTTAATAAAAGAAAAATTCAAGACGGACTGCGAGTGTCCGCTGTGCGAGATACAAAAAATCGTCGAAGACGGGCTTATGCACGAATTTTTGAACGACGCCGTTATGGAAGACGATTCACGCATCTTGGTCGCGCAAAAGGGCTTTTGCGCAAAGCACTTCGACCTTATGCTTAAACGCCCGAATAAACTTAGCCTTGCGCTCCAAGTGAACACACGCACTAACGCAATACTTAAAGGCTTAACTTTTGAACCGTCCATAAAAAAAGCCAAAAAACTTGCAGACGCTATCGATACTGCGCATAAATCCTGCGTTATATGCGACTTCGCCGAAGAGAGTATGGAAAAGTATTATAAAACGGTTGCCGAACTTTTTCTTTGCGAGCCGACATTTCGCGATACCTTAAAAAACACCAAGGGTTTTTGCTTGCACCACTACGCCGAACTTTTAAGGTATGCGGGCTTTTCGGGAAAATACGCGAAAGAATACCTTGCCGCTCTTTATAAAACGCAAACGGAAAACTTAAAAAGATTACAAGGCGAACTGAAATGGTTTTGCGATAAGCACGACTACCGAAACGCCGATAAACCGCTGGGCTCATCTGAAACGGCGCTACAGCGCACCCGCACGAAACTTTACGGCAAAAAACCCGAATAACGCCCGATTAAATTAAGAAAACAAAATCAATAATAAAATACCCGCCGCCGCGAATTTTCGCGGCGGCGGGTTTAGTTTAAAGTGTTCTGATAAAATCTATCAACGCTTGTTTTTGCTTTACGGATAACTTAGATGTAAGATCGTTGAACTCGTTTACGGCACGGACGTCGAAAAACTCTTGCAAGGTTATATTTAACGCGTCGCAAATAAGTTGCAAATGCCCGACAGTTATATCCGCAAGCCCCATCTCCACCCGCCTTAGGTGCGCTTGCGAAATTCCGGCAAAATCGGCAAATCTATTTTGCGTATACCCACGCTTTATCCGCAGTTCCTTTATCCTTTCCCCTATATCCATATTTTCCCCTCTTACGGTTATTGTTATAAGAATAGTTTACATCATAATTAAGTATATAATTATTCTTATACCATTGACTTTTTATTCTTATAATGTTAATATTATCTTTATAAGAATAAAAGGAGAAACAAATGAAACACAAATTTTTAACTATCATTGCGCTTTGCGTAACATTGCTTTGCTGCATAGTAGGACTTACCGCCTGCGGTGGAAGTGACGTTCACCCGCACGAAATAGTGGAAAAAGAAATAATTGAAAGAGAACCGACGTGTTCTTCTAACGGTTTAAAATATATAATCTGCGAAAATTGTAATGAGGTTTTGAGGACGATATTAACTGAAAAAGCCCCGCATAGCTATGAAGACGTTGTAACGCCTCCCACTTGCACAGAGCAAGGCTATACAACGCATACCTGCAAAAATTGCGGACATATCGAAGTAGATTCCTATACCGAACCTACCGGTCACAGTTATGTAGAAGAGTTTTCTGTTGACGATAACTATCATTGGAAAAAAACAACTTGTGGGCATATGGACGCAATAATCAAAACGGCGCATACTATGGGTGAAGACGAGATTTGTTCTATATGCGGTTATGACGCTAAAACTACGCTTGCGTTAAAATTCGTAAAGATCGACGGTAAAGAAGAATATGCGCTTGACGAGATAACTGACGGGACGGTAAAAACCGTATATATTCCCGATACTTACGAAGGATTGCCCGTAACGATGATAAATGATGCAGTATTTTACCAAAATAAAAATATAGAAAAAGTCATAATGGGCGACAATATAACCGACATTGGTGCAAGCACCTTTTATGGTTGCAATAATCTAAAAATTTTGAAATTATCAGAAAGTTTAACGGAAATAAAAAATTCTGTGTTCTATAAATGCAATTCACTAAAAAACATAACACTACCTGACAGTGTAACAAATATAGGATATAAGGCGTTCCGTGAATGCGAGTCACTAACAAGCATAACCATACCTAACAGCGTAAAGAGTATAGGATCTGAAGCGTTCTATGAATGCGAGTCACTAACAAGCATAACAATCCCTGACAGCGTAACGAGTATAGGAAATTGGGCGTTCTCTGGTTGCAGTTCATTAACAAGTATAACCATACCAGACAGCGTTACGAGTATAGGGGGGTATGCATTCTATAGTTGCAGTTCATTAACAAGTATAACCATACCAGACAGCGTTACGAGTATAGGGGGGTATGCATTTAGTGGTTGCCGTTCATTAATAAGTGTAACCATACCTGACGGTGTAACGAGCATAGGAAAAGATGCGTTCAATTATTGCCCTTGTGTAAAAATAAACAAGGGTTTAAGCTACGTTGATCAATGGCTTATAAAAGCCGATTCTTCTTTAACGGCAGCGGTTATAAAAGACGGCACAGTCGGCATTGGTGATTCTGCGTTCGAGTATTGTAATTCACTAACAAGCGTAACAATACCTAACAGTATAACGAGTATAGGAGATCATGCGTTAGATTCTTGCAGTTCTTTAACAAAAGTAAATTACACCGGCACAATAGATAATTGGTGTGAAATTATTTTTGGTCTTTTTGAGAGTGGCCCATCAAGTCCTTATATAAAGTTATATATAAACGACCTATTAGTAACAGAAGTAAATATAACCACAGCAACTAAAATAAATGCTTATGCATTCTGGCATTGCAGTTCATTAACAAGTGTAACTATTGGTAACAGCGTAACGAGTATAGGAAGAGAAGCATTCTATTATTGTAGTTCATTAACAAGCATAACTATCCCTGACAGCGTAACGAGTATAGGAAATTGGGCGTTCTCTGGTTGCAAAAATCTTAAAACAGTTTATATTGATTCCGCTTATGTAGTAAATGAATATTCCTTCGTATCTGACTTTTATTGTGCAACGGATATTTATATTCTTAAAGGTATAGAATTTAAATGGGGGGCAACTATGAATCTGATGAGTTACAACAGACAGGACGGAACCGTTTTAAATAACGGCAAAGAATATAATTGGTATAAAAAGCAATAAAATAAAGGAGTAAAATATGGATCCAAATCTTGTAAAATCACCAAAAAATAAAATCAAAGAAGTATATCATGTTTTTCCGATAAAAGAAGAGGGCTTTTCGTTCGCCGTTTTAAAATATGGCACGCAATTACGAATTGGAATACGTTGGGACGGCGAAGAAAATGAACTTGGATACCCGCACTCTTATGGATACCCTACTTGGTTTATTATCCCAAAAAGTGTTGCTATTTCTTATGCGCAAAAAATAGGAAAAACAGAAATGTTTGATATGTTTCTTAAAACATCTGATAAAACTTTTTAATAATGTTCCAAAATAAAATAAGCCCCGCCGTGGCGACGCCACGGCGGGGCTTTTTTATGTATATTCAATTATCATTTAGCCGATTTATTATTCCCAAGCGAAGTTTTCTTTGCCGGCGGCTAACTCGAAATGGCACTTAACTATCCCAAGATCTATTTTAAGGCAAGGACCGACAAGCCCGCTTTTCACCGAAACTTTATTATCGCCTTTAAGTTCAAACTTGAATTTTTGCTGATTTATTGCGGTGGGCGCCAAAAGGGCGGCTTCTATTCCCCGCCTATACCATTCGGGGGAATTATCCGACACGTCGCTAACGTCCGATATGGTTTTACTTTTTCTTTTGCCGCCCTGCGATTTGCCGTAGCCAAGCGAAATGATTATAACTTCTTTTTCGTCTTTCTCTTTTTTAGCGGCGCTTTTGCCGTGCGTTAACTTAACCCAGCAACTATTCAGCCCGAGTTCTTGCGCTTTTAAAACGAGCAGTTCACCGAAGTAGCCGCAGCGTTCTTCCAAATCCGCCGAGTTTTTACCTATCATAGCGATATAGTTATTTGCGTTTTCAAACTTTCCGTAATGCGCCATACGCGAATTAAAACAGTTCGGCTCGTCGAAAAATATTTGGATATTAAGATCGCCTTGTTTATTTAACGTTTCGGCGTAAGAAACGAGTTTTTCGGCGACGTTTTGCGGTATCTTTTTATCGGTATACTGCCTAACGCTGTGCCGAGATTTTATTAAATCGAAAACTTCCATATATATTATCACCTTAAACTTCTTCTATTTCTTCCGAAGCCTTATCGGCGCTTAAAATTGCCTTTTCTATCTCTATAAAGATCTGTTCCTTTCCAACGCCCGTTTCGGAAGAAGAGGCGATAATATCCATAGTCCCGACTTTTAAGTAGTCCGCAATATCTTTAACTGCGGGTTTAACGCGGGTTTTAGGGAGTTTATCCGACTTTGTAGCGACGATTATAAATGGGATCCGATAATGATAAAGGTAATTTATCATCATCACGTCGTCGTCAGTCGGCTTATGGCGAATATCGACCAAAGAAATTACGAGATCGAGTTTTTCGGTCGCCAAAAAACTTTCCATTAGCGCCGCCCACTTTTTCTTTTCTTCCTTACTGACCTTTGCAAAGCCGTATCCGGGAAGATCCGCCAAAACGAACGCGCCGAAATCGAAATAGTTTATAAGCCGAGTTCTGCCGGGGGTAACCGAAGTTTTGGCGAGTTTTTTTCTATTCGCAAGCATATTTATAAGCGAAGACTTGCCCACGTTGGACTTACCCGCGACGGCGATTATCGGCTTATCGGTTTTATAAAAATTTTTTTGGTTTGCGACCGAAGTTATAAAGGTCGCTTCTTTTATCTTCATACTATTCGCCTATGGTATATTTTACGGCGTCGTCAAACTTGGCGACGGGAATAAATTCTATTTCCTTTTTAATTTCTTTCGGGATCTGTTCAAGATCTTTTTCGTTATCTTTGGGGATAATGATATTTTTTATGCCGTTACGATACGCGGCAAGCGTTTTTTCTTTAAGCCCGCCTATCGGAAGTATATTTCCGCGAAGGGTTATTTCACCCGTCATAGCGACGCTCTTTTTTACAGGCTTTTCGGTAAACGCCGAAAGTATCGCAGTCGCCATAGTGATGCCTGCGGAAGGTCCGTCTTTCGGGGTTGCGCCTTCGGGCACGTGAACGTGGATATCGGTCTTTTCAAACCTGTCTTCATCTATGCCGTATTTTTTGGCGTTCGCCCTTATATAACTTATGGCGGCTTTGGCGGATTCTTTCATAACGTCGCCGAGTTTTCCGGTAAGCGAAACTTCGCCCTTACCCTTCATTAAGCCTACTTCTATCGTAAGCGTCGTTCCGCCGTATGCGGTATATGCAAGCCCGGTTGCCGCGCCTATCTCGTCGTGCTCTAAAACGTTATCGCGAAGCCCTTTTTTGATACCGAGATAAGTTGAAACGTCTTTAACGTCTACTTTGGTCTTCCTTGCCGCGGGGTGTTCTGCGACCTTTGCCGCTATCTTTCTTATAACGCTTGCAATCTGCCTTTCTAAGTTTCGGACGCCCGCTTCTAACGTGTATCCGTGAATAATTTCTCTTATAGCGTCGTCGGTAAATTCCGCCTTTTTATCGGTCAGCCCGTTTTCTTTAAGTTGCTTGGGAATAAGATACCTTTTTGCTATCTGCAACTTTTCTTCGTCGGTATAGCCGGAAAGTTCTATTATCTCCATACGATCTAAAAGCGGATACGGAATAGTATCTACCGTGTTTGCCGTGGTTATGAACATTACCTTTGAAAGATCGTATGGTATCTCCATATACCTATCGCGGAAGGTCTTATTCTGCTCGGGATCCAAAACTTCCAAAAGTGCACTTGCGGGATCGCCGTGAATATCGGAAGAGAGTTTATCTATTTCGTCTAAAAGGAACACGGGGTTACTGCTGCCCGCATTTTTAAGCCCGAAGATAATGCGCCCCGGCATTGCGCCGACGTAAGTTCTTCTGTGCCCGCGTATTTCCGCCTCGTCTTTAACGCCGCCGAGACTCATACGCACGAACTTTCTGCCGAGCGCCCTTGCGATAGACGTAGCAACCGAAGTTTTACCTACCCCCGGAGGCCCAACGAAGCACAAAATAGGTCCTTTTATCTCTTTGGTTAGGTGCAATACCGCAAGGTATTCCACTATCCTTTCTTTAACTTTTTCTAAGCCGAAGTGGTCTGCGTCAAGTATCGCCTTGGCGTCGGCAAGGTTTTCGGTATCCGTCGTGCACTCGTTAAACGGAAGTTCTTTTATCCAGTCCAGATAATTTAAGATTATCGAATAATCGGGAGAAGACGGATTTATCTTATCAAGCCTTGCTATCTCTTTAAGCGCTTTTTCTTCTATCTCTTTGGGTAAATTCTTTTCCTTTATCGCCTTTTCGAGTTCGTCTTCTTCGTCCGGATCGTCGCCGAGTTCGGTGTGAATAGCCTTCAACTGCTCGCGAAGGTAGTATTCTTTCTGCCCCTTATCTATGTTGTGGCGAACAGTCTCCGATATGCTGTTTTCTATCCTTGCGATCTCTATCTCGCTTGCAAAAAGTTCGCAAAACCTTTTAAGCCTATATAAAGTATCGTTCGACATCAAAAAGTCCTGAACGTCTCTTTCCGCAAAATTCACCACGGAGAGCGCATTGTCGATAAATTCGTTTGCGTCGGTATTTCTCGTTACCGCGGCGACCATTTCTTTATTCATGCCTTTTGCAAGGCGCGCATAGTCCGAAAACTGCTTTTTCGCAAGGCGTAAGTTTGCCTCGGTCTCTTCATAAGACGCGTCGTTTTTATAAGGTTCTACGGTAACGGTTGCCGAAAAATATTCGTGATTATCGGAAAGCTCTAGTATTTTAACCCTATCCGTTGCGCGGACGCTTAACTTCATCGTTCCGTTTGAAACTTTTATGACCTGTTTTATCTGCGCGATAACGCCGTATCTTAAAATATCGTTCTTTCTCGGCGCGTCGATAAACGCTTCCTTTTGCGGTGCGATAACAAGTTCCCCGCCGAAACTTTCAGCCGCCTCTGCCGCGCGAAGTGAAATAGGTCTGCCTATTTCAAAATTAAGATATGTGTTCGGGAACAATACTTTGCCGCGAAGAGCAATAAGCGGCAACACCTTTACGCCACCACCGAGTTCTTCTATATTTGAAATGATTTTTTCTTCTTCCATATGTATATCCTTATAAGCAGTATTTTTCGAGTAAAAATTTAACGGGGTTTTCGGGGAAAGGAACGGTTACTTCTTTCGCCGCGCTTTTTAAAACTTCTTCACCGTCGCCCACAGCAACCGTGTGCCACGCCCCCTGCATCATAGATAGGTCGTTATTAGAATCGCCTACCGCAATGACTTTTTCGTATGGGATATTAAGATTATCCGCTAAAACCTTGACCGCAACGCCTTTGCTTGAAAACGGCGAAACTACTTCCATAATTATGGGCGCGCCGTTATTAAATATAAGTTTGCCTTTATACTTTTCAATACTAATAAATTCTTCGGTGAGCGGCATTATCTTTTCGGTATAATCGAGCGCGGCGATTTTAAGCACGGGCTTATTAGTATTTTTAATAAAAGCGATAAGGTCTTCCACTTTATTGCCGCCGACCACCAGCGCCGATTCGTAAAAATCCGTCCACTTGGATTTTTCTTCGTAGAATAGTTTATCGTCTATCACGGTGATTATCTGCACGTTTTTATTTCTTAAATCGGTAATAACCGAAACTGCAAGGTCTACGGGTATTCCGCCGGTAAAAATATCTTCGCCGGAAACTGCGTTTTTTATAGACGCGCCCTGATCTGAAATAGCAATCCCAAAAATGCCGTATTTTGCGAATATATTTTTAAGCGAATCGAACATTCGGCCGGATGCTATCGCGAACTTTCCCCCGCGCGAAATATATTCTTTTATTGCAAAAACCGTTTCGGGATCTATAATATCGGGCGCTTTTCCAAGCGTTCCGTCAAAGTCGGTTATAAATAAATCGTATTTCATTTTTCCTCTTTAATTAGCGTCTTTTAAGCAATATTTTTCGAGCAGAACTTTAACGGGGTGTTCTGAAAACGGCACGGTAACTTCTTTCGCCACTCTTTTAAGGTCTTCCATACCGTCGCCCACGGCAACGCCGTGCCATTCGCCTTTAACAAGTTCTATATCGTTGGTAGAATCTCCGCAAGTAAGTATCTTATTAAACGGAATATTAAACTTTTTCGATAAAAATCTAACCGCCGCCCCTTTGCTGCACTCGGGCATTATCGCTTCAACTATATCCGGCGAACCGTTGTTAAAGGTAACCCCGCTAAAATCCCGATTATAAATTTCGGTATACTTTTTGATTATCGGCCTCGGCGCATAGGCGCAAAGTTTTTTTACCGGCTTTCCTATATTACGGATAGTATCGGTAATACTTGCGGTAAAAATTCCGACGGAGTCTACCCAACTTGCGCAGGCAAGCGTCCACTCGGTGGACTGTTCGTAGTAAAACTTTTCGTCTATAACGGCTAAAACTTCCATACCGTCCGATAAAAACCTTTCGGCAATATCTATTGCAAGCGGAACGGGTATCCCGCCCGAAAAAAGGTTTTCGCCCGTTTCCAAATCGTCTATTGAAGCGCCCTGATTAGATACCGCAACCGACTTTAATCCGTTCAGTTCGCTAACGTATTTAACAGAAGACGTCATACGCCCCGAACAGATAACGAACTTTCCGCCACGGTCTATATATTCTTTTATGCTTTTTAAGGTTTCGGCGTCTATTTTGCCTTCGCCGGAAGATAGCGTTCCGTCAAAATCGGTTATCACCATGTCGTATTTCATCTTAGCCCCTCTTCTTTTAATGCTGTGATAATCTCTTCCGCCTGTTTTTCGCCTATCCCTTCAACCGATTTAAGTTCGTCTTTCGTTGCGTTTATTATCCCGCCGAGATCCGAAAACCTTTCTATAAGCGCGGCTTTTTTGACCTTTCCGAGTCCTTTAACGTTATCCAGCACAGAAGAGAGCGAACGCTTCCCGTGAAGAGAACGGAAATAGGTTATCGCAAAACGGTGCGCTTCGTCACGGATACGTTGGAGCATACGAAGAACGTAGTCTCGCTTTTCGATAATCACAGGCTCTTTTGAAAATATCGTGAAAACTTCTTCTTCCCTTTTTGCAAGCGATATAAAATCTATATCGCGAACCCCGAACTCGTCGAATATTTCTTTTACAGAAGAGAGTTGCCCCTTGCCGCCGTCAATTATAATAAGGTCGGGCTTTGCGAACTTTTCGGGATCGGTCTTTAACCTTTCAAGCCGACGGGTTAACACTTCTTTTAAACTCCTGAAATCGTCAGGTCCGGCAAAACTTTTTATTTTAAACCTGCGGTAAAGGTCCTTTGCAGGCTCGCCGTCGATAAACACGACCATACTGCCCACTTTATCCACCCCGCTGATGTTACTTATATCGTAACACTCCATACGACGCGGATAGTTTTTAAGCGAAAGTATATTTTTAAGCCTTTCGCACGCTTTGACAGTCATTTCGTCTTTATGCTTTATCCTATCCACCGCGATTTCAAGATGTTCTTCGGCGTTCTTTTTAGCCATATCCACAAGGCTTTTTCCCGTGCCCGCCTTGGCGTGGGTTATCTCTACCGATTTGCCGCTTTTTTCTTTAATAAATTCTCTTATCGCGTCTTTATTTTCTATTTCCACGCCGACGATAATTTCGTGCGGGACGTCTACGCCCTTTTCGTAGTATCTTAAAATAAACTCGGAAATAGCCTCTTCTTCGGAAAAGGTCATACTCTCGAAAGAAAAGTTTTTTCCGCCGAGCATACGCCCCGAACGGACTACCAAAAGATTTACGGCTGAATAAATACCGTTCGATTTATAGGCGATAATATCGGCGTCTATAAACTTATTAAGCGAAGTGATACGCTTTAATTTAAGTTTTTCCAAACTGTCTAAATTCTGTTTATATTTAAGCGCAAGTTCAAACTCTTCGTTTTCCGCCGCGGCAAGCATCTTTTCTTTTAACAGTTTTTCGGTAGGAGCAGTATCACCGCCCAAAAATCCCACGGCAAGCGTAACCTTTTTATCATACTCTTCTTCTGTTATAAACGCCGCGCACGGCGCGCTGCACTTGCCGATATGATAATTTAGGCAAGGCTTAATAGGCTTATTTACCGAAAGTTTTTTGTCGCACGGGCGTATCCCGAAGGCTAAATTTAAGGTTTCCAAAACCCCTTTAACGTTTATGCCGCCCATAAACGGCCCGAAATATTTAGCGCCGTCTTTTTTGATTTTGCGTGTTACCGTGAAAGAAGGGAAACACTCTTTAAGATTGACCTTTATATACGGATAGGTTTTATCGTCTTTTAAAAGTATGTTATATCTCGGCTTATATTTTTTTATTAAGTTGTTTTCAAGAGAAAGTGCGTCTATTTCGCTGGGCGTTATGTAATAGTAAAAGTCGGCTATATTTTTCACCATAGCCGCAACTTTTTCGGTCTTTACCGTATTGAAAAAATATTGTCTTACTCTGTTTTTAAGATTTTTTGCTTTCCCGACGTAAATTATCTTCCCATAGCTATCAAGCATAACGTAAACCCCGGGATCGGTCGGTAAAAGTTTTAATCTTTCTTCTATAACGCTCACGAAATTATTATAACCGATTTTAAAGATATTTACAAGCGTATAAACGAAAAGCCTTTTGCCGCAAAGCAAAAGGCTTTTATAAAAATATATCTGTTTTTTAATACCCTAAAAACTCCACTCCCTTTAATAAAACGTCGGATAGCGTGTCGTTTCTAAGCGAATAGAACACTACTTTTCCTTGCCGCCTTGTTTTTACCGCATTAAGGTTTTTTAATAGCCTTAGTTGATGCGAAACGGTCGTTTGATTTAACTTTAACGTTTCGGAAAGGTCTGAAACGCACATTTCGGAAATCGCTAAGGCGGATATCATACGAAGCCTTGTGTAGTCGGAAAAAATAGAGAAAAAACTTACTAAATCGTCTAAAATTTCGCCTTTCGGGACGTAATCGTCTACCATAGAACGAAGACGTCTGTCAATTAGCATTTCTTTCATTTTTTACCCTTCTCCTTGCATATAATACTTATGCATATATTACTGTAAAACCCCGAAAGCATTTTGAAAAATTTTAGCGTTTTATAAAAGAAAAGGTATTTTTTGAAAAAAGGAGGTAAAATATGAATTCAAATTATATCGTCTTCGGCGCACTTTTACTGCTTTTGCTGTCAAACAATACGATAAATTCAACGCAATTTTTCCTGCTTCTTGCACTACTTACCACGACGGGCTGGAATTTATGCGGGTGCTTTAATTCAAACGGCACTTCGAACTGATATTTTACCCATGAAAAAAAGGCGAGAAATTTCTCGCCTTTTTTATTTTGCGAATTTTAGTTGTCAAATTCCCCTTCTTCGTAAGTATCAAGGTCCGAAGGAAGATTTATAGATCCGCTATACGGTTCCATAGAGATAAGCATTTTGCTTTCCATGCTTCCGCCGCCCAGTTCCATTTTGCCGGAACTTTGCATTTTGAACCCGATAAGGTTAAAGTCCGCATTGAAGATAAAATACATTTCGACTTTGCCCATTTCCGCACTTTCGAAAGTGAATTTGATATAGGTGTTGCCGTCTTTTTCCGCCTGGAAGAATTTAGCGCCTTCTAAACTACCAAATTGCCTCATCGCGAATGCAATATCCATCATCTGTTCGGCACCATCGGTATAGCGATCGATAAAATATTCAATAGGCATTTCCTGTTTCATTTTAACGGTATTGTTTTTATAAGTTCCGTTTGCATATAAATATCCGTCGCTATAATAAACTTTGCCGTCAACGTTTTCTCCGTCACCGTTGGCTTTTATTTCACCGGACATGGCGAGCTTTTCGTCAATAGCAGCCATAACCATATTGCCTTTAACAGCCATGCTCTCGGTTTTGCCTTGCGCACTCATCTTCATTTCAACATCGATAACGAGTTTAACGCCTTTAAAGTAGTCGATCGAAGTTCCTGCCTCCGCATCTTCCGCTTTATCAACTATTTCGTTCATAGTTTCAGCGTCGGTTTCTTTGTAGTTCGCGTCAAACGCAGAGCCGCAGCCCGCTACCATAAAGAGAGATAAACAGAGCAAAGCGCTTAAAACGATTGCAAAAATCTTTTTCATAATTTGTTCTCCTTTCATTTTTTTAAATTATAATATACATATTATTTTTTGTCAATATATTTTTTTTAATCAAAAGGCGAGATCACTCTCGCCTTTTTTGAAATCATCTTTCGATTATTTAATTTCAGAGAAATATTTGATCGTTCTTACCATCTGGCTGGTGTAGGAGTTTTCGTTGTCATACCAAGAAACTACCTGAACCTGATAGGTATCGTCATCGATCTTCGCAACCATAGTTTGGGTAGCGTCGAAAAGCGAACCGAACTTCATGCCGATAACGTCGGAAGAAACGATTTCGTCGGTATTGTATCCGAAAGATTCGGTAGCGGCAGCCTTCATAGCTTCGTTGATGCCTTCTTTCGTGATATCTTTGCCCTTAACAACCGCAACAAGGATAGTGGTAGAACCGGTAGCGGTAGGAACACGTTGAGCGGAACCGATAAGTTTGCCGTTTAGTTCGGGGATAACAAGACCGATTGCCTTTGCAGCGCCGGTGCTGTTCGGAACGATGTTTTGAGCGCCCGCTCTCGAACGACGAAGGTCGCCCTTTCTCTGCGGTCCGTCAAGGATCATCTGGTCGCCGGTGTAAGCGTGAACGGTGGTCATGATACCGCTTTGAATAGGAGCGTAATCATTAAGAGCCTTAGCCATAGGAGCAAGACAGTTGGTCGTGCAGGACGCCGCGGATATGATGTGGTCGTCTTTGGTTAAGGTTTTGTGGTTTACGTTGTAAACTATAGTGGGAAGGTCGTTGCCTGCGGGAGCGGAGATAACGACGTTTTTAGCACCAGCGTCGATATGAGCCTGCGCTTTTGCCTTGGAAGTATAGAAACCTGTGCATTCCAAAACAACGTCAACGTCGAGTTCGCCCCAGGGAAGATCCTGAGCCTTCGGGCAAGCGTAGATAGTGATTTCCTTTCCGTCAACGGTGATGGAACCGGGAACTACTACGGTTTTGCCGTCTTCTGCCAAAACGGAATCTTTATAAGTTACGGTGTGTCCCTGTGCAACGTAATTGCCCTGCATGGTGTCGTATTTCAAAAGATGAGCGAGCATTTTGGGGCTGGTTAAATCGTTGATAGCGACAACTTCATAACCTTCTGCACCGAACATCTGACGGAACGCCAAACGTCCGATACGGCCGAAACCGTTAATTGCAACTTTTGTTACTTTTGACATAAATATGTCCTCCATATATGTTTAATATTTTTACCTTTTTCATTATATATTTTTAAAAATTTTTAGTCAAATAATTTTTTGCCGTATTTTAAATTAATTGCGCTATTTTACGGCTAAAATACGCAAAAAACCGTTATTTTAAGTTTTCGGGATTTAAGCAGAGCAGATCTTCGGGCAAAAATCTGCCGTCTTTTCTTATAAGTTCGCCGTCGATATAAATTTCTCCGCCGCCGTATTCGGGGGTTTGGATCTGCACTAAATCCCAGTGAATGGCTGATATGTTTCCGTTATAGCAGTCGTCGTAGCAGCACCCGGGCGTAAAGTGGATAGAACCCGAGATCTTTTCGTCGAACAAAATATCGCCCATCGGCTTAACTATATAAGGATTAACGCCGAAGGAAAATTCGCCGACGTATCTTGCGCCTTCGTCGGTACTAAATATGGCTTCGAGTTTATCGGGGTGATTGCCCGTTGCCTTTATTATTTTTCCGTCTTTAAAGGTAAGTGAAACGTTTTCGTGCTTAACGCCCTGTTCCACCGACGGCGCGTTATATGTGATAACCCCGTTGACGCTGTTTTTAACGGGTGCGGAATAAATTTCGCCGTCCGGAATATTGCGCTCGCCCGAACATTTTTTGCTGCCTATTCCCTTTATCGAGAAAGAAATATCGGTATCCTTTGCTATTATATGCACTTTGTCTGCCTTATCGAGCCTTGCTTTTAACGCGTCCATCGCCTTATCCATTTTGGAATAGTCCAAATTGCAAACGTTAAAGTAAAATTCTTCAAAAGCGTCCGTACTCATGCCGGCTTGCTGCGCCATGCCTTGATTAGGATAGCGGAGAATTACCCATTTCGTTTTTTTAACCCTTAATTCGTGGTGAACGGGGTGAGAATAAAATTCGCTTTCCGCCTTCATATTCTTTTCGGGAACGTCAGAAAACTCGTTGCAGTTTTCGCCGCCGCGTATTCCGATATAGGCGTCCATTTCCGCCATGCGGTATCCGTCGTATTTCGCCTTTAACTTGGCATATTCTTCCGTTTCGCCGAGCAAAAGTTCCCTTGAAACTCTGTTATCGTATATTTCCACGAAAGGAAACGCGCCGACCGCGTAAACTTCTTTTATTATTGCATTGACGAGCATATAGTCTATGCCCTTCGCCTCGATCAAAACCTTTTCGCCCTTTTTAAGGTCGCACGAATAATTAACTAAATTTTTCGCCAACTTTTCTATTCTTGCGTCTGTCATAATTTCTCCACCAGCGGATAAGACCGCGTAAATTTATATTTTTTCGGCTTTATTATAACCCTTTTTATGTTTTTAATAAAGTATTTTCGATATAAACCGAAAATTATTTGCCATATTTTCAAAAAAAGAATATAATAAAATCGTAAAAAACGGGGCAACCCGATAATATTCACAAAATTTGGAGGATTTTTTATGCCACTCGTAACGTCAAAGAAAATGTTCGAACAAGCCTATAAAAACGGCTATGCTATCGGCGCTTTCAACGTAAACAACTTAGAAACCATACAGGGAATCGTAAATGCGTGCAAAGCGCAGAACGCCCCGGTAATTTTGCAGGTATCCGCCGGCGCAAGAAAATACGCTAATCCTACGTATTTACAGCACCTTATCATCGCTGCGTCCGAAGAAACCGGTCTTCCCATCTGCCTTCACTTAGACCACGGCGATTCGCTTGAACTTTGCAAAAGTTGTATCGAAAAGGGATTTACTTCCGTAATGATCGACGCTTCTAAATATCCCCTTGACGAAAATATCAGAATTACCAAAGAAGTCGTAGAATACGCTCACGACCACGGCGTTGTTGTCGAAGCCGAACTCGGAAAACTTGCCGGAATTGAAGACGCGGTTAAGGTCAACGCCAAAGACGCAATGTTTACCGATCCCGACGAAGTTTACGAATTCACCACCAAAACGGGTATCGACTCTCTTGCTATCGCTATCGGAACCAGCCACGGTGCTTATAAATTCAAACCCGGCACCAAACCCCAACTCCGTTTCGATATATTAGATGAAGTTGCAAAACGTCTTCCCAACTTCCCGATCGTTTTGCACGGCGCTTCTTCCGTTCCGCAGGATCTTGTTGCGGTTATAAATCAATACGGCGGAAAGATGCCTGACGCTATCGGCGTTCCCGAAGACATGCTTCGCCAAGCGGCAAGAATGGCTGTATGTAAGATCAATATCGACTCCGACCTTCGTGTTGCGGCAACCGCGGCTATCAGAAAGCACTTTAACGAATACCCCGATCACTTCGATCCCAGACAGTATTTGGGCGATGCGAGAACGGCTATCCAAAAGGTCGTTGAACACAAACTTATCGACGTATTAGGATGCGCCGGAAAAGCCGACGAATGCAGATAATTTATTAAACTTAAAAAGAGCGGAAAAAATTTCCGCTCTTTTTTTGCGCAATATTTTTTTAAATACCATATAAAAAATCCGCCCTTTAAGAGCGGATTTATTTTAAGTTTTTATTCGGCTTTTTCCGAGTTAACAATTTCTTTAAGTTCAGCCACGCTATCAACTTCAAGGAAACGGTTCTTTCTTTCTAATCCCAAATTCTTTTCAAGATCTTCGATAAGAGAAAGAGCCGATTTCAATTCGTCAACGGTAGTTAAATTAAGCGTTAACGGAACTTCTTTATATGCGCGAACGTCAGACAGATCTTCTTTTTTGAACTTAGCAAATCTGTATTTGGAAATCGGGAGCGCGAAGTGAATTCTCAAAACGTCGTCTTTAATAGAAAGTTTAGAGATAAGATCTTTACCGAATCTATAAGATATTCCGGTTGCGGAAATTCTTGCGTGAACTTTCTTATACCCTATAAATTTGTTATTTACAGAATCGTAGTAATCGAGTATGGAAATATCGAGCGCCAAAAGTTTTTCGGGGAAGGAAACGGGAACTTTCTTTTCCTTTGCGACTTTAACGGTCTCTTTTTCTTCTTTTTTAACTTTTTTTACAGGTTTTTCTTTTTGTTCGCCGTCTTCTATATCGCCGATAACGAGAGTGCCCGCGGCAACCGCGGCAGTTTTAACTTCGGGTTCGGCGGCTTTAACTTCTTCCGCTTTGTCTTGCGCGAGTTGTTCTTCCGATGCCGTATCGGTTTCTTCTGCGGCAACGGCTTTTTCAGCCTTTGCGGCTTTTTTGTCCGCTCTTATCGTGGCAACGAATAAGAACAAAAACGTTAGGGCTAAAAGCCCTGCGCATACGCATAATAAAATTTGTAATAAACTCATAACACTTCTTCCTTTTATTTTATTCGGCTAATTTGCCGTAAATAAAGCCTGCGTTTGTCTTTTAGGTTCGCACGTTACGTCTATACCGAGTTTTTTGAAGGTCTTTTCGTCAACGTGAGCAAGCATTACGGTAGAGTGAAGTTGCGCACCTTTAAGGTCGTCAAGTTTTTCGATCGCAAGTTTTGCGGTGGGGTTGGTTACCGCGCTGACCGCAAGCGACAATAAAACTTCGTCCGTATGTAATCTTGGGTTGATACTTCCCATATGTTTTACTTTAAGTTCCTGTATGGGTTCCATAAGCGTCGAAGAGATAAGGTCTATCGAATCGTCTATATCCGCCAAAGTCTTTAACGCGTTGATAAGCACCGACGCCGCCGGCCCTAAAATAGCTCCGGTTCTTCCGGTAACTATTCTGCCGTCGTTTAGTTGCAAAGCGCAGCACGGCGTGCCCGTGATCTTTTCTTTATCGAGCGCGGGCTGAACTACCGCTCTGTCGTTAATATCTATATGCATCTTACTCATAAGAATTTCGATTTTAGATATAACTTCCTTAGACGCTCTGCCCTTTTTAACGTCTATAAGCGCGGTAAAATATCTTCTTATTATTTCCTGTTTAGAAGCCTCTCTGCAAACATCGTCGTCGATTATGCAATTACCCGCCATATTTACACCCATATCCGTAGGCGACTTATACGGGGATTCGCCCATAATCTTTGTAAGCATAGCGGAAAGCACGGGGAATATCTCTACGTCCCTATTATAGTTTACGGTCATAGTGCCGTAAGCCTCTAAATGGAAGGGGTCGATCATATTCACGTCGTTAAGGTCGGCGGTCGCCGCCTCATAAGCAACGTTTACGGGGTGATTTAATGGTATGTTCCATATCGGGAAGGTTTCGTATTTGGCGTAGCCCGCCTTTATTCCCCTTTTATATTCGTGATAAAGTTGGGATAGGCAAGTTGCCATCTTCCCGCTTCCGGGACCTGGCGCGGTAACCACAACGAGCGGACGGGTGGTAACCACGTATTCGTTCTTGCCGTATCCTTCGTCCGAAACGATCGTGTTTACTTCGGACGGATAGCCTTCTATCGGATAGTGCATATAAACTTTAACGCCGAGAGTTTCAAGGCGCTTTTTAAACGCCTCCGCGGAAGGTTGAGCGGCATATCTCGTTAAAACGACGCTGCCTACGTAAAAATCTCTCGAACGGAATATATCGATAAGTCTTAATACGTCCGAATCGTAAGTGATCCCGAGATCGCTCCTATATTTATTCTTTTCTATATCGTTTGCGTTTATTACGATAAGGATCTCCGCTTTATCTTTAAGCTGAGACAGCATTTTTATCTTGCTATCCGGTTCAAAGCCGGGCAAAACTCTCGACGCGTGCAAATCGTCGAAAATCTTTCCGCCGAATTCAAGGTACAATTTGTCGCCGAACATAGAAATTCTTTCAAGAATTTTATCCGACTGCATTTCAAGATACTTTTTGTTGTCAAACCCTATTTTCTTCATCTTCCGTTATCCGCACCTTAAAGTAGCAGATTTGCCTCCTTTAATTTTTCTATAAATAACGCAACGTCTTTTGCAGCCACTTCTCTATCCACGTCGTATTCGGATAAAAGCGCGTCCACAAGTTGACTTTCCGTAACGTCTTTTTCGAGCGTGCGCCATAAAAGCGCGCTCGTTTCGTTAAGGTTTATTATACCGTTAAACTCTTTAACTCTGTCGCCAACGGCAACAACGATAAAACTGTCCGCAACCTTGCGGAGCATAAATCCGTCTTTAATTTTCATTTTCTTCTCCGGACATGGTTTTATATGAAAGTTCGGCGGCTTCTCTCGAAATATTACAGCAAAGCTTAAATAAGCCGACCGAAGACAATAATTTTTCAAGCAAGGATAACAGTTTATCCATATCTTCCGCACTATCCGGTCTTATCGTCTGATTGAGCGCGGTAAACAACATTTCGTGCGGGGAGATTCTTTTAATGGAGTTTCCTTTTGCTTGTTCTATTATACATATCGCCTTTATTTCGGACTTTATCGGCGCGCCCAAAGCGTGCTTGCCCATCCAAGGCGTTCCGTAAACGAAAAACTTTTCGCCTAATAGCCTTATCATCGGTTTATCGTCGTTCACCATCACGGCTTTATCCCCTAGCATTTCACGCCAAAGCCTTGCGTGGGTAGACTTGCCCGTTCCGCTGGGAGCGGTGAATAAGTATGCCATGCCGTCCACTTCGACGGCGCTGCTATGGAAGACGAATCCGTCGGCGTTTTTTAGCGCATAGTTGCAAAGTTTTCTAAACAGAGCAAGACTTTCGTAATAACAATCGGGATAATTTTGAGAATTTATATCATCTTTTTCTCTTTCGAAATCGATATCGCTTTTAGTTACGTCCGCCTTAAAAGCGGGCGGCGTATCGCCGGAATAGGCATAATTTTCGCATAACGATTCGACGTATTTAGATTTAACGTCCGCATCGAAAACTATATCCGCAATTTTATACCTTTTGACCGCCAAGTCTTCTCTCACTTATAAAATATTATACCTATTTATTTTAACAAACCGAAAGTGCTTTGTCAATAATATAATTTGACTTTGATTATCCGATTATTGTATATTATATATATGAAAAACTTATTGCGCGTTATATCGGCGGCTATTATTTTAGTCATTATAATTTTTTCATTTTCCTGTTCGAGCGTTTCGCCGATGAACTATTTTAATACCGAAGTTACGATCGCCCTGCAAGAAACAGAAATGACTTCTTCGGAAAAGTCGGAGATCACTTCTTTTTTATCCCAAACCGAAATGCTTTATTCGGTAACGGATGAAAATTCTGACATTTTTAAAATAAATTCTGCGAACGGCGGCGAAGAAATCACCGTATCGGACGGAACGGCGGATTTTATCGAACTTTGCAAAAGGTATTATAGATTTACGAACGGAAAGTTTAACGCGGGGATATTGCCGCTATCTACCCTTTGGGGGCTTTCTGCCGACACGTATAATAAAGTGATAATGACAGCCGTTCCCGAAAAGGAAAAGATAGAAGAAAAAAAGGCAGTATCAGTTGACTTTTGCTCTAACTTTGCCGTTTCGGATAAAGGCGTTACAAAACGTAACGATTTAAACAAGCTGGACTTAGGCGGTATCGTTAAAGGTTATTCCGTGGACGGAATAAGAAAAATTCTGCAAAACCACGGAAGAAAGCAAGGATATATCAGCATAGGCGGGAGCAGCGTTTATATCTTTTCCGTTAAAGAAGATCTTTTAATAAAGCACCCGAGAAAGAACGGAGAGTATATTTTATCCGTTTCAAACTCGCTTATTAACGGCGCGGCGATCTCTACAAGCGGCGACTATCAAAGATGCTATTTTATAGGCGGAAAAAGGTATTGCCATATAATAGACTGCGAAAAAGGCGCGCCAATAGACACGGGGCTATCGAGCGTTACGGTTATAGGCGATAAGAGCGACGGCGAAACCAACTCCGCTTGCTGGACCGATATGATCTCCACCGCCCTTATGTGTATGGAAGAAGACGAACTAAAAGAATTCGTAAGTAATAACCTTCCGTCTATCAGCGTGTTTGCGGTATATGAAAAAGGCGGCGTCAAAAAGATTTTGACAAACCGCGAAATGAATAAGGATTTTACACTTAAAGATACCGAATATACCGTAGAAAAGTTTTAACTATTATCTTTATTGATATTCAGCATAAGACCGAAAAGTTTATTTTCGGTCTTTTTTGTTATTTCGTTTGTTTTATAAACGCATTTCCCCGCGGAGATCACCGCAACTTCGTCCGCAACAGATATTGCCTCTTTTACGTCGTGCGTTACTATAATTACCGTTCGCGGCGAATTTTGTTGCATCTTTTTTATCATATCGATAAGTGAAAATTTGAGCGATAGGTCTAAGTTTATAAAGGGTTCGTCCATCAAAAGAACGGAAGACGGATATAAAAACGCGCGCAAAATAGCAACGCGCCTTGCCTGCCCGCCCGAAAGATTTTTAGGATAAGAATTCGCTTTATCAATTAGCCCAACTTCTTTAAGCGCGCCGTCTATATCGGCAGCGGGGCAAAAAAGTTCAAGGTTTTGCTTAACCGTAAGATTAGGCACTAACCTGTCTTTTTGGAACACGAAAGAAACGGGCGAAACTTCGCCTTCGATTTTGCCTTCATAGTCGGTAAGCCCCGCTATGATATTTAATAGGGTGGTCTTTCCCGAACCGCTTTCGCCCAAAACGGCAAGTATCTTGTTTTCGCTTATTTCAAAGTCGAAATCTTTATATACGGCAAGTTCGCCGTAATTTTTATTTATGCCTAATAATTTTATCATTGCCACTTCCCCGCTTTTCGCGATAATATAGAGAACACTCCTTCGGCTATCATGCCGATAATTACCGCAACGACGACAAGCGCCATCATTTTTGCCACTTCGAGATTATAGTTCGATAGATTTATCATATTGCCGAGAGAGCGAGCGGTCGAACTTAAAACTTCGGCGGCTACCATAAGTTTAATGTTAAGAGATAACCCGGAGCCCATAGCGTATAAAAGCGGCGGGGTTATCTGCGGAAGTTCGACTTTGAAAAATATATTCTTTTTGGAAACGTTGTATATTCTGCACGCTTCTAAAACGTCTTTATCCACAGAACTTAAAGAGTTCAAAATATTCACGTATGCCGTCGGCAAAACGACCAGCATAGTAACCACCACGGGCGCTATAAAAGAGTTTGTCCAAAGCAATAGCAACAAAACGACCGCAACGGTAGGTAAAGCGCGGGTAACGCCGATTATGGGGCGGATTATTCTGCCGGCATATTTATACCGTGCCGTAAGAACGGCAAAAATACCCGCTATCAAAAACGAAAGGATAAAGGAAATAACGCTTCTTAAAACCGTCATGGATAAAGAAACGTAAAACTCGGCGCTAATAAACAGTTTGAAAAATTCCTTCGCCGTCTCTTTAACGTCTGGCAGAACGAAGGAATTGTTCATCGATAGCGCCGCGATTTCCCAAATCGCAATCACAGTAAAAACGGTGATTATCGGCAATATGATATTGAGTATTTTTTCCGTCTTGGTTTTTTTCATATTACATAAAGAAAGTATCGTCAACTTCGTTTGCGGAAGACGCGTCTATTCCCCTTATGCGGGAAATATAAGATTTAACCGAATCTTTCGCAAAAGCCGAGCCCTGCCAGTATATCTTGCAGTTTTCTATAACGGTTGCGCTTAACGTCGCCGCGTTTAAGGTAGACGCCGCGTAAATATTCTTGATAGCGGAAACGGCTTCGCCTACGTTAGACTTGGTCCATTGTAACTTTTCGGCAAACGCGTTAGTAATTGCATTAACAAGCGCAGAGTTTTTATCGGCAACGCTCTTTTTTACCATTAAAACGGCTTGCGGATAGGTTTTACTTACGGAGTCGAAAAGTTCTTGAAGATCGAGCCTATATGCGTATGCCGTCTTGCTCTTTGAAACGTTTGTCGCCGCGGGTTCGGGGATCAACCCTACGATACTTCCGTCGTTATCCTTAGGGAGCGCTTTAACCACGTCCGAACCTTCGTTAAAATACTTTATAGCAACCTTTCCGGATACGGCGGTGTCGCTTTCAACGTATTCTATTTCGTTTGCTTTAAGCACGGAAAGGAAAGTCCAGTCCGGCACTTTTCCGCGCATGGGAACGTATATCACCTTGCCCACAAGGTCGCTTGCGGAAGAAAGTTCTGTGCTGCTCATTATATAAAAGTTGCCGTGGGTTATGACCGCCGCCATAACGTAAGGCGAATCCTTTTGGTTATAAATTTTGGTAGCGGTGTTTACGGGCATTATTATAAAGCCCGCCTTTTTTTCTGTCGCCGCGGCGGAAATTTCCGTTCCGGAAACCACGTGATAGGTTATCTTCTTATCTTGCCCGAACTGTTCGTCGTCGTGAATAAACCCGGCAAGCGCAAGCGCGGGCGCTCCGTCCGGGCAGTAAAACGCAAAATCGTTTTCACCGACGGTGCCACAAGCGGTAAGACCGAATAAAGACGCAATAACCGTCAAAATTCCAAGTATAAAGCAAAGCAGTCTTTTCATTTTTTTCTCCTTTCGGTAAGCCTATAAAAAGAAACTCCCTCCGCCGTATATGGCAAAGGGAGGAACACGATTAATAAGACGCAATGCGCCTTAAAAATTCCATATTCAGTCCTTTACTATCAGGCTCACCTTTTAGTTTAGGTATTTTTATAATTTTATTGTATAACTTAAAAATCGGCTTGTCAAGTTTTTAGCCGTGCGTTTTATTTTTCCGTTCGGATTTTTTCGTATTTAATTCTCGTCGCTTCGCCGCCGCGGATATGCCTTTCCAAAAGGTTTTTTTCCAAGACTTTTTTTACCCTTTTATATAGATCTTTATCTATTCCGAAAAGCCTTTCGGTAACGTCTTTATGCACGGTAGACTTGGATACCGAAAACGCCTTTGCTGTCTTTCTGACGGTAGCGCCCGTCTCCGCAATATAATAACCTTCTTCTATCACTCTGTCAAAAAAATCTTCACGCATATATTATCCCCCATACAGTCGATAATATTTATGCTTTTTTTCGACAGAATATTACTGTATTTATCCTAAAACTTATAAAAAGCGGCGCTTTGTTGCGCCGCTTTTTGGCATTATAAACTGATTTTTTCCACGGAAATCTTTTTATAAATTTCGTCGTATTTATCTTTATAAAAAAGATTCGTTCCGCTGGTGGTTATCGCCGCCGTTCCCGCCGCAACAGACCTTTTTAAAAGTTCCTGTGGCGGAAGCCCTTGCTCTATCGAAACGCAAGCCGCTGCGACCATGCAGTCCCCCGCGCCGACGGTAGAGTTTATCGCGACGTTCGCGCTCTTACAGTAATACCCTTCCTTTCCGTCGGTTATCACCGCGCCGTCTGCCCCCAAAGAGATCAAAACGTATTTAACGCCCATATCGAGATATTTCGCCGCCGCCCTTACAATATCTTTATTAGAGCGGATCTTCTCTTCGGTGAATAGTTCGAATTCACCGATATTAGGCTTTACCATAAATATCTCTCTACCTATTGAAAGCGCGGCTTTCATATTTTCACGCTCGGTGTCAATAATGATTTTAACGCGTTCGGGAATAACTTTTATCACTTCCGCATAAAACTCGGGAGATACGCCTTCCGGCAAACTTCCGCTCATAACGGCGATATTGCAGTCTACCGAAAGCTTTTGAACTAACGAGATTAGTTCTTCCTGCTTTTCTTTTACTACAAGGCAGCCTTTATCGTTTATCTCGGTAAGCATAGACCTTTTATCTATTATCTTATAGTTAAGCCTTGCGCTGCCGGGGTTATACACGAATTTATGCTCAACGCCTTCTTTTTTTAAAACGTGCTCGAATATCTTGCCGTTTTCTTCAAACATAAAGCCGGTCGCAAAACTCTTTTCGCCGAGTCTTGCTACGCCCTTGGCAACGTTAAGCGCTTTACCCGAATAGGTTTCCACCTTGTTTCTTACTCTGTTTAGCATGCCCACGTTCAGCGCGTCAAGTTCGACCGTGCAGTCTACGCTGGGGTTTGGGCATATGGTTAAGATCATAGTTACTCCTTTTCTTTCTTGGCGTCCGCAATAATTTTTTCTTGCGCGGAGATAGGAACTTCTTCGTATCTTAAAAATTCCGTTTGGTATCTGCCGCGCCCTTGCGTCATACTCCTTAGATCTGTGGCGTATTTAAGTATCTCCGATAGCGGAACTTCTGCGGAAATTTCTTGCAGCCCTTCCACCGTTTCCATACCGAGAATTCTTCCGCGGCGTTTATTCATATCCCCTAAAATATCGCCAGTATAGTTATCGGGAACGGTAATTTTAATCGAATAAATCGGTTCTAATATTACTGGGCTTGCCGCCGCCATCGCCTCTTCATAGGCAAGTTTTGCCGCCGAGATAAAGGCAACTTCTTTTGAGTCGACAGGGTGATACTTTCCGTCGAACAGCGTGCACTTTAAGTTTACTACCGGATAGCCCGCAAGTATTCCTTTTTCTTTGGCTTCCCTTAGTCCTTTTTCAACCGCGGGAATAAACTGTTTGGGAACGGCACCGCCGACTACCGCGTCCACAAACTCGAAAACGCCGTCTTCCGCGCCCGGTTCAAAGCGGATATTCGCAACGCCGAACTGCCCCGCTCCGCCCGTCTGTTTTTTATGTTTGCCTTCGGCTTCGACTTTCTTTCTGATAGTCTCCCTAAATGCGATCTTAGGATCGGACAAAACCGCTTCCGCGCCGAATTTTGACTTAACTTTTTTGCAAAGAATTTCAAGTTGGGTTTCACCCTGCCCGCGAATAACCGTTTCGCCGGTCTCCGCGTCTTTTTCCACCGTGAAAGACGGATCTTCTTCTTTAAGCCTGTTAAGCCCCGTGAACACCTTGTCTTCATCGCCGCCTTTTGCAGCCTTTATCGCCATTGTCAAAACGGGTTTCGGGAAGGCTATCGGATCGAACTTTATACCGTAACTTTCATCGGTTAAAGTGTCCCCCGTGTTAGTTGCGGATAGTTTATTTACCGCGCCTATATCCCCCGCGCAAATCTCGTCGACGGGTTCTTGTTTTTTACCTTTCATAAGATAAAGGGTGTTTATACGCTCTTTTTCACCCGTCGTTTTATTTATCACGGTCATACCGCTTTTTAGCTTGCCCGTGAAAACTCTTATCATATTAAGTTTCCCTACGAACGGATCGGCTACCGTTTTGAATACCAACGCGGAAAACGGCGCGTTTTCGTCGCAACTTATCTTCAAATCTTCTCCGCTATCCGACGTGGCGTGAACGGGCTTTCTCTCTTTCGGAGACGGCAAGATCGAAACTATTTCGTTCATAAGGTTAATAACGCCTATGTTCTGCGTTGCCGAACCGCCCATAACCGGAACGGTAGTTCCCATAAACAACCCGTCTTTAAGCCCCGTGATTATTTCGTCGTTGGAAAGCCAGCCGTCGTTTAAAAACTTTTCTATAAATTCTTCGCTGGATTCCGCCGCGGCTTCGGTAAGCGATTCTTTTAAAGACGCGACTTCCGCAGCCATATTGTCCGGAACTTTAACTTCTTTTCTGCCGCCCGGCATAAATTCGTATGCCTTTCCGGATATTACGCTGACGTATCCTTGCATCTTTCCGTCCCTTATTATGGGCGTGTGCATGGTCGCGATCTTTTTGCCGTATTTTGCCCTGAACGCTTCAACCGTCGCAACGTAGTTCGCGTTCTCTTTATCTATTCCGTTAATAAAGATTATAAGCGGGATATGATGCTTTAAACAGTAATCCATGCTCTTTTCCGCACCGACGGAAACGCTGCCCGACGCGTCCGCAACCAAAATGGCGGATGCAACGGCTCTCATCGCTTCTTCGAACTCGCCTTCAAAGTCGTAAAACCCAGGCACGTCGATTATGTTTATCTTCGTGTTTTCCCAAACGGTATAAGCCGCCGCAAGCGAGATGGATATTCCCCTTAACGTTTCTTGCTCGTCAAAGTCCATAACGGTGTTTTTCTCGGATGTTTTTCCCATCCTGTCTATCGTTTTCCCGTTAAAAAGCATTGCTTCCGCAAGCGAAGTTTTCCCTTCGCCGCTGTGCCCGATGATTGCAATATTCCTGATATTTTCAGCCAAAAATTTTTCCATACATTTCCCCCATGTCGGTAAAAAGTTTAAAGCCCCGACGCAATTTCATTATATAATAAAACCCCGCTCTTTTCAAGGGGGTTTATAAAATTTAATAATCGCTTAAATCTATCCTGCTTGCGGGGTCGTCTCCATCTCCGAATAAGTCTTTAACCGTTGGTGCCGTAAAATCGCTTACGCTTTGCGGCGGACATGGCGGAACGGGTGGATTCGGTGGGCAAACCGGCGGGCACGGCGGACACGGCGGCGGACACGGAGAAACGTTTTGCTTTTTTTCGCCCCCGTGAATATCTATGTTTGTTGAATTTCCCACGCCTATTTTCACGCTCACAAGTATCACGTCGTTGCCGATTTTCATTATCTTGCTTTCGTCGATCACTATTTCGCTCTTGTTAAAACAAGAGAAAATTCCGTGTGATTTTTTGCCGGGAACGGTTATAGAAGAAAGTTTGCCCGCCGGAAAATCCAAAGTCAAATCCGTTATGTATCCTAAACTTCTTCCGTCGGGAAGATTTATAACTTCTCTCTTTTTAAGTTCCTTAAACGAAAGTTCCATAATATCATATTATGAAATCGACCTTCGATTTATGTTCCGAAATTTTTATACTTAAATTTTCTACTGCCTGCCTCTTCCAAGTATTTTATATAAAAAACTACTGAATTTCTTGCCAAAAACTCTATTGAAAAATTTAAAAAGTTTTATGCGCAATCTATCTTTTGAACTTAAAAACGAATTACAACCGTGATGTATAGCGTAACTGTTTTCAATTTTATCGAGTATGCCAGTGCTCATATCCTTCGGATAAAAATAATGGATCGGATAAACAGTTAATTCGTCAATATTTTGCATAACGTCTTGCGCTATTAAGTATTCCCCATTTCGTTGAACAAACATAGTAAGTCGATCTGTTATAGTGCGATACAATCCGTTTTGATTTGCCGTAAAGTTCTCTTTTTCATATTCTAATAAAAGATCTTTAAATAAAGGAAAGTTCTTTTCGCAACCCAATATCGCCGTTCCAACACACGATAAATCTTCCCTACCGCAAAACGCCTTCAAAGATAAATAATAATCTATCGGCTTTATTAATTCCATATCGGTATCAAGATAAACACCACCGCATTTCACAAGTGCGTAAATTCTTGCCACGTCGCTCACAAAAGCCCATTTTTTAAGTCTATACGCTTCTTTCACGTATTCATTATAGTTGATATCAAAATTATCTTCGTTCCACTCGATTATTTGATAATCAGGACAATATTTTTTCCAGCTTTTAATACATTTTTTTATTAATTTCGGCTTTTTATTTTTTCCAAACCAACAGTAGTGTATCGTTTTTGGTATCATTTTTACCCTAAATATTATGATTTTAGTTTATTTTTAACTATTTTTGTTTATTATATTTTATTTTGCACTAAATGTCAATATTCTTAGTTAAAAATGCAATAATATAGTAGGGTGAAATAATGAAAGGTTTAGGGGAAAAAATTAAAAAAGCCCGTGAAGAATGGGGCTTATCGCAAACCGATATGGCAAAAGCCATACCTATGAATCAATCTAACTATTCAAAAATTGAGCGTGATATACAAGAGCCAAGCGTTGAACAGTTAAAACAGATATGTTTAATCTTAAAACTTGACGCAAATTATCTTTTGGAAACAGACGACTTTGACGGAATTTCCGAAAATGACGTGAACCTACTTAAAGATATAAAAAATTTAATAAGTAAATACGGAAAATAAAGCCACCGAAATCGGTGGCTTTATTTATGCACGCATTTTATCTTCCATTTCTCTTAGGGCGGTTTTTTCGAGGCGGCTTACCTGCGCCTGCGATATGCCTACTTCGTCCGATATTTCGGTTTGGGTTTTACCTTCGTAATACCTTAAATAGATTATTTTCTTTTCCCTATCCCCGAGTTCGGATAGCGCGGAGATAAGCGCCACCCTTTCGTTCCAGTTTTCTTCGGTGTTTTTTTCGTCTCCTATCTGATCCATAAGCATAAGCTCGTCGCCCGATTTATTGAACACGGGATCGAACAGCGAAACCGTATCCGAGATTGCATCAAGGCAGTATACCACTTCGGATAGTTTAACGTTCATTTCCATAGCGATTTTTTCCATAGTCGCTTCTTCGTCGCGCTTTTCTATCTCGCTGCGGGCTTTAAGCGCCTGATAGGCGGTGTCTCTGATACTGCGCGCTATTTTAAGCGAATTGCCGTCGCGCAGATACCTTTTGATTTCTCCGATTATCATAGGCACGGCGTAGGTAGAAAACTTTACGCCAACCGACAGATCGAAGTTATCTACGGATTTTATCAGCCCTATCATGCCCGCCTGAAAAACGTCGTCGGAATTTCCTTTTTTAGACCAGAATTTTTTTATAACGGACAAAACCAAGCGCATATTCGCCACTATAAAATCTTCCCTTGCGTTTTCGTCGCCGTCGGCGATTTTTCTTAAAAGTTCGTTTGCCTGCCTGTCTGAAATTTTCGGCAGAGTTGACGTGTTTACGCCGCAAATAACAACCTTGCTACCCATAAATCCTCCTATGTAAATATAAAGAGGATTTTATAAGTATCGGTAATTAAATTATTTTTATACCATTTTGGAAAATTCTTTTTTTAATCGGGATAAGATCTTTTTTTCAAGCCGAGAAATATAGCTTTGCGATATCCCGAGTTTATCCGCCACTTCTTTTTGCGTAAACTCTTCTTTATCGTTAAGCCCGAACCGAAGCTCCATTATTTCTCTTTCTCTCCCGTTAAGTTTTTTAAGCGCTTCAATTAAAAGTTCGTTCTCAACCCCGCTTTCGATCTTTTTATACACCACGTCTCCGTCTGTTCCCATAACATCGCTAAGCAAAAGTTCGTTGCCTTCCCAGTCGGTATTTAACGGTTCGTCAAACGATATTTCGCTTTTCAGTTTTACAGTTCGCCTTAAATACATCAAAATTTCGTTTTCTATACAACGTGAAGCGTAGGTGGCGAGTTTGATATTTTTATCGGCGTTAAACGAGTTTATCGCCTTAATAAGTCCTATCGTGCCTACGGAGATCAGATCGTCCGAGTCTACACCGGTGTTTTCAAAACGCTTGGAAATATAGACCACTAAGCGAAGATTGTGTTCTATTAAATCGTCTTTAACCTTTTCGTCGCCGGTGCTTAGTTCTTTAATCTTTTCGGCTTCTTCTTCGGCGGAATACGGCGAAGGAAGGGATTCGCCCCCGCCGACGTATCTAAGCAGGTTATCGCTAAGCGAAAAAATTTTAAGAAACTTTTTTAACTTTTTCAGCAGACTTAAGCTCATTTTTTCCCTCCATAAGCGCGGGGTGTAAAATCACGTCGTAACCCGAACCGACGCTTCCCTTTGCAAAACATACGGTTATATTAGAATATACGTTTATTCTGTCTCCGATATTTATTGAAATTTTGTCGGATTTTACCGAAAGCATTTTATCTTCGCCCGAAACAGTTTTAAGCGTTATATACTTAATTTTCATCATCGAAGAAATATCTGATAAAAGCCTTTTAGATATTCTTTTGTCCACGATAATAACAGGAGAATCTCCGTCGAAAAGTTCGTTGCCCGTATCGAAAAATCCGCGAAGCGAAACGGCGCTTCCCCCTACCGATATTTCGCAATCGTAAATTTCGGACAAAACGGTTTTTCTGCGGTAAATATACTTAATGACCGCCGTCACACTCTTAATTACGGCGAAGGCTGGAATCACCATAACGGCTATTGATATTTCGCTTGAATAATCTATCCCTAAAACCGAATACGCGCCTATGATAGCCCCGCCCGTCAAAAACGTGAGAAGAATAAATAGAACAGAGTTAATATAATATTCTTTTGCGTTTTTGAAAGTCCCGGAGATCAGCACCAGTAAAAACCCGAAAAGGATCTTTATAACCGTAAGAATAACGGTGTGTATCTGCATCAAGGGATAAAGCAATGCAAAAACCGCGCCGAGCACCGCGCTTAAAAAGATCCTTATCTTTTTATAAGGCGTTTTAGATATAGAGAAAGCGGCTTTAAGCAAAAAATAGTCTATAACGAGATTGTCTAATAAAACGTATTCGATATAAACGACCATTTTCCCTCCGAAAGATAAGCCCCCGCGGTAGCTATATGCTATCACGGGGGCTTAAAATAATCAGAGTATATTTTCGGCTATTTTGCCGAAGTTTGTTGCTTATACTTAACTTAAAAGTGCTTTTTTGTAGATATTCTCAATATCCGTTTCGGAAAGAGTTTTGGGGAAATTTTTAAGCCTTTCAAGATTTACGGAAGAGACTAAAATTTTAAGTTCTTCTTCGGATACGGAATATCTTTCTTTAACGTCAAGATAGTCCGTTATTTCGTTAAATTCCGAAAGAGTTACGTTTTCTTTTTCAAGTTCTTTCGCACCGTCTTTGACCAAAAGTTCATATAGGTAAGGAAGAGTAAGCGCGACGGCAAGCCCATGCGGGATCTTAAATAACGAAGTTATTTTATAACTGAGCGCGTGCGCCGCAGTAGTTTGCGAAATGTTTATCGCCTTGCCGGAAAGATTAGCCGCTTTTTGAATAAGCGGAATAACTCTTTGGTCACCGTCAAAATACGCCTTGTAGTTTGCTTTTAAAATTTCTATCGCGGAAGTGGCGTATTCTATGCTCTTTTTTGTGGCGTTTACCGACCAAATAGACTCTATCGAGTGGCAAAGCGCGTCTAAAAATGTGCACTTTTTTTGGAATAACGGCAAAGTCTTTATAAATTCGGGGCATAAAATTGCGGCGTCCGGAAAGAGTGCGTCATGCGTTAAGGACTGCTTTACCCCGTTTTTATAAATAACGGCGTATCTAGTCGATTCCGAACCCGTTCCCGCGGTAGTCGGAACGGCAATATGTTTTATATTCTTATAAATAAATTTTCCGCTTTCGTCTAAACAAGAATAATATTTTATCGCCTTTGCAACGTCTATCGCGCTGCCGCCGCCGACCGACACTATCGAGTCGCACCCCGAAAATGCTTTAACGCCTTTTATAACGTCTTCATAAATCGGGTTAGGCTTAAAGTCGCTGAACGTTTTGTATTCTTTGAATTTATCCGCCAAAAACGAATCGACTACGACAAGCGGATTTTTCAGTTCTTTTAAAATATCGAGATTAAAATACTGTTCTTGTTCGTCGAAATCGAAAATTCTTATTTTTTCGGTTACGCGTTTATAGTCTTCTGGGTTATCTATCTCGTCGATAAAATATCCGTCGTAACTCATTGCGCAAATTTCTATATTGTCACTATCAGCGTTAAAGGCGTTTTCCGCGTAAACCTTATCGTTTCCGCTCTTTATGAACTCTTCGACCTTTTTCCACCAAAGATTGATGTTTTTACGGCTTAATTTATAAAGCGGTTGAAAGGCAAAACAGTCGTCGTCAAATATATTTATGCCGACTTCTTTTATCTTTCCGCCTATAACTCTCGCTTTAAAATCCTTTTCGGGTTTAGGAAGCGATTTGTTTATCAGCCCGACGGAATCGCAAGGGTTATTCAATAAGTCTATAACTAACTTCTTGTTAAATACCAGATCACCGTGCAACGTTAAAAAGTCGTCGTCAAGATACTTTTCGGTAAGGTAAAAAGAGTATATATAGTTGGTCTTATCGTAAATATCGTTATGCACGAAAACAAAGTGTAGTTCCGGATATTTTGCGGTTACCGCCTTTAATTTTTCTTCAAAGGGGCCGGTCGTTATAACGAACTCTTTTATTCCGCACTCGGATAATATTCTTATCTGCCTTTCAAGGATAGTTTCGCCGTCGTTAAGTATCGCAAGCGATTTGTGGGTATTTTGGGTAAGTTCACCCATGCGTTTGCCGACGCCCGAATTAAAGATTAACGCCTTCATTTTATTCGCCCAACTTTTTCATTAACGCTATTTTGTTTTCGATAGGTGTGGTCGTAGGTCTTCCGAGATCTTCTCTCGATCCTTGCCTTGTGCGAAGCACCATCGCGACGCCCGATTCATCTTTAAGTTTATTGACGCCCGCCTTTATTTCTTCTTCGGTTTCGGCGACCAAAACGTCTTTAAATCCGCACGCTTTTAAAATCGCGGGAATATCCAAAGAAGCCGAACAAGTGGGCTGACCGCCTACGGATTCGTGCGCGTGGTTATCGTTTAATATATACTTAAAGTTTTTCGGAAGTTTAGAGCCTATAACCGCCATACCGCCCATGTGCATGATAAACGATCCGTCGCCGTCAATACACCAAACGTTTTTATCCGTTCCGATCGAAACGCCGTATGCGATAGACGCGGTGTGCCCCATTGAGCCAACCGTCAAAAAGTCGTTTGAGTGACCTTCGCCGTTTGCCTCTCTTATTTCAAAAATCTCACGCGAAGTTTTGCCGGTGGTAGAAACGATAATATCGTCTTTTTGTAAATTGCCGAGCAAAACTTTAAGCGCCGCCTCTCTTGTAAGCGGATAATCGTATTTTGCCTTTGAAATTTTATACGGACTGAAAAGCCCTTTTTTAATAACGAGCGCAAAAGGTTCGGAATTTTCTTTGATATATTTTATTGCGGCAGATAGTTCTTCCGCGTAGTTTTCAGATAACACGATATATTTTATTCCCATTGCTTCTAAAAGCGAAAGGGTTACCTTGCCTTGCTTAACGTGTTGGGGTTCGTCGTGCTTGCCGGGTTCTCCGCGCCAGCCGATTATCATTAAAAGCGGGATAGAATAAACTTCTTTATCGCATAGCGAAAGCAATGGGTTTACCGCGTTGCCTTCGCCCGAGTTTTGCATATAAACGCAACCTATTCTACCCGTAGATAAATGATACCCTGCCGCCATAGCGACGGCGTTACCTTCGTTTGCGGTGATAACGTTTTTCTCTTTCGGAGAGTTTTCTTTAACGCAGGCGCAAAAGTCCGATAAAAGCGAATCGGGAACGCCCGTGAAAAAATCGATCGAATTATTGATAAGCGAGTTATAAAAACTTAACGTGTCTACCATATTTCTCCTTATGCCTTCGTGCCGGGAATAAGCGCCAAAACTTCTTTAATACCTATGCAATACTGTTCGGATGCTTCTTTCGACCTATGATGCTCTAAAACGGACTCCGCGCACTTTTTCATAGCGGGATATGCGCTACGAAGCATATGGTTTGCGTGGATAATGATATTCGCGCCCCAGCCCGCAAGTTCTTCTTCGGTGAACTGATTATAAGACGTGGGAACTAAAATTACCGGAATATCTTTCGAATATTCTCTGAATCTTCTTAAAAATTCTTTTATCTCCGCGCCGTCTTTTTCCTTAGAGTGGATCATAATACCGTCCGCTCCACCTTCTTCGATATAGATCTTAGCCCTTTTTATCGCCTCGTCTATACCGTATCCGGCGATAAGCGCTTCTATACGGGCGAAAATCAAAAAGTCTTTGGTTACTTGCGCCGTTTTTCCCGCTCTTATTTTAGCGGCAAAAGCCTGCGGATCGTCTAAAACCTGTTTTGCTTCCGTGCCGAAAAGCGAATTTTGTTTTAATCCGGTTTTATCTTCTATGATTATCGCCGAAACGCCTAATCTTTCAAGCGTTTTAACGTTATATGCAAAGTGTTCGGTCTTTCCGCCTGTGTCGCCGTCGAGAATTATGGGTTTTGTGGTAACTTCCATAATTTCTTCGATAGTGTTTATTCTCGACGTTAAATCGACGAGTTCGATATCGGGTTTACCTTTAAAAGAAGAATCGCAAAGCGAAGACACCCACATACCGTCGAACTCTCTTTCAACGCCCTTTTCTTCGTCGATATATTTTGTGTTTTCGCAGATAAGTCCCGTAAGCCCGTTAGACGCTTCCATAACGTTCACGTATGGCTTTAATTCGAGCATACGCCTTAATTTTGCTCTGCGGTTATCGGGAGTGTTGCTGAACTCACGCACTTTTTTTTCCATTTCGGTGCAACTAACATCTTTGGTGTATGGCACTTCGATAAGTTTTCCGCCCCATTTAGAAAGGGTGTTTATAACGTTTTCGCGGACTATCTTTTGAACGCCCGAACGCCAATCGTCCCCGTGAACAACATAGTCCGGCTTTATAGCGTTTAAGTTTTCGGAATAATCCAACGTGTTTTGCGGAACAACTTCGGTTACGCCTTTAAGGTTTTCAAATATGACCTTTCTTTCGTCGTAAGAAAGAATAGGTAGTCTTTTATAAGAAGCGATCGCCTTATCGGTCAAAAGCCCGATAATAACGTCGCCGTATTTTTTGCCTTCGTTTATAATATTGATATGCCCTTGATGAAGCACGTCGGCACTCATAGCGATATAAACTTTATTCATTAAACGCGTCTCCTTTTGCCGAAAAACGACAGACAGAATAACTTATTATATATTATTATAACTTACTGCCGCAGAAAAATAAAGAAAAAAACCGAAATTTTTTGATCCCTCTATCAAATAAAAAAATTGCGGGCTCGGTTTTCCGAGCCCGCCTTTATTTTTTTATTATTTGTAAGTCGCAAGAACGCTCATATCGGAAATGGCTATACCGTTAACAGATTTGATGTTCGGCATTTCCCAACCGAAGTTAAAGCTATAAATACGAAGATCGTCTTTATTAACGCTGTATTGCGAATACTTGTTTTTAAGATTTGCAATACCTTCGTCCAAAAGTTCCAAAACGTCGATTTCAACGTTATAAGTTGTTCCGACGGAAACTCTCGTAAAATCCGCCCAGCGCGATCTTGCCATTTTTAAGACGGCGTTGTTTGCGTTTTCTTCCCAGCCTACGTAGTCCCCTGCCTCTGCGGGATTTTTGCCGTAAATATCCCACCTGTCGTCAAACACGTTAAAGCCGAAGAACATAGACTCGGAGTTATCTTCGTTGGCAAGATAGAAATACCACGAGCATTGCGCCGCCTGACCGCCGCTATACGCGCCGTAATTTTCAAACTTTTCAACGTTGAAGTTAAAGCTTAATTTAAGTTCGCTAAGTTCGCCGAACTTGGGCGAATATGCAAACTCTTTTTCGATAAGATGGTGCGGGTGATCGGAAGTGGTAGACCCCGAAGACGCCTCTACCTTAGAAGAATCGAGTTCGAGATATACTTCTTTTTTAGACTTATCAACTCTTATCACCTTGCAGTCGTTTTTATAAGTATGAATATCTCCGTCTACCGTGTAAGTTCCGTTAAGTTCGTGAGTGGTAAGATCGATTATAGACGGATTTGCATGCCATTGCGAAAGTTTTAAGTAGTTATAGTATGCAAGGCTTTCAGCCGTTCCGCCGTAATCCAACCTGCCGTAAATACCGGCGTCGTTCATAACGGTAGAACCGACGGAAAGTCCGGTTAAAAGTTCGCTATCTTGGAAAAGTTCTATGGTCTTATCCGAAACCATCTCGTAAATTTTGTTGTTTTTTAATGTGTAAGTCTTATTGAGATCGAGAGTTCCTTCCGCGCATAAAAGTTTATTAAACGGCGTTCCGCTCTTCCAACCTTCGGCTTTTTGGATTTTTTGCCAGTCAATAATAGAACCTAAAAATTCAAACTTTTCCAACCCCGTGCAGCCTGCGAACGCGCTTTCGCCTATGCTCTTTATGCTATTCGGGATTTTAACGCTTTGAAGTTCGGTTTTGCCGCTAAACGCGCCGTTTTTAACTTCTTTAACGGGCAAGCCGTTGTAGTTTTCGGTCAATATAAGATCTTCGCCGGTAAAACTGCCGATACCGGTTACCGCATATCCGTCTTTTGCTTCCAAAAGTTCGTATGAAAGCCCTGCGGACGCGCCCTTATCGATATTATCGCAAGCGGCAAAAGTAAACGCAAAACACGCGATAAGCAAAAAAGCGATCAAAGGTGTAAATACCTTTTTGAAAAGATGTTTCATTTTTTCTCCTTTATCATAAAATAGTAATATTATTTTACCATAGACATATAAAAAGTCAATAGCGTTTATCTTAAAAAGTCGGTAACGATCGAGTTTTGAACGTATAAATATTCGTCTTTGATTCTGAAATAATTGCCGATAAATTCTGTATACTTTTCGTTCTTTTTTACAGCCGCCGCGTATTTAGTCTTAAAGTCCGCCGAAAACTCTTTGTTAAACTTTTCTACGTCCATACCCTTTTCCGTGCGAAGGGAAAGCATAATAAATTCAAATTCCGCGTCGTCGCCCGATATTTCTTCGTTGGATATTTCGGGCGTTTTGTTGTATATTACGGCGTTCATATATTCGTTTAAGTTAAAGGTGTTAGTGAACCTTCTTCCGTCTATAAAAGAAGACGCCGAAACGCCCAGCCCTATATATTCCCCGCGCTGCCAGTAGTTATAGTTGTGGCGAGACTCAAAGCCGTGAGCGGCAAAGTTAGAAACTTCGTATCTATATATCCCCTTTTCCGCAAGGTAACTTCTTGCCGCGTCGTAAATATCCGCAACTTCGTCGTCGGAAAGTAATTCACCGTTAAGATAATCGGTGTAAATCGGCGTTCCCACTTCGGGCGTTAAGGCATACATAGAAATATGCTTCACACCGCCGGCAAGCGCTAAGTCGATCGTCTTTTTCACTTGCTCCGCAGTCTGATTTTTAAGTCCTATCAAAATGTCCGCGCTAATGTTTTCGCCTTTAAGTAAATTGCACGTGGTTAAAAAGTCTTTCGCCGTGTGGATACGGTTAAGTTCTTTAAGTTGATCGTCATACCCCGTTTGAAGCCCTATTGAAAACCTGTTTATCCCGACAGACTTATATGCTTTTATCTTTTCGCTATCTACCGTGCCGGGGTTAAGTTCTATGGTTATCTCCGGATTTTTAGCAAGATTGAAAAACTTTTTTATCTGCCTTATCTCGCCTGCGATAAACTTCGCGGGAACGATTGACGGCGTGCCGCCGCCAAAATATATCGTGTCGAAAACTTTGTTTTTTAGCGCCTTTCCCCGCCCTTCCGTCTCTCTGTAAAGGCAGGCAAAATAACTCTCCGTTTTTCCGATCTCTTTCGGAAAAGACGCAAAGTCGCAATAAGTGCATTTGCTCTTGCAAAAAGGTATGTGAACGTAAATTCCGGCCATATTTACCCCTGAAAAATTGATACTTTAATTTTAAACCACCCGCAATATAAAGTCAATACATTATCGGGCGATAAAACAAAAACTCGGCTTAAAAAGCCGAGTTTTTTTATACCGATTTTTTTTATAGCGTTAGTGTTGATGTTTCATAACGAAACTGTGCGCGCGTTCGGTCGTTTCGTTTTTAGCCGTATTAAAGTTATAGTGAACTCCGTTACGCGTAAGCAAAACGTATCCGTCGACTACGTATAGAACGTAATGATAGCCGTGGTTATAATTAACTCCGTTATCGGTAATACGGTTTGTCAATTCGAATTCCGCTTTAAGTATCGTGTCTCCCGATTCGTATACGCTAAATACCGTTCTATCGTAACCGCTGATAACGTTTGAAACGAAGTCGCTATCGAAATAAACGCTGTTTAATACCGAGTTAAAGTTCGCGTCGCCCGAAGTATATACGTCTTCTTCTATCGTGCTATAAGGCATTGCGGCAAACGGATCTAGATGCGTATCCGAAACGAAGTTTATTTCGCTCTTTGCGGTTGCGGTTTTCATCCAGTTAAGGATTTCGCTATAATCTTCTAAATCCCTTCTTTCCGAAGAGAAGCTTTCTTCTTGCCTATATCCGCAAGCGCATTCACGGTATTTGGTGCCCTTAACTTCCTGAACGGAGATTATAGACTTCGGCATTTCGGTGTAACTCATGCTTCCGGGGGTTGAAACAGTCCATTCGCCGAACGCGTGCGCTTCTTTTACTACGGCGTCGCTATGTCCGCAGGTTGCGGGGTGCCAGTGGTAATCTTCGTCCGATTCCCAAGTGGTTTCGTCAAAGGTGTGTTCGTGCGCCCATGCGCTTTCTATCAAACCTACTTGATAACTTTTTTCTACAGAAAAAGACCAATAAGACTCGTCGTCTATTTCATATCCAGCCAGCCAAGTAAGCGTGCCGGCGTCTTTAGAGTATAAAGATATTTTATTATTATATACGCAATAAGCAATATTGACTTCTATATGCCAGTAGCCTGATGTAGAGTATACTTCATCGGCAAAATTATATTTATATTGTAAATTTGCATAAATACTCGATTGTCCTACAGCGTTTTCAATTTCTTTTATTGTAGCGATATAGTCAAACAAGCCCAAAATTTCTTCTTTTGTTCCCGTTTTTGTGTTGGCACGAACGGTCGCTTTATCCGAAATATCGTCGTCAGAAGACCAAATCACGTAACTATAAGTGCCGTCTTCTGATTTTTTGGCGTAAATTTTTTCTTCCTTTTCGTTTATTACGCCCGCAATAACGTTCGGCAGGATATCGATTTTTTCTTCTTTGTTGACTACGGAAAGGTAGATATTCTCTTCCGCCGCCATACGTTCGTCAAGGGTTTTTATATCGTCTGCATGAGAAGTATATGCGGTATCTTTTATTGCGTTATAAGTGGCTAGGCTAAATTCCGGATAACTGAAATCTCTATAATTGCCCCTAATTATCCAGCTACTGCTAAACCTGTAAGTGGCGTAACCGCCGTTTTCTTCATAAACGTTGTATACGCTTCTTGCGCCCATTATACGATATGCAGAATCGAAACGGATACGGATCTCTCCGTCATAAATATCAAACTGTTCGGTAAGCTCGTTTATATACTTGGTTTCGTCGGCATTTTTTGCAAGCCTGCCGTATTTGACGGGAATTGTTAAAAGATATTCGTCGCCCACGCTAACTACCGTGTGAGATTTTTCACCGACAAAACAGCCTTCCATAACAGACTCGCCGTCAATAGTAGTAGTGATGGCTTCTATAAGCCTGCCGCTTCCTTCGTAGGATATATTGGAATAGATCCAAGTGCTCATGCCGTGATTTATATCTTTGCCTTCCAAAAAACTGTCCGAAGTGTCGGGATTTGAAAGGTATTCGAAATAATCTTCCAAAAAGCCCTTCCATCTTTGCGTTAGACTTGTTAGTCCTTTATCGTCTTGATCACCGTCATCTGTCAAATAAAACAAATTATCGATAAAGTAAACGTTAATGTCGCCGTAAGGATCGACAGAGTCCCCCTTATGCACGTAAAAGTTTCTAACGGGAGAATAATCTACGGCAATTGCGTCGCCGAAAAAACTATCCGTATCGGTTAAAGGCTTAACTAATTTTGCGGTTATCTCTTTAACTGCTTCTTCGGTTTGCATATCGCTGTTATATCCATGTTTTGCGCCGCAAACAGAACAAATTTTATCGAAAGAATACTGCGGTAAAACGATATTGTATGAGCCCGTGTGGATACTTGCCTGTAAATCGTCCGGATTTATCTCGTCGCCGTTATTATCGTAATATTTAACGGAATCGAAAGAGTGCTGTTCAACGTTTTCATACTCTCCGTGGATCGAACACCATTGTCCGTGATACGCTACGTCGATTGATTCGACTTTATTTAAATAGTGTTCCGGTTCCTGCTGGTTGTTTTTGCCGCCGTTTCCGCCGTTTCCGCTGTTTCCGCCGTTTCCGCCGGACGGGGTTTGTCCTCCGCCGCATGCTACAAGCCCGAAAATAGAAACGAGCAATAGTAGCGACAGCGCAAGGATGCCGAGTAATTTTTTCATACGTTTTCTCCTTAATTTATTTTCATCGAGTTTTAAATCTATAAAAAGTATATTCCCACCCCCAGCATTTGTCAATATATAATTATAAATATAATATTCAAGTTTTAAAACGTTAAAAAACGGCGTGCATATATCACGCCGTTTTTAGCATTTTGCTTTATTTAATTATCGTTAATTATCGTTATCCGTTTTAAGTATTTCGATAAACGCTTCGGAGGGGATTTCTACCGTTCCGATAGAGCGCATTTTCTTTTTACCTTCTTTCTGTTTTTCAAGAAGTTTTTTCTTTCTGGTTACGTCGCCGCCGTAACACTTGGCAAGCACGTCTTTACGGAAGGCTTTAACCGTTTCCCTTGCGATAACTTTTCCGCCGACAGCAGCCTGCACCGGGATCTCGAACATTTGGCGCGGAATAACTTCTTTTAAGCGTTCGGCTATCTGTCTGCCGCGCTCATACGCTTTATCTTTATGAACTATAATAGATAGCGCGTCGCATATCTCGCCGTTTAAGAGCATATCGAGTTTAACAAGATCGCTCTTAGCGTAACCTTTTGGCTCGTAATCAAAAGACGCATACCCCTTGGTGCGGGATTTTAAGCTATCGAAAAAGTCGTAAATAATCTCGTTAAGCGGAAGTTCGTATTTTAACTGCACTCTCGTTTTATCGAGATAGACCATATCTTTATACACGCCGCGTTTTTTCTGGCAAAGTTCCATAATTGGTCCGACATATTCGGGCGGGGTAAATATCGCCGCGAAGATTATCGGCTCTTCCATATAGTCTATTTCGGTGGTCGGGGGCAGGTGCGTCGGGTTTTCAACCGTCAATACCGCGCCGTCCGTTTTATAAACTTTATAAGAAACCGAAGGCGCTGTGGTAATAATTTCAAGATCGAATTCGCGCTCTATTCTTTCCTGAATAACGTCCATATGCAGCAGCCCCAAAAATCCGCATCTGAATCCGAAGCCCAAGGCGGCGGAGTTATCGGGCTCGATAGAGAGTGCCGCGTCGTTAAGTTTAAGCTTTAATAGCGCGTCTTTAAGGTCGTTAAACTTACTGCCGTCTAACGGGAACACGCCCGAAAAGACCATAGGCAGCGCCTTTTTATAGCCGGGGAGCGGTTCTTTCGCGGGGTTTTGCGCTTCGGTTATAGTGTCGCCCACCGCAGTATCTTCGATACTTTTTATGCTGGCGGCGATATACCCTACTTCGCCCGCGGAAAGGCTGTCTTTCGGCGTCATTTTAGGCGAGAAGATACCCACTTCGGTTACGTCGAACTGTTTGTCGGACATAAAGGTTTTTATCCTTGTGCCTACCTTAACCGTGCCGTCTACTATTCTGACAAAGCAGATAACACCCTTGAAATTATCGTAATAACTGTCGAAGATAAGCGCTTTAAGCGGCGCGCTGTCGTCCCCTTTGGGCGGCGGAATCTTGGTTATAACACTCTCTAAAACTTCTTCCACGTTAAGCCCGCTCTTTGCGGAAATTCTGGGAGCATCCGATGCGTCCACACCCAAAATATCTTCAATTTCTGCGGCAGCTTCGTCCGGATTTGCCGACGGAAGATCAATTTTATTTATAACTGGCATTATCTCTAAATCGTTATCGATGGCAAGGTATGCGTTTGCAAGCGTTTGCGCCTGAACGCCTTGGCTTGCGTCAACGATAAGTATCGCGCCTTCGCACGCTTTAAGCGAGCGCGAAACTTCATACGTAAAGTCGACGTGCCCGGGGGTATCGATAAGATTATATATATATTCGTTTCCGTCTTTGGCTTTATAAAACATACGAACGGGCGTTAGTTTTATGGTTATTCCCCTTTCTCGCTCTAAATCCATAGAGTCTAAAAGTTGATCTTCCATATCGCGCTCGGATACCTGCCCCGTTTTTTCCATAAGGCGGTCCGCAAGCGTGGATTTGCCGTGATCGATATGCGCTATTATGCAGAAGTTTCGGATTTTGCTTTTATCTATTGACATTAAATACCTTTTGTTTTAAAATTGCTTTGATTAAATAATTATATAACACAGACGGCGTATTTGCAAGTAAATAAAAAGCAAATAAAAAGGTGAATATGAGAATAGAAAAAGACAGTTGGCTAATAACTCGCCCCATCGCTCATCGCGGGCTTTGGGGTAACGGCGTTATTGAAAATTCGGTTACCGCATACGAACTTGCGGCAAAAAAGCACTATCCGATAGAGATCGATCTTTATAAAACCACGGACGATGAACTCGTAAGTTTTCATGATAATACTTTAAATCGAATGACAGGCAAAGATGGTTTTATTTATGAAAAATCCCTTGCCGAACTTAAAAATCTGCGACTATCGGGAACAAACGAAAAGATCCCCACTTTTAACGAAGTGTTAGAAATTGCGAAAAACCGTTCGCCGCTGCTTATCGAAATAAAAAATCAGCCGGATAAAACCGTGGTAGACAGCGTGGTTAAAAGGCTTAAAGATTATAACGGCGAATTTGCCGTGCAGTCCTTTAACCCCTTTTATATAAACAGAGTTAAAAAACTTGCGCCCGAGTTTATCCGCGGGATCTTGGGAAACGAAAACGCTTTCGGCGAAAAGGCGATAAATAAGTTCGTTGTTAAAAATCTTTCGTTTGATTTTTTGATAAAGCCCGATTTTATAAGTTATTCTTACACGGGGCTTCCGCTCCCCAAAAAAAAGACGAAAGATAAAGTCATACTTTGTTGGACGGTAAGAGATAGCAAAACGGAAAAAGCGGTAAAAAATAAAGCCGATAATATTATCTACGAAAATTTCGTTCCCGAAAAATATCAAAACGATTAAAGTTAAATAAGTTAAAATAAAGCCGCGCTGACGAACTCGTCAGCGCGGCTCTCTTTTAATTGACTATGCAAAACGAAAAGCGCAACTTCGTTGCGCTTTTAAATTGCAAGTTAAAATACCGCGATCAGTTATCGCCCCATTTATCGTAGACAAAACTACTGGCGCAAATCACCGAAACGTTTTCAAAAATCATTATTTCACATTTTGGTTCAATATAACTTTTCATTTCGTTCCCCTTATGCGAAAAATACAGTTCCGCATTTATAAATTTATAATATCATAGATAAAAGCAAGTGTCAATACCGATTTTAAAATTTTTCTCTTTTTTATATAATATTCTTTAAAAACAATTATAATGAACGCTTTTTTGCAGTAGTTTAACAAAAACAAACGGGCTTACCAAACCACTCGGCAAGCCCGTCAATCGTTTTTATATTAGTATGCTATATGATAAAGTTCCAAAATTTCTTCAACCGAAGTCTTTCTGGGGTTACCGCCCGTGCAGGGATCGATAAACGCGTCGTTAGCGAGTTGAACAAGATCTTCTTTTTTGATCAAAACTTCGTCTGTTCCGCGCTTTTTAAGTTCTTTAATGGTCTGCGGAATATTGATATCTTTGGAAAGTTGTCTTACCGCTTCGATAGCAGCGTCAGCCGCTTCGTCTTCGGTCATACCCTTAATATCAACGCCCATAGCCCTTGCTATATCGCCGAACTTTTTCTTTGCGCAGGGTTTATTGTATTCCATAACGTAAGGAAGAAGAAGTGCGTTTGCTACGCCGTGGGGAACGTCAAAACGAGCACCCAAGGGGTGAGCCATAGAGTGAACGATTCCGAGACCTACGTTAGAGAAAGCCATACCCGCAACGTAAGAACCGTATGCCATACCTTCTCTTGCGGCGGCGTTTGATCCGTCTTTAACAGCGTCTCTTAAATTGTCGGAAATAAATTTAATGGAGTTCCAGCAGAGCAAATCGGAAATGGGATTTGCACCGGGGGTGATATAACCTTCAATAGCGTGAGTTAAAGCGTCCATACCGGTAGATGCGGTTAATCCTTTCGGCATACTCATCATCATTTCGGCGTCGTTAAACGCGATCATGGGAATATCGTTAGGATCTACGCAAACGAGTTTTCTGCCCGCTTCTTCGTCGGTGATAACGTAGTTAATGGTAACTTCGGCAGCCGTTCCGCTGGTGGTGGCAAAGCACATCGTCGGGAAGGCTTTATTCTTTGTGTCCGCAACGCCCTCTAAACTCTTAACGTCTGCAAATTCGGGGTTGTTTACGATAACGCCGACTGCTTTTGCCGTATCGATACAGCTTCCGCCGCCGATAGCGATTATAACGTCAGGGTTAAAAGCTTTAAATGCCGCAAGCGCGTTCTTAACGTTAGCGATGGTAGGATTAGCCTTAACGTCGGAGAATATAGTATAAGTAACTCCCGCGTCGTCAAGAACGTCGGTAACCATTTTGACTACGTTGAATTTAACAAGGTCGTTATCGGATACGATAAACGCCTTTTTCATTCCGTGCTTTTTGAGTTCAACGGCAGCTTCTTTTCTGCAACCTGCGCCGAAATAACTCGTTTCATTAAGTATCATTCTTGCCATAAAAATATCTCCTTTTTAGGTCAATGCCTTTAATTCCATATAAAATTATACCATTACAGGTAAATATTGTCAATACTGTTTTTAAAGAATAGCGAAAACTATCATCTTCCGAATTTTTTATAGAGCGCTTTTAAGAGTTCTTCTTTTGACATCTTTTCGTCTTTCTTCTTTTTCTCGGCGAATTTTCTGCCTTCTTTTCTTTCCCTATCCGTCTTTTGGTTAGATACCGCGATCCCGTGCGGAAGTTCTGCGGTTTTCATAGATAGCGAGATTTTGTTCTTTACAAGGTCTACGCCTATAACTTTGACCTTAACGCTGTCGCCTACTTTAAGCACTTCGGACGGGTGCTTGATAAAGTTATCGGAGATCTGCGAAATATGGACCAAGCCGTCCTGATGAACGCCTATATCCACGAACACGCCGAAATCAATTACGTTTCTGACAGTTCCTATAATTTCCATACCTTCTTTAAGGTCTTTTATATCCATAAGGTCGCTTCTTAAAACGGGTTTTGCAAGCGTGTCTCTTATATCCCTGCCGGGTTTTAAAAGTTCGTTTATTATATCGATAAGCGTTGGTTCGCCAACCGTTGCAAGCGCCGCAAGATCTTTAAGCCCGAATTTTTCGGCACGTTCTTTAAGTTCGCCTATCTTACCGTTTTCAAGATCAGCAAGGTTATACCCTAACTTTTCGAGTATGACCTTGACCGCCGCGTAGTTTTCGGGATGAACGGCGGTGTTATCCAAAACGTTGCCGTCTCTAACCCGCAAAAATCCCGCGCATTGTGTAAACGCCTTTTCACCGAGTTTTTTGACCTTTAAAAGTTCTTCGCGACTATCAAACCGTTTTGTTTTTCTGTATTCGATAATATTTTTTGCGATTCCGCTGTTTAGCCCCGCGACGTAAGACAAAAGGCTTTGCGAAGCGGTATTTAAGTCTACCCCTACGCTGTTTACGCAGTCTTCGACCACGCCGCCCAAAACTTCCGTAAGTCTTGCTTCCGGCATATCGTGCTGATATTGCCCTACGCCTATGGACTTAACGTCGATTTTAATAAGTTCTGCAAGCGGATCCAAAAGTCTTCTCGCGATCGAAACGGCGCTTCTAAGCGACACGTCAAATTCTGGGAATTCTTCCGCGCCAAGCTTACTTGCAGAGTATACAGAAGCCCCCGCTTCGTTTACTACCGCATACGATAGCGGAAGCCCGCTTTCTTTTATCATTTCCGCAACGAATATTTCCGACTCTTTGCTTGCCGTTCCGTTTCCGATGGATATGACCGAAACGTTATGCTTTTTGATAAGCGCCAAAAGTTTGGTCTTCGCTTCTTCTTTTTTGTTCTGCGGCGGAGTGGGATAAACCACCGTCGTATCCAAAACGTTGCCCTTATCGTCTATAACCGCTATTTTGCAGCCCGTTCTGTATGCGGGGTCAAGCCCTAATATAACGTGATTTTTGAGCGGCGGTTGCAAAAGAAGCGGACGAAGGTTTACTTCGAACATCTTTATCGCCTGTTCGTTCGCCTTATCCGTAAGATCGCTCCTTATCTCCCTTTCTATCGACGGGAATATTAGCCTTGAAAAAGCGTCTTCGCAGGCAATTTTTACCACTTCGCCGCACGCGTTGTTCTTTATTACGTATTTACTTACGATAACCGCTATAAAGTCTTCTTGCACGCAGGTGACCGAAACTTTTAAGCACTCTTCCTTTTCACCGCGGTTTACGGCAAGTATTCTATGGGAAGGAATTTTGCTTACCTTTTCCGAATAATTTTCATACATATCGTAAGTTTTGGCGTTTTCGTTTTCGAGCAGTTTGCAAGTTATCTCGCCCGTATCGAAAAGTTTTTTACGCAAAACTTTTCTTAGTTCCGCGTCGTCTGACACTCTTTCGGCAATTATATCGGACGCACCCTTAACCGCGCTTTCGGCGTCTAAAACTCCCTTTTCTTCCGAAATATATTTTTCCGCCTCTTTAAAAGGATCTATATTGTCTTCCTGCGATAAAATGATCTCGGCAAGCGGAGTAAGCCCTTTTTCCGCTGCGACGGAGGCACGCGTCTTTCTCTTTTGCTTATACGGGCGGTAAATATCTTCCGCTTCCGTCATGGTCTCCGCGCGGGAAAGCGCGTCCATGATCTCGTCCGTCATCTTCCCCTGTTCGGTTATAGACGCTATTATTTCTTCTTTTCTTTTGTCTAAATTTTTAAGATACTTTAATCTATCGGCAATTTCGCGAAGCACTTGGTCGTCGCAAGAACCCGTCTGTTCTTTGCGGTATCTTGCGATAAACGGGATAGTGTTCCCGTCTTCTATAAGCGCAATAATGTTTTTGGCGTGATCCGCCCTGATTTTGAATTCGCCCGATAATATAGCAGAATAGTCCATAAAATTCTCCGTTATTTCTTTCCTTTCTTTTTTCTTATTTCTTTAACGGTTTTTTCATACCCGTTGTCTTTCGGGGTATAGAAAACCTGTCCTTTTAATTTATCCGGAAGATACTGTTGTTCGACGTATCCGCCGAAGTCGTGCGGATACTTATAATTTTTTGCAAGGCGTTTATCTTCCTTCGAGCCGTAAACCGCGTTTTTAAGATGCGGCGGCACAACGTCGTCTTTAATATTTTCGGCAGCCGCTCCCGCGCTGTCCATTGCGATAACCACCGAGTTGGATTTTTCAGCCTCGCAAACGTATATCACCGCTTCGGTAAGAGGCAAAAGCCCTTCGGGAAGCCCTACCCTTTCAAAAGCCAAAAGGGCGCTTGTTGCGACAACTAACGCGTTCGGATCAGCCATGCCCACGTCTTCCGCGGAGTGGGCTATTATCCGCCTTGCTATAAGCAAGGGATCGCACCCGCCTTTTATAAGCCTTTGCATATAGTATAGCGCCGCATCCGAATCAGAACCGCGCAAACTTTTACAAAATGCGGACAGCATATCATAATACATCTGCTCGTCGTAAGATAGCGCTTTTTTCTGTATGGATTCTTCGGCGTCTTTAAGCGTTACCACAATCTTTCCGTCTTTATTAGGCGGAGTGGTGAGCGCCGCAAGTTCCAAAGCGTTAAACGCCACGCGAAGATCCCCTGCGGAAGTTACCGCAATATGAGAAAGGGCGTCTTCATTGACCGTTATATCATAGTTACCGAGCCCGCGTTCTTTATCGGAAAGCGCACCTTTAAGCGCCTTTAATATATCTTCTTCGGAGAGCCTTTTAAGTTCGAAAACGCGGCATCTTGAAACGATAGCGGGCGTCATCGATGCATAAGGATTTTCGGTAGTTGAACCGATGAAAATTATATCCCCCTGTTCTATCGCGGGAAGCAAACTGTCGCTTTGCGACTTATTGAACCTATGGCACTCGTCGAGAAGAAGATAGGTTTTTTTGCCGTATAATTTCAGCGCCGTTTTTGCGTCTTCGATCACCTTTTTAACGTCGGCAACGCCGCTGCTTACCGCGTTTAACTTGACGAAGTTGCCGTCGGTAGACATGGCGATAACGTTTGCAAGCGTGGTCTTCCCCGAACCCGGCGGACCCCAGAAGATACAACTCCCTAACCTATCGAGTTTTATCGCACGGGATAAAAGGCTGGTTTCGGAAACGATATGTTCCTGACCGATATATTCAGATAGGTTTCTCGCCCGCATCCTTTCGGCAAGCGGAACAGACCTATTGTTTTGCGGGTTATAATCAAACAAATCCATATCAATTATTTTACCATAGCGAATATTTTTTTTCAAGCATAAATAAGTTTAAACTATGACTGAAAGAAAAACTTTCGTATATTTTTTTCAAACGGCAATACTCTTAATTTTACTTGCCTTTTGCATTATAATTTCGACGGGGAATTTTTCGTATGCGGCGGTAGACGGCGCAAAACTGTTTTTCGCATGCGTCTTCCCCGCGATGTTTCCTTATTCTTTCTTAGTAACTCTTACTTCTTCGCTTTCCGTTACGCCTATTATTTCGCTTAAATTTTCGCCTTTAACAAAAAGGATCTTCAATACCGGCGGAATAACCGCATACGCCCTTTTTATAAGCCTTATATCCGGATACCCCATGGGCTCTAAAATCGTTTCCGATTTAAGAAAAAACCGACTTATCGGCGAAGAAGAAGCTGCAAGGGCGGCGACTTTTTGTTCTACGCCGTCGCCCGCTTTTTTAATAGGCGGGATAGGGGCTGTAACTTTCGGATCTGCGGCTTTCGGCGCGTATATCTATCTATGCAATATTTTATCTAACTTTATTTGCGGGTTTATTTTTTCGTTTTATAAAAGAAAAGTCCGCCCCACTATCCGAACGGAAAATCCGACAAGCAAAAAAACCGAAAATATTTTGTATAACGGCGCGTATTCGGCGGCAATATCTTCACTTATCGTCGGCGCCCTTATAGTTATCTTTTATATTCTTTCCGAAATTATATTTTCTTTTTCCGTGACAAAATTTTTCGTTTCTTTTTTAGGCGAAAAAATAGGTTATTTTAACGCAAGCGGAATACTTAAAGGAATATTAGAGTGCACGAACGGACTAAAAACGCTGTCAGAGGGCGGAATAAGTTTTTTCACTCTTCCTATATCCGCCGCCCTTTCGGGGTTCGGCGGGCTATCCGTTTTATGTCAGTCGGCGGCTTTTATTAAAAGCGCAAAAATAAAAATCGCTCCGTTTTTTCTCTCTAAGATAATCGGAGCGATCCTATCGTTTTTTTTCGGTATTATTTTTTCTTTTCTGTTATAGCCGAATATTTTTCCATTATTTCGTTTTCTGTTTCTTCGGGCACTAAACCGGATATACTTTCGTTGTTTTTAAGTTTTTCTTTTACGATAGTCGAACTAAGGCCTGCAAATTCTTTATCCGCAAAAATAAAAACGTTGTTTAGAGCGGGATAAACGCCTTTATTGAAATTTTCCATAAGCCTTTCGTAGTCCAAGTCGCCGTCGCCCCGAATCCCGCGAACGTAATCGGTTAAGCCGTTTTCTTTCATAAAGTCCATCATAAGCCCTATATGGCTTTTTACAAAAACGCCGCCGAGTTTTTCAACCGATTTTTCGATAAAACCTATTCTGTCTTTTTCGGAAAAAAGCGGGGTTTTTTGATCGTTTACGGCAACTACCACGTAAACTTCGTCATAAAGTTTTCTCGCCTTTTCAACGATATTTAAGTGTCCGCTCGTAAACGGGTCGAAAGAGCCCGCAAACACGCACTTTTTCATTTATTCTTCTTCCCTTATAAAGAAAGTTATATAAACTCTGCCGTATTTCCTTTCGTCTTTAATTTTAAGGTTTTTTGGAACTTCGTCCGAAAACGGAGTTTCGTTTTCGTAAATCAGCGTTCCACCTTTTTTTAACGCACGGGCGGCATAAGGCAAAGCCTTTATCCCCAGTCCGCTTTTATACGGCGGATCGGCATAGATAAAGTCGAACTCTTCTTTTGCGCTTTCAAGTAAAGTTATGGCGTCTTTATTAAAAATTTTAACGGACTCGCTCACTTTAAGTTTTTCTAAATTCTTTTTTAAAACGGCGATACTGTCTCTATCTATATCGTTAAAGCACACCTTTTCAGCCCCGCGGGAGAGCGCTTCTATCCCTACCGCACCCGTTCCGCAAAACAGATCTAAAAACGACGCGCCGTATATTTTATCGCGCAATATATTAAAAAGGCTTTCGCGCACCATGTCGGGCGTAGGTCTGATTTTTTCGCCCGAAAACGGCACGAGATTTCTCCCGCCGTATTTTCCGGAAACTATTCTCAATTCTCTTCTCCGTGAAGTATTCTCTGTTTTTCTTTTATTTCGTCCGCCTGACGTTTTGCTTTTTTCATACCGAAATAATACGGAACGCAAAGGATAGCGCAGATATACGGAATAAACGTCAATAGATAGAAAAACTCCCAGCCGACAAGCGGTTTATACGCATATAAGAAGATTTCGTAATAAATCATATATATAAATCTTCCGACGATAGCCGCGCCGTCCGCTTCCGCCCCGATAAACAAAACCAAAAAGAAGTGGATTATGCAAACTATTATAAGCGGCAAGGATATTATAAGTCCGAAAATGATGGGCTTATACCACTTGTATTCTTCTGCGGTTTTGATTTCTACGGGTTTACCCGTCTTTACCATATACTCTCTAAGCATATCGTTTGAATCCCGAACTTTAAGTGCTGCTTGTCCTTCTCTGAAAAATATCAGGATCATAAGGTAAGAAAAGAAAAACAGCATTATTGCGGCAACCAAAACTTCCACCCAAGGAACGCCTATTAAATCTATCGCGAGTTGAGAAAACCCGAGGCAGACTAAATAGACGAACGGCAAAATTATCTGCTTTAAATAATATTTCATTTAATTCACCCTAATTTATATATACTCTTTCCGCTCTGTTTGCGGCGCTACACAGTATCTCGTAACTTATCGTGCCGTATTTTTCGGCAAGAAGGTCGGCGTTTTCCATAACCGTATAAAATTCGCCCACCGCTTTTCTTTCCGTAACGGCGGTTATATCCATGCACCTGTTGTTGAATTGCCCAAAAACGTTTTTTCTGAAAAGTCCGTCCGCATAGCCGTATCGTATAAGCGAAATATCCGTCGGCTTATCGGCCTTAAAGTCGCCGTAAAGCGCGCGTTCCCCTATGCCTAGTTTTCTGGTTCCTATAACGGGCGCTTTTATATTCATCACGGGCTTTACGTTAAAATCGCACTTAAACGGCTTATACCCGTAAAGCAAGATCCCAATCCTAACCATATCGAAATATTGCCCTTTGATAAACCCGCCGCTCGCCGATATATGCGCGGTTACTTTATCATTATATCCTTTAACCGCGTTTATTGCAAGTAAAAATCTGTCTGTCGCTTGCTTTAAGATTTTATCGTCTTCCGGCATACCGTAATGCGAATATACGCCGTCTAAAAGTAAATACTCCGAATTTTCTGTAAATTCCGCTATTCTTTTTATTTCTTCAAGGCTATCGACGCCGTTTCTGTTCATGCCGGTATTAACTTTTATATGAACTTTCGTTACGGTTTTTTGCGCCCTGCTTTCTCTTTCTATAAGTATTGCCGAACGCAAACTGTCGACGGTAAGCGTCAGCCTATATTTTACCGCCATTTTAATATCGAAATTATTCGCGGGAATTAAAACCAAAATATCTTTATCTATCCCGCCGAGCCGTAATTCCACGCCTTCTTCAACAAGGCATACGGCAAACCTATCGGCAATCGAATATATTGCGTTTGCGCACGGCACGCTGCCGTGCCCGTATGCGTTCGCTTTTACTACGGCGCAAAACTTCGTATTTTTAGGAAGGGTGTTCTTTACTTTAAGCGCATTTTCTCTTAAAATATTTAGATCGATCTCGGCAATATTTTTCATAATCACATAATATGAAAAAACCGACGGTGATGTCACCGTCGGCAATATCCGTAACTATTAACCTACAATCGATTTTAAGACCGTCCCCACGAGTTTCATGTCCACTTTTCCGGCATATTCCGCCTTAAAGTGTTTCATAACGGACGGAACGGATTTATCGTTAAGCCCGTTTATTATATTCGCGATCTCTTCTTCGCTAAGCATTTTAGGTAAATACTTTTCCACCGTGGCGATCTGGTTATTCAAACTTAAAACCGTTTCTTCCCTTCCCGCCTTTATAAAGCCTTCTCTCTCTTCTTTAAGTTCGTTGATCGTCTTTTGAATAATTCTAGTAAAGTCCGCGTCGGTCATTTCGGTTCCCGCCGCCTTTTTCTCTATCGATTCAAGCATAAGTTTATTGATAAGCGCATTTAATGCGGTTACGGCGTCTTTATCGTGGTTTTTCATCGCGTCGATCTTTATTTTCTTTAATTCTTCAATAGTCATAATAACCTTTCTCCTTTTTTATTTTAGTCTATCCCAAATAAAAACTGCGCCGCGAAGCGCAGTCTTTAATAAAAATCAGTTTTCCTGTTTTTCTATCATCGCAAGAACGCTCGTTCCGGATAGTTCTTCGAGTTCGTTTATATCCTTAACTTTATTATCGAGAATATAAGTTAAAAGCGAAATAATAATTCCGACGGCAAGCCCTATAACCACGCCGAGCACGATATATAAATTTTTATCGCTGTAACTTGTGATAACGAAAGAATTTTGCGTTTCGGTAAATCCTATCGACTTAACGTTGATCGGCTTTTCCGTGCCGGTGGTAAGCTCTTCTTTGATCGCCCTTAAAACGTCTTGAAGTTTCTCCGTCGCGGATTGTATGCTAACGTCCGAATATCCTATACTGAATATAAGACTCGAAGTATCGTAAGCTATCTTAATTGCACCGCCGTAAATTCCTAAACCGTGATAAGATTGCGCCGTTGTAACGATCTTTCTTGTAGTAATAAGGTCCGCAATAGTCGGCATAAAGGATCTTGCAAGCGAAGTGTTTTCGTCTTCTTTTTTATTCGTAAGTTCAACGGATAATATAACGTCGCAAGTTGCGGTGTAGGTCGGCTTCGCGTTAAGATATCCGTAAACCGTGCCGCCGATACCGAATAATATAGTAATTATAAGAATTAAAAGCAAATTCCTATATATTATTCTAAATAGCGGGAACTCTCTTCTCGCGGGTTCGCTTATTTCAGGAGCGACTTGAACTGTTTCTTTTTCTTCCATATCTTAGTTACCCCCCTGATCTTCAATAAACGAAAGCACGTTCGTTCCGGTTAAGAATTCCAGTTCTTCCTTATCGCGAACGGTTCTATTCAGCACGTTTTTAAGGTAAACTACAACGAGCGCGACCGCAAGCCCTATAATGGCAAACACAGTCAAAATTCTCGTTACGTTAATATCCGAACTTACACCCGCAGAACCGCAGTCTAATAAGTGGACTTTAACGTAGAAATACTTATAATTTTCGGAATCGGGCTCAGCGCCTTGCTTTAATGCGACAGCCTCTTGATTCACCGCCTCAACAAGCAGTTTAACTTTATTTACGGCATCGTCACGGTTAGAGTCTGTAAGGCTTAACGTCATTTTAAAACTCACGTCACCGCCGCCGCCGTTTTTAGAAGATGCGACCTTTATTCTTTCACCCAAGAAATACGTTTTTCCGCTTTTATCGGTGGAATAGGTATAATAAAGATCGTCGCCTTCAGTAGCCGCTTTAATCATCTCAACAAAATTAGTCATTGTAAGCGCAGGATCTTTTGCACGGTATTCGACGAATTTTTCCCAGTAGAAATTCGCTCGGTCTACCACGCAACCTTCGTCGCAGAAATCAGCAACTGTGGATAAATACTGATAGGTTATCTGTGCGTCGCCCTCGGATGCGCCCGAAGAACCCTTTTTCGGCATGGCCTTGTATATAACCGACTGACTCGCAGTATAAACCGGTTTACGCAATCTACTGTATGCAAAACCGCCGCCGATAAAAAGCGCAACTATTAAAATTATGAGAATCCAACTTTTTCTTATGGCAAACAGAATTCTTCTGACAGAATCGTTCTGCTGTAAATTCTCAAGACTTTGTTCTTCCATGATCGGATAAACTCCTTTACGCTTGTCAAAAAATATGTAACTTTATTTTTCCGTTCTTATATTTTACCATAAAAACGAAAAAAATCAATACAAAAGCATAAACTTTTATAAATTTTATTATATTAATCTATTAAACCACTTCAAAAAGCCTTTTTTTGCTGATTTTAAGCTTTCTGTTGCAAATAGATTGCGCCGCTTTTTTATGCGAAATAATTATTAAAGTTACGTTTTTTAGACTTTTAAGATTTTCCAAAACCTTCTTTTCGGTTTCTTCGTCGAGCGCACTCGTAGCCTCGTCAAGTATCATTATCGGTGCCTTGGATAAAATTGCTCTCGCGATTGCAATACGTTGGATCTGCCCTTCCGATAGCCCCGCGCCCTTTTCGCCGATCACCGTCTCGATGCCGTTCGGCAATTCCTCTATAAATTCTTTGGAGTGACTGATAAAAAGCGCCCTGTCGATCTCTTCTTCCGTGGCTTCCGGGTGAGTGAACGAAACGTTTTCTTTTATCGTTCCGGAAAAGACCATATTGCCTTGCGGCACATATGAAAACATGCTCCTCGTTCCCGAAAAGACGGGCGTCTTATTAGACCCCATATCGAAATATATTTCGCCGTCTGTCGGCGAATATACGCCGAGCAAAAGTTTTATAAGGGTGCTCTTTCCTATTCCGGAACTACCCTCTATCATTAAAAAGTCGCCTTTATTTATCACCGCGTTAACATTTTCCAAAACGTTTTGCCTGTCGTAAGCAAAAGAAAGGTCTTTAATTACCAAACTTCTCATTTTAAGATAGGTATTTTCCGCGGAAACGACCTTTTCCACGCTTTCGTTTTCAACTTCTTCTATCTCAATAAGCCTTTCCGCCGATGCAAGCATAGAAAAAAATCTGGGGACAGCCTCGGATAGCGATGCAAAGGGTACTTGCACGTTGTTCACAAGTTGCAATATCGCGGAAAGTGAACCGTAGGTCAAAACCCCGCCGAGTATTTTAACCGCGCCGTAAATAAGAGCAAACGCATATCCCGCGGAAAAAATAAAGTTATAGGTCGCGTTGCCGACAACGGAGTAAGACGCGCGTTTCATTTTGACTTTTAAATGTTCGCCTAATAATTCGTCTTCCTTTTTTTCTATTTTAGAGTTTACCGAAAATGCTTTTATTGCGAGAAGATTTTCAATGCACTCTTGCATAAAAGAACGGGCTTTCCCGTCCGTTTCCTGAACGCCCTTATGCAAAGATTTCAACTTTTTACGCATAACGCTTATTACCGAAAATACTAGTATTCCCGCCACGGTAAAAGCGATAGCGAAGATCCAGTCTAAATATATTAGCGCCGCCACGGCAAAAACGAGCCTTGCCACCGCCGCCACTACCGACGGAACGATGGAAGAAACGCTTTCGCTTACCACCGAAACATCCGCCGTGATCCTATTTATAAGTTCGCCGCTGTGATAACGGTTTATTTCGGAATATTTTTTCTTTAAAATCTGATCGAAAATATATTCTCTGTATTCGAGTTCTAACTTTGCCTTGATTTTTTCAGCAAGATAGTTGACCGAAAATCTTAAAACAAACTGCAAAAATATTATTGCCACAAGGACGGACGCGCCCACTATAAGTTTAGTCGTTTCACCGGTTTTGGCACCTTCGATCGCCCCGTCTATCACCGTTTTTATAGCAATCGCAAAGCCGACTAAAAGCATAGAAAACAAGACGTTAAGTGCCACCAAAAGCGCGATATTGCCACGCTGTGATTTAGACCTTTCTCTTATCCATTTTAAAGTGTTTTTATCGCTCATACCGTAAAAATAATTCCTATGTTTATAACCTTTTAATATTAACACACTTTTTTAATCGTGTAAAGTGCAGAAAAACAGACTAAATATTTTTTAAAACTCTATATTTCGACTTGTTATTCTTTTAAATTTGCTTTATAATTAAAGAGTTATGGTTGAAGTTGCGAAAAAACTAAACGGGATACTCTCTTTGCGTGAATTTCTTGCTCCTTTTATTTACAGTAGAGTATTCCCTATAATAATCAGCCTTATAGCCCTGTCGGCATATCAGGTAAATCTATGGCAGTTGGGACTTGCGCTTTATGTGTTTTTCTTTTGCGCAATTCTTTTGATTTTCGAAGATATAACGCCTACCCTACCTATTATCTGCACTTTCGCGTTTATATTCGGGGATCTGTCTGTCTTTTCTTCCGTAGCGCTATATATAATTTTGGCGCCCGCCGCAGTTTGCCTTGTCGCACACTTTTTTTTCTATCCTGCAAAATTCCGCTTCGGCGAAATGTTTTTGCCATTGATTTTGGTATCTATTGCCATGCTCATAGGCGGGCTCGGCTCGTTTTACACGGCGCTATATTTAAACGGGTTTTCTACCATTATCGGCTGCGGAGTTATGCTGCTTGCCATTTATTTGATATTTACAAACAGTATCCGCCCCCCGAAAGATTTTGACTTAAAACTTTATCTTATCGATGTTTTGATAATCGTAGCCCTATCCTGCGCCGCGGAACTTTGCTTAAAATATTTAACCATCTACCTAAACAACGGACAGTTCGATAACGGAAAGATATATCAGTTCTCTTCTATGGGCTGGGGGCATACAAACTGTGTGGCAAGCCTTATTCTTCTTGCAACGCCTTTGTGCTTTTATAGAATAACCAAAACGGATATGATTTTCCCATGGTTGATTCTTTTGGCGTTCTTCTACGTTTCTGCATACGTATCGAGAAGCGACGGCGCGTTCTTTTTAATGTTGCTTTTGTCCCCCGTATACGTCGTGTTCACGCTTATCCGTATGAAAAGTTATAAGCGCGTTCATTTCGCTCTTTACGTCCTTCTTATAATAACTTTATGCTGGGCGGCGGCTTCGCTCTTTTTAGATTTTGGCAAGTTAATTGAAAAGTTTAAGGATCTACTTTATAACGACAGCGGAAGAACCCCCCTATACACTTGCGCCGTATACTGCTTTATGAATAACCCCATTTTCGGCGTGGGGCTCGGGTTTTATAACGATGTCCTTATGAATCCGGTATTTTACGAATTCGGCGCGGTAACTACTTTCAACTTCCACTCGGTATTGTTTGAAGTTATGGCGACGATGGGTATCGTCGGACTTGTCGTTTATGTTTACTACTATTATAAACGGTTAAGAATTTTAGGCAGAACGAATTCCGATCGCAACTTCTTTTTAACGCTTGCGTTTTTGGGAATTGAACTTTACGCGTTTATCGATACCTGTGAATTTATAGCCGTTCCGACAATGATCATTTTAACGCTTATGGTGGCGTTCACCGAACGTGGAAACGAAACAAAAACCGCCGATTTTCCGCTCGGTAAAAAGTTCAGACTAAACTTTAAAAAATTTTAATTTGACTATATAATTTAGCCCCGTTCCGCGTAAGCGCGGAACGGGGCTTTTTATTTACTTATTTAAGGTTTTCAAAATATACTCGGCATATTTTTTTGCGACGTTCACGCCCGTAACTTTCTCGGTTTCGGCAAAAAAAGCGTTTGAATTGACTTCGCAGATATACGGTTTATCGTTCTCTCCGAAAATCACGTCTACCCCGCAATAGTCAAGCCCGAGCGTTTTTGCGGCGGTTTCCGCGGCCGACTTAATTTCGGGCGTTAATTTGAACCGTTCTCCTTTTCCACCAAGAGCTACATTCGACCTAAAATCACTTTCGTTCACTCTCTCCATTGCGGAAACAGCCTCGCCCCCTATCACCATAACCCGAATATCGACGCCTTTTTTATATCCTAAATACTTTTGGTATAGATGCGGTTTTAATTTAACTTTTTCAGAAACTGAAACAAGTTCTTCCATCGTTCTTGCAAGATACACACCGTTCCCTCTCGATCCGTAACTTTCCTTAACGACGATAGGAAATCCTAATTTATCCGCAATTGTATCTAACGCGCTTTTTGATATCTCTGTTTTTTCGCCGTAACATAACGCGCCGAATATCGTATCGGGGATATTCAGTTCGCTACCGATAAGCGCGAGATAGGTCTCTCCCTTATCGTCGCAAACCCTTATCGCCGCGTGCGAATTAAATAGCCTTATTCCCGCTTTTTCCAGTTGCACAGATAAATACTTGTCTTTATCCAAATACACGGCAAAATCATAGCCGCAAAACTCCGTAGCAACCTTATTATCTTTTATTGCCGAGCGAATAAATCCGTCCGTGATTATATCCGTCTTTACCCCAAAACCTTCAAATTCGGCTTTAAGCCTTTCGGCTTGATCAACGCTTTCTTTGGGGATTAAATACGGATTGATTATTATTGCGCCTTTCATATTCCTTATTTTACCTTAAAGCGGAAAATTTTGCAAGTAAACGTAAATAATTAAAAAACGGTTAAAATCAGACTTTTTCCGCATAATAAGATTTATGAAAAAATTTTTGATGCGCGCCGCGGTTTTACTTGCCGCCGTATTGACGGTTACTCTTTCGCCCGTTGGAAAATCCGATTTTGACCGTTCGGGGCAAAAAGCCTTTGCAAATACTTTTTGCTATATGCCGTTTTACGACTTAAAGCCCCAAAAAATTGTTTTAAGGGCGGAGTTTTCCACGGATTATTCCAAGTCTTCCGCCGAACGGAAAAATAATATTATGCTTGCCGCAAAATCACTCGATAAAACGCTTATAGACGTAGGCAATGAATTTTCTTTTAATCATACCGTCGGCGAACGCACTACCCGTCGCGGATATAAAAGCGCAAAAATCATAGTCGGCGGAGAATTTATAGACGGAGTCGGCGGTGGCGTTTGTCAGGTTTCAACAACCCTTTATAACGCAGTTCTGCTTGCAGGTCTCCCTGTTTCCGAATTTCACCCACACTCGTTAAAAGTAAGTTACGTTGCGCCGAGTTTTGACGCAATGGTAAATTCCGGCTGGGCGGACTTGAAATTTATTAACGATACTGATAACCCTATAATTATCAGAACCGCCGCTGACGGAAAAAAACTTACCGTTAAAATTTACGGGGAAAAAAGACAGTTCGATTACGAACGCAAAAGCGTGGTAACGGGAAGTATCGAACCGCCCGAAAAGGAGATAATAACCGATACGGCATGTAAATATCCCGACCTTTTCGAAGGCGAAAGCAAAATTTTAACTTATCCTAAATCGGGAACGGCAAGCGAGGGATATTTGCTGATAAAAAAAGACGGTAAAATAGTAGACAGTAAAAAACTCCGCAAGGACAAATATTCCCCCACGCGTGAAAAAGTTATAATCGGAACGGCGAAGCGCCCGATAACGGAAGAAAAGTCGCAAGATAACCTTGATTCCGATATTATTTTATAAATTGCCGAAAAAAATAAAAAATACTTTGACAAATAAAGTTTTTTATGATAACATTATTTTCACTTGAAGTAACGATTTTGTATCGATAAACAGTTCACCGAACTGTTTGTTAACGCGTCGTCCCCCTGCTGCGGAAACCTTAGCAGGGTCGCTGAAAGGCAAAAAACTTAATATTCGTTTTATTATTTGGCAATTTGGAGAAGTACCCAAGTGGTTCAAGGTCACTTCGTGCCGGCTCCGAACATAGTTCGTTCGCGACTTTGGCTACAAACAGTTCACCGAACTGTTTGTTAACGCGTCGTCCCCCTGCTGCGGAAACCTTAGCAGGGTCGCCGAAAGGCAAAAAAACTTAATATTCGTTTTATTTAATTGGCAATTTGGAGAAGTACCCAAGTGGTTCAAGGGGCTCCCCTGCTAAGGGAGTAGTATGTGTTAAGCGTAGCATGGGTTCAAATCCCATCTTCTCCGCCATAAAAAGAGACTGGCTACATGCCCGTCTCTTTTTATGTTTGAAAGTAAGTGAAATGGGATTTGAAT